>JACDEU010000071.1 GCA_013816245.1 Actinomycetota bacterium | reverse complement strand
TCTCCACGGAAACCGGAAGCTACACTTCCCCGACCGCGGGGCTATAGCTCAGTTGGGAGAGCGCCTGGATCGCACCCAGGAGGTCGCCGGTTCGAGCCCGGCTAGCTCCACTTAAGTTCCTGCTAACGGGCGATTTTTACCCCGCCGTACGCACTGCTTCGCCGCGTCCTACCGGTTCTACCAGCGAAGACGAACCCGCTCTGGGTTCCAGGCGCTTTCCTTTGTCGAACCCAGACGGAATTCCGTTGAACCCGTTTAACCGACGGTTCCCCCGGGTTTGTTGGCCACATTGACAACAAGTAGGAGGCGAGCGCCCATGTGGCTGGCTATCTGAGAAAGAGTTTGTCGTCTGGGTCGAATTGGCGCCAAGGGGGGCATACTTACTTCTACGCGGCCATCCGAATGGTCGCCGCCGAATGGCTCGGGAAAGACGTCGAGGACCTCGACCCAGAAGTGCGGTAATCAGCGGTTCGCGGAGAAGCTGACGCCGACGGAAGAGGAGAGCTACTACCAGCAGATGGCGCTCGTGGCGCGGCTCTTCGGCACGCCGGTCACGGTGATCCCGCGCAACGGCGAAACGGTCACAATCACGGCGGAGCAACCGGCGGTACGCCCCATCCCGCCGCTGCCCCATCGCGAGGCGCCCCGGCAGCCGGCGGCATGAGCACCGTGACCCGACGCCGGCGGCGGCCCTGTTAGGCTGCCCCCGGTGAGGCGTTGGGATCTCATGTCGCTCCCGCCCTCGTCCGAGAAGCACAGAGCGCGTGAGCCGGGACCGGATGCTCCGCGGGTGGCGAGGGTCGACCGGCAGATGCCGCGCGTGCTGTTCTCGTCCCCTGAGTGCCGGGTCGTCGTCATCGATCTTCGTACCGGAGAGACGATGGGCGACCATCAGGTTCGCGAACGGGCCGTCGTGCAAGTCGTGGCCGGCCGGGTGTCGATCGAGTCCTCCGGAACAGCAGTCGAGTGCGACACGGGCACGCTCGTCACGTTCGATCCGAGCGAGCGCCATACGGTGTTCGCGCTGGCGGACGCACGACTGCTGCTGGTGCTGGCGCCGTGGCCCGCAGCCACGCACTACACCGAGTCGGAGTCGGGGCACGCGCAGCACCTCCCTGCGAACGCAGTGGCCCGCCCGGTCCCCGCGTCCGGCACCACTGCGGCCCCCCCGGCGTGAGGCGACCGCCCGGGGTCGTAGCGACGAGCTACCGCGGCCTCGAGGCCCACTCCCACCGCCTGCGGTCGCTGCACGTTCGCGGAGATCCGCTGCTCCTACCGAACGCATGGGACGTTGCTTCGGCGAAGGCGGTCGCCGGCGGCGGCTTCCCGGTGGTCGCGACGACGAGCGGTGGAATCGCAGCCACGCTCGGATACGAGGATCACGAGGGGGCTCCGGCCGACGAGATGCTTTCGGCAGCAGCCCGAATCGCGCGGTCGGTCGACGTGCCGGTCACCGTCGATGCGGAGGCCGGTTACGGGATGGCGCCAACAGACCTCGTCGAAGCGTTACTCGGCACCGGCGCGGCTTTCAGTCCGCCGCTTCGTCTCATCAAGCGCGTGCGCGATGGTCGGGGGATCCTCTTGTTGAAGAACACCGTCGACGCGAGCGTTGTCGCTTTTGGTGGAAGTGCGACAGCGGTACAGAGGCCGCTGCTCGCCTTAGAGCCTCTAACACAATGAGTGGAGGAGTGCATCGACTGTGGCGCCTGCGAGCCGGAGTGCCCGGTCGAGGCGATCTTTCCGGAGGACGCTCTCCCGGACAAGTGGGAGCCCTTCGTGAAGATCAACTACGCCTACGGGGACGGCATGGGCGTCGTCAACCAGCTGACGAACGCGTACGCCGCCGAGCACAACGTCCAGAGCCCGCCGCTGGAAGCACGTTAGCCGTATGCCCATTACCTCCTCGTTGCGACCGTAGAGTCGCACAAGCCAGACAACGGTTCGCTGGTCGCGGCTTTCCGCTCCCGAGACGATCGGGGGGTCGGAGCCGGTGAAGATCAGGTTCTGGCGGTTCGCCGCCCACTTCGCGAGCGTCTGCGTGAGCTCCCCGAGCACAACTGGGACGACGCTCTACCCTAGAGTCGTGGAATGAAGCGTGTGGGGGTGCGTAAATTCGATCCGTAACATGAAATCGCCGATTTGCAGGGCGAGCCGACTTTACGTACCCAATAGGGGCGAGCAGCGCCCCAACCTGTGAAGAGAGCTACACCGGTGGGCCGTCGTCCACCTGGGTGGTGGTGCGCCGTCGGGTTCCGCCGGCGAAGCCACCCCACGATGACCAAAAGATCATCGAAAGTACGAGACCGACGATCCCGACGATAAGCAGGATCACGCCGACGACAGTGATATCTAGGCCGGATACCTCGGTGTTGACGGCCCAGGTGAGGATCGCGCCTACAGCGATCAAAAACATGCTGACTCCGAGTCCCACTTCGCCCTCCTTGGTTGCGGGGGATGCTGTGTGCAACGTCTTGTCGCCTGACGAAGCGTTCCAGGCGCAATTCCGCAATCCTGCAACCAAACGGGCTGGCTGAGGTCGTCGAGTACGGGATTGGCAGCGATATCTGATTCCCGAGCATGAACCCGGGTTTTGCAACCCCTCATGGTCGCCACTCCGCCGACCCGCGCTGGCTGCGGGGGAGAGCCCGGGAAGCGAGGCTTCAGAGAACCGACCGAGGGCTGCGGCACCCCACGGCCGGTCATTCCGGGCCCTCCCTCAAGAAAGAAAGGTTCGTCTCGATGGGCCGGACGGACTACCCCCAGCTGGGTTACCTTCAACCTCATGAAAGCTCCGCCGAACCCGCCGAAACCTGTGCAAGGCTGATCTGGCGCCGTCGGCAACGCCGGTCGAGCGGGCACGCGCTGCCCCCTGGCCGTTCGGATAGATCCGACTGCCGAGGTCGCCAATGTCAAGGGCGGTGAGGCGCTCTGCCCGGTAGTCGACGAGGACCGTCGCGCCTGGGGCCGGCGGCGCGTTGCCGAGGTCGTAGGCGGAACCGGCTTCAAGGGATCTCTGGCGCCTTCTCCCGACGGGGAAAGTGAAGCGCGCTAATCAACCGCGGATGGGGGACGAATCAACCCGCCGCCTTGACCGATGCTCTGCACGAGCGTGGCGGGGCTCGATGCGGCGGAGCCTCACGCGCGAGAGAAAGTGTCCTCGTGAGCAGAGTCCGGCGGCGGGCTCTGCTCAGGAGACACGGGGGCTGGCTGGAGCACCTGCGGCGAAATGCGAATCCAAACCGACACAGCGGCGTCTGCCGTCTCCCTGACTGAGTATCTGCGGCGCTGCGAGTGCATCGTCGAAGTGATCGACCGCCGGATCATCGATGCAACAGCAAGGCCACAATCCTTGCGGCTCCCCACGCAGAAATCGAACTCGACGGGTATCTCACCGTCTGGCAGGCCATGCACCCCGAGTTTTTGATCGAGCGACTGACCCCGCTCGCGCACGGCTAACGAGAAGGCGGACCGCAAGGATTCGTGCTGGCTGACTGCGTACTCCTCGAGCTATCGCACGAAGAGGGTGGCAGGTTCGAGTTCAGCTAGCTCCATTCGCCAATTGAGGCCCCACTTCGGCTGTCGCCGAGCGGCCCTGGTAGTGAGTCAGGTCGAGGAGGAGACTGTGCCTCGGCTCCTTCGAAGCCGCTAGAGAATCTCTCTGTTTCCTTCCTCGGACGGGAAGTACGATCAATCGATGACGCTCTTGGAGCGCGGACCGTTGCTCGCTCAGTTACGCGACCTGTTGGTGGAAAGCCGGCATGGACGAGGGCATCTCATCCTCGTCAGTGGCGAGGCCGGCATCGGCAAGACCGCTCTCGTCGAAGCTTTTTGCACGGATGCGGCACGTGATGTTGGTGTCCTGTGGGGTTCGTGCGATGCCGTGGTTCCGGCTCGGCCGTTCGCTCCGCTGGTCGACATCGCCGACAAGGTCAACGGTCCCGTGCGAGAGGCGCTCAACGCGGTGGACCGGAACCGAGTCTTCGACGCCTTTCTGGCACTGCTACGACAACCTCGCGGTTCGCCGGGCTTGGTCGTGTTCGATGATCTGCACTGGGCAGATGAGGCGACACTGGACCTGCTGCGCGTCGTCGGGCGGCGCATTCGCGACCTGCCCATTCTCTTTATCGGTACCTATCGCGATGACGAGGTGGGCAACGAACATCCACTGCGACTCGCTCTTGGTGACATTCCCGCCGGCGTCGGCCTCGAAATTGAGGTGCCGGCGTTATCGGTTGATGCCGTCGAAATCCTCATAGAGGGCAGGGGCATGGATGCTGTCGCCCTTCACGGCGCAACTGCGGGAAACCCGTTCTTCGTCACAGAGGTCGTCGCCGCCGGACAGGGCGAGATGCCAGCCACTGTCCGCGATGCCGTGTTCGCTCGTCTTGCCAGGCTGTCCTCCGCGGGACAGCAGATCCTCCGCGCCGCATCTGTGCTCGGCCGGGCGTGCGAGCCGGCGCTTCTTCGAGAGGTTGCGGACGGTGATCTTGCGGCGATTGAGGAATGCGTGGAGCGCGGAATGCTGCAGCTCGATGGCGGCCTCTTGCGCTTCCGACATGAGCTTGCCCAGCGGGCCGTCCGCGAAGGGTTGGGTCTATCGGAGCTCACGGCACTGCATTGCCGAGCGCTCGCGGCGCTCCGCCAGGCCACGCCGGTCGATCCCGGTCGCCTCTCTCACCATGCTGTCGAAGCGGGCGATGCGGCGGCGGTGCTCGAGCTGGCTCCGACTGCGGCGGAGCGCGCAGTAGGCCTGGGCGCTCATCGCGAGGCGGCCGCGCACTACGCAGCCGCTCTCCGTTGCGCGTCGGAACTTGACGAACGGTCGCGGGCCGAGCTCCTTGAGTGCCATGCTCGCGAGTCCTTGGTCATCGACGATGTCGACAGCGCGCTCGCCTCTCAGCAGGAGGCGTTGGACTGCTGGCGTCGACTGGGGGACGTTCGCGCCGAAGGCAACTGTCTCCGCGCGCTGTCCCTCGTCACGTGGTTCTCAGGTGACGGCGAGCGCGCCATCGAGGTCGCAGAGCGCGCTGTGGAGCTTCTCGAGTCGGTCTCCGCACCGTCTCTCGAACTTGCCCGCGCATACGCGACGCTTGCCCAGCGGTACCTGGTCGGCGTCCACGATGAACTCGTCGTCCTGTCATGGAGTGAGCGAGCCTTGGAACTCGCCGAGCGCCTCGGGGACGAGCCGGTGGCGGTTCATGCGCTCGCGACCCTCGGGATCGCCGAGATCTATCTCGGGAAGGAACCGGGCTGGGCGAAGCTGGAAGAAAGCTTCCGTCGAGCGAAGGCCGCACGACTCCAGGACGACGCTGCCCGGGCACTCATCAATCTGGTCGAGGCCGCCGGGGATCTGAGGCGCTACGACCTCGTCGGCCGATATCGCGACGAGGCGATCGAATACCTGACCGACCAAGACGTCGACCTCAATCTTTACCGCCGCCGCCTCGACAGCGATCTCGCCGAGGTAGCCCTTGAGCGTGGACGTTGGCAGGAGGCAACCGAGCTGGCAAACGCGCTCCTCTGCGAGCGGCGTTCGGCCGGCGTCATCAGGCTGAAGGCGCTCACAGTGCTGGGCCGACTCCGCGCGCGCCGGGGCGATCCCGATCCCTGGTCACTCCTCGACGAAGCGCTCGAATTAACCGGCCCGCAAGGAGAGCGCGAACAGTTGTGCGCGTTGCAGGCAGGGCGGGTCGAGGCTGCATGGCTCGAAGGGGACACCGTGCTTGCGCGCGCCGAAGCAGAAAACATGCTGCCCCTCGGAGTGGAGCGGTTGATCGACCCGTGGTGGCGGGGTGAACTCGGGTTCTGGGCGTGGAAGGGCGGCGCGCTCGACCAGTTGCCAGAGGGCGCGGCGGAACCGTACGCGCTCCACTTCGCCGGCCGATACCGTGCCGCGGCTTCAGCATGGGAAACCATCGGTTGTCCATACCACCAAGCGCTTGCGCTCGCCGACAGCGAGGACGAGGAAGATCTCCGCAGGGCCCTTGAAATCTTCCAGTCGTTAGGTGCCCGACCTGCGGCGAGCTTGGTCGTGGAACGGCTTCGTGCGCTCGGCGTCCGCACGATCCCACGCGGGCCGCGACCACGTACTCAACTCAATCCCGCTGGGCTGACCAGCCGTGAGCTCGAGGTGCTTGCACTCCTCGGCCAGGGCCTACGCAACGCCGACATCGCCGAGCGCCTGGTCGTGTCGCCGAAAACCGTGGATCACCACGTGTCCGCAATCCTCAGAAAGCTTGGCGTTCCCAACCGGATTGCTGCGGCCGAGGAAGCGGTCCGACTCGGTCTCGAAGATAGGGAGATCCTCGGCGCAAAGTAGGGAAGCCCTCCCGATGTTCTGTGCCGCAGAGCGGCCTACAGTCGGGAGCAATGGAGGAGCAATTCCGAATCCTCGGACGCGAACGACAGGCCGACCTAGACCGCGAGGCTCGACGCTTCGCGCTGGCTGATCACGTTCAGCGCGACCGCTTCGTACGGGAGCGCGTGCGGCCGTGGCTTTTCCGCCGAGTAGCGTCAATGTTCTCGAGTCCGGGGCGCCCGCACACGCCCCGGAGAGCCACGGGCCAGCCAGGCGGTTCTTCCAGCTCGTAAGGGAGGGTCTTCTCGCGGATTCTGCTGTTGCCGATCCCTGACCACGGAGGCTTACGGAGTTCCGCGTCTGGCGTGCGGCGTGGCTTCTTCCCCAAACCCAGGCCTGTTGTCGCTGTTTGGTGGAAACGCGACGCACGGTGTCGGCAGGCGAGCTCCGCACCCGGAACCGGGTCGAAAGGCCGGGTTTCGTCGTTCTGAAAACCTGTAAAGACCCTGACGATGCTCAGCGTCTCGAATCAAGATGAGCAGCATCCATAACACGCTGCAAGACATGCAAGCGCTAGACCTGTCCGACAGAGTGCGAATCGTTTAGTCGGTCCTACGTAGTTGCAAGATGGCTAGGGCGTTACAGCGTCGATCGGCAGAACCCCAAACGTGACTTGTATCGCCGTCGGCGTCGTGAACACGTTCGTCACGCGGTGCCGACTGAGGAACTCGAGCTGCTTGTGCGGGTCGGGCGCACCGGCTGGTAGGGCGGTCGACTAGGTCTTAGAGTCCATTGCGTGAGCGCGCGCGAGACAGTCGACGTCGACGAGGTTCTTCGCGAAAACGTCAACCTGCGTGAGCAGCAGCGCGCAGTCAGCCGCGTGCTTCGCGCAGTCGCTCGCTCCGAGGGCCTTCAGCCGGTACTGGACGAAGTGGTCGAGGCGGCGACGCGGTTGTGCTCCGCGAAGAATGGAAGACTCTGGCTCTTCAAGAACGGCATGCTTCATGTCGTCGCCAACTGCGGTGAGCGCAGAGGGTACGACTACGACGAGCAGCATCCGAAGGTCCCAGACCGCACATCTATGGCCGGTAGGGCGGCGCTGACCCGCGAGGTCGTTCACATTCCGGATGTCGACGCCGACCCGCAATACACGTACGCCGGGCCACGCCCGTATCGCTCAGGGCTGAACGTCCCGATCATGCTCGATGACGAGCTGATCGGCGTGATCGGGATCGTGCGCGATGTCGTGGGGCCGTTCGACGACGAGCAGATAGAGTTGGTCAAGACGTTCGCCGATCAGGCTGCGATTGCGATCGCGAACGCGCGCTTGCTCGACGCCGTGGAGCGCCAGCGCACGGAGCTCTCCCGGTTCATCTCGCCACAGGTGGCGGACCTGATCACCAGCGAGCGGGGAGAGCAGCTGCTCGCGGGGCACCGCGCGTACATCTCCGTACTCTTCTGCGACCTACGCGACTTCACGGCGTTCGCCGAGACAGCAGAGCCGGAGGAGCTGTTCCAAGTCCTGCGCGAATACCACGGCACGCTCGGCGACCTAATCCCGAACTACAACGGCACGCTCGAGCACTTCGCAGGTGATGGGCTGATGGTGTTCTTCAACGACCCGGTTTCCGTCGAGGACCATGAGTTGCAGGCAATCCGGCTCGCCCTCGCCGCGCAGAGCTGCTTCTCCGACCGCGCCACCGCCTGGCGCAAGCGCGGCATCGAACTCGGACTCGGGATCGGCATCGCCGCTGGCTACGCCACTCTTGGTCGGATCGGCTTCGAAGGCCGCTACGACTACGGGGCGCTCGGACCGGTCACGAACCTGGCGTCCCGGCTCAGCTCGCAGGCGCAGCCAGGCCAGATCCTGATTAGCCAGCGCACGTTCGCTGCGGTCGAAGACGACGTCGAGGTCGAGCCCGCGGGAGAACTCGAGCTGAAAGGCTTCTCGCGGCCGGTCGGCGCATACGAGGTGCGCGGACTGCGTGCCTCATAGGCAGCAGCGCGCTGCCTCTCCAGTCGAGCCAGCGTTACGGTTATATTGACCTCACTTTCGCCTTACACCTGCGGTTTCGCGGTTTCGCAAGAAGACGGGTGGCAGGTTTCGCTTCCGGCACAAAGGCGACGTCGTCTTTCCACCAAAGTGCGACAACCGCTGACACGTCAGGTCCAACCCGCGCCGTCACCCACAGCACCATGTTCTATGGTGGACGCGCGCGCGCGAATACCAGAAGCAGCGCGCTCGATGCGCCCGTGAAGGGCGCCAATATTCGTGTCGCGTCTCAGGCGGCGGCTCTGTGGTACTCGTGGATGAGGCCACCGAGGCGGTCGCGGCGATGGATCTGGCCCACATGAGATGCTTCTTGTGGCTCGTGAGGGTCGGGCGGGCAAAGTTCAAGGGCACGGTGCGGCCTCTCGCGGTTGTAATGGTCGACGTAGACGCGAAGCACGCTTTCGAGGTGGCGTCGGTTGAGGATCAGCAGCCAGTCGAGGCACTCCGAACGGACTGTTCGGACGAAGCGCTCTGCGATCGCGTTCGCCTTCGGCGCTCGGACAGGCGTTTTCACGACCGGATGCCTTCGTTGCTGAACACCTCGTCGAAGGGGCCGCTGTACTTGCTGTCGCGGTCGCGGATGAGGAAGCGGACGCCCTGTTCGCAGAAGTCAAGACCGAGGTTGCGCGCCTGCTGGGTTGCCCAGGCTCCGCTGGGATTACTCGTGCAGCCAGCGAGCCAGACGCGCCGGCTGCTGTGGGCGATGAAGAACAGCGCGTAGTAGCGGCGCAGGAACACGCTCTCGACGGTGAAGAAATCGCACGCGACGATGCTCGCCGCTTGCGCGTGCAGGAACTCGCGCCAGCTCGGTCCTGCGCGCCGCGGCGCCGGATCGAGTCGCGCCCGTGAAAGAAGACGGCGTACGCTTGTCGGCGATACCCGGAAGCCGAGCTTGCCCAGCTCGCCGCAGATCCGCCGGTGGCCCCAGTGCGGATTCTCGCGCGCGAGCTGTAGCACCAGCTCCCGAACCTCGGCCGGCAGCTCTGGCCGCCCGCGCCGTCCCGAAGGCTGCCGCCACTTCCGACGCACAAGCGCTCGATGCCAACGCATCAGCGTTCGCGGAGTAACCAGACGTGCACTGCGCGCGGGACGCGGCAGGTGACAGGCAGCTGCTGCGAGCAGGGCCCGATCAGCAGGCCTGAGCTTCGGCCGCGCGACCTGGCGGCGGAGAAGCTCGAGCTCGTGACGCAGCACAAGCAGCTCGATGTCCTTTACATGCAGGCCGCGGCGGCTACGGACAAGCGCACCAAGCAGAGCCCGGAAAGCGAGGTAGAGAAAAGAGAGGACCATGTCCTCGATCCTCCCAGGCCCTGCCCAAACTAGAGCGACACCAGTATTGGCGCCCTTCACCCCGTGCGGTCGCCGTTGCCGAGATCGACCGCGAGAGCAGTCTCCCCGCTGAAGGCGATGACGGCGGCGTCGTGGATCTAGAGGAGGTCGAGCGCGGGCGGCGACCATCCGTGGCCCGTTGGCCTGCGGGCAACGCTGCTACATGGGTGGAAGTAGAGCGCGGTCAGCAGCTCGACCGCCGGGTTCGAGGTGTGCAACTGCACGTCCGGCGGCACGTCGAGCAGCGCCTCGGAGTAGTTGAAGATGATCTTCACGCCCGCCTCGATCAGGTCGTTCGCGACCGGCTGCGCCGCGCTTGCCGGCACCGCCATCACGCCGATGAGCATGTTCTTGTCGCGGACGCTCCGAGCGAGACTGTCGTACGGCGAGACGGTCACCTGTCCGACCGAGCGCCCGACCTTGTCGCCGTCGGTGTCGAAGACGGCCGCGATCTTGATCCCGTGCTCGGCGAAGATCGGCGAGCTCGCGATCGCCTGGCCGAGCCGGCCGGCGCCGATCAGCGCGATGTTGTGCTGCCTCTGCGTCCGCAGGATCTTGCGGATCTCGCCGAGCAGCGAGTCGATGTTGTAACCGACACCGCGCTTGCCGAACTTGCCGAAGGCGGACAGGTCACGCCGGATCTGCGTCCCGTTGATGTTCGTCTAGGCGGAGATCTCCTGCGACGAGATCCGCTCCTTGCCCATCTTCTTCGCCTGCGTCAAAACCTGCAGGTACCTGAGACAGCTGCGCCGCCACACCGACCGTCAGCCGGTCTCCCCTCACACCTCTTGCTTGCGTCACATCCGACCTCCCAGCGAGCGCCACCAGCCTATGCGCGGGCGCCTCCGCGGAGCATCAGCATCTTGACCAACC
>JACDEU010000027.1 GCA_013816245.1 Actinomycetota bacterium | reverse complement strand
GGACGTGACGAAGCTCGTGCGCCCGGAGCCCGGCGAGCTCGTGTTGCATCCGCGCGGGCTCGGCGACGGCGACCACGTGCTCGAGATTCGCGCCGGCGGCGGCTTTCTCGGCTCGCACGCCGTGCGCCGCTTCCAGTTCGTTGTCGACCGGCAGCCGCCCGCGGTGCGCCTGCTGCGCGCCGCGGTCGCGCGCCAGTGGCAGCCGCTGGCCTTCGAAGGGCAGCTGAGCGAGCCCGGCACGATCGTGGTCAACGGGAAGCGTGTCGCGGTGAAGGACGACCGCTTCGTGGTGCGCTATGCGCCGCCGCTGCCCGCCGCGCTGACGCTGACCGCCACCGACCTCGCCGGCAACCGCGCCGTGCAGCGTTTCCCGGTGCGCGTCGTCCCGCGCACGCCCGCCGCGCCGATCCGCGCCGTGCACGTCACCGCGTACGGCTGGGCCGACCTGCAGCTGCGCCGCGGCGTGCTCGCGCTGATCGCGCAGCGCCGCATCAACGCGGTCGAGATCGACATCAAGGACGAGGGCGGGCTCGTCGGCTTCGACCCGAGCATCCCGCTCGGGCGCAGGATCGGCGCCGTGCGGAAGATCTACGACCTCAAGGCGCTGATCGCGCAGCTGCACGCGAAGGGCATCCGCGTGATCGGGCGCCTCGTCTGCTTCCGCGACCCGGTGCTGGCGTCGCAGGCGTGGAAGAGCGGCAAGCGCGACTGGGTGATCCAGACGCCGGACGGACAGGCGTACTCCGGCTACGGTGGCTTCACCAACTTCGCGAATCCCGAGGTGCGCAAGTACCAGATCGACATCGCCGTCGCCGCCGCGAAGGACGGCATCGACGACGTGCTGTACGACTACGTGCGCCGCCCCGACGGCCCGATCTCGAGCATGGTCTTCTCCGGCCTGCACGGGACGCCGGAGCACGCGATCGTCGAGTTCCTGCACGAGACCCGGCTGGCGCTGCGCCCGTACGGCACGTTCCTCGGTGCGTCGGTGTTCGGCGTCGCCGCCGACCGGCCGCACGAGGTGGCGCAGGACATCCCGCAGATCGCGCGCCAGGTCGACTACGTGTCGCCGATGGTGTACCCGTCGCACTGGGGCCCCGGCGAGTACAACGTGCCCGACCCGAACGCCGAGCCGTACCTGATCGTCCAGCGCTCGCTGAAGGTGTTCCAGCACGACGTCAACGGCACCGGCGCGCGGCTCGTGCCGTGGCTGCAGGACTTCACGCTCGGCGTCACGTACGGGCCCGAGCAGGTGCGCGCGCAGATCCAGGCGGCGCACGACGACGGCGTGAACGAGTACCTGCTCTGGGATCCGGCGGTGACGTACACCGCGGGCGCGCTGACGGCCGACGCGCCGGTGGCGAAGATGAAGCTGCCGCAGGGCGGCGACGAGTTCGCGGCGGCGCCGGCGTCGAAGCCCGCGCCGAAGCCGAAGCCCGTCGCGCGGGCGCAGGCGGCGCCGCTCGCCACACCGACCGGGCTGAAGCCGAACGAGCTCGGCGTGGTCCCGGTGATCATGCATCACGAGATCCGGCCCGACCGCGTCGGCGCGTACGACCAGACGCCGCAGGAATTTCGCACCGAGCTGCAGACGCTGTGGCAGCGGCACTACTGGCCGGTGCGGGCGGCGGATCTCGTCGACGGCAACCTCGGCAAGGTGCCGGCCGGGTGGACGCCGGTCGTGCTGACCTTCGACGACTCGACGCAGTACCAGTTCTTCTACGAGGCGGACGGGAAGACGATCAAGCCGACGACGGCGATCGGGGTCTACCTCCAGTTCGTCCAGGCGCATCCGAAGTGGCCGATGGCTGGGACGTTCTACGTGCTGCGCGAGCCGTTCGCGGGCATCCCGCAGGGCCCGGAGATCCTGCGCTGGCTCGTCGCGCACGGGTTCGAGCTCGGCGACCACACATACGACCACATCCCGCTAAACACGCTCGATGCGACGAAGGTGCAGCTGGAGCTGGCGAAGGGCGCCGACGTGATCGAGAGCGCGGTGTCCGGCTACCGGATCCGCACGATGGCGCTGCCGCTCGGCGCGATCCCGCATCCGGCGTCCCTCGCGGTGCGCGGGAGCTGGGACGGCAAGGCGTACGGGCCGTTCGGCGTCTTCCTCGCCGGCGCCGAGCCGTCGCACTCGCCGTACAGCGTCAAGTTCGACCCGGCGGCGATCCCGCGCATCCGCTCGTCGCATCTGCCGTGGAACGGCGCGAACGACTTCACCTGGAACATGTGGCTGCACCAGCTGACGGCGAACCCGCAGCTGCGCTACGTCTCCGACGGCGATCCGAAGCACCTCACGTTCCCGCGCGACGAGCTCTCCGGCCTGCAGCGGCGCTTCCGCGCGGAGGCGCGGACGTACTGACCTGATGCTCGCGGCGGCCTTGCTCGCAGCGCGAGTCGCTCGTGTGGGGTGCGGAAATCCGGTTCTCATGCCGCGAGGCTGTATTCGTGGATCAGTCCGCCGAGGCGATCTCGACGTTCGACGTGGTCTGGTCGCGATGAGGTCGCGAGCCGGAGCGTTGGCCGCTTCGGGCTGGGCGGTGTGAGGTTGAGCGCTCGGTGCGGCCGGTGGCCGTTGTAATGGTCGACGAAGACGCGGAGCACCCTGTGGGGTGCAAAAACCCGGTTCCACCTGCAAACCTTTGGGATTCCGTCAATCGGACGGAGTCTTGGCACCCCACATGAATTACCCGGCGAAACGGAGTTTGGCGCGGTCAGGGTTTTTCCCCTTCTGGTTCTAGCCGCAGTCGTCCGAGCGGCTGTTTCGAGCTTCTGGCGAGCTATCCGCGAGGGATGTCGCAATGCGTGGGACTCCTGCGCCAACTACGGGCCGAGGAGTGCCGCCGGGATGACGGCGATACCGTCACGACGGCGATACGCCTCGTCGCCCGTCGTGATGATGATCGCGTCGAGTAGGTCGCCGCCGATCTGGTTGGCGAGCCAGGTGAGGTGGCGGACGTCGCTGTCGTCGACGTTGCGGGCGAGCTTCACCTCGACGGCGACGACGCGGCCGTCGGCGCGCTCGACAATCAGGTCGATCTCGTGTTCCCCCCCGTGGGTGCGGAGGTGCTTGACGGTCGCCTCTGCCGCCTGCGCGTAGACGCGCAGGTCGAGGGTGACAACCGACTCGAAGAGGGCACCAAGGAGCGTTCCGTCGCGCGGGATCGGCGGCCCGACCGGAGTAGCATCGAGGAGGGCTTTTGCGTCGACGCCGAGCAGTCGCGCCGCAAGAGCGGGGTCGGCCAGCTGGTGCTTCGGTGGCGCCGACAGCCGCGAGATACGGTTGCGCGTCGGCAGCCACGCGGGTACCGCGTCGACGATCCAGAGACGCTCAAGCACATCGCGATACGGCATCGTGGCGGTCTTCGCCGGCTTCTCACCTTGGCCGCTTGTCGCCGCGTCTCGAATCGTCTCGTAGGACGCCGTCGTCGATGAGGCCGCGGCGTAGGCTGTCATCCACCGCCGAAGCGCCGCAGGGTTACGCACAGAGTGGCCCAGCTCCTCGAAGTCGCGCTCAACGATTCGTCCCAGGTAGCTGTCAAGCTGAGCGCGGAGCGCCCGACCAGAGAGGCCGCGCAACCCAGGGAAACCCGAGGCCAGGATCTCGTCGACGTAGGCCTCGAGTTTGAGGTCGGTCTGACCCGCGACTGGTGACCGGCCGCCGGAAAGCAGCGAGCGCAAGCTCACCGTCTGCGACCCGATACCGCGTTCGGTGAGCGCCAATGGGCGCATGCGCACGGTGACGATGCGGCCGGCGCCGGAGTGGGTCGAGAGGTCGGCGGGCGAGGCCGAGCCGGTGAGGAAGAACCGGCCGGGTGGAGCGCCGTCGTCGACCGCCCGGCGTACGAGATCCCACGATTCGGGCACGTGCTGCCACTCATCGATCAGGACAGGCGGTGGACCTTTGACCAGCCGGCTTGGGTCGGCGAGAGCGACGCTGCGCTGGGCGGGGTCGTCGAGCCGATGGATGGTCACGGCCCGTCGTGACGCTGTCGCGGTCTTGCCCACGCCTTTGGGGCCCTCAAGGGCCAGTGCCGGCAAGCTCGGCGTCAGCTCATCGAGCTCGTCGTCGACGACCCGGTGCTGGTATCGCTGAGTGTCCATCGCGACCACGCCTCGTAGACTACCATTCCGCGGCGCTCTAGACTACCTTGGCGCACGAAGCTAGGCTACCGTTTAGCACGTAGATAGACTACCGTTTCGCACCCGACCACGAAGGCGCTGACCATGTCTCGCGTGTGGGTGCCAAAAAACCTGATCTCCCTGCAAACGAGGCTACTTCTTCAGCCGGAACCCAATTTTGGCACCCCACAGGATGCAATGTCCAGTTGTCGTCAGACCAGACCGCGCTGGTCGTCTTGTCGCTGCAGATCGCGCACGGTGGGCCGCCGGGCTCGCCGCGGCGGGGCGGTTCCGGGATCTGGCGTGGGCCCGGCTCGCGTGGAACGAGTGGCTCCGCATAGGGCATGCTCAGGTCGCTTCCTTTCGTCGTTTGCTGTCGATTCGTGGCTGCGGCGCGACCTGTGGGGTGATGCTCCTATAGATGTCAAGCGGCTCGGGCGAGGTTCGTTTCGGCTGTTTGTGTGAGCGCTGTGTAGACCTCGCGGGCGACGTAGCGTTTGAGGCAGCGGATGATCTCGGGCTTGCTCTTGCCTTCGCTGGTGCGCCGGTCGACGTAGTCCTTGGTCGGTTGGTGGTAGCGCATGCGGACGAGGACGATGCGGTAGAGGGCGGCGTTCGCTTGGCGGTTGCCTGTGGGGTACGTAAATCCGTCTGGTTGCTTGAAGGACCCGTCGGAGCTGACTTCGCGGCCGTAGAGTCGGGCCTCGTCCGCAACCTCTGGAGGGAGTTTGCCCTTGTTCCTGTCGCTGGTGTATCTGTTGTTTCGGCGTGCGCTCACGGTTGCTGCGCTGCGTGTGCGTTCGCGCGAGTTCAAGGAGCTCGAGATCGTCGTGCTCCGCCATGAGCTGGTGGTTCTTCGCCGCCAGGTCGCTCGTGCTCGTCTGACGGAGCCCGACCGTGTCTTCCTTGCTGCGGCCAGCCGGCTTCTCAGAGGAACAGGTTGGCAGTCGTTGCTCGTCCGCCCGGACACGCTGCTGGGTTGGCATCGCCAACTTGTTCGGAGGCGGTGGACCTACGCCGGGCGCCGTCCCGGCCGACCGCGGGTATCCGAGCAGCTCGGCGAGCTCGTTCTGCGTCTTGCGCATGAGAACCCGCGTTGGGGCTACCAGCGGATCGTCGGTGAGCTGGCCGGTGTGGGCGTGCGGGTCTCTGCGACGACCGTGGCCAAGATCCTGCGCCAGGCCGACGTGCCTCCCGCCGGTGCGAGGGCTGGGCTCTGCTGGCGCGAGTTCCTGCGTGCGCAGGCGCAATCGATGATCGCGTGCGACTTCTTCACCGTCGAGACGCTCTGGCTCGGACGCCTCTACGTGCTCTTCTTCATCGAGCTGGGAAGCCGGCGCGTGCATCTGGCCGGCTGCACCGCGAACCCGAGCGGGGCGTGGACAGCCCAGCAGGCCCGCCAACTCGCCTGGTCACTCTCCGAACGGCTGACACCGATCCGCTTCTTGGTTCACGACCGAGACAGCAAGTTCAGCCGTGTCTTCGACGAGGTCTTCCGAAGCGACGGCGTCGAGATCATCCGCACACCGTTCCGGGCGCCGCAGGCGAACGCGTTCGCGGAGCGCTGGGTCGGCACCGTCCGCCGCGACTGCCTCGACTGGATCCTGATCGTCAGCCGGCGACAGCTCGAGCAGGTGCTCCGCGTCTACGTCGACCACTACAACAGCCATAGGCCGCATCGAGCGCTCGACCTGACACCCCCAACTCCAGAGCGGCGGCTACGCCTTGTCAGCTCGCACCCGCCGGACCACCTCCACCGACGCGACCTCCTCGGCGGACTCATCCACGAATACGCCCTAGCAGCGTGACGGATGGATTTGCGCACCCCACAGGATTTGCGCACCCCACACGCTGCGCCGGGCTAGTCGCGCGCTGGGATTTCGCCTACGACAGTGCTAGGGCCCGATCGTGCGTCTAACGCTCGGCGTCAGCAACGACCGGATTCCGAAGGATGCCGATGCCTTCGATCTCCACTTCGACCTCGTCTCCCGGCGCGAGGGCAATCGGCGGATCGCGGAACACCCCCACACCTGCAGGCGTGCCGGTCAGAATCACATCGCCGGGGTCAAGCGAGAGGACTGAAGAGACGTGCGCGACAAGCCGGCGCACGCCGAAGACGAGCTGGCTCGTCCGCGAATCCTGCAGGATGCGGCCGTTAAGTCGCTGCACAATTCTCAGATCGCTGGCCTCTCCAAGCTGCGCGACCGGAACGATGTCCGGCAAGAGCGGGCAGAAGGTGTCGAAGCCCTTGCTCCGAAACCACTGCCCGTCTTGGAATTGAAGGTCGCGTGCGCTGACGTCGTTCGCGCAGGTATAGCCGTCGACTAGCTCAAGTGCGTCTCGAATAGCGACATGTCGCCCAGCCCGGCCGATGAGGATGGCTAGCTCGGCTTCGGCGTCCACATGCCGGCTTTCTCGTGGGAGCACTATTGGGTCACCGGTTCCGCAGAGCGCTGACGCGAACTTCCCGAAGAGCACTGGCTCTGTGGGGAGCTCGACGCCCTGCTCTTGCGCGTGGTCGCGGTAGTTCAGCCCGGCGCAGACAATTTTTGGGTCCGGTCGCCCGTATCGAGCGATCCAGGTTTCGCGCACTGTTTTCATGCTTCGGAGGAGAGATCCCGTCAGATGACTGTTAAACGTAGACGATAGCTCGTTGAGCCGTATACCTGGGTTCATGCGCATCGTTCGAAACGATCGGTCGTTGACGCGGGTTGGGAAGAACTGGGTGTTGGCCCCCTTCCACACGGACTAGGGCTTAGCGGTCTCGGTGAGGGGAAGCTGAATGGTTTTGCGAAACGATCGAACGCGCAATTCGGGAGGTCGAGCCATCTCGTTATCGGAGACTAGCCCTGCGAAGTAGGCCGTCTTTCGCGGCGGTTGGCCGCGCTCGAACCCTGATCGTTGCTTGATGCGCTTGGATCGAGGGGAGTGAGTTGGTCAGACCAAACCGCCGTGTTTGGTATGTATACGGGCCGAAATGCGCAGCACCCTGCAACATCTCTTACGTGATTCGCAGCGTCTGTCAAGGCGTTGCGCTTGCGGCGATTGTCTTCTAATACGAGTTTGTTCGTACGCGGAGGGCCGAATGCGCGATCACGTCGGCCCCCTGGACGTCGAAATGGGACGGAGCGCGTGAAGGCTGTCTTTCGTGCCGGCGCTGGTTCGGTCTCGATCCGACCTCCGCTTGGTGTCGACCTAGTGGGTTACCTCCGTCGCTGCGAGCGAGCCTCTGGATACGGGGCTTCGATGGAAGCGACAGCCGTTGTTCTGGACGATGGGCAGCGCCGAGTGGCGATCCTTGGAATCGACCTCGCGGCGGTTAGCGGAAAGTGGGGTCAGAGCATTCGTGAGCGAATCGCGACCGAGCTCGATTGCCCGTACCACCATGTGCTTTTGAACGCCCAGCACACACACGCTGGCCCTCCTGTACCCGGGTGGACGAAGTTGGGGGGTGACCCGGACTGGAATGAAATAGAAACGCGGTATTCCGACGCGGTGACGGACACGCTCGTCTCAGCTGCGCGAGTTGCCGCGGACGCTTTAAGACCAGCTCGGATCGGCTTCGCACGTACGACCCTTGACGACATGACTGTGAATCGCCGTCAACGTCACGAAGGAGCGACGATTCTCGGTTGGAACCCCAAGGAGGCTTGCGATCGTGATGTGGCGGTCGTGCGGATCGACGGCACAGACGGTCGCTCACTGGCGACGATAGTCGCATTCGCCTGCCATCCGGTCGTAGTCGGACCGGAGGTGCCCGAGGCTTCGTCGGACTTCGTAGGGCCGATGCGTACCCGGATACGTGACTGGACAGGCGGGGAGTGCGTGTTCCTCCAGGGCTGTGCGGGCAACATACTCCCCTTCGAGGCTTTTTACGATCACGCGGGTCCTGAGAACCTGCTCGGCGAGCGACTCGCTCTTGCCGCGTTGGCCGCTCGGGCGATGGCCAAGTTCGAGCCCACTAAGCCGGAAGAGGTGCCGTTCGCATCGGCTGTTCCGATCGCCATTTGGCGCCACATTCCCACCGGCGAGTCGCAGGATACGACAATCGCCGCGAGCGAGAGGCGCGTCTCCGTACCATTGATGTCGCCTCCAAAGTTGCACGAAATCCAGGCGCTGCGGCGAGAGCTCGAAACCCGTGTGGCGACCCTGCAGGGGGAAGGAGCACCGAGAACTGTCTGGAATCCCGTGGTAGTCCACGCGCGCTGGGCTCGCGCCGTCGAGCAGCGTGTCGAGGACGGAACTGTTGAGCATTCCGTGGAAGCCCCCGTGCAGGCTATCCGGGTGGGGAGTGCATGTATCACCGCTTGGCCCTGCGAGCCGTTCTGCGAACTTGGCATCGAAGTTCGCGAGCGTTCTGTCGCTCCTTTTCCGATCACACTCGGCTACTCCAACGATTTGATCGGCTATGTCCCCACAAGCCGCGAGTATCAGTTCGGTGGGTATGAGCCTGCCTTGTCGCAACGCCACTTCGGGAAGCCAGCTCCGTATGCGATGCACGCAGCCAACTTGTTGGTGGAGGAGGCGCTCGCGCTTACCCTGTCATTATTTCCAGAAAGGATTAGCGTGGACAAGCAGCATGGCTAGGAAGGTGCACGAGGGAGGCCTCGTCGCAGTCGCCTCTGAAGTCATCCGTAATCTCATTCTGGCCGGGGAGCTAGGCTCGGGTGATCGGCTGCCTGCGGAGCGCGAGCTTGTTAAAAAAATTGGTGTCTCGCGGACGGTGCTTCGAGAGGCTCTCTCGAGCCTCGAGGCTCTGGGGATGATCGAAAGTCGCGGAACGCTCGGGCGATTCGTTTCCCCAGTGGGATCGCCTGAGAAGAGTCGGCTGATAGTGGCCTCCTGGCTTCACAATCACGCGCCTGAGCTTCTCGAAATCGACGAGATACGGTCCGTGCTAGAGGGGTACCTACTTCGAGTGATGACCGATTGGGATGCGATCGATGCCTCGCGAAAGGCCTCCACGATCCTGCGGGAACAGGAGCGCGCAATTGAGCGTGACGACCCTATCGCTGCAGCTGAAGCGGATGCCGAATTCCACCGTCTCCTTTGCTCCTACACCCCGAACACAGCTCTTCGAGGACTTCTCGACGGTCTGATAGAGGGCAGTCAAAGAGGAGCGCTCGCGGTCTACTCAATTCCGGACGCCGCGCGTCGCTCACTCAACCAACATCAAGGGATCGTGCAGGCGCTCGCCGTATCTGACATCGACCGCGCGGTAGAACTTGCGCGCGAACACATGGTTGATGCCGCGCGTCGGTATTCCGAACGGGAAGTCGACACCCAACTCGGGCGCGGAGTAACCCCGCCGCTCCTCGACTCGACGGCGCCGCTCCATGCCAAAGTATGAGTTAGTATCGTAGGTGAGCAAACTGGAATGAGGAACAGTCGTGTTTCGTGCTGCGACTACTCGTTTCCGAAGGTTCCGAGCCAGTCTGACCGCATCGGGATCGTCAAACGCCTAGGCTTCGATCTTGTCGACGTCGGGCTCTTTCTAACGGACGACAGTGAGCTGGTTAGCGACCCAGCCGGGCACGCGGAGAAGCTGCGGGATGCTCTCCAGGCGTACGACCTAGCCTGCGAAGATCTGTTCTACACAGCTGGCGCGACGTTCGAAGAGATGGCGCCAAATCAGCGAAGTGGTCGCGACCGAGCGGGGCGTCGGCGCGGGTTCATCGCAGCGGCGCAGCTCGCCTCCGATTGTGGAATTCGAGGCATGACGATCCTTCCGGGCACAATCTGGCCAGGCGACTTCGAGGGCGGATGGGAAACGTGCGTCGAAGAACTGTCGTGGCGGTCAGAGAAGGCATCAGGTCTGAACCTTGAGCTTCGAATCGAAGCACATGCGGGCTCGATCGCGCCCATTCCCGAGCTCGCCGCGCGCCTGTGTGCTGAGGTTCCAGGTCTTCGCCTTACTCTAGACATGTCTCATTTCGAGCTTCAGTCAGTCACCCTCGACAGGGTGTTGCCGCTTGCTCCTATCACGGGTCATCTGCATATTCGCGCAGCCAAACCTGGCGCCATCCAGGTCCGCTGGACCCAGAACGAGACGAACTTCGCGGCCCTACTAGAGGCGCTGCGAACCGAGAGCTACCGGGGGGCTTATTGCGTCGAGTACGTCCCAATGACGAAATGGCGCTGCGACGAGATTGACGTCATAACGGAGACGCTCGCAACGCGGACCGCGCTCGCCGAGCTCGGTGTCACCTGAGCACCAATGTATACGCTCGCAGCAAGCCCACGCACCCGCCAGCCCGAGTACGCTTGTCCCGATCTGGGGAGGCTTTTGACAGCGCCGATGTGTCTCGTCGGAGTACGCTCAGAGCACGACAGCCGATGAGGCGAGCACGCATTGGGATCATCGGAGCTGGCTTCTGGGCCGCGTCGTTCTACCTGCCCTTTCTCGCACAGCAATCCGATGTCGAGATCATCGGTGTGGTTCGCCGAAATGAGGAGGCACTCGCGGGTTTCCGTCGCGCCTACGACTTCGAGGTCGTCTCGTCATGTATTGACGACCTTCTCGACGCTCGTTGCGACGGCGTCATAGTGGCCTCGCCACACTCACGCCACTCCGAGCACGCCATCGCCGCGCTAGAGGCCGGCTGCCACGTCCTGATCGAGAAGCCAATGACTGTGTCCTATCGCGACGCGATTGCTGTGCGCGACGCAGCCAGGCTCGCGCGAAGGACACTAACGCTCGCCTACGGCTGGAACTACACGAGGATGATGACGTGGGCAGAGGAGACAGTCAGATCCGGCGCACTAGGGCGAACCACCTCGGTGACCGGATACATGGCATCCTCTCTAACCGACCTATTCGCTGGACGATCAGGGTATGGGGCGATCGATGTCGGGGGCTATGTGGTCGAGGCTCAGCCCGAAACATGGGCACAAGCGAACCAAGGCGGAGGCTACCTCTACGGTCAACTCTCGCATCTCCTCGGGGCTGCGCTCCTCCTGATTCCGCATGCGCCTTTGTCAGTAGCGGCGCGAATGAACCTACTTCCCAACGACAGCGACCTAGATGTATCCCTGACGGTGCAGTTCGCTGACGATGTGATTGGGACGTTCTCGGGCCACGGACGACTGCCGTGGGGCCAGCGCCACTCTATGGACGTCCGCGTTGCCGGAGAGCATGGCGTAATCAGCGTCGACATGGAGCGCGAACGAGCCGAGATCCTTCTCTCGGACGATACGAAAAGTATTGGCGTGATCCGACGATCGCTTGCCCCCGCTCCAGAGACAGGAGAAGGTCGTTATGCGCTCGAGGGCGGGACGAGGCGCTTTGTGGATGTCTGTCTGGGACGAGACGTTCCGGAACACTCGTCCGCCGACCTCGGGGTGCGAACGGTCGCCATCATGGAAGCGGCCGCGCGATCGGCCCGGCTCGACGGATTTCAAGTGCACGTGCGAGACGTTCTCTAAGAGTCGGCCGATCGCCTAGGGAGGTCGGCTCTGCTCTCGACCGCATTCGCGTCGGGTGAGCGCCGTGCAGACGAACCCGGCGACGTATCACTTGGGGTCTCGCAAACCGGCGGATCAGGCCTGGTCAGACCAATTTGACATTTTGGTCCGATCAGAGAAGAATCACGAGTCGTGCAGACCGACATCCACCTTCCCGCTGCCGAGATTGATCTACGTGAGCTGACACCTCACGTAATGGTCGACTTCAACCAGATGAAGAATTTCACCGCCGACCCGCTGATTATGGTCAGCGGAAGCGGCGTCTATCTCACGGACTACCAGGGCCGTCGTTACATCGACGGGCTCTCCGGTGTCTTCGCCGTCAGTCTTGGTCACGGAAACGACGAGATTGTTGATGCGGTCTCGGCGCAGCTCAAGACGCTTGCCTTCTCGTCTCCAATCATGACGACGAACGACCGCGCGCTCGACCTTGCGGTCGAATTAATTGAGCTGACCGGCGGTCGATACTCCGTCTTTAAGCAGCTCTCCTCAGGCTCGGAGGCGACCGAGGCAGCCATGAAGTTCGCGCGGCAATACCATCGCCAAAGCGGAAATGCCGAGCGTTACAAGACGGTCTCGTTCTACCGTTCCTACCACGGCGGCACAATGGGAGCTCTTGCGGCCACCGGATGGCCGAAGCTGCGCAACCCGTACGAACCCCTCATGCACGGCGCGATACACGTTCCGCCGCCGACGCCGAGTTCCTGCCGTTCCTGTGCCGACCAATGCTCGTTGGCGTGTCTCGATCAGCTTCGTGATGTGTTCGAGCTGGAAGGACCGCGAACAATCTCGTCCTTGATTCTTGAGCCGGTGATGTTGACGGCCGGTGTCCAGATGCCCAGTCGAGAGTACTTCACGGGAGTCCGCGAGCTCTGTGACGAGTACGGTGTACTGCTCATCTTCGATGAGATCGTCACGGGCTTCGGGCGCATTGGATCCTGGTTTGCAGCTGAGCAGCTTGACGTGTGGCCCGACGTTCTCTGCCTTGGCAAGGGCCTTTCCAGCGGCTACGTGCCACTCTCCGGTGTTCTCATCACACCTCAGGTGGCATCGGCTTTTTGGGGAGAAGCTTCGCAGAACGTCCAGTTCCAAGCCGGGCACACATTCTCGGGCAATCCTGTTTCCGCGGCGTGTGGACTCGCGGTCATCGACTACTTCAAACGACACGACGTGCTTGGGAACGTTGCCACGCGCGGCGCCGAACTTCGCTCGCGGCTCGAGGCGCTCGCCGAGCGATCGCCGATCGTCTCCGGCGTTCGTGGTCGCGGACTGCTCTGGTGCCTAGATCTCGCGCCCACCGATAGTCCGCTCGGCACGGCGCTACAAAGGGCAGCCCGCGACCGCGGGCTGCTAGTCCGGGCTTCCCCAAACAACACCACCGTAGCGCCACCGCTCGTGATCACCACGCAAGAAGTGGACGAGATTGCGACGATTCTCGAGGACTCGGTCGATGAGGTGGCCGAGGTAATCGCCCGGGACGGGACGCTAACGCTCGACGTCGCTTTTGGGATTTAGCCTGACCGAGAGCGGTAGCCAGCAAAGGATTCGTCAGGTTGTCATCCGAGAAGGAGGTGGGCGAATGAGGAAGGACGAGCCTTCCGACCATGAGTGCCTCGATGGGCCACTGACCACGCGGCGCGACTTTGTCAAACGAGCAGGGGCGGCCGGCGTCGCGTTGGCTGGGCTGGGCGGAATGAGCCCGCTCGCCAGTGCCGCCAACGCTCGGCGCTACGCGCGCAACCAACGTTCCAAGGTCAAAGGTGCGATCGTCTTTCGATCTTGGGGCGTCGGGCCCGAACGCAAGGCTATTGAGAATCGGATCAAGTACTTCAACACCAAGTACCCGAATGTGACAGTGAAGCTCCAGAACCTACAAAAGAACGGCTATGAAGAGTTTCCAGCGCTGCTAGCCCAGATCGCCTCCGGCAAAGCTCCCGACGTGCTCCGCGTGCTCAACTTCCAACCGACGCAGCTAGTCGCACAAGGCAACGCGCTGCTTCCACTTGACGAGTTCATACGATCTGACACGAGCTTCAACCAGGCGGATTTCACGAAAGCGGCTTGGAAGGGAGCAAAGGTAGGCGGGAAGGTGTATGCGATCCCGTCCAGCGGCGAACCGTACTGTCTCTATTACAACAAAGCGATGTTCAAGAAGGCAGGACTCCCGGACGCCTTGAAGACGTACAAGGCAGGGAAGTTGACAGGTCCGGTCTATGCGTCATGGGTAGATCGACTCCAAAGTCGGAAACTTGCAAAGTTTGGTACCGGCTTCGAAGCCTGGAACTACGACGTCTTCATCTTCATGGGCGGCGGCGAAGTACTTACGCCCAATCATAAAGTCGTGATCGACAGGCCACGGTCAGCATCCGCCCTGCAGTACATGGCGGACTTTGTCAATAAGAAACACGCGCCCAGCCCCAACGTTATCGGGGGAACCGCTTACCAACTGTTTGCCAATCAGCGGTTGGCGACATTCATCAGTGGCTCATGGTGGGCTTTCTACTTGCCGGATACGATCAAGAATAAATTCCCGTGGAGTGCCTGCGGCGTGCCGCGGGTCCATGGTCATGAGGGCGTCAAACTCGAAATCGATGCGATTTCGATCTCAAAGCAGACTAAGAACCCCGAGGCTGCCTGGGCCTTCGTGAAAACTGTAACCGACCACAAAGGTCTGGAAATCTGGGGCAAGATCGCGACGCCCGCGCGCAAATCCGTCCTGACTTCCAAGGAATTCCTCTCAAACCCGTATGTTGAACCGCTTCTGGACATGCTCGATGTCGCAGAGTTCACGCCGTTCACCACTAAGGGCAGTGCGGTCGACACAGCCGCAATCTCCGGTCTTTCGAAGATGTGGGACGGCAAGCAATCTGCAGCCCAAGCGACAAAACTTGCCAAGAAGAAGATTGAGAAGGCTCTTGCTTGACTAGAGCAACCCGGGCTCGGCGGTCTCGCGCCGAGCCCGGGGCTGCTAGACCCGCCGCCCGTCGCTGGCGTCGTCGCGAGACACTTATCGGCTACGCCTTCATCTCGCCCTGGCTTATCGGAATGTCGGTGTTCTACCTCGGGCCCACCTTAGCGTCACTCGTATTTTCGTTCACCGACTATCCCATTATTGCTACCCCGCGCTGGGCCGGTCTCAAGAATTACCGCACGCTCCTCCACGATCCCGCATTTCTGACTTCCTTAAAGGTCACGGCCCTGTACACGGTCTGCGCCCTCGCCCTATACGTCGTGGCCGGCCTTGCGCTTGCGCTCTTGTGTAATCGCCGCGTACCCGGTATCGGGCTAGTGCGAACGATCGTCTTTCTGCCATCACTGATCCCTGTCTTCGTGATGGCATTTCTATGGGGATGGTTGCTGAACACAGACTTCGGCTTGGTCAATTTCCTGTTGAACGCGTTGGGCCTGCCATCCCAGGGGTTCTTTCAATCGGAAAGCCAGGCGCTGTGGTTGACCGTTGTCGTCAGTTTTTGGACGCTCGGTAGTGCTTTCATTGTGTACCTAGCCGGCCTCCAATCCGTGCCGCACGATCTCTACGAGGCGGTGACAGTGGATGGAGGCGGTGCCTTAAGGAAGTTCTGGCATGTGACACTCCCAATGATTAGCCCAATCATTCTGTTCAATTTGGTAATCGGCATGATTCTTTCGTTTCAAGTCTTCGACATCGCATGGGCACTGACCAAAGGCGGGCCCGGTGACTCGACACTATTTCTTGTGTTATTCATCTGGCGAACGGCGTTCGAGCAGTTTGATATGGGGTACGCGTCAGCACTGGCTTGGGTATTGTTCCTGGTGATTGTCGGAATTACCGCGCTTGTGTTTCGTACAGCACGGTATTGGGTGCACTACGAAAGCGCCGTACGGTGAGCGCCGTCACCGCGGCGTCGCGAGCGCGCGGTCGACCCGGAAGAATCGCAACCGGCACCATACGAGCTGCAACACTTCTCGTCGTTGCGATAGTCATGCTGTTCCCCTTCTACTACCTCGTATGGCTGTCGATTGCGAAAGACGGAAGCGAATTTAATTTCCCACCAGGTTTTCTGCCACACCCAACCCATCCCGGCACGATCGTATCGGCACTCGCGGGACGGGCAGACCAAAGCGGGACCGTTGTTCACTACTTTGTAAATAGCCTTCAGTACGCCGGCCTTGCAACGCTCGGATGTCTCATCATGCAATGCCTTGTCGGCTACGGCTTCGCGCGATTCCGATTTCCGGGCAGAAACCTACTATTCTCGCTGACAATAGCGATGATGATGATGCCGTTCGTTGTCACGTTGATTCCGCGGTTCTTGTTCTTTGCTCACCTAGGCCTCACGGACAGCCTGTGGCCACTGATCATCCCCTGGTGGTTCGGCGGCTCGCCCTACGGGATTTTCCTCATGCGACAGTTCTTCATGAGCCTACCGAGAGAGTTAGACGAAGCCGCGCGCGTGGATGGCCTCAACCACTGGCAGATACTTTGGCGCATCCTCGTTCCGCAGGCGATCCCGGTACTTGTTTCGTTGGGGATCCTTGAGTTCGTCTACTTCTGGAACGATTTGCTCGGACCTCTCATCTACACGCAGAGCGATGGAAGCCAGCCGATTTCGCTTGGTATCTTCACGCAGGGCACCGGATCGACGTTCACGATCAGCTATCCCAGGTTCATGGCGATCGCTTTGGTGATGATAGCTCCGGTCGCTCTAATGTTTCTTGGGCTTCAGCGACAGTTCCGCCGAGGCTTCCTTACTTCGGGGCTCGGAGGTCGCTGACTTTGTGCGCGATGCTATTTACCCGGGCATGGCCACGAAAGGATGTCCAGGTCGCGTTCGACAGGTGGCAGCTCGAGAAACACCTGCCAGAACTGATTCAAGGGCCTGGCATAACCTGGGCGGGCTACTACCGAGCGGTGGAAGAGGGGCTGCCCCAGGCATACCGTGGATCGGGATCGTGCATGGCGTGCTACGTGGCCAGCACGCTCGACGGTCTTCGTGCGTGGTTGCGCAGCCCGGTTCTCGACGCGGCGATTCAGGACGGCAGCCGTTGGTTTTCTCAATTCAACGAACTCGACGGTGATGCATACACGGGCAACATCTACGAACCTCGAGCAAGACTTGATCGCCCTGCCCCAAAAGGCACGGCGTTCCTTTTCGCGGAGCGATTCGAAGTTCCCGCAGAGTCTGAAGCTGCTTTCGACTCTTGGCTCACCGAGACCCATCTGGAGCACGTTGAAGCGCAGTCAGGCGTCTTCCGAGCCCGCGTTTTCGATGCAGTTCGCAACGAGATCCCGATCGACTACTACTTATCTCCGGGTAATCGACTGCTGCTCGTCGAGATCGACGCCGATGCTGTCCTCGAAGTTCTGCTTGCGCCTGGCTTCCAGGACGCTATGCGCGACTCGCTCGCCTGGGACCGCCAGCTGCCATACCTACGACGCGATGTTTACGAACCTATCGGGCACGTACAAGCCAATCGCATAGGTGAACGGGCGGCTCACTGATGGCCGAGGTCGTCTTTGAGGAGGTCTCCAAGTTCTACGACAATGGAGTCGAAGCCGTCTCGCAACTCAGTCTGCGTATCGCCGACGGTGAGTTCCTCGCTCTGGTTGGCCCGTCTGGCTGCGGCAAGTCGACAGCACTCCGGCTCGTCGCCGGCCTTGAGGACGTCAGTTCGGGACGCCTGATAATCGACGGACGCATCGCCAACGACGAGACACCCGGCCGACGTAACGTGGCCATGGTGTTCCAGAACTACGCGCTGTATCCCCACATGACCGTCGAGCGGAACATCGAGCTATCTCTAAAAATCCGACGAATGCCAAAGGCTGAAAGACGGGCGAAGGTCCGAGAGGTCGCGCATGTTCTCGGGATCGACGACCTGCTCGACCGGAAACCGGCGAAACTCTCAGGAGGTCAGCGGCAGAGGGTCGCGATGGGCCGGGCAATCGTCCGCGACCCAGCCGTCTTCCTGCTCGACGAGCCACTTTCGAACCTTGACGCAAAACTACGAGTGCAAATGCGTGCCGAAATTCGGGAACTGCAACGCAGACTCCACGCCACTACGATCTTCGTCACACACGATCAGATCGAGGCGATGACCATGGCTGATCGGGTTGCAGTGATGCGCCGAGGTGTTCTGCAGCAGGTCGGGAGTCCACAAGAACTGTACGAGCGGCCGGCGAACCTTTTCGTGGCTGACTTCATAGGCTCGCCAGCGATGAATTTCCTCGAAGGCCGTCTCGCCTCTCAGGACGGTGAAACGATCATCCAGTATTCTCCAAGTCAGGCCGAGCTCCGCCTGCCTAATCGGATCACTCCGCCCCTGGATAAGGGGCGCAACGTGATCCTCGGAATACGGCCCGAGCACCTCCGCGTGGTCACTGAAAGCTCCGAAAAGCTTCAAATACCAGCAACGGTCGTGCTGACCGAAACCATGGGTGCCGAGACGCTCGTCCACGTCTCGGTTCCAGCACCTGCCGTAGTCACCGAAGAGTTGATCGAGGTACTCGCTGACATCGACGAGACAGCTCTTGAAAAAGTCGAAGACCCGCAAGCCAACAGATTCACCATTCGCGTAGCAGGATCGTCCGTGCCAGACCCAGGCTCGGATGTCCGGCTTCTTCCCGATCCCGAACGTCTGCTGTTCTTCGACCCAACGACAGGAAAGGCACTAGCTTGATGCCGACGTCGACATTTCCTACGACGTTGCCGCGTATTGCGCTTGGCTGCTACCCGCTCGGAGGAGGCTATGGCGGGCTCAACGAGAAAGACGCCCGGTACACCGTCGACGCGGCCCTGGATTCAGGGTGGAGGTTTCTCGACACAGCTGAGACCTACCTCGACTCCGAGGAGCGTCTCGGTCGGATCCTTCAGGGGCGACGCGACGAGATCTTCCTGGCGACCAAGGCATTCCCTTGCGAGACCTACTCGTACGAACATTTGAGCGCCGCGCTAGATGGCAGCCTCACCAGACTACAGACTGACTGGGTCGACCTCTACCAGCTGCACGGGCCTGAAGACTGGGTAGCGACATTCGGGGAGAAAACCGCTCTAGATGAGCTCGGAGACTCGCTCACCCGATTGCGTCACTCAGGTCGGACGCTCAACGTGGGCGTGTGCAATCTTGATGCAGAGACGTTGGTGTCTCTTTCGAGACGTGCACAGCTTTTTTCCACTCAAAACCTCTACAGCTTGCTTGATCGAGGCGAGGAGGACGATCCGGCGCATCTCCCTGTCGAGACGGAAATCATCCCAACAGCGAAGAAACTCGGGATCGCCTTCCTGGCGTTTAGCCCACTCTCGCGTGGCCTGCTCGCGGACAACCTCGAACGAGGAAGAACGTTCCGAGACGATGATGAACGATCATCATTACCGCGTTTTCAGCCTGCGGTATATCCTCACTATGTCGAGGTCGCTCACAGCCTTCAGGCGTGGGCGGCGGACCACGGACGATCGCTTGTCCAGCTCGCCGTCGCCTGGACTCTCGCCAACCCGGGGGTGACTTCGACGCTTGTCGGCGCGAAGTCGGCGGCCCAGGTTCGTGCGATCTCAGGAGCCGAGAGCTGGTTGCTGAGCGCATCCGACCTGGCGGAAATCGATGGAATCTTGTCGACCCTCCACCCAGATGCACAAGCCGCAAAGATGATTGTGTGGGACCATTTTCGGCCCGAGTTCTTCTCTCGTCTCCGAGATCGCCGCTACGCAAGCGCGGGGGGGCGGCAATGAGGAGCCCATCACCAGACGAGCGCCCGGTTCTCCTTTGTCGGGTGGACATTCCAAGTCAGCATCAAGCCGAGGTGGATGGCTGGTTACCGAAGCACTTTGATGACAGCCTGCGGCATGACGCCGTCACGTCGGTCGCCTGTTACGAGATACTCCGCGATTGGCAGTCGGAAGGCCTTCCGGCCTTATTCAACCGTCAGGCCAACCGGTTCATACCGTACGTTGCCACGGATCTCGCATCTCTCATCGACTGGGTTGACAGTCCGATCCTGAAGGATGCAATTGAGGACGGGGTCGAACGCGAAAACGTGTACCCGTGGCTCGACGACGAGCCTTTCAACGGCTCGATCATGGAGGTTGTTCAGGTTTGTGGAACCATCGCCGAGGACTTCGCGGACGGCGCGCCTATTCTCGTCGAACGTTTCCACGTTGACCCGGCTACTGCCGACGCATTTGATGAGTGGCTCAACGGCCCGTACATGCAGCAGGTGGGAATGTGGCCGGCTGTAACTCGCGTGAGGACGTTCCAGGCAGCTAGCGGAATACCCCAGCGATGGCCCTATAACCGCTATCAAGGCAAGGGGAACCGCATGATATGGGTCGATTTCGAGCGAGAGACCAATATCATCGCTACCACGCGCGACGACACGGTCAGTTGCTCATTCTCCGAGTCGGTTCAATGGGACCTGCGACTACCGTATGTTGTCCGCGATGCGGGGCGACAGACAATACGGCGTACCAAGGCCGATGTTGCCCTCGCATAACTCTTGTGCCTGTCTTTCGCGCGCCGTCGTGCAATAGCGCGTAGTTGTCGAGGCTCGACGATTTTCTTGTGACGCTGGGACCCTTCCGGTCTGGAAAGCGACGGGGCTCATAACATTAGCCAGCCCCCCGTGACGTTGATCGACTGACCAGACATGTACGACGAAGCATGCCCCAGAAGGAACAGAATCACCTCTGCACATTCTCGAGGTGTACCCGCGCGGCCGAGCGGGATCGATTGAATGCGTTCGGCCTCGAGCTCCTCGACACTCTTCCCCTGAATCTGCGCCGACTGAACAACGAAATCCCGTTGCATCTTGGTGCTTATGAGTTTCGGAAGCACCGCGTTGACCCGCACTCCGCGCGATGCATATTCAAGCGCGAAGGCGCGCGTGAAAGCGAGAGTTGCAGCCTTGGCTCCCGCGTAGACAGCGACCTGAGGACCTGCCACTTTGGCGGCTGTTGACGAGACATTCACGATCGAGCTGCCGCGCTCCATCGTGCTGCCAATCTTTTGACACAGGAAAAATGTTGCCTTCGCATTGACATTCATGACGAAGTCATAGTCATCCTCGGCTACTTCGGTGATCGCTTGAACTCGGTTAGCCCCGGCTGCGTTTACTAAGTACCGACAGTCTCGTGAAGCCTCGACAAGCGCCTGTCGGCCGTGATCCGATGCGACATCGCATCGGATCGGAGTAACGTCAATTGCACGAAGCGTCTCTACACCAGCCTCGGTTCTTGCGGTTCCCAGGACGCGTGCACCGTGCTCAACTAGCAACTTGGAAGTCGCGAGCCCGATACCGGATGATGCTCCCGTCACCACCGCGATTTCACCCGTAAACTCGGGACGATTCATCGATAGCCCGCACCGATTGGCGGGTGGGGGTGGGTCAAGTCTGTCCGCCAAAGATCCATTAGACGACCGTTTGACCTCCGTCGATTATCAGTTCTTGTCCCGTAATGTGACGACCGCCTTCACCCGCCAGGTACAGCGCCATTGCCGCCTGGTCACGTGGTTCCGCCAGGCGGCCCAGCGGTATTCCGAGGCGCCACTCCGCCGCATTCCCGGCGATCACACTTCGGAGGGCCTCCGGATCTCCGCGTGCCTGGACGTCCACGAGCATTTCGGTCGAAGTGGATCCCGGTGAAATCACGTTGACCGTTACGCCGTGAGGGGCGAGTTCGAGGGCCATACATCGTGCAGCCTGCACTACTGCCGCCTTGGACGCGCAGTACGCCAAATTGTTGGGACGGACGATGCTGCGCGCGATGATAGAGGCAAAGAGGATGATTCGGCCGCCCTGTTCTTGACTCACAAACTGCCGCGCGCACGCTTGAGCCAGGAAGATGCTGCCGCGCGCATTGACGGCAAAGGTTCGATCCCAGTCGTCCGCGGATAGATCCAGAAACGGAGAAATGCAAAGAATGCCGGCAGCGTTGACCAGTACATTCAGCTGACGATGGTGCTGGACTACCTCGGCAACCAGGTCCTGGCCAGCATCAATCTCGCTGAGGTCGCGTTCGTGGGCGGTATGTTCGCCCTCGCCGCCAAGTCGCTTGCGTGCCTCATTAACTGCGCTGCCGGGTACGTCCGCTAGCGCCACTGTGGCTCCCTCCCGGGCGAATGCATCAGCACAAGAGAAGCCGATCCCACGTTGTGCCCCTGTGACCAGGACCACACAACCCCGGAGCCCGCCGACGGAGGCTACTGAACCCTCCCCCGTGCCGCTACCGGCCAGCGCTCGGTCACATGGTTCTCAAACACCGCGACCGTCTCCGCAAGGTTGATCGCCGGGCATATGTGGTTCGGTACGACAAGCAGACGCTCGCCGATCGAGACAGCCTCCCCGGGTGGTGTCTGTACAACACCATGTTCTTCGCTGAGCCTGACGATCCGCCAGTTTGGCCGTCCCCAAATCGAGCCAAATGTTGTTGGAGGATCTCGAACGATTAGCCGGTCTGCACCCAACACCTTCGACCCGGCGTCGATCACGAACCATTCGTGATTCGGCCGGCTTACAACTGTCGCGACGACGAAAGCAGCTAAGTCATCTTCGCACGCCGCTCCCTGCAGCAGTTGGGATCCGTCATTGAACACATAGGCGCCGGCACGAACCTCCGTGATCCCTGGGCACCGGACTGCGAAGCGCGCCGTGCCAGTCGACCCAGCAGAAACGAGATCGCAGTCAAGTCCACGAAGGCGTATTTCCTCGGCGCTGTCCAGCATCGATTGGCATGCCGCCTCGGTCATCTCTTTGCGCTCCACGTGATCCCGTGCCTGGTAACAGACATGACCCTCGTGGGTGAGGATCCCCGCGAAGTCCAGGCTCGGAAGGACTGCGACCCGCTCCGCGAGGTCTGCCGCGGTCGATCCCGGAGCGACACCGATCCTCTGCATACCGGTATCGATTTCGACGACGATCCTGACCGCTACGCCACTTCCAACCAACGTGCGGGAAATCGCTGCGGCGGCATCGTAGGAATCAAGAGACACGGTAACCTGCGCATCCTCCGCCAGGTGAGCAAGCCGGGCGAGCTTACTACGTCCTACGATCGGGTAGCCCACGAGAATGTCGGTTATCCCGGCGTCCCTCATCACTTCGGCCTCACCAAGTTTGGCTGTCTGAACTCCGCGCGCACCAGCCCGGAGCTGCATCCACGCAATCTGAGGCATCTTGTGCGTCTTGATGTGTGGTCTGAATGCGACACCGGCATCGCGAGTGATCTCCGCCATATGAGCGATGTTGCGTCGGACGCGATCGAGCTCGATCACCACCTCGGGAGTGTCACGGACGACGTCTACAAGTTCTGTGACTCCTGGGATGGGTGATGTGTGCGTCATCATAGGTTGCTGCCCTGCGCAAGTGCGTCGTCCGACAAGTATGTGAAAGCGGGAACGAGGTGATCGACATCACCCTGTGCCGCGCCGAGTACGTCTCCCGCTTCAAGCGCCTCCACTATTGGATCGTGGCTCAGGAGCGAATGACGTCCTGCTCCGGGCGTGCGAAAGATCTCAAGTTGGGTGCCTTCAACGGCCCTAATCATGCTGGCGAGGAGTAGCCGCAGGAGCCGTGGCTGTCCGTGCTGGACGAGCGCGAGGTGGAACTCCGTATGAATCTGCGCGGCTGCCTCGTGAGCACCCCGTGCGAAAGCCTGCTGCATTCGCCGTAACAGTCGGCGAGTCTCTGCGGTGATTTCATGAAGCTGCGTTGCCGGAATCGACACTATCGCAGCTGGCTCCAGCACCCGCCGCACTGCGACGACGTCCTGGCTTGGCTGGAATTGCATCCACATACCCAATCCACCGCCGGGATCGGTGACATTCGAGGAAGTCACGTAGCGTCCGCTACCTGCGCGAGCCGTAACGATGCCGACAGACTCGAGCGTTCGAAGCGCTTCGCGCAGAGCTCCGCGTGAAAGCTCCAACGCGACGGCAAGTTCGCGCTCCGATGGGAGCCGCTGGCCTGGTCGCAGCACGCCAGTGCGGACCATGTCGGCGATCTGGCGCGAGGCCGTGTGGGCGAGCGAGAACGTCTCGGTCTTTCGCGCCGAGCCCCTTGCGTCGTCCGGCCGGTTCTCCTCGAGAACATCCGCCCGTAGACGAACCTGAGCGGCTTCCGAAGAAATGTCCGAGCGATCTGGCACTACCAATCCTGCAAAGGATAACACGCTAGGAAAGGCGATCCCGCAGGAATCATAGGACATGATTGGCCGGTTCGCGGTCTGTACTAAAGTGGTCGAACCAATACGACCGAGGGAGGGTGCCCATGCGGGTAAGGGACCGGCTTGAACGTTTGGGACTCGAAATCCCGCCTCCACAGGTGGCGCCCGAGAACGTGCGACTCATCTACCGAAGACTGGTTCGCTGGGGCGGTATTGCGTACATTGCGGGCCACGGCCCGACGGACGGGAGCGGGTGGGGTAGCCCTCTCGGGCAGGTTGGATCGGCCGTATCGGTGGAGGAGGCGGTGGCGGCAGCACGGCTGACCGCGCTTAACGTCTTAGGAACCATCGAACGAGAGCTCGGCGATCTCGACGACATCGGGTGTTGGCTAAAGATCACGGGCTACGTGAACGCAGTTTCCGGATTCACTGACCATGCCCACGTGATGAACGGTTTCACTGACCTCGTCGTGGATCTCTACGGAAAAGAAAGACTAGGTGCGCGGTCGTCGGTCGGGGTAGCAAGCCTTCCGTTCGGGATGCCCGTCGAAGTCGATGCGGTAGTCGCCTGGAGCGAGTGACGCCCAGCCGTGCCGACTGAGAGCGGCGCATCGAATGCCAGGTACCTCGGCCGCCTCGACGGCGCTCGTTGCGGCCAGAGGCGCGCGCCCGACTGTGACCTGGGCGGCGGTTGCGATGGCAGCGATCGGACGGACTGATACGGAGGAGAACATGGAGAGCACAGGTCAGCTCAGACGCCGATTTCCGCGAGCCTCGGAGGTGGCGCGGTTCGTGGGGCCAACGTTCCGTCGCCACAAGACTGGCCGCTGGAGCCGTGTCCGGACAGTCTCCGACTTCCAGGCACTCGCGCGGCGGAGAACGCCGATGTCCGTGTTCGACTACGTCGAAGGGGCTGCCGAGCTTGAGTTGAGTAAGGATCGGGCAGTCGCAGCCTTTGATCGGGTCGTCTTCAGCCCCCATGTGCTCCGCGACGTGTCGAGGGTCGACGCGTCGACCACGATTCTCGGCCGAACGGCCGCGCTGCCGGTCGTATTCGGCCCCACGGGATTCACACGAATGATGCATGCGGGAGGCGAGGCTGCGGTCGCACGCGCCGCCGGCCGCGCCGGAATCCCATACACGCTGTCGACCCTCGGCACCACGTCGATCGAGCGGCTCGCAGCCGAGGCGCCGACTACGGACCGTTGGTTTCAGCTGTATGTCTCGAAGGATCGCGGCCGGAGCAGCGAGTTCGTCGCGCGCGCTGCCGAGAGCGGATACACAACGCTCGTGCTCACCGTGGACGTGCCAGTCGCCGGAGCCCGCCACCGGGACGTCTACAACGGGCTCACGTTCCCGCCGTCGCTGACGGGACGGACCCTTCTCGGGATGCTCGGCAAGCCGCGGTGGTTGTTCGATGCGCTCACCACTGAGCCGCTCGCGTTCGAGTCACTCGGTGCAGCACAGGACGTAATGGGGCTGATCAACACTGTCTTCGACCCGTCCGTGTCGCTTGCCGACATCGACTGGCTACGCTCGCAGTGGGTGGGAGCAATCGTGGTCAAGGGAGTCCAACGTCTCGATGACGCACTCGACATTGCGGCCGCGGGAGCCGACGGGATCGCGGTGTCCAATCACGGCGGGCGCCAGCTAGATCGTGCGGCGACTCCGCTCGAGTTGGTCCCATCGCTCGCTGACGCGATCGGCGGGACGGCCGAGATCTATCTCGACGGCGGCGTGCGATCAGGCGCCGACGTAGCGGCGGCCATCGCCTTCGGAGCTCGAGCTGCGTTTGTGGCCCGTCCCTACCTGTACGCGCTCATGGCTGGTGGAGAGCATGGGGTCGACCATCTGACCCGGCTGCTGCACGATGACTACGTCCGTACGCTCAAGCTGCTGGGCATCACGCGGACGGCGGACCTCAACCGCGACATCGTGTCTCTCATGCCTACGTAGCCATCCGCCAGTCCCTCGGCTCGGGCCGGGGCGCGTGATAGTCACCGCCCAGGGAAGGCGGACACCATCTCCGCTAGGCGCAGGCGCTGAAACTCGTGCCCAAAAGGCGAACTCGTGGTTGCGCTACCGCAGTGGACTTTCCCTTGAAAGCAACCCCTTTACCCTTGAAGGGTGTCAAAACTCTGATCGAGATTCGAATGGTCTGGCAGTGTTGTGACGTCGGCAGGATTCGAGACGGTTCGCCTCCGCTGCCGGTTCGGTCGCGGCTCGGCTCATGGGCAGGTCTTTTACTGGCAGGTCTTTACTGAGTACGTGCGCGCGCGAATACCAAAAGCCGCTGAACGCCGCAAGAACCGCCACTCGGTGGGACGGGTTCCTGGGCCTGGGAGGATCGGTCGATGCTCCTCTCTTTCGCCTACCTCACCTTCGTTGCCGTTTTGAGGCTGCTCGTTCGGGGTTGACGGGCCGAGTTCGCCAAGGACGTGGAGCTGGTGCTGCTGCGGCACCAGCTCTCGGTGTTGGCTCGCTCGCAGCAGCGTCCAAGGCTTCGGCCTGCGGATCGTGCGTTTGTTGCTGCGCTTGCTCGTCTGCTCCCGCATCGGCGCCGGCATGGGCTGGTGGCGACGCCGGCGACGTTGCTGCGTTGGCATCGGGAGCTGGTGCGCAGGAGGTGGACGTATCCGCAGCGCAAGCCCGGCCGCCCGCCGACAGCCCGTCCTTTGCGTGAGTTGGTGGTGCGGCTTGCGCGCGAGAATCCGCGCTGGGGTTACCAGCGGATCGCCGGTGAACTGATGAAGCTTGGCTTTCGCCTCTCGCCGAGCACGATCCGACGTGTGCTTGCCTTCGCTGGGCTCGAGCCGGCGCCGCGGCGCGGAGCGGTGAGCTGGCCTGTGTTCCTTCGCCAGCAGGCCGCGAGCATGCTTGCCTGTGATTTCTTCACGGTGGAGACCGTGTCGCTGCGTCGCCTGTATGTGTTCTTCTTCATCGAGCTCGGCAGCCGGGCGCGTCCACCTTGCCGGTTGCACGACCAACCCGACAGGAGCGTGGGTCGTTCAACAGGCGCGCAACCTCAGCTTCACGAACCTGTTCGAACGGATGCGCTTCCTGATTCACGATCGCGACGGCAAGTTCACTGCTTCCTTCGACGACGTGTTCCGCAGCGAGGGAATCGAGGTGATCCACACGCCGGTGCGAGCGCCGCAGGCGAACGCTTACGCGGAGCGGTTTGTCCGCACCGTCAGAACGGAGTGTCTCGACTGGATCTTGATCGTCGGCCGCCGCCACCTTGAACACGTGAAGGGTGTCAAAACTCGGATTCGGGGCTGAACCTAGGTTTTGACACCCTTCAACCGTCTCGTTCCTCAGTGAGCCGGACATAGGCACCGCGGACGGGCCACTGCCGCTGCAGTGTGAAGAGCAGATCTCATCTGAAGGCCGTGGATGCCGGAGTGCGAAGCTAGTCGCCGTGAAAATGGTGACGGGATCGACGACGCCGTTAATACGGGTGAATGTGATGTGCCATCCCGACGGAAGCACGAAGGAGAGTCGGTCGCCCGGGTACACGACGCGCCTTCCGGCCGAGCGAGTGCGCACGACTCGGAAGATCCGGTCGTCCGTGATCAGGCTTCCGCGTCGGCCTCGATAGCACGGCTCGCAGTAGACGAAGACCTTGTAGCGCCCCGGCGCGACACGCGGGACACGGAACCGAATGGTCCCGAACGTGACCGGCAGAACACGTCCGCTCATTCGGCCGAGCCGGATCCAAGGCAGCCGAGACGGTGCCCCGACGGAATAGGGCTCACAAACAGCGCCGCCATGGCAGGAATACCGCTCCGGCGCAGCCAAGGCGGAATCATCAGCACCGACATCCCGCTCGCCCCCCGTCCCATGACTACCCGGCCGGGCTTGCCCGCCGATGGGCTGAGTCGGGGCGGACCGACATCAGCGTGTGCCGTCGCACAGAGCACAGCAGAGAGTGCGCCGGATAAAGGGAACATCCGCCTCACGATCCGTATACGGCGGTCGCGACCCGTGAAATCCGTCTCGTCCCTGTCCGAAATATCGGCGTTCGGGTGAGCCATAGACTTGTCTGCGTGGCTTACAGTCGATGCGCTTCCGTCGCGATCGTTGCGATGGCGGTGGTCGGCGCGGCGACGGGCTCGGGCCTTTCGGTCGTGCAGGAGGCGACAAAGCATGCCGGTCCGGCGGGCGTGTTGGGTCTATTCGCGAACAATAAGCTGAGCGCCTTCTCGGCGACGGGCAAGGTCTTAGGTCGTCTCTCACTCGGCACGGCGCCTCAGCGCGGTCTCACGATCGCGGTCGGTAACTACCTCGGACTCTCGAATAATCGGCGGCTGCTGTTCGCGCTCGAGCCGCGGCCGGCGTCCGCGCCTCCGACAAAGCCGCAGTCGGTCACGGTGGTGTCGCTTGCTCGGCTGCGCGCCGTCGCGCGCCTAAGCCTTCCGATTGCGTGCTGAGGCGCTGCGTCGCGAGCTGGAGCGTCCGATCGGGCATCGCCGGCCGCGTGGACTTGTTTTCGTCATCGCCGCCGCCGCCGCCGCCGCTCTGGTGACAGTACCGGCATTGGCTGTGACCACAGACTTGTTCGGCCTGCTCGGCGACGGCGGTACGCCGGTTCCGACCACTGAGTTTGGCAACGAGGATCAGCAGATGATGCGCACTGACGCTGGTGGGAACTGGACGGTGCGCGAGATCGGCGGCAATGGACGCATCGCTTTCTATTTGATCAAGAAGAAAGACATGGTTTGCTTGGCCTCGGGCAGGGATCGGTTGCCGCGCAGCTTTGGCAGCACTTCTTTTCCGGCGCCTCCGTTGCCGACTGCTGCCCGGCCGCTCTACAAGGAAGTCGCAGTCGCCACTTCGGGACCAGGGAGCACAATCATCACCGGTGCCTACGGCTTGGCTGCCGACGCGATTGGCGGTCAGAGTGGTGAGGGCAAACGGCAATGTGCTCGCATCCTCCCCTGTCGTCGGCCACGTCTGGGAGTTGAGCGACCTCAACCTCAATGTCAGTGCTGGGATCCTTGAGGCACTGAATCGTTCGGGTGCGCCGGTATACGAAGAACCACTGGCGGCCGGGTAGGCAGCTCCAAGCCGCATACGTCCGCGCCGGCAGCAAGCTGGCTATGTCAAACGAGGTCGTGAGCTACCGGCCGATGGCGGGACGCTCAAACAGCGCACGGCAATGGCGTTCAGCACCTCCGCGCGAAGCGCGCTGAATCTCAAGCACCCGCGCTAGAGCACCACCGTCGTACGGACCTCGGTCGCACTCTCTGGCGTATCACTTAAGTCCGCACCTCGGAGATTGGGGGGCTCGATGCGTTACCGCTTCTCTTTCGCGCTTGTCGTCTGGATGCTGCTCACTGGAACAGGCGTCGCCCACGATGCCCAGGCGGACGGGCTGCCTGTGCTTGGCGTCGACGCCGGCGCAACCGGGATTGCGACCACTGGAGGCCACGACCGTTACGTGACGATTCCGGCCGGGTCGGACACGATCCTCGCCCGTGTGAGCAAAGACGGCGGCCGGATCCTTGGGTCGAGGCTGTTGCAGGGCACGTTCACGATTCCCGCGGTTGCCTACGACGGCTCCGCCGGCGGCATCTCGGGTGACGGCCGGATGCTTGTCTTGATCTCGCCGCGGGCGACCTTCCCGCGCGCCGCGACGACGTTTGCATTGATCGAGACACCGCAACTGGCGCCACGGGGCCGGATCAGGCTGCAGGGCGACTTCAGCTTCGACGCGATCTCGCCAGGGGGAGCATCGCTCTACCTGATCCAGTACACATCGGCGCTTGATCCGACCCGGTACCTGGTTCGCAACTATGACCTGACAGCACGTCGCCTCGTTGCAGCGCCTGTCGTCGATCCACACGAGCCCGGCGAAAAGATGCGCGGCCAACCGCTCACCCGCGCGATGGGTCGAGACGGCCGCTGGGCCTACACCTTGTATGACGGAGCCGGCAAGACGCCGTTCATCCATGCACTCGACACGCGCCGAGGCAGCGCACGCTGCATCGACCTCGACGCGCTCACCGGGACCGACCTCTCGAGCCTGCGGTTCAAGCTGGACGATTCGAGCGACGTTCTGCAAGTGGTCCGTGCGAACAAGCCCGTTCTCACCGTCGATCGAAGCGATTTCGCGGTCACCCTCCCATCTGCCGGTGGCTCGGCCTTTCCCTGGCTCGTCGTGCTCGTCACGGTCGGCGTAGTAGGCGCGGTGGGCGCGGCGCTTTCGCTGTCAACAGCACGGCGCAACCGGCGTAACCGAAGCTCACCCGTGGCCGTGCCTTAGCTATGCGCGGAATCGCTGCGATCCCGGGAGGGACCTCTCGCTGGGCACAGACCGTAGAGTCGGTGCGCTATGGCGGGCTCTGGACGCGACGAGCGCGCTTGGATTCGGGGCGCACAGTCGGGATCGGTCTCCGACCTCGAAGCCCTGTTCCGACACCATTGGCCCCGCGCCTACCGCGCCGCCTACCTCGTCGTCCACGACTCGGGCGCGGCCGAAGACATCGCCCAGGAGGCGTTCCTCGCGGCGCTGCGGAGCCTCGAGCGTTTTGACTACCGCCGGCCGTTCGGCCCATGGCTGCACCGGATCGTCGTCAACCGGGCGATCGACTGGTCCCGCTCCCGGGCGTTACGCCCCGAAGCAGCTGCAGAAGTCGAGCAGCTCAGCGCGCCCAAGCGCCCTGAGACCGATGATGCCGAGACCTTGGCGGCAGCGCTTGCGGAGCTTTCGCCCGAGCACCGCGCTGTGATCGTGATGCGCCACCTGCTCGACTACACGCCGGGCGAGATCGCGAAAGCGCTCGGCTTGCCGCGCGGCACGGTCAACTCACGCCTTCGCCGTGGGCTCGACGACCTTGCGGGAAGGCTCGGGAAGGAGCTGCGATGAGGCGCTGGCAAACGCCGGCACCCGGCGAACGCGAATCCGAAGAGCGCAGCTGGCAGATCGTCCAAGCCGCCTATCAGGAGCGAATCCCGTCAGCGCGGCCGCGGCCATGGCGACCGGTCTTGGTGGCCGGCGTCGCGGCGCTTCTTCTCGCCGGGATCCTCAGCCCCCCGGGTCACGCCGTCTTCGGGTCGCTCCGTGAAGCCGTCCGTGGGGAGAAGCACGCCGAGCCGGCGCTGTTCGCGCTGCCGACCAAGGGCTCGCGGCTACTCGTGAACTCAGCCGAGGGAGCCTGGGTCGTCCAAAACGACGGGTCGAAGCGTCTGCTCGAGGGCTATCGCGACGCGTCATGGTCGCCACATGGCTTGTATCTCGCCGCAATTCATGGCGACGAGATCCGCGCACTCGAACCGAACGGCGATGTTCACTGGTCGATCGGACGCATGGGGCTCGCCGCTCCGAGGTGGTCACAGCAAGGAAGCGGTGACGAGCGAGTTGCTTACCTGAGTGGACGCGGCCTCCGTGTCGTCGGTGGCGACGGCCGCGGCGATCGGCTGCTCGCACATGGCGTCACCCTTGTCGCCCCGGCGTGGCGACCGCGCACACACGACCTCGCCTATGTGGATGAGGCGGGCAGGCTGATCGTTCGAAACGCGGACTCCGGCGCCCTGCTGTGGGACGCCCTGGCTCGGCAGACACCGAGTGCGCTTGAGTGGTCTGGCGACGGTCGCTATCTGCTTGCTCGCGGCCCCAGCTCGATAACCGTGTTCGGCAACGCCGGCAAACAACGTCTTGACCCGCTACCGCCAGGCGCAGCAAGCGTGGTGGCCGCGCACTTCATGCCCGGAAGCAACGCCATCGCATTCGTCCAACGCAGCGCGGAGCAAAGCGTGCTCTGGTTCTATCCAGTCCTTCAGCCCGACGCGACCGCGGCGCGACGCGTGTTCGCAGGGGCGGGCAGCTTTGACACGGTCGCATGGTCACCCGACGGAAATTGGCTCGTGCTCGGCTGGCCGAGCGCCGACCAATGGCTCTTCATCCGCTCCGCGGCCGTCCGCAAAGTCATTCCGATCTCCGGAATCGACAGCGCCTTCGGCCCTGGGGCACAGCCAACCGAATGGTGCTGCCCTTGAACACGTAGCGAGCGGCGGGGACCTCGCGCCCACTCTCGCTCGTATCCCCAACGATGGATCGCCGCCAATTCCTCGCTGGCGCCGTGACACTCCCGCTCGCCTTACGCTTTGGCTCCCAAGCATTGGCCGCCAGCAGGGCTGTCGCGCTCGTCACCGCAGACACTCAAGCTCGCGTCGCGGTCGTCGACCTTTCCACCGGCAGGATCCTCCGTTCGATCGCGACCGCGGCAGGGCCCCGCAGCATCGAGAGCGTCAATGGAAACGCCGCTGTCGTATGCCACACAGCGCACGGCGTGGTGACACTGATTGAACCAAGCCTGCAGACGCGGCGGGTGGTTGGAGCCTTTAAGGAACCTCGCTATACAGCTGCGGCAGCAAACGGACGACACGCTTTCGTGACTGACTCCGGCAGACACGAGGTCGTCACCGTCGACGTTCTCCACGGCCGGGTAGTAGCTCGTGTCGCGGTGGGCGGTCCGGCGCGGCACGTCTCGCTGGCTCCAGACAACAAGAGCCTCTGGGTCTCGCTCGGCTCGAAGGCCGAAGAGGTCGCGGTGCTAGAGGTGTCCCACCCGCTGAGGCCGCGGCTCGTGCGACGGTTCCATCCGCCGTTTCGCGCGCATGACGTCGGCTTCGCACCCGGCGGACGCCAGGTCTGGCTCAGCTCGGGTGACCACCGCGCGCTCGCGCTGTACGACTCGCGCACCGGCAGGCTGCTGACCCAGCTGCGTGCCGACGCGCCACCGCAACACATCACCTTCACCCGCTCGAACGCCTACGTGACGAGCGGCGATGACGGCACACTCCGAGTGCTCTCACTCGACGGCCGCGAAATACGCATGACGAAGGTGCCTCGAGGCTCCTACAACGTCCAACGTGCATCCGACTGGATACTCACACCGTCGCTCGACGAGGGGACACTCTGCATCCTCGACACACACGGACGCCTGCTCCGGCGCCTGCACGTCGCCCCCTCGTCACACGACGCCTGCTTCCTGCTGGCAGCTTGACGAAGCCTGACTGCCAGCCTTCTCCCCGTGTTTACCGGATCTCTTCGCGGAAGTCGTAGAGTGCTGCGACCCGGCGAGCCTCGTCCTAGTGGACAGCTTCGGAGTTGCGACAATGTCCCCCGAACCCACGGGAGACGCTACGCGACGCTCCGATGGGTTAGGCGGTGTGGGACGTGGAGGCTAAGAACTGCCGGCGGTGCGAGTCGGAACCGTTCACTTCCAAAGCACACGTAGTCGCCCGGCTGCACCTCCACCTCGTCGATCACACGCGCGCCATTGACGTAAGTACCGTTGAACGATGAGAGATCGCGGATCCGCCAGCCGCCTTCCTGACGTGTCAACAGTGCGTGTCGCCGCGAGACGCTCGAATCTGACAAAACGCAGTCGCAGTGGCGTGAGCGGCCAAGCACCACACTTGTATTAGCCGGCAGAGAGAGGCTTGGTATTCGCGGCCGGTTCCAGGCATCAGAGAGACGCCATGTCCAGGTCGAGACCCAGGCCGTCGCGGCCAACACGATCCGGCCGACCGGATTGGGTTCCGGTAGATCGGCCAAGAGCGCTCGAAGCTCCGCCTGATTGCGGGTGGAATAGACCAAGTCGAGGCGGGCCGAGAAGGTTTCTAGCGAAAGCCGCTCGTCGGCGCAGGCTCCTCTAAGTCTCTGAGCGACGCGCTCCCGTTCGGCGATCGAGGGACGGGGCTGGCAAGGAAGGTCCGAGGCGATACCTAGATCTTCCCAAGGGTGCTGACAAATATCCACCCCGTGAAGTCGCTGGGCCAAGCCGCCGCTGGATAGCTTGCTTGCTTAGGCCAATGTTTGCGAATCTCCCCCGCGTGACGATGCCGCTTCCGCGGCCCTGACCAAGCGGGAACTTTCACGCTCCTTCGATTCGCGCCTCGAAGACGATCAGATAGCTGAAGACCGCTCCGTCCACTTGAAACGCGTAGCAGCCAGGTGCGCGCAGACGCGTTGTCGCGGGGTTGCCGTGAGTCTCAGGGCCCAGTAGCCGAAGCTCGAGACGGGGGTGCTGCCTGGTCGCATCTGTAAAGCCGGGGCGGCCGTTCTCGAACCGGACGTCGTTTGGCCCGTCAAGTTGGCGGCCGCGAACGAGTACAGGGCCGCGATACGAATCCGCGACTACCCAGATGTTCTTGCGGCCACCCCAGCCGCTTCCCTCCCAGACACTGCCGGGGAGTGGCGGGTACTCGAACGTTAAAAGGGGACGGGGGCCGCGCCCGAGGGCGGTGGGAAACGCTGGTCCAGATCCCCACGCCGGGAAGCTGTCGAACGGCGCTTCGATGCCGGATGCAGCGAGGACGCCGCTTTGTTCGGTCGTCGGACAGGCTTCGCCAGTCGCGAGGCCCGGGATGTGCAGCGGGCGCCGCTCAAGGTAGTGCCATGTGGAGACACCTGCGTACCTGGGGAGCACGCCTAGGCGCTGCCGCGTTGGGTTCGCGATCGAGCAGCCGGAACGCGCATACGGGAAGGTCTGAAAGTTGAGGACGCAGATCGTCCACGTACCCGGCGAGCGAAAGCGGAACGTGCCGCTGAGACCGTACGGATCATCGGCTGTCTTTCTGATTGCAACCGCATACGCGTGACCTCTCGGGGTGAACGCGGCCACCCTCCATGGGTAGTCGTCGGGGAACGCGGCAGGCTCGAGATGGTCGACGTACGTCCAGAACGGCCGCACCTCGAAGGTCGTGACCTCGCCGACGCGTGGCTGGGCCGGGTACACGGACAGCCGACCCGTGGCGGCGGCGATGGCCGCGCGAGGGGCGGCGAGCGCAAAGACGATTATCGTCGCTGCGAAGATCGCGAATCGCACGAAGCAAAGCATAAGGCGACCGTGCGGCCGCCCACGGGCAGAGGCCCCACGAGGGGAGGGCGTACTCCTCTCGTCAGAGCCTCAAGTCACGCGACGGAAAGACGAGTAGTGATGCTCGGCTGGCCAAGCGATTTCCCACGATCTGGGCCACTGCCCCACACGAATCATGCTCGTCGCCTCAACAAAAGCGTGCCGAAGGGGATCGTACTCTTGGAAGGTGACCCAAAGTGACACTCAGCTCCTGGCAGAAATCGAGTCGCTCTATCGGGATCGGTTCGCCGACTTCGTGGCGTGCGCTGCCTCGATCCTGGGTGATCGAGACAGCGCACGCGAGGCCGTACAGGATGCATTTGCATCCGTCGTCCGAAGCCGGAGCGGTTTTCGCGGTGAGGCACCACTTGAGGCTTGGGTTTGGCGTGCCGTCATCAATGCCGCTCGCAAGAAGCACCGGCGCTATGCACGCGAAGCGCAGACGAGCGCCACAACGCTTGCGATGAACGGCAGCGCGCCACTCGATGATGAACGACTCGAACTCACAACCCTCGTCGCCGCGCTTCCGGAGCGTCAGCGTCTGGTGCTCTTCCTGCGCTATTACGCTGACCTTGACTACCGGCGTATCGCACAGATTCTCGGAGTTCGGACAGGCACCGTCTCCGCGAGCCTTCATGCTGCCCATGCGGCCTTGCGTCGAACTCTCAGCGAGGCATCTAGATGAACGAAATCCAGTTGCGGGATCGGCTGTTTGATCTGTTTCCGCCGGAGACGACCGCCGACTGGGAGGACGTTCTTCGCCGTGCAAAAAAGCCTCCTGCTCGGCGCTTCCATCGCCTAACGCTCCTCGTTGCGGTGGCGCTCCTCGTCGTGCTTACGATTGGCTCGGCGCTCGCTCTGAGCGGTCGCCTAGGCGGCCTCTTCCACGGTACGCCTGTCAATGATCTGACGCCTCGTGAGCGTTTTCAGCTCAGCGAGTTCGATATGAGCGGCAAGGTCAGGTTGGTCGCGACACGCAACTCGACGGCGTTTTACGTCATCCGCAGGAAGGACGGGCGCATTTGTTACTCGATTGGTCGGGTTCGCGGCAAGAATCTCACGCCGTTCCAAAGAGAAACGCAAACGAGGTTCGGGAGTACCGGCTGCATCGACCCTCGCGTCTTCCCGTCCAAAGCGGTACCCGTGCTCGACTTCTCCTACTACTCGTTCAAGCCCGGAGACTCAGAACAACGGCTCGCAGGACTTCAAGGCTTCGCCGCAGACCCCGTTGCGCGAGTAGGTGTGATCGGAAGAGACAATCGGATCGTCTTTAGCGTCCCCGTCGAGGACAACGTGTATACGGCTGGTCGAAAAGGAATCGCAGGCGGACGCGGACTCGTTGCGCTCGACAAGGACCGGGTGCTTTGGGTGCAGTGCAACAGCGGAGCACCTGGTGTCAATCACTCGCGCGGTTGCGGGAAGTACAAGAACTCGCCGCCACCGAACCTGCCGCCACCGAACTTGCCGCCCGCAAAACCAAAGCCCACCGCGCCCTCCAAGCCGCTAGGCCCGGTCGTCGCGCAGCATGGAGCCAGAGACGGCGTCAGCGTGGTCATACGCGGCTCACAGATCACGGCGAACTTCGCGAACATCTCGCCGAAGAAACGCCAGCTCCTCGTCTTCAAGGACGGAAGAATCGTTCTCGGCTGCTTCAAGCTCGTGACGGTCGGACGACGACTGACTTCGAGTGGCACCTACTTCACGAAGCGGTTCACAACGATAATCCGCCTGCGCTGGCCGACCGCACCGTTTGACGGCTGCACAACGATGGGCAGGTATGGACACACTTGGAACGACGCCCACGGCACACATGACACGGTTGAGATTCCGCTCACGTCACGCGGTCGTCGCTTCCTAGCTGAGCGAGCTACCGCGCGTGACATCGCCTGGCTTGCACGAGCGCGTGTCTTCCGCGAGATCCGCTACGGCCTACTCTCGTTCGACTCAAAAGCCGCCTCCGAGCGCCTCGGTGATCACACCGTGCCCTTAGAGATCCCTAACTCGACTCCGCCGAAGGGAAAGCTCGGAATCTGGATTGGCGGCTCCCGACGCATCGTTCTTGCCGAGCGCACGACAAGCGGACGCCGCCTGTATCTCGATATCCGAGGCGGACACATCTATCGGACGAATCTGATCGGCCTCACCCAAGTCCTTTAGGGCCGGGCGGCAAGCCGAACGCCAGGCGCTTTCACAACCCGCCCTGCGAGGGAACGTGACTCGAACGGGCCTGGTGGAGTGAGCTACCCGAACGGAAAACGTGCTGAGGAGAGCATCTTCCTGACCGCGTGCTCAAGCGAATCCAGAGCAGGGCCACGCAAGCAAGCAATCATCGCGTAGTAGTTATGGGGTGCCCTGCGTGCAATCCAGGCGTTCATAACCTTGTCTCCCCCGAGTTGATGGCATGAATCCGCGTAGGGGCCAGTCGCGATCACAGCGAGCTTGGCTGGACGTCCACCGACCCGGATCGATTCTCCTGGTGCGTCACTAAGCGACCAGCCCGGTCTTCCTCCGAATCCCCACTGCGCTAGAACCCCATCTGCGTTCAGTTCTCGCACGGGCAAATCGCAGCGGACCTGAACCCCATGGTCAGTGTTCGTGTAGGAACACGGCTCATCAAGTTCTTGCGTGCTTAGCCAGGTCAGCGTCGAATAGAGGCTGCCGTAGGCCCCCGAGTCGAGCGCACGCCATTGGCGCGGATAGGCAAAACGAATCTGAGTGGTCGAGGAACAGCGATAGCCGGATGACACCGCAGCACAGCCGACCGGCTTTGGCCCGACCTGGACCCATCCGGCGTTTGATGCGCCGGTTAGAAGGAAGCCGGCAACCACTGCAAGTCCTACCGAGACTCCGATCCTCGTTCGCATAACCGGTTAGACGTTCTATTTCCAGTCGTTGATAGAGCAGGGGGCCCGTCTGCAACACAGACGCCGACCTGTTGGGTGTCGTCGTCGGCCAGCTCACGGCGCGACCCGACCTACACGACCGCAGTGTTCGGGAAATGTCCCTTGAAGGACGACGAGGGGCCGGGTCTGCTACCCGACCTCAGTCTCCCGGCTCCGGACTCCCTCCTTACCGGCTGGTCGGCCGGAGCTACCGTACCTGTGGCGCGAACAAGTGTCGCGTGCGCCAGTATTCGGGAATGTCCCCTGACGAAGCGAGAGTGGCGATAACCCCGAATAAGCTGGCGCCGGTGATGCGAAGGGGTTACGTGTGGGTCCGTCGAGTTTTTCGTCGCACAGGCGGCGGAGCCATGGTCATTCTTGTGTTGTGTGCGCCTTGCGCGTCCGCGTCCGCTGCCGGGGTGTTCGATAAGCATGGGTTACGAACAACTGTCCCTGCTGGCTGGTGGGCAACGGATCGAAGAATGAGCTCCGGCGTTGAGCCACTCTTCCGATTGACCGTTTCGGACCGTCGGCTGGTCCGCACGATGAGGGACTCCGGGCCGTGCTACGGGGGAATCGCGCGGCAAATCCAGCCGGGAGGGGTGGTCGCGATTCTTCGCGAGGCAGTTGGATCGGACTACAGGCCAGCTCGCTTCAAGCAGCGCCCGCGTCAGTTCAGGCTTCCTGCGCGCCAGCCGGGTCAGGACAACTCCTGCCTCGGTGATCATGCGACGGAAATCATTTTCAAAGACGCGGGCCGCGGCTTCTATTTGTGGATCGCAGCCGGTCGCGCGGCGCCCCGCCAGGAAGTGGCAACACTTCTGGCACTGTTGAACCGGCTTACGATTCGATGACGTTGCGGTGTTGGGTTTTCCTGACGTGACTTGATTGACGTAAACCCCGCCGGTAACAGCACGGCTTCGTGGGCCAGTGTTCCGCAATGCACCCTGAGCGGAATGGCGGACCTTTCGCCGCCTCAACGCCGTAGGCTGAGCGTGAGGTTGTTCGCCACAGTCGTGCTGGTGCTCGCGTTCACGTCCGTTGCCAGCGGCAGCGGCGGGCAGACCGTCCGCGCACACGGCGTGGCACTGACGGTGCCCGCCGGATGGCGTCGAGTCGCATCGGCAGGCGATGGCCCCGTGATCGATCCGCGCACGCTGTTGGTAGTCGGAACCGCGGGCGTGGCGCCGAAGTCGAGTCAATGCCAGATCGCCGCATATCGCGTTCCAGCCCATGGAGCCGTCGTCGTGATCGTAGGTTGGAAGAGCGCAACGAGCGGAGGCGGTCGGATGAAGCCAGGGCGCTGGCCGCTCAAGACGCTGACCTCTGTGAAGCGCCCGAGCTTCGAGTGCTTCGCGGGACCGGGGAGAGCTGCGTCGCTTGTCCTCGGTGGAAAGGCGTACCAAGTCAATGTGATGGTGGGGGGTTCAACACCTGCGCAACAGATCGCCGAAGCGCTCGCCGTCGGCCGGTCGTTTCGTCTCGCGCCATAAAGGACTAGGAATGTCGGCTGCGCCAGTGATGCTTCTATGTCTGTCAAGTCGCCAGTGGCGGTCCGTGTTCGAGTAGCCGGTAGAGGCTGCGAGCGAGGTAGCGCTTGAGGCAGCGGTTTGCTTCGCGTCGGGTCTTGCCTTCTTGGACGCGTCTCTCAATGTAGGCGATCGTGGCGGGGTGTGAGCGTTTCCGTGTGACGAGGATCATGTGGAGTGCGCGGTTGAGTTTGCGGTCGCCGCTTCGGTCGAGCCGGTAGCGGACTGTCTGCCCGGAGGAAGCCGGGATCGGTGCTGCGCCGGCGAGCCGTGCGAATGCGGCTTCCGATTGGATCCGGCCGCGGTGTGACCAGGAGAGCACGAGCTGCGCGGCGGCGTGCGGTCCAACACCGGGCTGGTCGAGCAGTTGCGGTGCGAGCTTGCGGGTGAGTGCCTCTATCTCGCGGGCGAGTTCTCGTTCTTCTGCGGTCAGTTGCAAGACGCGTCGGGCGACCGAGCGCAGTGCGAGCATTGCTCCGTGGAGCTCTGGATCGCGTCGACCGTCAGGTCGGGTGGCGGCGAGGCGTTGCAGCAGTCGTGCCCGTGTCAGCGGCCGCAACTCGCTGCGCAGCGGCTCCGGGGTCGTGATCAGGAGGTCTCGCAGCTGACAGAGCCCGGCGCGCTTGGCGTTCACGGCGCCTTCGCGGGCAGCGACCAACGCCTGCAATCCCTGGCGTTCACCGCAGGCCCGCGGTGTCGCGAGCCGCTGCTGGGTGAGCACGCTGCGGGCCGCCCGGACGGCATCGAGCGCGTCGGTCTTGCCGCCCGAGCGGCGCTCCCGCCGCAGCCTGCCTACCTCGAGCACCCGCTCGCCGCGCCCCGTGAGGAAGCGTGTGAGGCCGGCACCGAATGAGCCTGTCCCTTCGATCGCGAACGCACGCCGACCGGTCGCGTGCTCCTCGACCAGAGCGAGGGCGCGCGCGTAGCCGGCGCTGTTCGCGGCGACCGACATCTCGAAGACGACCGCACCGCTGACGACCTGCACGACCGCAAGCGCGTGCGAGTCACGGTGCGGATCAACACCGACCACGAAGTCCACTTCATCTGCAAGCATCCGTAATCGACCTCCAGCCCAGCGTTGGGGGACACATCCGGTGCCGGTCTGGAGACTGAGACCGCTGGCGGCATAACTGTGACGGGTCACGCGCTCAAGACGCGGACAGGCTTCTGATCAGGCCAGCAAGCGGGCGCCAGGCCGGCACCGGTCTCTCCGCTCGGACAAATCACTGGAAAGACACCGAACCAGCCGGGTCATTCGCAAATCGAGTCACAAGCAAAGAGCACCGACGCCAACCTGACAAACGCCCCAGACGGGACCCCCGACACACTCACAGTTCGGGAATGATGCTCCTATGACTTGTCAAGTCATCAGTGGTTCCTGGTTTTGCAGTACGCGGTAGAGGTGGCGGGCGAGGTAGCGCTTTAGAAGTCGGGTGGCGTCGCGTCGGCTTTTGCCTTCGGCGATGCGGCGGGCGATGTACTCCTTGGTCGCGGGGTCGTGTTGGCGTCGGTGCAGCACCACGGTGTGTAGCGCGCGGTTGAGTTGGCGGTCGCCGCCGCGGCTCAGCCGGTGCCGCTGTGTCTGGCCGCTCGAGGCGGGGACCGGCGCGACGCCGGCGAGGCGGGCGAAGGCGGCTTCGTTGCGGACGCGGCCGTGGTGTGACCAGGCGATGATCAGCTGCGCGGCGACGATCGGGCCGACGCCCGGTTCGTCGAGCAGCCGTGGTGCGAGCGCGCGTACGTGCGCGAGGATCTCCCGCTCGAGCTC
>JACDEU010000110.1 GCA_013816245.1 Actinomycetota bacterium | reverse complement strand
GTCCCTGTCTTGGTGCCCTTCTCGTCTCCCAGGCTGAGCGACTTGTTGACGTAGATCGTGTTGTCCCGAATGTCGCCCCACGTCAGAGCGAGAGCCTCGCCGGGGCGAAGTCCCGCGTAGGCCATGAGGCTGACAAGCGCTGCGTCCCTGTTCGTGGGGAGTTGGTGGCGCAGGGCTTCGACCTGCTCGGGGCTGAGCCTGACGCCGGTTCGCGTCGGGCGCTGCGAAGGCTTGCGCAGCGGTTTGAATGGGTTGTCGTGAATCAGGCCGTCGATTTGGGCCTGACGACAAATCGACTGCAGCATGGTGAGTGTTTTGAGGATCGTCGGTCCGCCGACGTTTTTGGCCTGTAGACCGCGTTGGAATTTGCTCGCGACCGGGACGCTTAGCGCGGCTAGAGGAACGTTCGCGATGCTCGGCTCGACGTACTTGCGCCACAGAGCCGCGTAAATCTGCCGCGTCTTCGGAGCGAGTTCCTTCTCGGCGTAGTCCGTCCACCACTCGGCGGCGTACCCGTCCAGCGTTAGGCGAGTCGAGATGATGGTCTCGCCAAGCTGCTTGGTGCGAAGTTGCTCCGTTGCCCATCTCTCGGCGTCCTCTTTGCGAAGGAGCGACTGTGTAGCTGCTCTGCGCGGCTTCAGAGTCAAGTCCCAGGAGGTGGTGTAACTCGTCGGCGTGATCGTCGGCGGCTCAGGCCGCGGTGAGCTCGAGCACCTCCTCGGCTGGTTCTTCGCCTCGCTCCTCGAGGAGCGGGCGAGCGAGTCGATGGTCAGGTAGCGGCGCCCGACGAGCCATTCGACTCTCCTATGTCAAGTGATTCATGCTGGTAGCGCGATTTCAGCCCAGGCGTGGAGGCGGCGGTAGACGACGTTTGCGAGGTGGCGCTTGAGGGCGCGGCGCGCTTCGCGTGCGGTTTTGCCCTCGGCTCGTTTGCGTGCGAGGAAGGCTTGGGCGCGCGGATCGACGCGAGCTTGGACGACGGCGATTCGGTGTAAGGCCGCGTTGAGCTGGCGGTTGCCGCCGCGGTCGAGGCGGTGGTGGTCAGCGGTTCGTCCTGAGCCGCAGCGGATCGGTGCGACGCCGCAGAAGCGGGCGTAGGCGCCCTTGTCTTTGAAGCGGCGTACGTCTCCGGAGTGCGCGATCAGCGCAACGGCGACGGTAGCGCCGGCGCCGGCTAAGTCAGCAAACGGGTTGCCGCACTCGCGCAGTAGCTGCTCGAGTTCATGCTCGAGCGCGGCGATGCGGTCGTTGAGCCGCTCGATCTCGCGGGCGAGCTCCCGTATGCAACGCGCGGCCGCCTGCTCGGCGATCCCGGCGCCGAAGGCGATCCGCGTCAGCTTGCGCAGCTCGCGCTGGCGCTGGCAGTGGATGACTCGCGCTTCGCCCTCCGGATCGACCTGCGTCCAGATCGCGCGCAGCCGTTGGATTGCCTGGGTGCGGTCGTAGACGGACTGGCGGCGCAGGCCTTCGAGCAGCGCCAAAGCGCGGATCAGCTCGGGCTCGAGCGCAGGTCCGAGCTGCTCGCGCTTGCGCAGCACGACGTGCGCGATCGCGACAGCGTCGCCGGGGTCGCTCTTGCCCCGCCCCTGTTCATGCCGGTCGCGATGCGTGCGCCAAGCAGGCACGTTGAGGATCTCACAGCCGGCCGCGGCGAGTGCTGCACACAGCAGGCGCCCGTAGCCGGCTGCGTTCTCGATCCCGATGGCTGCCTCGCGCGCGTCGTGCTCGTTGAGCCAGCCGAGCAGGCGCTCGACCCCGACGAGGCTGTTCGGAATCGTGAGCGCGGCGAGCACGACCCCGTTTCCATCAAGCAGCGCGGCCGCGTGGCTTCGCTTATGGACATCGATACCGACGACCATGGTGACCTCCTTGCTCGTGAGTACGATCGCGAGGCAGGGGCCCGGCCTGGGACACGACTGTGTTGGTGCTTCGTCGCCGACGCAACTCTCCTATCAAGTCACCGGGCCGGGCCCGCCCGCGTCCGGCGGCCGACAGGTCGAGTGCAGGCCACCCGCGAGGCTTCGCGGCGGCAGTCAGTTTCTGCGAGTCAGGCCGCCAGACGCGAGCCAGCCTCACTGTCCAAGCGGACAGCACCCCTCGATCCTGAGACACAGTCGTTCTGCTCGATCACGACCATCGTCGCCAGCCGGATCAGCGCGCGGTCGTTGGGGAAGATCCCGACGACGTCGGTGCGGCGGCCGATCTCGCGGTTCAAGCGCTCGAGCGGGTTGGTGGAGCGGAGCTTGCGCCAGTGATCCGGCGGGAAGGCGTAGAAGGCGAGCAGGTCATCCTCGGCCTCGGCGAGCAGGGTGGCGATCTTCGGTAGCGGCGTGCGCAGCCGCTCGAGCGCGTCGCCGAGCAGCGCCCGCGCCCCCTCGCCGTCTGGCGCGTTGAAGATCGGGCGGAGCAGGGCGGCGAGCATCCCCTGCTGCTCCTTGCGCGCGTGCCCGAGCGACTCGCGTAGGAAATGCACGCTGCAGCGCTGCCAGGAACAGCCGAGCACTTGTGCGATCGCCGCCTTCAGGCCGGCGTGGGCGTCGGAGACGACCAGCTCGACGCCGACCAGGCCGCGCTTGACCAGACCGCGCAGGAACTCGCGCCAAAACGCCTCCGTCTCCGACTCGCCGACGTCGAGCCCGATCACCTCCCTGCGGCCCGACTCGTGCACGCCGTGGGCGATCACCAGGCACTTGCGGACGACGCGGCCGCCGTCTCTGACCTTCTCGACCTTGGCGTCCAGGAACAGATAGGGGTAGCTGCCCTCGAGCGGCCGGCCACGGAACGCCTCGACCTGCTCGTCCAGGCCAACGCAGATGCGCGAAACCTCCGAGCGGGAGACGCGCAGCCCGAGCGACTCGACGAGCTGGTCGACCTTGCGCGTCGAGACACCGGCGACGTACGCCTCCTGGATCACCGCCACCAGCGCCTGCTCCGAGCGCTTGCGCGGCTCGAGGAAGCTCGGGAAGTAGCTGCCCCGCCGCAGCTTCGGGATCGCCAGCTCGAGCTCGCCCGCACGCGTGTCCCAGCGGCGAGGGCGGTAGCCGTTCCGGTGCGTCAGCCGCTCCTCGCTGCGCTCGCCCCGCTCGGCGCCGATCAGCTCCGAGACCTCCACCTCCATCAACTGCTGCACAACCCAGAGCAGGCTCTCGCGCAGAAAGTCGAGCCCCTCCTCCTCAAGCAGATAGCTGACGACCTGCTCAGCCGTCATCCTCTTCGTCTCGGCCATCGTGGTGCTCCCTTCCTCGTCGTCCTTGCCAGGAACCGACGAGTCTGAGCGCCACCGTGGCCGGACCCTCAACCGGCTCCGTCCGACGCGCTCCTACACCACGCTACGGGACGTGACCCCAACGTCTGCCTGCGCATGCTCGAGCAGCGCCGCCGAAAACCCGGCGAGGCGGTTGACGCACACCTGGAGCCCTACCCAGACCGACTCCTCGACGACGCGCCCTCACCGTCGCCCGGCCCCGCCGAGGCGGTGGAGGAACGGGAGCAGATAGGGCTCGCGTTCATCACCGCGATGCAGCTACTACCGGCCAAACAGCGCGTTACGGTGGTCCTTCGCGACGTGCTGGGCTGGTCAACCCGGGACGTCGCCAACCTTCTCTACGAC
>JACDEU010000026.1 GCA_013816245.1 Actinomycetota bacterium | reverse complement strand
CGAGCGACTTGTGCCGGAACTTGCGCATCCAGTCGGGCTCGTTCTTGTGCTCCGCGATCGCCTCGACGACCTCGTGCGAGATCCCGCGGCCGGACTTGAAGAAATAGTCCTTCGCCTCGTCCGGGTTGGAGAAGCCGTACTTGTACTCCTCGCGGATCTGCTGAACGGTCTCGGTCTCGGTCGCCATCAGGCTGTTGCCACCTCGTAACGCTCGTAGCCCTCGGCCTCGAGCTTGTGCGCCAGCTCGGGACCGCCTTCTTCCACGATACGTCCATCCGAGAAGACGTGCACGAAATCGGGGGTGATGTAGTCGAGGATCCGCTGGTAGTGCGTGATCACGAGGGCGCCCATCTCCGGCCCGACGAGCTCCTTCACGCCTCCGGCGACGACGCGCAGCGCGTCGATGTCGAGCCCGGAGTCGGTCTCGTCCAGCACGGCGATCCGCGGCTTCAGCATCGCCATCTGCAGGATCTCGACCCGTTTCTTCTCGCCACCGGAGAAACCGTCGTTCAGATAGCGCGAGGCGAGCTCGCGCGAGACCTTGAGCCGGTCCATCTGCGCGAAGATCTCCTTGCGGAACTCTGGAATCGGGATCGGATCGTCCTCGCCGCCGTTCTTCGCCTTGCGGATCGCGTTGATCGCGCTGCGCAGAAAGCTCGTGACCGTGACGCCGGGGACTGCGTGGGGGTACTGGAACGCGAGGAAGAGGCCGCGCTGGGCGCGCTCGTCTGCCTCGAGCTCGAGGATGCTCTCCCCGTCGAGCAGGACATCGCCCTGAGTGATCCGGTAGGCGGGATGACCCATGAGGGCATACGCGAGCGTCGACTTTCCGGAGCCGTTCGGCCCCATGACGGCATGCACCTCGTTTGGGTCGATCGCGAGGTCGACACCCTTGACGATCTCGGTGCCGTCCTCGAGGGCGACGTGCAGATTCTTCAACTCCAGAAGCGCCAAGTTCGTGACTTCCCGTTCCTAGATAGAAAGCGGCCTGGACGGCCAGCTAGTAGCCCCATCGTACCCAATGCCAGGCCTGTTCCGACCCGGGCCGTCCTTCGCCCACCTGGCCCCCCAAACCGCTACCCTGAAGCCATGCCCAACGTCGGCCCTTGGGAGATCATCCTGCTTCTGTTGCTCGCGCTCCTCCTCTTCGGCGCGAAGCGGCTCCCCGAGATCGGGCGCTCGATGGGTCGTGGCATGCGGGAGTTCAAGGACTCCGTCAGCGGCAAGGACGTCGACGATGAGCCTGCCGAGCTGCCGAGGCAGACGACGAGCGACACCACGGTCCCTGCGCGCGAGCGCGACCCCGTCTAGCCCGTGAAGCGCCTCCCGCGGCGCCTCCTTAGCGGTGAGGAGGCGACGCTCGTCGAGCATCTCGATGAGCTGCGTGCGCGCATCTTCGTCTCACTTGGCGCGCTCGCGATCGGTTTTGCGGTCGCGTTCGTCTTTCACCGCCACCTCCTGCACTGGTTGAACGCTCCTCTGCCGGAAGGCCGGGGCAACCCTGTGACCCTCGGTGTCGCAGAGCCGTTCCTCACGGCGATGAAGGTCAGCCTCATGGCCGGCTTTGCCCTGGCGCTGCCGGTCGTGCTCTGGCAGCTCTGGAGCTTCCTCGCTCCGGCCGTGGAGGCTCACGCCGAGCGTCTCGTCTTGACATTCGTAGCCGTGGCGACCTTGCTGCTCGTCGCTGGCGTCGCCTTCGGCTACTTCCTCGTTCTGCCGAAGGCGATCTCGTTCCTCACGAACTTCGACCAGAACCAGTTCAACATCCAGATCAGGGCGAAGGACTACTACTCATTCGTCTTGACCGTGTTGTTCGCGGTGGGCCTCGTCTTCGAGTTGCCGATCTTCATTCTGGCGCTGGTGCGTCTCGACGTGCTCACCACGCAGACGTTGCGCAGCAACCGCCGACTCGGGTACTTCATCGTCGCCGTAGTCGCCGTGCTGCTTCCCGGAATCGACCCGGTGACGACGACGATGGAAGCAATTCCCCTCGTTGCGCTGTACGAGGCGTCGATCTGGCTCGCGGTGTTGATGGAACGAAGAACGGCGCGCACGGAAGCGGCTAGCCTTACCGAGCCGTGATCACCGCGAAAAATGCTGCGCATTTTCCGCGGGTCGAGGCAGACCTTCGCTTCGCTCGGTGAAGGAAGCCGCCGCTAGCATCGCCTCGGCATGACGATCATTTCGGCTGATTGGGTGCTCCCGATCGAGGGCCTGCCGATCGAGGGCGGCGCGGTCGCGATTGAGGATGGGCGAATCGCCGCAATCGGCACGTCCGAGGAGCTCGGCGAGGGCACACGCTACGACGACTCGGTGATCATCCCCGGCTTCGTCAACGCGCACTCGCACCTCGAGTACGCGGTCTACGGCGGCTTCGGCGACGGGCTCGGCGACTTTGCGGAGTGGATCACATTGCACATCCAGCGCAAGGCGCGGATCGGCTGGGACGAATTCGTCGACATCGCGAAGCTCGGGGCAGCGGAGTGCCTTGCTTCGGGGGTGACGACCGTCGGGGACTGCAGCTTCAGCGGCGCCACCGCGGTTGCCTGCGCCGAGCTCGGCCTGCGGGCAACGGTCTACATCGAAGTCTTCGGCGCCGATCCCGACGGCGCACTTGTGCGCTTCGCCGAGATCCGTGACCGCGTGAGCGGCGCGTTCTCGGAGCGCGTGCGTCCCGGCGTCTCTCCTCACGCTCCGTACTCGGTGTCGATCGACGTCTACGAGGCGTGCGCCGGGCTCGGCTTGCCGATCGCCACGCACATCTCCGAGAGCCGCTCCGAGGTCGCGTACCTCCTGACGGGGGAAGGCGCGTGGGGGGCTTACAAGGATCTGCTCGTCGACGCGGCCGGAAAGACGGGTACGCGACTGCTCGCCGAGCACGATCTCCTTGGACCGGACGTCGTCGCGGCGCATTGCGTCGTTCTCGACGACGAGGAGATCGGCCTTCTGGCATCGACCCGCACGGGAGTGGCTCACTGTCCCCGGTCGAACGCTGCGCTCGGTTGCGGCTTGGCGCCGCTACAAGAGCTCCGCGCCGCCGGTGCGATCGTTGGCGTCGGTACCGACAGCCCGGCCTCGGCGCCGTCCTTCGACTTCTTCGAGGAGCTCAGGTCGGTCGTCCTCTCGGCCAGGGCGCGCGCCGCCAGGCCCGATGTGCTCACGCCGGCCGAGGCGCTCGAGCTCGGGACGCTCGGCTCCGCGCGGGCGCTGGGGCTCGATGCTGAGACCGGCTCCCTCGTCCCGGGGAAGCGGGCGGATCTCGCTGTCGTCTCCCTCGAGGGCTCTTCGTATCTACCCTGGGAGGACCCCGCCGGGGCAGTGGTCTTCGGCGGGTCGCCCGAACGCGTACTTGCAACCTACGTCGATGGGGAAGTCCGCTACGAGAAGGGAGGGATGAATTGGCACGAGCTGACCGCCGCCGCTCACAGCGCGAGGCGCGCAATGCTCGCCCAGCCAGCCGCCGCAAGGCCGCTGGCGGCTCCGCACGCGTAGCGGAGAACACGATGTTCTTCCCTCGCCTGCGCAATCAGGCGAAGTGGGCGTTCGTCTTCCTCATCTTCGTCTTCGGCGGGGGCTTCATCTTTCTCGGCGTCGGGTCCGGCGGGCTCGACATCGGGCAGTTGCTCCGTGACGCGTTCGGCAACAGTGGCGGATCCGGCACCTCGGTGTCCGAGGCCCAGAAGGAAGTGCAGCAGCGTCCGTTCAACCCCGTCGCCCGGCGCGACCTCGCAAACGCGCTCGAGAAGAAGGGCCGCATCGACGAGGCGATCGGCTCGTGGACGGAGTACGTACGCCTGCGCCCGAAGGACGTCGCCGCGCTACGACATCTCGGCCAGCTCGAGCTCGGACAGGCGGACCGCTTCTTCCGCGAAGCTCAGCTCGCGTCCCTCGCCCAGTCCGACGCCGGCGTCGGCTCGGCCTTCCGTCCGTCCCAATCGGGGAAGTTCAGCCAGGCGCTCGGGCAGGATCCGATCGCCCAGGCGCTTTCGACGAAGGCCGGCACGCAGCTGCAGGAGGCGTCGATCAAGTACCAGACGGCGGCGACAAGGGCGGTCGGGACCTACAAGGCGATCGTCAAGCTCCGGCCCACCGATCAGCAGGCGCTCTTCTCGCTCGCCCAGGCGGCGGACACGCTCCGCCAGACGGCTGTGGCGGTCAGTGCCTACAAGCGGCTGCTCAAATTCCAGCTCGACCCGTCGACCGCAGCGCAGATTCGCGAGCGGATCAAGACCCTCCAGCAGACGGCTCAGACGCCGGGCGGCTGAGGTTAGACTCCGCGCGGACGGGAGACGCCCGCCGCGACGAACGACGGGGGGACGATGAACTTCGACATCAAGACGGAGCAGCTGGGAAACGATGCCTACGTGATCTCGCTCGCGGGCGAGGTCGATCTCTACACGGCACCGGAATTCAAGCAGCAGCTGCTCGAGGTGATCGGTCAGGGCGGCAAGCAGGTCGTCGTCGACTTCAGCAACACGACCTTTATCGACTCCACGACGCTTGGCGTCCTCGTCGGCGGCGTGAAGCGGCTGCGCACGAACGAGGGCCAGCTCTCCCTCGTATGCAGCGACCGGAACATCACGAAGATCTTCGAGATCACCGGTCTCGACCGCGTCTTCACGATCTATCCAACCCGCGACGAGGCCGTCTCCAACGTGAAGTCGGCCGACCAACCTCCCGCGTAGGCCTTGCTGCGCAGGCTCTCAGCCGCCGCCGGGGGGGTGGCTGTCGTCTTTCTGCTGTCGGCGTGCGGGACGGGTGGTTCGGTGAGCTCCGCTTCGTCCGACAAGCAGAACGGGCGCAAGCTCTTCCAGGACAAGTGCGCGGGCTGTCACACGCTGTCGGCCGCCGGCTCGTCGGCGACGATCGGGCCGAACCTCGATGCCTCGTTCGCCCAGGCGCGCTCCGACGGTTTCAAGGAGTCGGCGATCCTCGACATCGTCCATGACCAGATCAAGTTTCCCGGACAGTACCCCGTGTCCCAGAACGACTCGGACTACCTCAAGGCGAACATGCCTGCCGACCTCGTGGCGGGGCAGAGCGCGATCGACGTCGCCGCCTATGTCGCCGCCAACGCTGGGAAGCAGGGGTTCGCCGAGGCGCAGGCCGTTACGGGGACGAACGGGAAGCAGATCTTCGTCACCAAGTGCGGCGGCTGCCACACGTTGAAGAGCGCAGGGACGACAGGGGCACAGGGCCCGAACCTCGACCTCCTGATGCCGCCCTTCGCGATCGTCAAGAACCAGGTGATCAAGGGCGGCGGCATCATGCCCGCGTTCAAGGGCGTGCTCACCGACGCGCAGATCGCGGCGGTCGCCAAGTACGTCGCCAAGCACGCCGGCAAACCGTGACGAAATCCGGCCCGCGCTTTGCGCGCGCCATGATGATTTCGTCGTGCACTTTCGATTCCAGCCGTAGCGGGCACGACGGGCCAAGCCCGCCGCGCCGGCGGATCGCAACGTGAATCTCGACGACTTCTCCCAACTCGGCAGTGACAGCTTCCCTGGGCTCCTGGGAATTCAGGTCGACAGCATCGATCACGGGCGTGTGCGCATGCAGCTCCCTTTGCGGCCTGAGTTGCTTGCCCCCAACGGTTACCTCCATGCAGCTACGGTGGTCGGACTGGCGGATTCGGCGTGCGGCTACGGGTGCATCGCGTCGCTGCCGGCAGGGGCCTCGGGATTTACCACCCTTGAGCTCAAGACGAATTTCCTTGCCACTGCCTTGGAAGGCACCCTGTCGTGCACATCGACGCTCGTCCATGGAGGGCGAACGACCCAGATTTGGGATGCGACCGTGGAGGACGACGCGGACAGGATCTTGGCCCTCTTTCGATGTACGCAGCTAATCCTGTACCCGAGATGAGCGGTACAACCCGCCTCGAACAATCTAGGGTGAGGATCGCAGGCAAATCATCATGGTTCAGGCGAAGCCTGAGGCGGATTTTCGCGCGTTAGATCGACGACCACGTGTGTGATCGGGACGGCGAAGCGTTCGCGCGCCTTCTCCACGACGCCGCGCTCGAGCCAGTTGGAGCGGCCCTCCGGATGCGTCGAGATGATGATCTCGTCCGCCCCGAAGGTTCGCAGCGCGTCTTCCATCGCCTGCAGCGGATCCCCGTCGCCGACTTCACCTCGTGCCTGCACGCCCGCTTCCGCCAGTTGGACCAGGCTCTGGTCGAGGCGTTTCTGCGCGGCGGCGCGGGCGCCGTCCTCGTCGGAGGTCCAGTGGCGAATGGGTGAGTTGAGGGCGGGCGTCACGACGAGCACCTCTTCACGGACGTCCAGGCTCTTCTCGAGGATCGTCGAGCGGAGGGTGTGGCCGCCCACTGTCTCGTTCGCCACGACGAGGATCCGGCGCTCTCCCGCCGCGTGAGGCCGCGGGGTTGTCTGCGCAGGACGCTCGTCGCGGCGTGCCTGCCACCACCACCAGAGCACGCCGGCAGTCAACGCCACGAACACACCGAGCCCGACCCAGGTTCCACCTGCCACCGTGGCGATCACGATCGCTCCGAAGTACACGATCGACGCGATCAGGAACTTGAACGCCTCGGCCTCGCTTCGAAGCGGATTGATCACGTCAGAGCAGATAGATGGTGGAGTACACGACGATCCACATTACGTCGACGAAGTGCCAGTAGATTCCGCCGATCTCCACACCGTGGTGGTGCTCGGCGGAGAAGTGGCCCCGGAACGCGCGGATCGTCATGAAGAGCAGGATCGAGAGCCCGACGGCCACGTGTGCTCCGTGCAGCCCGGTGAGGCAGTAGAAGATCGTTCCGAAAGCGCCGTCGTGCGGCGCGAAGCCGACGCGGGAGTACTCGCGCGCCTGCGTCAGCAGGAAGACGAGGCCCATCAGGAAAGTCAGCAGAAGGCCCGCCTGCAGCCCCGCCCGGTTGCCGCGCTTGACCGACTGAAGCGCCCAGTGCATCGTGAAGCTCGACGTCACGAGGATGGCTGTATTGACGCCCGCAACGAACACCGGCAGTTCGAAGGGTGGTTGTGGCCACTCGATGCCGTTGACGACCCGGACGAAGAAGTACGCCGTGAAGAACGCGCCGAAAAGCATGATCTCCGACGCGATGAAGAGCAGCATCCCGAGGATCGACGCGTTGACGCGTGAGCTCTGGTTCGCGATCGGCGGCCCGTGATGAGCTTCCGCGTGGAGCACTAAGCGGGAACCTCCGCAGGTGCGACGACATGCTCGACGGGGAGGCCCGTCTCGTTCCGCAGGCGCTCGACGAGGTCGCGCCGCAGCCACCCGGATCTCTCCGGCCCGAACGTCGACACGATGATCTCGTCGACGCGCTCGTCGTTGATCGCCTCCAGCGCGGCCGAGAACGGATCCGGATGGGCGACCTGTCCGTGGGCGTCGAGACCCTCACCGCGCAGCTCGGCAAGCGCGCGCTTGAGACGCCGGTCCGCCTCCGGGTGTGCTCCCTCGGAGGAATCGCTTTGCGGCGACACGATCAGGAAGCTCACGTTCCCCCGCGCGGCCCGCTCGCGGATCTTGTCGAGGAGCTTCGGCCCGAGCACGGTCTCGTTCGCGATCACGAGGACGTTTCGCTGGCCGGTCTCGCCGGTGAGGTCGACGACCACGTGCTCGACGGGCCGGTTGCCGGCCAGGCTGCGAATCTGGGCGATGACGTTCTTTCGCAGCCAGCCCGACGTCTGCTGCGGGTGTGTTGCGACGACGATTGCGTCGACGGGAGGCTCGAGCTGGGCGAGCGCGTCGCGGACCGCTGTCACCGGGTCGGTTTCGACTACGAGCCCGTGCGCGGAGATGCCCTCGTCACGCAGGAGCGCAAGTGTGCGATCGAGCCGTCTGCCGGCGGCGGCGCGACGCGTGTCCTCGTAGACGACGTAACCGCGCTGGGGCTGGTTCACCGGCGAGACGACCGTGACGCGCAGCTCGCCGTTACGGTGCCGCTCCACGGCTTCGATCAGCTTCCGGCCGGTGACGGTCTCGTTCGCGACGACGAGAAGGTGCATCAGTGGCTCCTGACCTCGGCCTCGGTAGCCGCCCGGTCGCCGCTCAGGATGGCGTGGCGTGCGCCCGGAACGCCGTACTCGTACGGGTTGCCGACGACCTGCGGGATCTCGTCGAAGTTGAAGATCGGCGGCGGCGAGGTGACCTGCCACTCGAGCGTCAGAGCACGCCACGGGTTGGACTCCGCAGGCGCACCGCGGCGCATGCTCGTGATCATGTTGTAGAGGAACACGATGGTCGACGCGCCGAGGGAGAACGACGCGACGGAGATGAAGAGGTTCCAGGTGGCGAACTGCGGCGCGTAGTCGGACACTCGCCGTGGCATGCCCTGCGTGCCGATCAGATGCATCGGGAAGAACGTCAGGTTGAAGCCGACGAACGTCAACCAGAAGTGCAGCTTGCCAAGCTTCTCGTTGTACTGGCGGCCGGTCATCTTCGGGAACCAGTAGTAGATCCCGGCGAAGATCGTGAAGAGCGACCCGCCGAAAAGGACATAGTGGATGTGCGCGACGATGAAGTACGTATCGCTCGTGTGGATGTCGATCGGCACCGCTCCGAGATAGACCCCTGACAGTCCGCCGATCACGAACATCGACACGAAGCCGACCGCCCACAACATCGGCGTCGAGAAATTGATCTTTCCCTCCCAGATCGTGGCAAGCCAGGAGAACACCTTGATCCCGGTCGGGACGGCGATCATGAGCGTCGTGATCATCATCGGGACGCGCAGCCACGGCGCCATGCCCGACACGAACATGTGGTGCGCCCAGACCGAGAAGCCGAGCACGAGGATCGCCATCAGCGAAAGGGCCATCAGCCTGTAGCCGAAGATCGGCTTCCGCGAGAACACGGAGATCACCTCCGAGGCGATGCCGAAGCCCGGAAGCATCATGATGTAGACGGCCGGGTGCGAGTAGAACCAGAAGATGTGCTGGTACCCGAGCGGGTAACCACCCCCTGCCACGTCGAAAAAGTGCGTGTGCATCACCTTGTCGAACATCACGAAGAACTGCGAGCCTGCGATGAACGGCGTCGCGATCACTACGAGCAGTGACGTCGTGAAGTTCGCCCAGACGAGGAGCGGCATTCGCCAGAAGGTCATTCCCGGCGCCCGCATGGTGATGATCGTGACCAGGAAGTTGAGCGCGGTCATGATCGAGCTCGCGCCCGCCCACTGGACGCCCATGTTGAAAAAGATCGTTCCCATGGGCTGGTGAACTGAAAGCGGCGCGTAGCCCGTCCAGCCGGCTGCGAACGCGCCGCCCGGCGCGGCGAAGCTGGACAGCATCATGATCCCGGCGATCGGCAGCAGCCAGAACGAGAGCGCGTTCAGTCGCGGGAACGCCATGTCGGGCGCGCCGAGCATTAGCGGCACGACGAAGTTCGCCAGCCCTGCGAACGCCGGGATGACGAACAGGAAGATCATCAGGGAGGCGTGGACCGAGAAGAGCCCGTTGTATGTCTGGTTGTCGAAGAACTGCATCCCGGGCTTCGCGAGCTCCGCTCTCACGAGCATCGCGAGGAGACCGCCGGCGAGGAAGAAGAGGATCGTCGTCGCCAGGTACTGCATCCCGATCACCTTGTGGTCGGTGTTCACGCGGAAGTAGTCCTTCCAGCTGTACGCACCGTGTCCCGAGTGGTCCTCGGGTTGCGTCGGTGAGCCGATCGCGTAACGCACCCAGTAGTCGAAGGCGCCGATGCCCGCGAGGAAGCCGATCGGCGCGGCAGTGAGCGCGCCGACGAGGACGATGATCTCGCCGAACCAGATCGGGTGCCAGCCGCCCCACCAGCGGCAGAGCACGACGATGCCGCAGCCGATTCCGAAGAAGAGCGGCGCCATCCACGCTGCGCGGAGGAAGCCCGGGTAGAGGAGGCGGCGCAACCCACCGGGCGGGCGCGGCGGTCCGTGGTGGACGGGGTGCTGCTCGCGTTCGGCGATGCTCGTCATTTCCCCTTCTTCGTTGCCCACTGTTCGAATGCGTTGGGTTTCATCACGATGACGCGCGAGCGCATCAGAGCATGTCCGAGCCCGCAGAGCTCGGTGCAGATGACCGGATAGGTCCCGACCTTGTTCGGCGTGATGTGGAGCGTCGGGTGGAGGCCGGGGACGAGGTCCTGCTTCTGTCGGAACTCGGGCACCCAGAACGAGTGGAGGACGTCCTTCGCGTGCATCGTCAGCACGACGGAGCGGTCGACCGGGAGACGCAGGATGCTCGAGGTCTTGTTGCCGTAGCCCGGGTAGTCGTAGCTCCAGAAGAACTGCTGCGCGTACACATTCACCCGGAGTGGATTCGCTCCCGCGGCGTCGTTCTTTGCGAGCACGATCGCGCTGACGATCGCGATCGCCGTGACCAGCAGGGTCGGTATGGCGGTCCAGACGATCTCGAGGCCGGTATGTCCGTGGATCGGAGGCCCGTCGGAATCGTCATCCGGCTTCGACCTGAATTTCCAGACGGAGTAGATCGTCACCGCGGCGACGATCGAGAAGACGAAGATGCAGATCCACGTCACGAACCAGAAGACGAAGTCGATGCGACCCGCCTCGCGCGACGCCGAAGTGGGGAGCCAGTTCGGTATCAGCGCAACGGCGGACGCGACGGCGCCGGCCAGGACGCCGATCACGATTAGCTGGACGATCGAGCCCCTACGCACGGACGCCCGCGAATCTACTTGACGGACAGGGGATGGTGCAGCGGTTTCCGACCCAGGCAGCGTGGGCACTTGGTGCTTGGAATCACCAAGGAGGCTAAATGGGACTCGGAGTTGGAATCTTCCTGATCGCGGTCGGCGCCATCCTGGCGTTCGCCGTCAACGCCACCTCGGGGGCTGTCGACGTTCACACCGTCGGCTGGATCCTCATGGGCGTCGGGTTGGCGAGCGTTCTGCTCGCACTGATGTTCTGGCAGTCCTGGGCTGGTCCGGGTTACTGGACGCGCCGCCGGACGACCTACGTGGACGACGGCCCTCCGGCCGGACCGCCCCTGTAGAGAGTCGAGTTGTGACGAGGCGGCCGGCGGGCCGTCTCGTTGCATTTGCCCCTAGCTCTCGAGCTCGCGGCCGGGCGGCTCATCCTGAGCCGGCTCTCCCCCGAACATTCCCTTGAGCCATCGCCGCAATCTTCGTGACGCGAAGGTGTCGTCGACGGCGCCGTGTGCCTCGGTGTCCTCGCCGTCGCCATCCTCATCGGGAATTTCGGTCCAGACAACGCCGCCCATACGAGAACTTTCGCACGGGTGAGCGTTGATTACTAGGCGCTTGCGAGCGGTAGCTCGGCAACGAAGGTCGAGCCGTCGCTTCCGCTCGACTCGACCCAGATGCGGCCGCCCATTCGCCCGAGCAGCTCGCGGCTGATGTAGAGGCCGAGGCCGGTGCCGCCGACGCCCCGCGTCAGGTCGGGATCGAGGCGGTAGAACTTCTCGAAGATTCTGCGGTGCTCCAACGGTGGCACGCCAAGACCGTTGTCCCGCACGGCGAAGCGCATGCGTGAGCCCTCCAGGGTGACCTCGATGCTCACCTTGCCGCCGTCGGGGGAGTACTTCACGGCGTTGTCGACGAGGTTCGTCAAGACCTGGCGCGCTTTGTCCGGATCGGCTGCGATCGGGGGAGTCTTCTTCGGCGCCTTGAGCTCGAGTGAGATCCCCGGCGGGATGTAGTGCTGTGCGGCGGCGATCACGCCGCGTGCCAGATCGACCCCGTCGCAGGTCTCGATCGTGGTTTGCATGGCCCCCGACTCGAGCCTGCTCGCCCAGAGGATGTCGTTCACGATCCGTGCCAGGCGGTCGGACTCGCTCGCGATCACCTCGAGCAGGCCGCTTCGCTGTGGCTCGCTGAGCGGGACATCCTCGCGCCGGAGCGTCAACGCTGCCCCGTAGATCGCCGCCAGCGGGGTGCGGAGCTCGTGCGAGACGGTGGAGACGAAGTCCGACTTCAGGGTCTCGACCGCCCGCTCGGCGGTGAGATCGCGGAAGGCGAACACCATTCCGCTTTCGAAGCCGACGCGTGTGATCGAGAGCCAGAGCTCGCGCCCGTTGATCTCGACCGGTTGCGTCTGCGGCCGGAGCCCCGCGGTGTCGAGCAGCTGCATGATGTCGTCCCAGCCGGAGAACACCTCGGTTGCGCTCTTGCCCACGGTGTCGGCAGCCGTGAGCCCCGTGATCTGCTCGGCGGCGGGATTCCAGAGGCGGATGATCCCCGCGAGGTCGACCAGTAGCACTCCGTCGGCCACGTGCTCGACGACGATCGCCGCCCTTGCCCGTTCCTCAGCGGCTCGGTACAGGCGTGCGTTGTCGACGGCGACCGCGGCTCGGCGGCCGAGGTGCTTGGCGAACTCGAGGTCGTCCTCGTCGAAGAGTCGTCGCGGGTCGGCAGACACCAGCATGAGCCCGCCGAACGTGCGGCCCGCGGCCGTGAGCGGCACGACCATCGCGGACTCCATGCCGAGTTCGTGGAGGATCTCGTAGTGCGCGGAATCCTTCGTCGACGAGGAGAGAAGCTCGTCGGAGATCGTCCGGTAGAGCACCGCCTCGCCGGTCCGCACCGCGCGGCCAGTTCCCTCGGCCTCCTCGAGGTCCGGTGGATAGAGATCGCGCGACTTCTCGGCCCAGGCGGACTTCGCCGGATCCTCGTGGACCACCGCCAGGCGCCGGAAGCGCCCGTCCTCGTCGAGGATGTCCACGGCGTACCAATCAGCGAATCGCGGCACGAGGAGCGAGGCGAGGCTCGCGAGCGTCGATTCGTAGTCGAGCGTCGAGGCGAGCGTCTGGCTCGCCTCAGCGAGCACTGCCAGCCGCGACCCCGTCCGCTCGGCGGCCGCGCGCGCCTGCTCGCGCTCGGAAACATCCGTGATCACGACACCGACACCGATCTTGTGGTCGTCCACGTCGAAGACCGGGTAGTAGCTGACGAGCCAGTTGCGAGTCTCGTTCGGGCTCGCCGGGAGTGAGCGCTGGATGTGGAGGTCTAGGATCGGCTCGCCCGTCTCGAGCACCTGGGTGTGGAGCGGCTCGATCTCCGCGGCGAGCTTGTCACCCAGCACATCTCGGAGGGTCCGGCCGAAGTGTTCTTCGACCGACACTCCGTTCAGGGCCGCGAGCGCCTGGTTCACGCGAACGTAGTGGAAGTTGGTGTCCATGAAGGCGAGGCCGACCGGAGCGGCTGCGAAAACGGCGTCGACGACCGCCAGCGATTGCTGCGCATGCTGCCGAGAGGCCTGGGCGTCGCGAAACAGCCGCGCGTTGTCGACGGAGATCGCCGCACGACGGGCGAGGTCCTGAGCCGTCGCGAGATCGGCTTCGCCGTAACGCCGACCGCTTTCAGCCGAGACGAAGGTGATCGCACCGAGCGCGCGGTCCCGGGCGACGAGTGGGACGCACATCGAGGATTTGAGGCCGAGCTCCTCGAGGATCTCCAACAGCTCGGGCGTGTCTGCCGTCGCCCCGCGCAGGAGCTCGGGTGGAATCTCCGCGAACAGCTCCGGCTGGCCGGTCCGGATGACGTTCGGAACGCCGTACGGGGCCTGGGGATCCGGCGGATACTTCTCGGCGAGGTCGTGGGCCCACTGCACCTTCCCGGGATCGACATGCGCCACCGTGAGGCGTTCGATCGACTCTTCGTCTCCGACGATGTCGATCGTGCACCAGTCGGCGAAATGGGGAACGGCCAGCTTTGCGAGATTGGCGAGCGTCACCTCGTAGTCGAGTGACGACGCAAGGAGCTCACTCGCCTCCGCGACGAACTTCTGGTCCTCGGCCTGCCGACGTTGATCCTGGTAGAGGCTGGCCGTTCCGATGGCTGCTGCTGCGAGGTTTGCGAGGAGCGATGCGGAGCTCTTCTCCGCCTCGGTGAACGTGCGCGGGCTTCGGTAGTAGAAGGTGAGCGTTCCGAGAACCTGGGGCCCGTAATGGAGCGCGAGCGCCATCATCGACCGGTTTCCCTCTTCGGCGTGTGCCTTGCGGTGCTCCGGCGTGAGCCAGTCCGTGGTCGCGATGTTTTCGGCGACGATCGGCGCGTCGAGGGAGACCGCGGCCGTGTTGCCTCGGATCGCCGCCATCGCGGTGTCGACGTAGCCCTCCGAGAGCCCCGCGTGTGCGCCGACGCGCCAGGTTTCCGTAGCCGGGTCGTATTGCCACAGGGCGTAGGCGTCGGCGGCGAGAGTGCGGGCGGCGAGGTCGAGCACCTGCGGGAGCATTGCGTCGACGTCGAGGGAGCCGAGCAGCGTCGATGACGCCTCGAGGAGCAGCCGCAGCCGACCGAGGTCCTCGGCGAATTGCCGCTCGGCCTCGTCCAGAAATTCGCGTTCGGCGTGAGTCGCCAAAAAGAACCCCCCAAGGGTTGGGCGAGGCGAACCCTCTGACTTTACTCCGGTCTGTTCGCTGGGGAAGCCCGAATTCCCTTACGCCGCCGATGCCGGCTCTGCCGGCGTCGGCCGCTGCGGCCGGGATCGAGAGCCGAACCCAGCGACTGGGAGGTCCGCCGGTTGGGCGAACTCTCTGACTGTACTCCGCGAACGGCCGTTTTCCTCATGAGGCTCGTTCGAGTTGCTCGCCTTAGCGGCGCGCTCGCCCTATGGTCTTCGGCTAGATGGGATCGGTAGCGGCCGGCGAGATCGCTCGCGCGCAGGTCCGGTTAGCGGAGCTGGTGGCGGCGCTCTCGCTCGGCATAGACCTCGGTTTTGGGCAGCCGATGGAGCACGTCTTGCGGCAGTGCCTGATCGCGCTGCGGCTGGCCGAGGGAATCGGGCTCGACGAACAGGAGCGCGCGGTCGTTTATTACACAGCCCTGCTCATCAACGTCGGCTGTCACTCCGACGCCCACGAGCAGGCCAAGTGGTTCGGCGATGACATCGCCGTGAAGTCGATCAGTACGACCACGAGCCCAGGAGTTTGCGGATGGCCGCCAGAGGAATGCGCTTTCTCGGCTCCGGGCACCCACCGCTTCACCGATTTCGGCTCGGGCTCGAGGTTCCGCTCTCAGGGCATCGGGAGGTCGACGGCATGATCGCCCATCACGCCGCCATCGCCAGAACCATGGCGGAGCAGCTGTCTCTGCCGGGCGAGGTCGTCGCGGCCGTCGGGGCCGCATACGAGCGCTGGGACGGACGCGGTTGGCCGGGCGAGCTCGAAGGTGCGGGAGTCCCGCTCGCCTCCCGCGGCCGCGCACACGATGTATCCATGCTGTTTGCGCGCTGCCAGGTTAGTAGTGGGCCGTGCAGGGATCGAACCTGCGACCTTGGGATTAAGAGTCCCCTGCTCTACCAGCTGAGCTAACGGCCCTGAAGCGGGGGCAAGTGTAGCGTCGGCCGAGAGCAATCCCTTCGCCGGCGCACCGCGCTTTGCCCGGTGCGACTCCTTGGCGCTCGCCGATAGGGAACAGCCTCGAAGTCCTCATGGCGCGGCCGCAGCCCGAGCCGGAGTTCGAGGCTCTGAGTAGCCTTGTGCGCGCATGGGAGCAGAGGTCGCCATCATCGGTGCCGGGTACGTGGGCATGCCGCTCGCGCGGGTGTTCGCCGACGCTGGCAAGGTCGTCCTCCTTCTCGACGTCGATCGCGAGGTCGTGGACGGCATCAACCGAGGAGAGAGCCACATCCCGGACGTCTCCTCCGAAGCGCTGAAGACGCTTGTCGATTCCGGCCGAGTGTCGGCGACGACGGACTACGACGCGCTGAAGGACGTCGACGCGATCCTGATCGCACTGCCCACGCCACTCTCGAGCCAGCGGGAGCCTGACCTGTCCATCGTCAAGGGGGCGGTGGCCGAGATCGCACTGCGTCTGCGCAAGGGTCAGCTCGTGGTTCTCGAGTCCACGACCTATCCGGGTACGACTCGCGAATGTCTGCAGCCGATCCTCGAGCGCGGCGGGCTCAAGGCCGGCGAAGACTTCCACCTCGCTTTCTCGCCGGAGCGGGTCGACCCGGGCCGCACCGACTGGACGACGAAGAACACGCCGAAGGTCGTCGGCGGGCTCACACCGGCGTGCACCGAGCGCGCGGCGGAGTTCTACCGCTCTGCGGTCGACACCGTCGTCCCACTGTCCTCGCCCGAGACCGCGGAGATGACAAAGCTGCTCGAGAACATCTTCCGCGCCGTGAACATCGCTCTCGTCAACGAGCTCGCGCAGCTCTGCGAGCGAATGGATCTCGACGTCTGGGAAGTCGTCGAGGCCGCGGAGACGAAGCCGTTCGGCTTCATGAGCTTCAAGCCCGGCCCGGGACTCGGTGGGCACTGCATCCCAATCGACCCGTTCTATCTCACGTGGAAGGCACGGGAGTACGACTTCTACACCGAGTTCATCGACCTGGCCGGCAAGGTCAACGCGAACATGCCCTACTTCTGCCGCTCTCTCATTTCGCAGGCGCTGAACCACGGCGCGCAGAAGTCGCTCAAGGGCTCGCGCATTCTCGTGCTCGGCGTCGCCTACAAGGCGGACATCGATGACGTGCGGGAGTCGCCTGCAGAGAAGATCGTGGGGCTCCTGCAGAAGGCCGGGGCCGAGGTCGCCTACCACGACCCCTACGTCGACGAGTTCGACGGCATGCGTTCGGTCGAGTACGCACCGGAGAGCTACGACTGCGTGGTCATCGTGACAGCGCACAGCTCGATCGACTACGACGATCTGATCGACCGTGCGCAAGTCGTGGTCGACCTCCGCAACGCCACCGGCAGGAACGGCTCGAACAACGAGAAAGTCTGGAAACTGTGAGTGTGGCTCGACTAGCGCAGGTCGGCCTAGGCCAGTGGGGGAAGAACCTCGCTCGTAACTTCGACCAGCTGGCCGACCTCGCCTGGATCTGCGACCTGGACGAAGAGCTGCGGGCCGGGCTCGCCGAGCGCTACCCGGGAGCGAAGGTGACGTCGAGCTTCGACGACCTGCTCGAAGACGACTCGGTCGATGCGATCGTGATCGCGACTCCGGTGCCGACTCACCACGAGCTTGCGCGACGCGCGCTCGAGGCCGGCAAGCACGTGTTCGTCGAGAAGCCGCCGGCGATGCGAGCAGTTGAGATGGAGGAGTTGTGCGAGCTCGCAGAGGAGCGCGGTCTGGTGCTCATGCCCGGACATCTGCTGCTCTACCACCCGGGTGTACAGAAGCTGAAGCAGATCGTCGAGTCAGGCGATCTCGGCGACATTCTCTGCATCTACGGCAACCGCCAGAACCTGGGCACGATTCGCACGCACGAGAACGCCCTCTGGTCTCTCGGTGTGCACGACCTGTCGGTGCTGCTCTACCTGATCGACGAAGAGCCGGCAGAGCTCTGGGCGCACGGGCACGCATTTCTGAACCCGCGCGTCGAGGACATCGTCTTCTGCTACCTGAGGTTCCCGTCTGGCAAGATCGCGCACCTGCATCTCTCGTGGCTCGATCCGCACAAGATTCGCCGCATCACCGTCGTCGGCCGCGACAAGATGGCGGTCTTCGACGACATGGAGCCCGAGCGCAAGGTCACCGTGTACGACAAGGCACCGGAGGAGCCGGCGACGACCTACGGCGAATGGCGCACCCGCACGGGTGACATTCACAGCCCGAAGGTGCCGCTGCTCGAGCCGCTGCGTCTCGAATGCCAGCACTTCCTGAACCTCGTGGCCGGTGAGGGCGACCCGCTGCGCGCGGCGAAGGATGGTCTCGTCGTCGTCCGTGCGCTGGAGCAACTGCAGGCCTCCCTGGAAACCGTTCCGGCTTGAGGGCCGAGGTCGCCGAGACCGCGATCGTCTATCCGGGAACGGTGCTCGGGGACGGCTGCAGGATTCTCGACTACGCGGTCGTCGGCAAGCAGCCGACGCTCGGCCCACGTTCGACAGCCAAGCGGGAGGAGGTGCCGCCGCTCGAGCTCGGGCCGGGGACCATCGTGTCCACGGGAGCGATCGTGTTCGCGGGCACACGGATCGGTGCGCGCGCGATCATCGGCGACCAGGCGTGCGTACGCGAACGCTGCGACGTGGGCGACGACGTGGTGATCGGGCGCGGCTCGCTCGTCGAGAACGACACCATGATCGGCGATCGCACGAAGATCCAGGCGGATGCATACGTGACTGCGTATTCGACTCTCGAGGACGACGTCTTCATCGCGCCGCGAGTGATCACGACGAACGACAATTTCATGGGACGAACCGAGCAGCGACATCAGCTGCGCAAGGGACCGACGATCAGGCGCGGCGCCCGTGTCGGAGCCGGCGCGGTGCTCTGCCCCGCCGTCGAGATCGGAGCGGAGGCATTCGTCGGCGCTGGCGCCGTGGTTGTGAAGGACGTGCCCGCGCAGGCCGTCGTGGTCGGGAATCCCGCGCGCGTGTTGCGAGACGTTCCCCCCGAAGAGCTGCTCTAGCGCCGCGTGATCGTGAGCTCGTACGGCCCGACGCCGCGGGCCGTCAGCTTGACCTCGGCGTAGTAGTACCCGCTCGCCGGGGCTTTGTAGCCGATCGCGTGGGTCAGGCCCGGCCCGATCGCCTGCGCGGCCCTGAGGTGTTGGTTGCGCAGGTCGTTGACACGCTTGGTGCCGGGTTTCCACAGCAGGAGGTTCGACGTCGATCCCTCGGGGCCGTTCAGCACGAGCTTGACCCTCTGGCCCTTGCGAAGCGAGATCCGGTAGACGTCGATCTGGTCGTCCCAGAAGTCGATCGTCGCCTTCACCGAGGTGACGCGGGCGCCGAGCCGGGCGGCGTTTCCTCCGGCATCGTCGTTCGGCTCGAGCCGGTCCCGCGGCGGCAGAACGCCGTCGAGTGCCGCGATCGCTTTCCCGACGTCCAACCTGCCCCAGCCGCTGAACGTATCCCGCTGCAGCGGACACTGCTTGCAGCCGTTCGATGCGTTCACGTCCGTAGCGCTCCGCTCGAGGATGTTGATCACCTGATCCGGCTGCAGCGTCGGCCGGAGTGCGAAGAGGATCGCTGCCGCGGCGGCCACCTGGGGGGCCGCGAACGACGTACCGGCTGCGTGGCGGAAGTCGTCCGGGCCGCAATCGGAGTAGCCCTGGTTCTGACAGAGCTGGTGTGCCGACGTCAGTGAGCGGGGGAGGGTCGAGTAGATCTCCTGCCCGGGCGCGGAGATGTCGTTGTAGAGCCGGTCGCGGTTGGAGAACTGAGGCACGTTGCCCGTCGGACTGAGTGCGCTCACGCCGATGACATGTGGGAGCGCTGCCGGATAGCTCGCGAACGGCCAGGGAGACTCCGGCGCCTCGTCGGAGTTGCCGACCGCTGCGACGAGAACTGCACCGCGGCTGACTGCGTAGTTGATTGCGCTCGCCTCGGCTTTCGAGAACGTGTCTCGGCGCGGATTGAACGGATCGCGCAGGCCGCCGATCGAGAGATTGATCACACGCGCGCCGACGTCGACGGCCCAGCGGATCGCCTCGGCCTCGTCACGTACGTCGATGGATTGATCCGAGCGCGCGATCTTCGCGATCACCAGCTGCGCCGGAAACGCCATTCCGGCGATGCCCTCGTTGTTGTTCAATGCCGCCCCGATCATTCCGGCGACGAAGGTCCCGTGGCCCTCCTCGTCCGTGAGTGCGCTGCCCCCCACCCAGGTCCTCGCCTGCGGCCAGATTCGCGACCGCGGGAACTCGGGATGGCCGCCGTCGAGGCCCGAGTCGATGATCGCCACGCGTACGGGATTGACGACCGGCAGCTCGGTTGGGAACGCGTCGAACGCGTGGTCCTGCGAGAGGTAGTACTGCTTCGGCGCAAGCGGATCGCTCGGAACGAACCCGCTTCGCACAGGCAGGGCAGCGGCTGTAGGCGCCAGGAGAAGCGCCAGCGCCGCGAGCGCAGCTGTCTTCACGGGGCGATGACCTGAACGACCGGCGAGAAGCCGACCACGAAGCCGTGCCCCGAGTTGACGCGGGCGCGGTAGACGCCGGTGGTGAGCTGCAGCGTCGCGAGAAAGTCGCCGTCGGCTCCCACGGTCGACTGCGCGATGGTCGGCCACGCTGCGCCTTGTTGCTTCTGGATCAGGATCGTCGTGCCCGCCAGCGAGGTGGGTCGGACGTAGCCGCTCAGCTGCGTCTGCGTTCGCACCGGATAGAGCCTGGTGAGCGGCGCGACGGGTACGCGCACCGAGGCTGCAAGCACCTTTCCGCTCGCGAGCCGGTACTGCGTACTGACCGCGGGCTTCACGAGCACGCTCACGGCGCCGTCCTTGTCCGCTTTCACCGTGCTGACGTCCGTCCAGGTTCCGGCTTGAAGCTGCTGCAGCACGGCCTGCGTGAGCCCACGGGCGACGCCGATGAGCTTGGCGCGGCCGCCGTACACGACCGTCTGCGTCGGAGCGGCCAGCGAGAGGACTCCGACGCTGAACCAGGTCGAGCGCAAGCCCATTCGTTGCCGCAGGACGGTGCCGGCCACGGCGACTGTGCTCTTCGTTCCGATGACGTTCAGCACCTTGATGCGACCGGAGGAGTTCAGCTCCGCCTGAAGGTCGACGACGCGACCTTTCATCTTCATCATCTTCGCGAGCTTGGCTCCGGTGAAGACGAACGGGCCCCAGTCGTGATGCGGCGAAATCGAGTCGTACGGGTCCGGGACGGAGAGGAGGTACGGAACCGGCTCACCCCAGACGTCTTCGGCGGACGCGGTTCGCCCGCCCGAGGTCGAAAAGAAGAACGTCTTCGCGACTTCCCCGTCGTAGAGGACGACCTTGCCCGCCGTCGCGTTGACAGCGGCGTTGGTCGAGGCCTTCTCGTGCTCGATCCCGAGGTACACCTGGCTACGCGTGTCGGGATAGAGATCGAACGCGCCGGTGCGACGTGTCGCGAGCGCGTACGAGCGGGCGACGATCGCCTGCGCCTTCAGCGCTTCGGGGTGCCAGGTGTACGGCATCTCCGAGGGAACGACGCCGTAGAGGTATTGCTCGAGGCCGACCATGTTAATCGCGCGCAGCTTGCCCCCGTTCAAGTCGACCTGGATCGAGCCGCGGTAGCGGTGCTTGAGCGCGAGCGCTGCACTGCCGGGCTGGAACAGAAGCGGCCCGGGAAGCGCACGGGCCTTCACCTGGCCGTCGACGGCGAGCTTGAGCCCAGTCGTCAGCGGATAGGCGCCGGCCGCAAGAGTGTGCACGACGCCGCTCCCATCCTTCACCTTGAAGTCCACGGTCGAGTTGACGGTCAGTGCGCTCACGCCGCTCGTGAGGAGCACGCGCACACGCGATACGGGCGCGTCACCGAGCTCTGTCCCCGGGAAGTAGTGCAGGACGATCTTCTCGTAGTCGAAGCCCTTCTGGGCATAACCATAGGCGCCGTACTGGCTCAACCCGACTCCGTGGCCCCAGCCGTGCCCCGTGACGACAAACGTGGCTGTGCCCTGCGGAACGGGCTGCGCGGTCGAGCGCGCATGCGCCGCCGAACCGGCGACGAGCAGCAGTACGGAGACGAGTAGGAGAGTTCGACGCATCGACCTGACCCCAGGTAGGACGCGCCCGAGGCTACCAAAGGGCTCCATGAGCAGCCCTTTTCTTTACGGAACCCTCATCTCATCGTTTGCGCGACCCGTCGGCGGGGCAAATTCGTTTGAACTAGCGCTGTGTCCGTTCAGACTCACATCCTCCCGCCGCGCTACCGGGACCCCGAACGGATCGGGCACGGTGGCATGGGCGATATCTACCGGGCCACCGACTCGGTGCTCGGCCGCGTCGTGGCGGTAAAGGTCCTCGCCGAGCGCTACGCGCAGGACGAATCGGTTCGCGAGCGTTTCACCCGGGAGGCGTTGTCAGCCGCCCGCCTTTCCGGGGAGCCGAACACGGTCACGATCTTCGACGTCGGCGAGCACCAAGACCGTCCCTACATTGTCATGGAGTACCTGAGCGGTGGCTCGCTCGACGACATCCTGCGAGCCGAAGGGGCTCGGCCACCGGAGCAGGTGTTCACCTGGCTGGAGGAAGCCGCGCGTGCGCTCGACGTCGCGCATCGCGAAGGCGTCGTGCACAGAGACGTCAAGCCCGCGAACCTGTTGCTCGACGGTGAGGGCAACGTTCACGTCGCCGACTTCGGCATCGCCAGCGCCGCGGGGATGCATTCGCTGACAATGACGGGAACGGTGCTCGGCACTGCCGGCTACCTGTCTCCCGAGCAGGCGCGCGGTGAGCGCGCCGGACCGGCGAGCGATCGTTACGCCCTGGCGATCGTGGCCTGGGAGCTGCTCACCGGCAGGCGCCCGTTCGAGTCGGAAAGCCCGACGGCCGAAGCGGCCGCGCATGTCAATGCGCCCATCCCGTCCGTGTGCGACGGCACCGAGCTGCCTTGCGAGCTCGACCCGGTCTTCGCGAAAGCCCTCGCGAAGGATCCTGCGCAGCGTTACGGCACCGACAGCGAGTTCGTCGCTGCACTCCGGGGTGCTCTCGCCGAGGCGGCGGGGTCGACCAGAGAGCGGCCGATCGTCGTCCCTACTCCACCACCGACCGAGGCCACGCGGCCGCTGCGACGTGAGCCGGATGTCGGCTACCCGCCGGCCCGATCAGCGCCCGGTGCCTGGCCGCTCTTGGCTGCGCTCCTCTTGTTCGGCGCCGTCGGTGGCGCCGTCCTCGCCTACCTCCTGACGCGCGGCGGCGACACGCCGCCGGCGCAGACCACGGTGATCACCCGTGTTCAGCGGGTGACGACCCAGGGTCGGGTCACGACCGTCGAGAAGCCCGTTACGGTCACGACTGCGGCAGGATCAACCCCAGCACCGCCGCCGTCTTCCGGCGCGAGCGGCGCGGCGCTGAACGACGCGGGTTTCCGGAAGATGCAGGCCGGCGACTATGCGGGCGCGTTGCCGCTGCTCGAACGCTCCGTGCAGAGGTTGCAGGGGACGAACTCCCTCACCGAGGCTTACGCGGACTACAACCTCGCGTTCACGCGGTTCCAGCTGGGTAACTGCGACGGGGTCCTCGAGCTGCTCGACCGTTCAGAGGCGATCCAGGGTCAGCGTGACCCGATCGACCGGCTGCGCGAGCAAGCACAGCAGCGCTGCGGCTAGGCAAGCCTCGCTTCGTACTGCCTGTCGTAGTACTCGCGGAACCCGCTGCTGCGCTTGATCGGCTCCCACCAGTCGCGATTTCCCCGGTACCACTCGATGGTGGCCCGGACGCCTTCGTCCCAATCGCGCCTCGGGTGCCAGCCGAGCGACCGGATCTTCGTGGTGTCGAGTGAGTAGCGCCGGTCGTGACCGGCGCGGTCCTCGACGTGGCGCACGAGCGCGGTGTCTACGTCGAGCTGCTCGACGATCAGACGCGTAAGCTCGACGTTCTCATGCTCCTCGCCGGCACCGACGTTGTAGGTCTCGCCGGCCTCGCCTTGGCGTAGGACGAGCTCGATCGCCGCGCAATGGTCGTCGACGTGCAGCCAGTCACGCACCTGCCGGCCGTCGCCGTAGAGCGGCAACGGGTGCCCGTCGAGCGCGTTCGTGACGAAGAGGGGCAGCACCTTCTCCGGATACTGGTTCGGCCCGTAGGTGTTCGACCCGCGCGTGATCGAGGCGTTGACGCCGAACGTCCGGACCGCCGCCAAGACCTGTAGGTCTCCCCCCGCCTTCGACGCGCTGTACGGGCTCGAGGGGCGAAGCGAGTCGTCCTCGCGCGACGACCAGCCGGGCTCGACGTCGCCGTACACCTCGTCGGTGGAGACCTGCACGAACCGGGCGCTCTGCTGCTCCGCAGCCTGTAGGAGGACGAGCGTTCCGAGCACGTCCGTGCGCACGAAGTCCTCGGGCCCGAGGATCGACCGGTCGACGTGCGTCTCCGCAGCGAAGTTGACGATCGCTTCGACCGGACCGAGCTGGTCGACGTCCTCTCGAATCGAGATGTCGCCGCGGCGACAGTCGACCTCCTCCGGCAGGTTCGCCGGATTGCCGGCGTACGTGAACTTGTCGAGCACCACGACGTCCTCGCCGGCTGCGAGCATCCGCTTGACGAAGTGCGAGCCGATGAACCCCGCACCCCCGGTCACGAGAAGGCGCACGGCGCCACCGTATAGACTTCAGCCGTCAGCAAGGCAACGGAGCCTTGGGCGCGACGTCCGCGCCTGAGGCTTTTGGCATTTCAAGGGAGGATTCATGGCGCAGGTCGAGACAAAGAACAGAGCCACGTCGAGCGAGGACTCGCGCAAGCGAACGCTCGGCCGAATCGAGAAGGAGGGCATCGAGTTCGTCCTCCTCTGGTTCAGCGACATCGAGGGGCACCTCAAGAGCTTTGCCGTCACGCCCAGCGAGATCGAGGCGGCGCTCGACGACGGGATGGGCTTCGACGGGTCCTCGATCACGGGCTTCAACGCGATCGAGGAGTCGGACATGGTCGCGATCCCCGATCCAGAGACCTTCCAGCTGATGCCGTGGAAGGAGGGGGAGACCAGGGTGGCGCGGATGATCTGCGACATCGTCACGCCCGACGGCAAGCCGTACGAAGGCGACCCCCGGTACGTCCTGCGCCGTGCTCTCGACCGCATGGCTTCAATGGGTTTCGACACCTTCAACGTCGGCCCCGAGCTCGAGTACTTCCTGTTCCGCGACGACAAGGGGACGGAGACGCTCGACGAGGGCGGCTACTTCGCGATGACGACGCTTGACGCGGCGAGCGAGCTGCGCCAGGAGACCGTCCGCGCGCTCGAGGGGATGGGCATCCCGATCGAGTACGTCCACCACGAGGTCGGCCCGTCCCAGCACGAGATCGACATGCGTTTCTCCGATGCGCTCTCGATGGCCGACCATACCGTCACGTACCGCCTGATCGTCAAGGAGATCGCGAAGAAGGCGGGCTATCACGCGACGTTCATGCCGAAGCCGATCTTCGGCGAGAACGGGTCCGGGATGCACACACACCAGTCGCTCTTCAAGGACGGACGGAACGCGTTCTTCGACGGGGACGACGAGTGGAGCCTGTCGGACGCGGGGAAGGCGTTCATCGCCGGCCAGCTCCGCCACGCCAGGGAGATCAGCGCGGTGTTCGCGCAGTGGGTGAACTCGTACAAGCGGCTCGTGCCCGGCTACGAGGCTCCCGTGTACGTCGCGTGGTCGCGGCGGAACCGATCGGCCCTGATCCGGATCCCGCTCTACAAGCCGGGCGCCGAGCAGGCGACACGGGCGGAGATCCGCTGTCCTGACCCAGCCTGTAACCCGTACCTCACGTTCGCCACGCTTCTGCACGCGGGGCTCGAGGGGATCGAGCAGGGCTACGAGCTCCCGGAGCCGATGGAGACGAACCTCTATCACCTGACGCCAGAGCAGCGAAAGGAGCGGGGGATCGTTTCGCTCCCGGAGACTCTCGGCGAGGCGATCGACGCACTGGCCGAGTCGGACCTGGCGCGAAAGGCGCTCGGGCCGCACATCTTCGACCGCTATGTCGAGCTGAAGCGCGCCGAGTGGGACGACTACCGCGTCCAGCTGACCGACTGGGAGCTCAAGAAGTACCTGGCCGTTCTCTAGATCCGCGATCGATAAGGCCTTGTCGCCGGTTCGAGAAAGAGAGAGAATGAAGGCTGATCTCGTGAGCTCTGCGGCCTACGAGATCCATCTGACGGCCGACTGCGAGCTGCTGCAATCTTTGCGCAGCTCGTGGTCGTAGAACGGGGGAAACCGTGTTTCCCCGTTGGCCCCTTCTTTTGGCGGCCTGAAGAGGCGGCGCTGAGTTAGCGCTCCCGGCGTGACGCGGTCACGCCTCCGCGCGCGGCACGGAGATCGCCCTAGGACGGAAAGGCCCTAAAGGAAGCGGCGGATGGTCTCGCGGGCTACACGGAGGCCGACGATCCGGGTGGCTGGATCGACGTCGGCGATCGTGTCGGCGGGGACCAGTCGGCGATGGCGTGAGAAGACGCCTGCGCGGACGGAGAGCGCGTCGGGCACGTCCGGCAGCGTCCCGTACATCGGACACTCGACCTTGCCGATGACGCGGCCCCGGTTGTCGGCCACGAGAAAACCGGCTATGTCCACGAGATTCAGAGGAAGGGCGGACATGGTATGAACTTATTCACCGTCTGCAAGGAAATTCCCTTCCTGCAGTAAGGGTTCTGTTAACCGGCCTCAACCCGGCTTCGTGGTCATGGCCCACATCGCGATGCCGAGGGCGAGCAGGTAGATCGGGGCCAGGACCGCGAGCGCCGTTGCGAGCCGGCCGCTGCCACCTCTTCGTGAGCTCATGAAGGCGATCACGCCGATGGCGATGAGGACGATCAGGCCCGGCTCGGTGACGATGAAGCCCACGCCGACCCAGCCCGGGGCATTGCCCGGATATTCCTTGTCGACCACCAGCTGCGCGCCCACGCGCATCACGATGAAGGCCGGCAGGACGACCAAGAGGAACGTCCGGAACGCCAGGCGCGAGAGCAGCACCGAGTGATCGGGGCGGCTCCGGGTTGCGAAGCTGAGCACCGCGAGCGCCCCGACGCCGCCGACGAGCGCCATCGCACCGAAGACGTGGAGGAAGACTCGGAAGTTCGGGACGACGAAGCAGACCATCATGTGCCCGGCTTCCAGATCATCAGCGCGAGGATGGCGACGATCACGACCTCGCTGCCCCAGCTGAGGGCGAGCCACACCGGATCCCGCAGGCGCTCCGTCAGCTCGCGGCTCGGCATGTCCCCCTCCCCCGCGAGGCGCTCCGCGAGCTGGCGCGTCTGCTTCTCCCGGCGGCCGCCGATGCCGCCCAGCGCGTTTGCGACCACCCAGAGAACGAGGGCAAGGACGACCCAGGTCTGACCCCAGCCGTAGCCCACGTCATGGACGAGCGCTAGACCGAAGACGAGAGTGAGCACCATCCCGACGCCAATCGCTGCGACGGCAACCCGGGCGAGCTTGAAGAGGAGCGCGATCTCACTCGGCCGCTCGCGGCGAAGCGCCGCGAAGTTGAAGACTCCCGCCATGACGGCGCCCCCGAGCACCAGGAACGCGCCGGTCATATGCAGGAAGAGCAGCCAGTCGTAGGTGTCCACCGCGGCTAGCCTACGAAACGGAGTGGACGTACGAGCGCGCCACCTGCGCCTTCTCACCGAGACGATCGCCGCGGTGAACTCGACGCTCGACCTCGAGGAGGTTCTCGGCTTGGTCGCCAGCAAGGTGGCGGATGCGCTCGGCACCGAGGCTTGCTTCGTCTACCTGTACGACGAGCGTGCCAACGAGCTGATCCTCCGTGCGACCCATGGCACGAGCGTCGAGGAGATGACGAAGCGGCCTCGCATGCGGCCGGGCGAAGGGATCACCGGGACCGCCGCCGCAGACCGCGCCCCGGTGATGATCCCGTCGCAGGCCCACCTCGACCCCCGGTTCAAGCAGTTCACGAATCTCCCCGAGGACGACTACGAGTCGATCCTGGCCGTGCCGATCCTCGCGCGCGAGCAACTCGCAGGCGCGCTCAACGTGCGCACCCTCGAGCCGCGCGAGTTCACCCAGGACGAGATCGAGCTGCTCGTCGCGATCGCGGACCAGGTCGCACAGACGATCCAGCACGCTCGGCTCTACGCGCAGGCTCAGAGCCGGGTCGCCGAGCTAGAGGCGCTCGCGAAGATCTCGGAGGCCGTCTCCGAGTCGCTCTATCTCGAGGAGTCGCTCGAGGCGATCGTCAAGACGACGATGGAAGCAGTAGGGGCGACCGGGGCCGCGCTCGTGCTCGAGGACGGGAACATCGCCTGGCCCGAAGGGCGGCCGGGGGCGCACAACGTTCGCCTGCCTCTGCGCTGGAAGCGGCGCCAGATCGGCGAGCTCGTCTGCGACCGCGACACACCGTTCACCGATGAGGAACGCGCGTTGCTCGCGTCGATCGCGCATCACGCCGCCGTCGCGCTGGAGCACGGGCGAGCGGTCATGCGAGGCGTGCTCGCGCAAGAGATCCACCACCGCGTCAAGAACAACCTCCAGACTGTTGCATCGCTCCTTCGTCTCCAGGCGCACGCGCCCGACACGGACCCGCGGAAGGCGCTCGATGATTCGGTCAACCGCATCCTCGCGATCGCAGCGGTGCACGAAGTCCTGACTGAGCAGCGCGAGGAGGTCGTGGAGTTGCGCGAGCTGCTCGAGCGTCTGCGCGCGATGCTCGTGCAGGGCCTGGCCGCCGGAAAGGACGTGCGCGCGGAGCTCGAGTCGGTCTCGATCGCAGGCAACCGGGCGACGGCGCTCGCGCTCGTGTTCAGCGAGCTGCTGCAAAACGCGCTCGAGCACGGTGGCGACAGCGTTCGGATCGAGCTCGCGCAACGAAACGGGGAAGTGCTCCTGGTGATCGCAGACGACGGCGCAGGAATCGAGGGCGATGCAACAGGCACGGGCCTGTCGATCGTGCGAGCTCTGGTCCGAGATGAACTACAAGGCCGCCTCGAGCTCACCAGCCAGGACGAGATGAGAGCCGAGGTCATCTTCCCGGTCTAAAACCGCGCGACATAGAACCACGAAGGCCGGAGACGAACTGATGCGGGCGCGGCCGCAAAGCGCCCGTGCCCGGTCGGAAGGGAACAGCCAGCCAACGAGACCACAAATGAGAGTGTGCGGGCTCCGCCCGCGCACGTTCAGCGCGACAAGCGCCGTACCTCTAGACCAAGCGAAAGCGAAGCTTTCGCGCGGAGGCTCTAGCGGACGCCGCCGTCGCCGCCGGCGGGTCGGGACCACCATGCGGCGCTGTCACTGCCGCCCGACATGACGCCTTGAAGCTGGTCGACGTAGCTGACGAGATCGCGTTCGCGCCGTTCGAGTGTCTGCTCGAGCTCCTCGAGCTCGGTGCGCCAGCGCTCGATCCGGTCCTCGCGGAACTGGACGTCGGCTTCGAACTCGGCCTCGCGCTGGTCGAGTTCGGTCTCGACCCGCTTGAGCTCCGTCACCTGCGCGTCGGCTGCCACGTCTGAGATCGGATGGCTCCCGACGTCCTCTGTCGCCGCCCCGCCGAAGAGGGGTGCAAACGAGGCTGCCTGCTCGGACGAGATCTCCACACGGAGGACGAGAGGCTTCGGGGTGCTGTATTCGTGGTCAGACATGGGGCCGCACTTGAGGAATCGTTCCTGCGCCCCCCAGCCCCCATCCCTCGGCCGAGCGTTTTCCGCCAGACTCACCCAAAGTTGAGGATTCTGGTCGCCGAAGACGAGACGATCATCCGGCTCGATCTGCGTGCCCTGCTCGAGCATGCCGGGTTCGAGGTCTGCGCCGAGGCCCGCGACGGCGAGGAAGCCGTTCTGTTGGCCCGCTCCGAGCGCCCGGACCTCGCACTTTTGGATGTCAAGATGCCGAAGCTGGACGGGATCGAGGCGGCCCGGCGCATTCTCGACGAGCGGCCGATCCCGATCGTGATGCTGACCGCTTACGGCCAGGAAGAGCTCGTCCAGCGTGCGGCCGAGGCGGGTGTCTTCGGGTACCTCGTCAAGCCGTTCCGCGAACAGGATCTTCTCCCTGCGATTCGCACTGCGCGTGCGCGGCACGAAGAGCTCGTCGCGCTCCGTGAGGAGGCGGAGTCGCTGGCTGACGCGCTTGCAGCCCGCAAGGCGATCGAGCGCGCAAAGGGTCTGTTGATGGAGAAGGAAGGCCTCTCCGAGGCGGACGCGTTTGCACGGCTGCGCAAGGCAAGTCAGATCTCGGGCCGACCGCTCAAGGTCGTTGCCGAGGCGCTGATCGCGACCCTCGAAGGCTGAGCGGCTTTCCTAGAAGGAGTAGATGTCGGCGAGGACGCCGAGCCCGATCAGGAACGCGCCGATGAGGAAGGTCGGATCGTTTCGCGCGCCGATCGGGCGACGCCGCGTCATGGTTCCTCGCACGAGGGAGAAACCACCGGTCGGGAAGACGCCGATCAGAACGAGCGCACAGCCGACGAGGTAGTACGCGACCGCGATCGCACTCGTGACGCGGTGACCGCTGACGAGCGCGATCAGGGCTGCGAGCAAGCCGAGCGCAGCCGCGACCGCCACGCAGATCAGCACGAAGCGCAGCAGCGCCTCGCCGAGGCCGGTCAGGCGGCTCGGTGTCGATTCCTCGGTCACGTGTGCGTCCGCTCGAAGAGTCGCTCCCACCGTTGCAGCAACGATTGCAGCTCGTCGCGGGCGCGGCGGTGTTTCGCAAGCATCTCGACGTCGTTCCAGTCTTCTGCGAGTTGCCGCTCGAGCTCGGCCACGGTCTGCTCGCGCTCTGCGATCTCCGCTTCGATTCGCTCGAGCTCCGACGGTGTCTTCGGCTTCGTGGTCGACACCTTGCGCACCTTCGCGGGTTTCGGCTCGGGAGTTGCCGAGACGCGCCGCGCTTCACGCTGCCGGACGTACTCCGCCCAGCCGCCGTCGTAGGAGTTGAGTCGCTTGTGCTCGATTGCAAGGGTGCGTTCGGCAACGGCGTCCAGCAGTGCGCGGTCGTGCGAGACGAGCAGCACCGTTCCCGGGAATGCCTCGAGCGCGGCTTCGAGCGCCTCACGGCTTTCCAGATCGAGATGGTTCGTCGGTTCGTCGACGACGAGGAAGTTCGCGCCCGAAGCGACGATGAGCGCGAGCGCCAGCCGGCGCCGCTCACCTCCGGAAAGGGCGACGACGGGCTTCTCGTGCTCGGTCCAGCCGGAAAAGAGGAAGCGGCCGAGGAGCTTCTGCGCATCGGGCCGCTGCAGTCCGGTCGCACGCTGCACGCACTGCAGCACCGAGCCGCGTGTATCGAGCTCCATCTCCTGCTGAGAGAAGTAGGCCGCCTCGACGCCGTGGCCGAGGCGGACCGAGCCGCCGTCTGCCTCGCGGCGCCCGAGGATCGTCTCGAGGAGCGTCGTCTTGCCCGATCCGTTCGGGCCGACGAGCGCGACGTGCTCGCCGCGCTCGATCGCGAAGCTTGCTCCGTCGAGGAGGACACGTTCGCCGATGCGGACCTCGAGACCCTCCGCTTCGAGCACGGTGCGGCCGCTGCGCGCCGGCTTCAGGAACTCGAAGCCGAGGCTCCTCGTCCTGCGCGTGAGCAGATCGACCTCCGCCTTCGACTTTGCGCGTTCCTTCTCGAGCCGGTCGATCTGGGTGAGCTTGACTTGCGCCTTGCGTGCCATCTTCTCACTGGAGGCGCGAAAGCGAGCGACGAATCGCTCCAGTCGCTCGATGTCGCGACCGACCCGCTCGGCTGCCTTCGACGCCGCGTGCAGGCGTGACGCCTTCTCGAGCCGCCAGGCGTGCCACGGTCCCTTGAAGTACGTCGAGCGGCCGGCGTCGAGCTCGAGCACGACGTTGGTCACGGCCTCGAGGAACCAGCGATCGTGCGCGACGATCATGATTCCGGCGTCGAGTGAGGACAGCTCGCGCTCGAGCCACTCCAGGCTTTCGACGTCGAGATGGTTCGTCGGCTCGTCGAGGAGCAGCAAATCCGGGTCTCCACCCAGGGCACGCGCCAGCGACGCACGGGTGAGCTCGCCTCCTGAGAACGTCTCGAGCTGGCGGTCGAGGTGCTCGTCGGCGAAGCCGAGGCCGCGCACGACTGAGGCCGCGCGCTCGCGCCAGTCGTAGCCACCGGCGTGCTCGAGCCGGGCCTGGGCTTCCCCGTAGCGCCGGATCGTGGCATCGCCGTGATCGCCGGAGGCCATGACCTGCTCGAGCCTGCGGAGCTCTTCCTCCAGCGCGATCAGGTCGCGGGCGCCGGAGAGGACGTAGTCGCGCAGCGTCAGGCGCCGCTCGAGTGGCGGCCGCTGGTCGTGCAGAGCGACTCGCGTTCCCTTCTGGAATGCGAGCTCACCGCTCTGGAGGTTGGTTTCGCCGACGATCGCGCGCAGCAGGGTCGTCTTGCCGGCGCCGTTCGGGCCGGCCAGGGCCACGCGGTCGCGGCGCTCCACCTTGAACGACACGCCGTCGAACAGCGGATCGCCGGAGAACTCCTTGCGGAGGCTGGATGCGATCAGGACTGCCATCTCGGCTCAGAGGGTAGTCGCGGCCACCGACATGGCGATTCGGGCACCGGGCTCGGGCTTGCAATCGTGAAGGCGCTCGTCGAGGGCCACGATCTCGCTCCAGCGAGAGCGGCTTCGGGACGACCGTCCGACTCGAGTTGCCCGCGGCGGCTCCGCGTCGACCGAGCCGCGCTACGTCGCAGCTCTGCTGTAGTCGAAGCCGCGACGATCTGAGGTTAGGGTCCGGTCGTGCCGAGCATCCTCTCGCTCGACCTCGGGACGTCCTCGGTTCGTGCGCAGGTCTTCGGACCAGAGGCGGAGGAACGAACGCCGGCTCGACGCGATTACGCGGGCGAGAATGATCCGGCGCGCATTGTCGATCTCGTGCGGGAGGTCTTGAAAGAGGCGACCACCGAGAGCTACGACGCGGCGGGGACGTCGTCGTTCGGGCACAGCCTCCTGGCCATCGACGCCGCCGGTCGGCCGCTGACCGAGATCCTCTCGTGGCGCAACACCCGCTCGGCCGACGCTGCCGACTGGTTGCTCCGGCGGCTGGACAACGCTGCCGTGCATGCCCGGACCGGCTGTCACATCCACACGAGCTACTGGCCGGCAAAGCTCGCCTGGCTCGCACAGGAGCAGCCGGAGGTGTTCCGTTCCGCAAAGCGCTTCGTCTCGTTCTGCGACTACCTCTATGCGCAGCTGCTGGGACGCGAGGTCGCAACCGGCATCTCGATCGCCTCGGCCTCCGGCCTGGTCGATTTGCAGACGCGCACGTGGGACGAGGAGCTCCTCGACACCCTCGGCCTCGACGCCGAGCTGCTACCCGAGATCTCGGCTGCACCGGTCGAGGGTTGGTATCCAGCGTTGCTGGACGGTGCGTGCTCCAATTTCGGCGCCGGCTGCCTGACGCGCGAGCGTGCGGCCCTGATGGTCGGTACCTCCGGAGCGATCCGAACAGTCCACGAGGCCGAGCGCCCGCAGCCGCGCGAAGGGCTGTTCCTCCACTGGGTGGACGACACGCGCGTCGTCGAAGGAGGCTCGCTCTCGGACGGCGGCAACCTCCATGCGTGGCTCGAGCAGACGTTGAAGGATACGAGCGGTTCTTTGGCAGATCGCGATCCGAGCTCGCACGGACTGACGTTCCTCGCCCTGCTCGGTGGTGAGCGGAGCCCCGGCTGGCACCAGCACGCGAAGGGCGCGGTTCAGGGCCTGACATTCGAGACGACGCCGCTCGACCTGCGCCAGGCCGCCCTCGAGGGTGTCGCGTTTCGCTTCGCCGAAGTCGCCGACCTCATGCCGGGAATCGACGAGATCGTCGCGACCGGCGGCGCGCTGGTCGAGGATCCCGAGTGGGTGCAGATCATGGCCGACGTGCTCGGCCGGCCGGTTACGACGTCAGCGGTGCGGGAGGCGTCTCTGCGCGGGGCGGCCGTCGTCGTGCTCGAACGGCTCGGAGTCGAGCCCGGGCCGGCGCCACTCGGTCCAGTCGTTCACCCTCGCGCTGACAGGGCGGACGCGTTCCGCGAGGCAGGCGAGCGCCAGCGGCGGCTCTACGAGGTCGTGACTTCGGAGCTGACCAGTTGACGCGCGGCCTCGGCGATGTGTTCCGCGTCGATGCCATAGGCGTTCAGTAGCTCGTCGGGCTTGCCCGAGCGAGGCATCTCACGCACGGCCAGCTTCAGCACGTGCGGATGCTCGTCCCTCTCCGCGAGAGCGGCCAGCACTGCGTCGCCGAGCCCGCCCTCCGGGAAGTGATCCTCGACGGTGATAATCCTGCCGGTCGCCTCTGACGCGGCCTGCAACGTGTCGGCGTCGATCGGCTTGACCGAGTAAGCGTCGATCACGCGCGCGCTGATCCCTTGCTCCTCGAGCGTGGCGGCAGCTTCGAGCGCCTCGTGCACCGTGACCCCCATGCCGACGATGGTGACGTTGTCGTCCTCGGTCGATTTGATCACCCTGCTGCCGCCGACCTCGAACTCTTCGTCGGGGCCGTAGATGACCGGCATATTCGGTCGCAGGGTGCGCATGAAGACGATGCCGTCCGTGTCCGCCATCGCGACGACCAGCTTCGAGGTCTGATTCGCGTCGCAGGGATGGAGGACGACGCTCGAGTGGATCGCCCGCAATGATGCAATGTCCTCGAGGGCCATCTGCGACGGGCCGTCCTCCCCGATCGAGACGCCGGCGTGCGAGCCCGCCAGCCGCAGGTTGACCCGGCTGATCGCCGCCATGCGGACGAAGTCATAGGCGCGGGAGAAGAAAGCAGCGAACGTCGACGCGAATGCATTCCAGCCTCGCGCGTGCAGGCCGACCGCCGCCGCGACCAGCTGCTGCTCGGCGATGTACATCTCGAAGAAGCGATCAGGATGCGCCTTCTTGAAGATCTCGGCGAACGTCGAGTTGCTCACCTCGCCGTCGAGCGCGACGACGTCTCCTCGAGCTGCGCCGAGTGCAGCGAGCGCTTCCCCGTACGCCTTTCGCGTCGCGACTTCCTCGCCGAGCTCGTAGCGGGGCAGCTCGAGCGGCGCGCTCGGGAAGCTGTGCGGTACGCCGGGCTCCGGCTTGGTGACGTCGACGTGCACGTTGCGAACGCCCCCGAGCTCCTCGATGGCCGCATCGGGATCGTCGAGCGGCTTGCCGTGCCAGCCGTCCTTGTCCTCCACGGCCTTGACGCCCTTGCCCTTGATCGTGCGGGCGACGATCACCGTCGGTCGCCCCTTCGTCTCCTCGGCCTGCCTGTAGGCACGGTCGATCTCCTCGACCCCGTGCCCGTCGACCTCGATCGCGTTCCAGCCGAAGGCGCGCGCTCGTTCGACGTAGACACCGGTGTTCCAGCCGATCATGGTCTCGCCGCGCTGACCGAGCCGGTTGACGTCGATGATCGCTGTCAGGTTCTCGAGCTCATAGTGCGCCGCGTGCTCGAACGCCTCCCACATCGAGCCCTCGGCCATCTCGCTGTCTCCGCAGAGCACCCACACATGGGACGGGAGTCGATCGAGATATTTCGCGGCGAGGGCCATGCCGACCCCAATCGGGAGCCCCTGGCCGAGCGAGCCGGTGGCGACGTCGACCCACGGGATGATGGGCGTCGGATGCCCTTCGAGCATGCTCCCGAACTTGCGGTAGGTGAGGAGTTCTTCGTCGTTGATCGCCCCGACGGCGCGAAGGATCGCGTAGTACAGGGTCGACGCGTGGCCCTTGGAGAAGATCAGCCGGTCGTTGGCGGCGTTCTTCGGGTCGTCGAAGTCGTAGCGGAGGTGGTTCGCGACGAGAACCGCCATCAGGTCGGCGGCCGACATCCCGGACGTGGGATGGCCGGACTTCGCAACCGCCGCGGGCCGGATCGAATCGACGCGGAACTGCTGGCCGAGGTCTCGGAGCTCGTTCGCTTCCATGGCGGCCATTCTAGGAGGCAGCAGGCTTGTTCTGCCGCCGTTGGGGTACGGTCACACCGTGAAGGTGGCGATCGCATTCGACCACCGCGGAGTCCATCTTCGTGATGCGGTGCTGGAGGCGCTCTCCGGGCACTCGGTGGTGGACCTGGGAACCAATACCGATGCCGAGCGGATCGACTACCCGGACAAGGCGCGCGAGATCGGTGAGGCCGTCCTCCGCGGAGACGCGGAGCGTGGGGTCTTCGTCTGCGGCTCCGGGGTCGGGGCCTCGATCGCAGCCTGCAAGTTGCCCGGGATCCGTGCAGCGATCTGTCACGACGTGTACTCGGCCCACCAGGGCGTCGAGCACGACGACATGAACGTACTCTGCCTGGGCTCAGACGTCGTCGGGCCTTCGCTCGCGCGTGATCTCATCACCACCTTTCTCGCGGCACGGTTCGACGGCGGCGAGCGTTATGTGAAACGACTGCAGATGATCGAAGACATCGAAAGGAATGCCGCCCATGCCTGACTCGAATTTGCACAAGCTGTCGGCGCTCGGCCAGAGCGTCTGGATCGACTACCTCTCGCGACAGATGCTGAAGAGCGGGAAGCTCGCCCGGATGATGGAAGAGGACGCCGTCGTCGGCGTCACCTCCAATCCGACGATCTTCCAGAAGGCGATTGCCGAAGGCGACGCCTACGACGAGCAGCTCAAGGAGACTCTCGAATCGGGGGAGGAAGATCCCAAGGAGATCTTCCTGCAGCTCTCGTCCCACGACATCGCGGATGCGTGCGATCTGCTGCGCAAGGTCTGGGACGAGGGCGAGGGTCTCGACGGCTACGTGTCGTGGGAGGTCGATCCCACGCTCGCCTACGACCGCGACGGCACGATCGCTCAGGCCAAGCGCCTGCACGAGTGGATCGACAAGGCCAATCTCTACGTGAAGATTCCGGCAACCGAGCCCGGGCTCGGCGCGATCGAGGAGATGATCGCCCTCGGCAAGAGCATCAACGTCACGCTGATCTTCTCGCTCGACCGGCACAAGGAAGTCATGGAGGCATACTTGCTCGGTCTCGAGCGGCTCGTCGAGAGCGGTGGCGACCCGAAGCAGGTGCACTCAGTGGCGAGCTTCTTCGTGTCGCGTGTCGACACGGAGACGGACAAGCGGCTCGACGAGATCGGTGGCGACGCGACGAAGCTCAAGGGCAAACTCGGGATCGCCAACGCGAAGCTCGCGTACCAGAACTATCTGGAAGCCTTCAGCGGGCCGCGCTGGGCCGAGCTCGAGTCGAAGGGTGCGACGAAGCAGCGCTGCCTCTGGGCGTCCACGTCGACGAAGAACCCGGAGTACCGCGACGTCATGTACATCGAGGAGCTGATCGGTCCGGACACCGTGGACACGATGCCCGAGGAGACGATGGGGGCGTTCCAGGACCACGGCGAGGCCGACCTGACTCTGACGAAGGACATCGACGGTGCGCGGAAGCTGTTCGAAGACCTCGCCGCGGCCGGGATCGACTACGACGACGTCTCGGACACGCTCGAGCGCGAAGGCGTGCAGAAGTTCGCGGACTCCTTCGAGGAGCTGCTCGACGGAGTCCGGTCGAAGCGCGGGCAGCTGGCCCCGGCTTGAGCGTTGCGACGCAACAGAACCTCGTCGAGCGGATCTGGGCACGCGACGCGACGGTCTGGGCCGGCGCCGACGAGGACAAGTGGCTCGGCTGGCTCGACGAGCCGCAGCGGATGCAGGAGCGTGCCGGCGAGATCGCCGAGTTCGCAAAGAGTGCGCACACGAAGTTCGAGACGTTCGTCCTGCTCGGGATGGGTGGCTCGTCCCTCGCGCCGGAAGTTCTGAAGCGGACATTCGGCAAGAAGCAGCTGCATGTGCTCGACACGACGCACCCGGAGATGATCCGGCACGCGGAGGAGGCCCTCGACCTGACGAAGACGATGTTCATCGTCTCCTCGAAGTCCGGGACGACGCTGGAGACGCTTTCGCAGTACGCCTACTTCTGGGAGCAGACCGGCAATCCGGAGCAGTTCGTCGCCGTGACCGATCCCGGCTCGAAGCTCGAGGAGCTCGCGGAAGAGCGCGGGATGCGAGTGTTCCACGGGGAGCCGACGATCGGCGGCAGGTACTCAGCGTTGTCGCCTTTCGGGATCGTCCCGGCAGCCCTGATGGGGATCGACGTCGAGCGTCTGCTCACGAACGCCGAACGGATGGCCGAGGCGTGCCGCAGCGAGGCGAACCCGGGGCTGCAGCTGGGCCTCGAGCTCGGCGAAGGCTGGAGACAGGGCCGCGACAAGGTCTGCATCGAGGACACCGAAGGGAACTTCGGGTTATGGGCCGAGCAACTGATCGCCGAGTCGACGGGGAAGCAAGGGAAGGGCCTCGTTCCGGCGCCGGGCGAGCGCTTCGAGGGACCGGACCGCCAGGGAGCCGAGGTTCATCTCGCCGACGCGTACGCGATCGGCGGCGAGTTCTTCCGCTGGGAGTTCGCGGTCGCGGTCGCCGGATCGATTCTCGAGATCAACCCGTTCGACCAGCCGGACGTGCAGGCGGCGAAGGACAAGACGAAGGAGGTGCTTGCCTCAGGCGACGACCCGAAGCTCGAGCCCCAGGGCTCGCTGGACGAGCTGCTCGCCTCTGCCGAGCCGCCGAACTATGTCGCGATCCAGGCCTTCATCGATCCAATGCGCGAGCGAGAGCTCGAGCCCCTCGTCGAGCGCGCTCACGCGACAGGCTGCGTCGCGACGAAGGGCCTAGGCCCGCGTTACCTTCACTCGACGGGACAGCTGCACAAGGGCGGGCCACCGACGGGCCTGTTCGTCCAGGTGGTCGACGACACGGGACCGGAGATTCCGATCCCGGGCGAGGACTTCGGTTTCGGACGATTGATTCGCGCGCAGGCCGAAGGCGACTTCCGCTCGCTGCAAGAACGCGGCAGGCAGATCGTGCGAGTCAGACTGGAGGATCTCTGATGCAGCTCGGAATGATCGGGCTCGGGCGGATGGGTCACGGCATGACCGAGCGCCTGCGCGAGCACGGGCACGACGTGAAGACCTACGACCCTGCCGTCGAGGAGCGCACCGCAGGTTCGCTCGCGGAATTGAAGGAGCAGCTGAACGCTCCGCGCGCGTTCTGGATGATGATTCCCGCGGGCGAGATCACCGAGACCACCTTCCACCAGTTGCTCGAGATCGCCGACGAGGGCGACACGATCGTGGACGGCGGCAACTCGAACTTCCGCGATTCGAAGCGCCGCGACGTCGAGGCGAAGCACAAGGGCATCCACTTCATCGACGCGGGCGTCTCGGGCGGCATCTGGGGCCTCGAGATCGGCTTCTGTCTGATGGTGGGCGGCGACGACGAGCCCGTGCAGCGACTCGAGCCGATCTTTACGTCGCTTGCGCCCGAGGCCGGCTACGCGCACGTCGGCCCTTCGGGTTCCGGCCATTTCGTGAAGATGGTGCACAACGGCATCGAGTACGGGCTCATGCAGTCTTACGCTGAGGGCTTCGAGATCATGGAGCACTCCGAGTACGACATCGATGCCCATCAGATCTCGGGCATCTGGCGGAACGGGTCGGTCGTGCGTTCCTGGTTGCTCGAGCTCTTGCACTCGGCGTTCGAGTCTCACGGCTCGAAGCTCGAGGACATCGCGCCCTATGTCGAAGACTCGGGCGAAGGACGGTGGACGATCAACGAGGCGATCAACGAGAACGTTCCGGCGCCGGTGATCGCAGCCTCGCTGTTCGCGCGCTTCGCGTCACGCGACGAGATCAAGTTCTCCGCGAAGGTCGCCGCAGCCCTTCGGAACCAGTTCGGCGGCCATGCGGTCAAGGCGGTCGAGCGCGCGAAGGCCGGCCCGGACCCGCGGTGATGTGTTGACGACCGCTCCTCCGCTGGAAAACCCCCTCCTCGAAGGGCTGGAGATCCGGCGAGCTCCGGATTCCTGCATCCTCGTCATCTTCGGAGCGTCCGGCGACCTGACGAAGCGCAAGCTGTTCCCGGCGCTCTACTCGCTTGCCTACCGCCGATTGCTTCCCGAGCACTTCGCCGTCGTCGGCGTCTCGCGTTCGGAAGAGTCCGACAATGAATTCCGGGAACGAATGAAGGCGGCGGTGCAGGAGCACTCGCGTGATCCGTTCCGCGACGACGTCTGGGAGCTGCTAGCCGACGGCATGCGCTACGTGGCGATGGACTTCGCCGACGAGGAGCGCGAGGACAGCCTGGCCACAACGCTGACGGAGCTCGACCAGGAGCGCGAGACGGGCGGCAATCGCGTCTACTATCTCGCGACGCCGCCCGCTGTCTTCGAGACTGTCGTCAAGGCCGTCGGCAAGCGCCGTTCAGGTCAGGGTTGGGCGCGATTGATCATCGAGAAGCCGTTCGGCCACGATCTCGAGTCGGCCCGAAAGCTGCAGAAGGTGATCGAGAAGTACTTCGCCGAGAACGAGATCTTCCGAATCGATCACTACCTCGGCAAGGAAACCGTCCAGAACATGCTGGCCCTGCGGTTCGCGAACGGGATCTTCGAGCCGATCTGGAACAGGCAGTTCGTCGATCATGTCCAGATCACGGTTGCCGAGACGATGGGTATCGAGGGCCGCGCCGAGTACTACGAGAACGCCGGGGCGATCCGCGACATCTTCCAGAACCACATGCTGCAGCTGGTTGCGATCACCGCCATGGAGCCGCCCATCGACTTCACGGCCGACTCGGTCCGCAACGAGAAGGTCAAGGTTCTGCGCGCGATGCATACACCTGGCCCGAAGTCGGTGGTGCGCGGCCAGTACGGACGCGGCTACATCGAGGGCGAGGAGGTGCCTGCCTACCGCGAGGAGCAGAGCGTCGACCCGAACTCCATGACAAACACGTACGTCGCCGCGAAGCTGTACGTCGACAACTGGCGCTGGGCCGACACCCCCTTCTACGTCCGCACCGGCAAGCGCCTTGCGCGCCGCGAGACGACGATCGCGATCCAGTTCAAACGGGCACCTCACCCACCGTTCGAAGAGCTGTCGGTCGAGAGGCTGAAGCCGAACGTGCTGATCGTCCACGTCCAGCCCGACGAGGGCGTGTCGCTCGCGATCGGCGTCAAGGTTCCCGGCCAGGGCATGACGATCAGGACCGTGCACATGGACTTCCTCTACGGCGGTGCGTTTCGCACGGGCCTGCCGGAGGCCTACGAGCGCTTGATCCTCGACGCGATGCTCGGCGACGCAACGCTCTTCACGCGCATCGACGAGGTCGAGGAGCAGTGGGCTCTCGTTGACGCCATTGTCGCGGCGTGGGCGCGCGACAGGCCTGCGTTCCCGAACTATGCGGCCGGGACGTGGGGACCGGCGTCCGCGGACGAGCTGATGGAACGAGACGGGCGGGCATGGCGGCGCCGCTAGCTTCGGTGCGCGAGATCGAGCGCGAGGTCGCAACCTTGCGCACCGCGCCGGGGGAGGACATGCCCTACCAGCGGACGAGCGTGATGACGCACACGGCGTGGGTTCCGCCTGAATGGGTGGAGGCCGCTGAGGACGTGCTCGCCGGACTTGCGGAGCGCCACCCGTCGCGGACGATCGTCCTTGTGCCCGAGCCGGACGCGGAAGATGGGCTCGAGGCAGAGGTCGACGTCGACATCTTTCAGGCGGGTGAAGGGCGGCAGATCTGCGCCGAGACGATTCACATTTGGCTCAAGGGCAAGCGCGCGGCGGCGCCCGCGAGCGTCGTCCAGCCGCTCTTCCTCCCCGACCTGCCTGTTTTCCTGCGCTGGCGCGGCGTTCCGTCTTTCGACTCCGATGCGTTCCGGAGCCTCGTCGACGTCGTCGACAGGCTGATCGTCGACAGTACGGAGTGGCCGGATGTTCCTGCCCC
>JACDEU010000070.1 GCA_013816245.1 Actinomycetota bacterium | reverse complement strand
GACTGGGCCCGCCGCCGCCACCCGAAGTGGATCGCCGAGCTCGAACGGGCCGAGCAGCCCTCGAAGCGCGTTCCGCCGCACGCTCGCCCGCGCGCGGCTAAATCGAGAGTCCCGTGAACCGCGCCAGTCGCGTCGTCAGCCGCACCAGCTCGCCGGTTGCAAGCAAGACACCGAAGGCAACGAGCAGCGAGCCTGAGGCGAGGCTGACGATGCGCCAGTGCCGGCGCAACGCGCGCACGAGCCCGAGGCTGCGCGTGAACAGCAGGCCGAAGAGCAGGAACGGGATCCCGAGACCGAGGGCGTAGACGGCGAGCAGCACTGCGCCCTGGGCCGGATGCCCTTCGCCTGCCGCCAGCGCCAGGATCGCCGCTAGCGTCGGCCCGACACACGGCGTCCAGCCGACGGCGAAGGCCACACCTGCCAGCGCAGGCGTCGCTACGCCGCCACGGCGCGGCGCCTCCAGCCGTCGCTCCGCCAGCAGCACGCGTGGCAGCGGCAGGCCCGCGTAGACGAGACCGGCGAGGGCGATGAAGATCCCGGCGGCGATCTCGAGCGTGCGGCGGTTCTCGAGCAGAGCACTTCCGAACCAGGCGGCGCCGGCGCCGAAAGCGATGAACATCGCGCCGAAACCCAAGACGAACAGGGCCGTCGCCTGCGTCACCCGCCGCGGCTGCGCTCCGAGCTCGTCGAACCCGACACCGGAGACGAAGGACAGGTAACCGGGGATCAGCGGCAGCACGCAGGGCGAGGCGAAAGAGACGAAGCCGGCCGCGAACGCCGCCGCCAGTGCGCCCGGACCGAAGTGCAGCATCAGCCTGCCGAGGTGGCCGCTGAGAGTCCCTGGTTGAAGCCGGCGAGATTGGTCGCGCCGACGATCTGCGTCACCACCTGGTGACGGGCGTTCAGAAAGAACGTCGTCGGATACCCCTGGACGCCGAGCCGGGCGCCAAGCTCGCCTTTCGGATCGGCGATGCTCGGATGCTGCCAGCCCCACTTCCGGTAGAAGTTCTTGGCAGCGCCCGAGGTGTCCTGCGTGTCGATGCCGACGACTTGGACGTTCAGGTGTGAGCGCGCGAACCGCGCCAGATCGGCCGCTTCGGCGTTGCAGCCCGGGCACCACGAACCCCAGACATTGATGACGACGGGCATGCCTCGATAGGAGGCCAGATCGACGTGCCGCCCCGTGACCGGATCGGTGCCCGCGAGCTCGAGTGCCCCATCTGACTGGTGGGTGACGCGGGTCGCGCCGGCGGGCCCGTTGTTGCGGGCGGCGAAGTACCCGCCGACAAGCGCGGCCACGACGACAACGACCAGCAAGGGAACCGCAGCCCGGCGCAGACTTGAGCGCCCATCGGGCGCGCGCGCCGCCGCCGCGCCCGCCTCCTGCCGTGCCCGCTTCGCGTTCCGCTCGCTCATTTGCAACTCCTTTCAGGACAAACGATCGGCACTCTCGGTGCGGATGCGTTCGGAGACCGCCTCGGCCACCGACGGGGCCGTGACCTCACTCGCGCCGAGCGTACGCAGCTGCTCGATCGTCCAGGCGAGCGAGTGAAGCAGCGACTGGCAGCGGATACAGCGCCGGAGATGCCGCGCAACGCGGCGACGGCGCGGGAAGGCGAGATCGTGCTCAAGGTATCCGGAGAGACTGTCCGCGGTCTCGCTACAGGTGGCGGCAAAGCGGTTCTGGATGCTGCCCACGCTACGTTTGATGCACTCCAGCAAGGTATCGGTTCCGTGCGCACGACTGTCGACCCCGGCGCGAGCGCCCGTGCGCCGCAAGAGCGAAATCGGCTCCGGTTGATTCGCATCTCACTTGCTGTTACAGCCGGCAGGAGCGCGGCGGATTCAGTCTCGCGGGCGTTTCACGGCTTTTCGTGCGGCCGCGACAGCCTGATCACGGGGTTACGAGGCCCTGCCCTTCAAAGCGACGCTCGCCCAGGGCGCCTTGCCCGCGCTGGCGCCGCTGCAGGGCGCGCGACTTCGACGACTTCCACCACGCCGAGCCGGGAAAAATCCCGCACGAGCTGTGCCGCGGGAAGCTGACGGCGCTCGGCGAATCGCCGCACGCGCCACGGCTCACACGACGCGACGTTGCGCTTTCTGATCGTGCTCGGCAAGTATGAACACTGGACGTGCGGACTCGGCGCTCGCCCGCGAGCTCGAGCCGACGGCACGCCCGGGCGCGCCGTCGCCCTGCGAGGAATTGCCCCGCGCGGGGAACGATTCGACGTCGCAACCTGAGCAGCGGCGGATTGCGAGAGGGTCCTGGGAATCGTTCCGAGGCGCGATCGCATCCTATGGAGGCGATGCCGATTGCGATCGATCGCGATGCCCTTCAGCGACTGATGGCCGAGGAAGCGGCGCAGCTCGTCGAGGTCCTGCCGGCGAAGGAGTTCGGCGAGGAGCACCTCGCGGGTGCGATCAACATCCCGCTGAAGGAGCTCGACGAGAGCGCGCCGCGCGAGCTCGCCCGCGAGCGCCCGGTCATCGTCTACTGCAACGACTACCAGTGAGACCTCAGCCCGCGAGCCGCGTGGCGGCTCGAAGCGATGGGATTCCCGCGGGTGTACGACTACGTCGCCGGCAAGAATGACTGGGGCTCCTACGGTCTGCCGCGCGAGGGGACGAACGTTCCGGCCCGCGCAGCCGGAGACGTCGCCCACCGCGACGTGCCCACCTGCACGCTCGCAGACCGGCTCTCCGACGTGCGCGAACGCGTCCGCGCAGCAGGGTGGGACACCTGCATCGTCGTCAACGAGCAGCGCGTCGTCCTCGGCCGCCTCGGCCGCCAGGCGCTCGCCTCCAAAATCGACTCATCCATCGAGGAGGCGATGACGCCGGGACCGAGCACCGTCCGGCCGAGCATCGGCGCCGACGCGTTGCTGGAACGGATCCGCGCTCGGAACCTGACCAGCTTCCTCGTCACTACTCCAGACGGCCGCCTCGTCGGGCTCGTCCGCCGCGACGACCTCGAATCTGGCACCTGAACGTGTCGTGGCGGAACTGGTGGCTCCATAGCTTGGCCTCCTAGCAACCCGCGATGACGACCCCGTACCGAGGCAGATACACGCCGGGATTCGTTGCCTTGCTAGACGACGGAGTCGCGGCGATTTTCGTCTGACTGTTCCCAAAACCTGTTCCACACCCGAGCTGCGGGGTGCCAAAACTCGAGCTCGAGGCTACGAATTCCCTGATTTACAGGCGGAACGGAGTTTTGACACCCCATACGTCGCGACGGGCCACCTGACGCGCGAGCGGCCGTTTGAGGTTGGCGACCGGGTGGTCATCGGAGGGTCGGCCGGGACCGTGCGGGCTCGCTGTCCACATCGCACCGTCCTCACCTCAGGGCCAATACCTCGAGTCGTACGCCGACCTCCTGTTCATCAAGGGGTTCGACGCCGGCGAGCCGATCATCTACATGAGCACCGACGCAGGACAACCGCTCACCGCCGTCCTCGAGCGCGCTACCTACGTCCCCGCCTTGAACGACGCGCCGTACAACGGTGGCGACGACTTCCTCGGTTCTGCCCGCGAGCGGCTGTTTGGGTTCGTCAACGGCCAGACGGGAGAGAACAACAAGGAGGCGCAGGGCTTCGCGCACCTCGTCCTCGACGGCCACGCCTCGGTGGACGCGAACGCAGGGAACACCGAGCTGATCGCCGCGTTGCGTAACGGTGGTGACCTCCTGAACACCTTCGGAGACTTCCCGACACTGAAGGACCCACGCCACGCGCAGGCCTACAGCCCGATGTGGGACGCGCAGCTTGGTCTCTGGACCGACAAGGCGGTTCGCGCGAAGCTGAACACCCGGCAGATCGACGAGGTCCAGATCTTCAACCTCGCCGCCAGCCGGCCCGACCTCCTCACCGGGGTCGATCCCGCGACGGGACAGCCCGCCCCATACGGCGCGTCGGGGGTCAGCATCAACTGCGCGGTTATCGGGTTCACGAGGAAGGCGCCGACGAAGAACCTCGCGGAGCCGCTGCCGAACTCGCAGTTCCCCCCGAGGTAGGCTCTTGCACCACCGCCCAGGCTGGCGGGCCGCTGTCCGGGCTCGCCGGCCTGGGGTTTCAAAACTAACTGCTGGTCTTGCTGCGGCTGGCGGGTCGGGTCTGGGAGTATCGTTCGATGATGACGGGGCAAGGAGTCGACGGTTCGAATCGACCGAACGATCGCCCAAGAACGCCGCATACCGTGAAGTTTTACGAACTTGTGCCGCACGAATTGCAAGGCTTTGCGGCGCGTTAGGTGCGAACACGGCGTTGCGATTCTGCGGTTACGGCTTCGATTGAGCTGCGAACCGACTTTTCCCACGCAAGTGCGACGCGGTCGCCCCACCAGGCTCCCCGCGGTCCTTAGATCCGTGCCTAGCTCGCCTTCCCAGCGAAGTCCGTCCCATCGTCCACCGCCGCCAGCGCAAACGACTCGAGGACGAGCAGCCAACCCCCGACTAAGCACGGCCCTCAGCGCTCCTCCGCCAGCTCGTCTTAGACGCTCGTCCTGACGTCCCAGCAATTGGGCGGTCTGGAGAACGCCGCCCTTCTGCACCGAGGGGCAGGGACGACAGAAGCTCGGGGCTTCCTGGAACAAGGGGCTGCGGCGCCCCATCTCCGGGTCCCTGGTGTCTATAGGGACATCGGCCCTGCCCGAGCGACCTAATAATCAGAATGGGCGAAATTCTGCTCGCACCGGGGCTGCGCTAAGGCGCCACGGCCAAAGGCCGGTGCTTGCTCGAGGATTCGCTCCCGTCACCTGGGCACAGAGTTTCAGCCTTACAAATAATTTACGGCGAGTTTGAACCAGTATCCCTTGCCGTGCGAATCAGCGCACGCGGGGCGGCTCAAACTTCGAGTGCTTACCTCACCTGACGGGTGAGTCGTCTCGCGTGTTTACCCAAGCAGAGCCGCGGTACACCCCAAGATGCTCGACTAGGTGGGGTAAGGGGAGGGATGAAATGTCCAAGCCTCTGTTTGACTCTGCCTTGCCACCGCTGGAGGAGCTCGATACCGACAGCGCGTTTCCCGAAGCCGCGGCCGCCGTCGACGCGCAGACGCGCGCGGTGTTCCTGCGGAACGCCGGCATCGGAGCCGGCGCGGTAGTTGGTGGCGGTGCGCTCCTCGGCTCGCTGCCCTCGCGCGCCCTGGGCGCGGGCATTGCCAAGAGCGATATCGCGATTCTGAATTTCGCGCTGACCCTCGAGTACCTGGAGGCGGCGTTCTATGTCGAGGCGATCCAAAAGGGTCACTTCACGGGCGAACTCGACTTGTTCACGCGGACGGTGGCGGCGCACGAGGCCGCGCACGTGGCGTTCCTCAAGAAGGCGCTCGGGAGCAGGGCCGTGGCCAAACCGAGCTTCAACTTCAAGGACACGACCTCGAACCAGGCCAAGTTCATGGCCACCTCGCAGACGCTCGAAGACACGGGGGTCCGTGCCTACCTCGGTCAGGCCGGGAACTTCAAATCGAAGAAGCTACTCGGTGCTGCCGCCACGATCTTGACCGTCGAAGCCCGCCACGCGGCCTGGATCCGCGACCTGCGCGGCAAAGGAAACCCGCCGGTCCCGGCGCCCGCGTCCTTTCAAGACAAGCGCACGAAGGCGCAGATCCTCGCCGCAGTGAAAGCAACCGGCTTCATCGTCGGCTGACCGTTGTGACGACCGAAAGGACACAAATGCTCGATCATTGGACTCTCGAGGAGGTCGACGTCGACGGCGCGATTCGCGAGGCCGCGGACAAGGTCGACCCGAGTACGCGCGCCGCCTTCCTGAAGAGGGCGGGCCTGGGCGTCGGGGCGGTAGCCGCCGGCAGTGCTTTCTTCGGAGCGATTCCGGCGCTTGCGTCGGCGGCGAGGGTACCTGCCAGCGATGTCGCGATCCTGAAGTTCGCGCTCACGCTCGAATACTTGGAGGCGACCTTCTACTCCGAGGCCGTCGCGAAAGGCAACTTCAGCGGCGAGACTGGAATCTTCGCCCAAGTCGTGCGAAACCACGAAAACGCGCATGTCGCATTCCTGAAGAGCGCACTCGGCTCGGCCGCACCCGCGAAGCCGAGGTTCGACTTCAAGGACACGGTCACGAACGAGGCGAAGTTCCAGCAGACCTCGATCGTGCTCGAGGACACCGGTGTTCAGGCCTACCTCGGCCAGACGGCGAGAATCAAGTCGAAGAAGATTCTCGCGGCGGCGGGCTCGATCCTGCCTGTGGAGGCGCGACACGCGGCGTGGATCCGGGATATCCGGCTCCGAGCGACCCAGTCAGGATCTGGGTCCAACCCGGCGCCGAACTCGTTCGACAAGCCGCAGACGATGGCTCAGATTCTCGCCAAGGTGAAAGCGACGGGGTTCATCGTCGGCTGATCCAGAACCACAATCCGAAATGGGAGGTTCCAACAAATGTCGAAGCAACCTGAACTGACGTCCGTTTCCGTCAGCGAACAGCCGGCCACCCGCGCCGGATTCCTCCGCAAGGCCGGTCTCGGCGGAGCAACGCTCCTCGGGGGTGGCGCCCTCCTTGCACGCGCGCCGGCGGAGATGCGGAAGGTCTAATGGCGAACTGACATCCACGAGCAGCCGACGAACCTGCCGCCGCGCACGCGGCGGCTCTGGCTCAACTGCAGCAAACCGGACCTCGCAGGCGATCCGAAGCTCTTCGGCCGCTAGCGGGAGCATTTCAAGCGAAATGAACCGCTTTGCGGGATCGACCGAATTCCAGAGTTCACAACCGATTAGGAGGATGGCAAATGAAGGGGAAGCTCGTTTTCTTGGCACTGTTGGCGGCCGTGGCGGCGCTCACAGTGGCGGTCGCTCCGGGATCGGCGGAGAAGAACAGCTCGCAAGGGACGTTCGACGCTAGTCTTGGCGCGCTGAACGCCGGCATGCATACCGACGCGAAAGGGAAGAAGTTCACGATCCCGACAGCGGGCGGCACCGCGACGGTCAACGTAACTGGTGACGCCGTGACGGTGACGATCATGGTTCACGGCGTCGTGGCGAGTGTTGTGCATCCGCAGCACATCCATGCGGGCACGATCTGTCCGGTTGCAAGCGACGATACAAACCACGACGGCTATGTCGACGTGATCGAAGGCCTGCCGAAGTACGGGCCGATCCTCGTTAACCTGGACAGCAACCTCGAGAATCCCGGCGTCGATGCGTTCCCAGTCGCCGATAGCTCGGGCTCGTACGCTTACAACGAGTCGGCGAGCAAGGCGCACCTACAGGACGAGCTGCAGCAGGCTCTCGACCTCGGGACGCGTCACGTCGTCATTCACGGCATCGGCCCAACCCCGCTGCTGCCGAGCACGGTGGCCACGCTCCCGGGTCTGTCGGCGAACAACACGCTGCCCGTGGCTTGCGGCGAGCTGCACCGGACCGGCTGATTCGACCACTTGCAGGGAGCGAGGGCAGCCTGCCCAGCAGGACGCCCTCGCTCCTCTGCGGCGCCCCATGCCGTCCTCGCGTCATATCGAGAGTGACGTCGGCCTGGCCACCAGCACATCACGCCGAGCGCCGGTTCCCCTGGTGAGAAATCTGGGCTCCCTCCGGGACATACGCAAGCCACGCCCGCACCCGCGGAGGTATAGTCGTGCAGCGCGATGAGGCTCGCGCCTAACCGCCCTTCCGGGGGCTGATGGCCTCTACCGAACGTCAAAAACGACGATCAGTCGGAGGCCTCGTGACTTCGTCCAACTCGCAGCAGTCCTCGCGAGTCCTACTCCTAGCGAGCGTACTGTCGGTCGAACTCGGCATCACCGTCGCTCTGCTTGAACTGACGCTTGGCGTCATAGCGGGCAACCTCTTCCATCTTCAGTCTCAAGAGTGGCTTGACTTCGTCGCGAAGTTCGCGTCAATCGTTCTGACCTTCTCTTGTACCGACAAACTTCCGCATCCTCGCTCGCAGCCAGCAATGCGCAGTCGAGGCCATCGGTGCGGTCGATCGAAGCTCGAAGAAGTTTCGAAGCACACGCTCACCGTGCGGATGTTCGGTGGAGACTCCTCCGGGTGGAACTGCGTGCCCCACCACGGCCTGCGCGCGCGTACTAGACGGGCCGCCTCGCGCCGAGCGCTGCGGACAGACCTTCGGCGTGTTCGCGTAGCAGGACAATGGCTGCTCGTATCCGCTTCGCGTTGAATCGCGATGCCGGGCCCTGGACGCCGAGGATCGCGACGGGCGCCGAGCGGTTGTCCGAAATCGGCGCCGCGACCGCGTTCAGATCGTCCTCGCGCTCACCGATCGACTCGGCCCAGCCGCGCGCACGCACTCGCTCGAGCTCCTGTTCCAGTGCAGCACGCGTCGTGATCGTCCGGCGCGTGCGTGCGGCGAGCGGGACTGATGGAAGCCCGCCTGCCCCGAAGGCGAGCATCACCTTTCCGGTCGCAGTCGCATGCGCGACGCTCGGCCGTCCCACTTGCGCGACGCTCTGCACGGAATGCGGGCCCCTGCACGAAATCGATTGTGATCGCATTGTCTCCGCCGGGAGCGGACAGAGTCGCCGTCTCGCCCGTTGCCGAGCTCAATGCCTCGAGATGCCGCCGCGCCATCCCTCGGAGATCGAGCTGTTCGAGGAAGGCGTTCCCGAGCTGGGCGAGCCGCAGTCCTAGTGACCTGAGTCGTTAGTTCGCAGGGACCCGTGGTTTGGTCTCGAACGTCGTCCTCATCGACGACGATTGGAGGCTGTTATGGCGCAGCGTGCAGAGGTCGTCCTCAGCGGTGAGGAGCGGGAGACGCTGGAGCGGTGGGCTCGGCGTCCGAAGAGCTCGCAGGCGTTGGCGTTTCGCTGCCGGATCGTGTTGGCGGCGGCGGCGGGGCGGTCGAGCAGCGAGATCGCTGCCGAGTTGGGCTGTAACGGTTCGACGGTCGGCAAGTGGCGGGGCCGTTTTGCGCGGGGCGGCATCGACGGCTTGCATGACGAGCCGCGGCCGGGCAAGCCGCGCTCGATCAGTGACGAGGACGTCGAGCGGGTGATCGTGAAGACGCTCGAAGAGCAGCCGGCGAACGCGACGCACTAGTCGACACGCTCGATGGCGGCCGCGACCGGGATGAGCCAAAGCGCGGTCAGCCGCATCTGGCGGGCGTTCGCGCTCAAGCCTCCTCAGGTCGAGACGTTCAAGCTGTCCCCGGATCCGCAGTTCATCGACAAGGTCCGCGACATCGTCGGGCTGTACCTCAATCCTCCCGAGGCTGCGGTCGTGTTGTGCGTCGATGAGAAGGCGCAGATCCAGGCGCTCGACCGCTCGGCGCCGGTGCTGCCGCTGATGCCGGGGGTGCCGGCGCGGCAGACCCACGACTACCTCCGCCACGGCACCACCAACCTCTACGCCGCGCTCAATGTCGCCTCCGGGCAGGTGATCGCGGAGATGACGCCACGCCATCGCGCCGAAGAGTTCCGGCGCTTCCTCAACCTGATCGATGCCTCGGTGCCGGCATACCTCGACGTGCACGTGGTGCTCGATAACTCCTCAACGCACAAGACGCCGTCGATCCAGCGCTGGCTCCTGCGCCATCCGCGCTTCACGCTGCATTTCACACCGACCTACAGCTCCTGGCTGAACCTGGTCGAGCGCTGGTTCGCCGAGCTCACCACGAAATGGATCAAACGCAGCGCCCACCGCTCAGTCCGCGACCTCGTCTCCTCGATCCGAACCTGGATCGCCAACTGGAACGACGACCCCAAACCCTTCGTCTGGCACAAGACCCAATCCCAGAAGCCCTCGCGAGCTGAATTACCCTGCCGCTATGGCGCCCCTAGGCGGCGTGACGTCCGGCGACGACTTTCCGCCGTCCGACTGGCGCTAGGTGTCGTGGGCGGATCCGCTCTCGAGAGCCGCCTTTGCCGCTTCTCGAACGGGAGCTCGTCGAGTTGGCCCTGCTTACCGGAGCGAGTGGCTGCCCAACACCTGCGGCCGCGATACGAAATCACGTTGCTTAGAGATACGCAACAGCGGCGGCGGATTCGAATCAGCATGCGAGCAACTCGCGAGATCCAGGATCGCTCGAATATATCGGCGTACTGGCGACGCCAGAACTTTGCGAAGCGGCCCGGTCGCCCTCTCTTGAGGGGCCGGAGTCCCATGTCGTCGCACCCCCTGACATACCGCGCCAAGTCTCTTAAGTCGTGATCAATCTTCTCTCCGAGTACTACAAGCCCTCACCTCCCAAGCCTGTAATGGGTGATGAAGAACTTAAACAGTGGTCGCTGCGCTTGTGGTTGCGGACGACCGACGAACAAAGATCGCCGTGCGAAGCAGAGGTTGTATGTCCGCGGGCACAACCGGCGCGAATCTGGCGAAGGCTGGATGGAGGGCGGCTATCGGTACGTCTGTCGAGACGGCAAGAAGATCGCCCTCCATCGGCTGGTTGTTGAGGAACGGGAGGGTCGAAAGCTCTCTTCCGACGAGCTCGTTCACCATGTCGATCACGATCCTCTAAATAACGATCCCGACAACCTGGTCATCCTGACGCGCGCCGAGCATCAAAGGCTTCATACGCTTGGCGTCAAGAAGAAGCGATGGTCCGGGGAAGAGATTCAACGTGTCCACGACCTCAGAGCAGCGGGAATGACCTTGCAAGAGATATCGCAAGTGATCGGACGCCCGTTTTCCACGACCTCTCGACGGCTCTACAAAAAGCGAGATAGTCACGCTTCGGTATCAGCACCTTCAAGACGCCGCATAGAGTCACGGAAAGAGACAAAAACGTGACAAAAGTGGGTTCGGAGGCTTTTTCCGACCGCTCGTCTTGTTCGGGGCTCGCTCGGTGTCGTGGAGCGGAAACCTGGTGGGCCGAGATCGTGGTCACCGTTCGGGCTGCTCGATCTCGACCACCAGCACGGACAGCTAGCTCGTTCGAATGTTCAGGACTTCGTGTTGCTTGGGCTGCATGTCGTCGCGTGAGACGCCGGCCTCACGCATGGCCTCCTGGAACTCTGGGCGTTCCATCGCTGCCTCGGCATGCTTTTCAGACTCCCAAACGTTGA
>JACDEU010000069.1 GCA_013816245.1 Actinomycetota bacterium | reverse complement strand
AAGGTCGTGACGATCGCCGTCGGCAAGTTCGAGGCGACCACGACGCCCGGGCCTCCGTAATGCCGCGCACCCGCGTCGCCATCCTGGCGGGCGGCCGCTCGTCCGAGCACGACATCTCGGTTGCCTCTGCCCGCTCGGTGCTCGAATCGCTCGATCCCGAGCGCTATGACGTCGTCACGGTGGCGATTGGCCGCGACGGCCGCTGGGAGCTCGGCTCGGGTGAGCCTGGCTCGATCGCAGAGACGCTGCCCGTCCCCGCGGCCAATGCTCCGGCAACGCTCGGGGCGGTCGATGTCGTCCTGCCGATCCTGCACGGCCCGTTCGGCGAGGACGGCACCGTGCAGGGCTTGCTGGAGCTCGCGGACGTTCCGTACGTCGGTGCCGGCGTTGCAGCGTCGGCGCTCTGCATGGACAAGGACCTCTTCAAGAAGGTGCTCCGTGACAGCGGGCTCCCCGTCGCGCGCCACGTCGCACTACGCGAAGGAGATCCGGTGCAGAACCCCTTCGGGTTCCCGTGCTTCGTCAAGCCGGCCCGGCTCGGCTCCTCGGTCGGGATCTCGAAGGCCCACGACGAGGACGAGCTCGCCGACGCGGTGCTGCTGGCGTTTCGCCACGACGACAAGGTCTTGGTGGAGGAGTTCCTCGACGGGATCGAAGTCGAGGTCGGCGTGCTCGGCAACCGCGACCCGATCGCATCCATTCCCGGCCAGATCGTCCCGCTCGGACACGAGTGGTACGACTACTCGTCGAAGTACGACGCGGGCGGCATGGACCTCGTGATCCCGCCAGACCTTCCGGAGTCGGTGGTCGAGCAGGTGCAGCGCGTCGCCGTCGAGTCCTTCCGCGTCACGGAGTGCGAGGGGATGGCCCGCGTCGACTGCTTCGTCGTCGGCGGCGACCGGGTCGTCGTCAACGAGCTGAACACGATCCCGGGCTTCACGTCGACGAGCGTGTACGCGAAGCTGTTCGACGCTTCCGGCATTCCGTATGACGAGTTGCTGCGCCGTCTGATCGAGCTCGCAGTCGAGCGGCACGAGCGCCGGTCGAAGCTCGAGTACTAGGCCTTGCCGAAAGCGCGGACTTCGTTCACGTGCGCGAAGTGACCGTCCAGCGCGAGCTTCGTGATCCAGACGAGGTAGTAGCGCTTCGGCGTCGACGCGTCGATCGCGAAACGAGCTGTCCTCGAGACGACGCGCTTGTCCGAAACGGCCTGGGTCGGCCCACCTCGGATGTTCGTCGCGCGGATCTCGGCTGTGAAGCCCGGAGTGTCGGTCACGACCGTGATGCGCGACACCTGACTCACCCCATGAGCGTCGAGCAGCATGCCGACGCCCTTCTTGACCCGGTCGAGCCCGCTGTTGTAGGTCTCGGTGGTCCAGTACGTCGAAGGGTTGCCGTCCGTCGCGTTGATCGCCGCTGCGTCGTGCTCGGTGCCGTCGCCGTACGGGTCGTACGCGCCCACCCCCGCAATTGCGATTCGCGCGCCGACGGCGACCGTGTTACCCCGGTCGCCGAGCGTCAGCAGGCCGACCACGATGGCCGCGATCGCAAGGGCTCCGAGCAACCCGATGAAGAGCGGTAGACGAGCGGCCGGCTTGCGCCGCCTCGGCCGCGTCGCAGCCGGGATGACCACCGTGGCGTCGCCAGCTTCGCCACGGTCGAGCTCGGCCAGACAGGCTTCGAGCTCGGCGGCGAATGCGTCCATGGTCGGAAAGCGCTCGGTCGGGTCCTTCTCGAGCGCCCTGTCGATCGCGGACGCTACGCGAAGCGGCACGTCGCCGCGCACGTCGAGGACGTTTGGCGGCGGCTCGTGTACGTGCTTCATCGCGACCGCGACGAAGCTCTCACCGGGAAACGGAACCTCGCCGGTCAGTAGCTCGTAGAGGACGACGCCGAGCGAGTACACGTCGGTGTGCACGTCGACCTGTTGGCCGCTCGCCTGTTCCGGTGCGATGTAGTTCGAGGTTCCGAGAACCGTCCCGGTCTGCGTGACACCGTGCTCGACGTCGAGCGAGCGTGCGATCCCGAAGTCCGTCACCTTCGCACGGCCGTCGCCGTTCAACAGCACGTTCTGCGGCTTCACGTCGCGGTGGATGAGACCGTGCTCGTGAGCGAAAGCGAGCGCACGGGCGATCTCGACTGCGATCTCGAGCGCCTCGCGCAGGTCGAGGCGGCCTTTGCGGACAACGAACTCCTTGAGATTCTCCCCGTCGATGAACTCGAAGACGATGTACTGGCGGCCTTCCTCCTCACCCCGGTCGATCACCGTGACGATGTTCGGGTGCTGAAGCTGCGCGACGGAGCGCGCCTCGCGCTTGAACCGCTCGACGAAGTCTTCGTCTTCGTTGTATTGCTCGTGCAGGACCTTCAGGGCCACGTAGCGCTCGAGGAGCGAGCCGCCGTGGCCGACGACCTCCTCCAGCTCGTAGCGTCCTGCGACCGTCTTTCCGACCACGGGCGAAAGCTACCCGCCCTCTACGGCTCGCAAGCGTGGGATCAGCTGGGCCGCGTGCGCCGGAACCGCAGCCCGACCCACAAGCCGCCGCACCAGATGGCGTAGAGGAGCGTGACCAGGCAGGCCAGGAACCAGAGCGGCACGAGCTTGTGAGCCGGCCCGTCTTGCACCTGTCCGCTGCCGAGGGCGGCGATCGAACCACTTGCAAGGATCATGCCCGCGGCCAACACGAGCCGTGGGCGGCCGAGGCCGCTCGCTCCGAAGAGGAGGGGCAACGCGAAGGCGGCTGCGCCGATCAGATATCCGGCCACAGCGCCTGTATCGGCGCCGGGGCCTCCGAACCTAACTGCCGAGGGCCGTCCCGAGGGCGTCTTCCCAGACGGCGAGCGCTTCGTCCAGCTCGGCGTCGGTGATGACGAGCGGCACGAGCACCCGGATGCAGTTCGAGTAGATCCCCGACTTGAGCAGCAGCAGGCCCCGCTCGGAGGCAGCCTCGACGACCTTCGTCGCCAGCTCGGGGGCCGGATCCTTCGTGTCCCGGTCGTGGACGAGCTCGATCGCAAGCATCGCTCCCAGGCCGCGAACGTCGCCGATCGCATCCCAGCGCTGCTGCCACGCCTGCATGCGACCCCGAATCGTGTCGCCGATCTGCCCGGCTCGTTCGACGAGACTCTCGTCTTCGAAAACGTCGAGGACGGCGAGGGCGGCTGCCTGCGCAACGGGATTGCCGACGTAGGTACCGCCGATCGCCGAGTCGCCCGGCGCGTCCATGATCTCAGCCTTCCCGATCACACCGGAGAGCGGGAGGCCGGCCGCAATCGACTTCGCGACGGTGATCAGGTCTGGCTCGACGTCGTAATGCTCGATGCCCCACATCTTTCCCGTCCTGCCGTAGCCGGTCTGGACCTCGTCGACGACGAGCACGATCCCGTTGTCGTCGCAGATGCGTCGCACACCTTCGAGGAACTCGGGCGGTGCGATAACGAAGCCCCCCTCGCCCTGAACGGGCTCGATCACGATCGCCGCGACGCTCTCGGCCGGGACGGTCGTGATGAGTGCTCGTTCAAGTGCGGCCAGGGCGTCGGCGGCGCTCGGGCCGCGGTAGTCCTGCGCGAACGGGAGCCGGTAGACCTCCGGCGCGAACGGTCCGAGCCCCGCCTTGTACGGATGCGTCTTCGATGTAAGCGTCAACGACAGCAGCGTGCGGCCGTGGAAGCCACCCTCGAACCCGATCACCGCAGGGCGCTTCGTGTAGGCGCGCGCGAACTTGACTGCGTTCTCGACCGCTTCGGTGCCGGCGTTGAAGAACGCCACCTTCACCGGTCCGGAGATCGGCGCCGTGGCGACGAGGCGCTCGGAAAGCGTCACGTACACCTCGTACGGCACGATCGTGAAGTCGGTGTGGAAGAACTTCGCCGCCTGTTCCTGGACGGCCTCGACGACGTGCGGGTGCGCATGGCCGACGTTGAGACAGCCGACGCCGCCCGTGAAGTCGATGAAGGTGTTGCCGTCGACGTCCGTGAGAATCGCGCCCTCGCCGCGCTCGATCACGACGGGCAGATAGATCGAGAGCGGGTCCGCGATCACGCGGTCCTTGCGCTCGAGGATCTCCCGCGAGCGCGGGCCCGGGATCTTGGTCTGGAGCTCGATTGCCTTGGTCGCCGCCATCAGCGCTGACGATATCGCAGCCGGCGGCCGCTCTGCATACATGTATAGGGAGGTTTCAGGTGCCTAGCGGAAGCCGGGCGTGGAGAGCGCCTTGACGGTGTAGATGCCTGACGCGTTCCACAGCATGAAACCCCTCGTGTGCTCCAGCCGGGCTGCCTGGATCTGGTCCTGGACATCGGAGAGCCTGTAGGTCCGCCCGATCGAGAAGTCCTGGAGCCAGGGAATCAGGTTCGTCTTGCGACCGCGCACTGCGTCGCGGAAGTCTCGGAGCGAGTAGGCCACCGTCGTTCCCGGCCGTGAGTCCGGGTTGATGATGTTGTACTCGCCGGAGTTGTAGTGCGACGGATAGACCATCGGGTAGATCGCGTCGACGTACGGCGAGATCCTCCGCGGGAACTGACCGATGCCGAGGTTCCTCGTCGCGGACAGCCCGAAGACGTCGACCGACACCCGGACTCCGAGCCGGTGGAGCCGCGAGGCCGCGTATTTCGTGAACATCGGAACAGTCCAGCCCATCGGCTGGGCGTGGACGCCCGGGTAGCGGATCAGCGAAAGGTCGCCGTCGCTCGGGAAGCGCACGTAGTCGAACTGGATCTCGTCGAAGCCGAGCTTCGCCGCTTGGACGGCGATGTCGACGTTGTACTTCCAGACCCGCTTGTCGTAGGGGTTCGTCCAGCCGAGCCCGGCGCTGTTCAGCCAGCGCGAGCCGTCTGTGCGGCGGATCGCCAACTGTGGTGCGCCCGAGGAGAGGACGGGGTCTTCGAAAGTGACGACACGCCCGACGAGGTAGAGCCCCGCGGCGTGGATCTTGGCGACCACTCGCTGCGCGTCGTAGTAGGGCCTCGCCGAGCCGACCTTGTGTGCGAGCGGAACCTTGACCGGGAACCCGACCTCGCCGTTCTCGTCCTTCACGTCGAGCTCGATCGTGTTGAGCCCGGCCGACTTCATCGCGATGTACTCGTCGATCTTCCCGGTCAGCCCGGCGAGCGCCATCGTCACGTGGACGCCGCGCACCTCTTTCGGCAGCGGTCGTGGCTGCAGCACCTGCGGCTTCGGGGATTCCGGCGCTCTCGCGGCTGCGCGGACCGCCTTGTGCCCGTGCACGTGCGTCGCGATCACGGCGCCGACGACACCCGCGGCGATCAGCGCCAGCAGCGCGCCTACGGCGACCAGCCGCTGCCGGTGGCGTCGCTTTTCCGCTTCTGCACGCCGAAGCTTGCGGCGCGCATTCGGCTCGACAGGCTGGAGGACAGACCGGGTGGGCAAGGTGTGGAAAACTAACAGAGCCTGGTCGCCCTTAGAATCGGCCCCATGGTCCTGTCAGATCGGACGATCGCCCGTTGCCTGGAAGGAGGCCGGATCGAGATCGATCCATACGACGACTCCCTGCTCCAGCCGTCGAGCGTGGACGTGCGAGTCGACCGCTACTTCCGGGTTTTCCACAACAACCGCTACCCCTATATCGACGTCCGTGAGCCGCAGGAGGATCTGACGGAGCTCGTGGAGGTGGAGAACGGCACGCCCTTCATCCTCCATCCCGGCGAGTTCGTCCTCGGCTCGACGCTCGAACGGATCCGGCTCCCGGACGACCTCGTCGCCAGGCTCGAGGGGAAGAGCTCGCTCGGGCGGCTCGGTCTCCTGATCCACTCCACAGCGGGTTTCATCGACCCCGGCTGGGACGGGCACGTGACGTTAGAGCTGTCGAACGTCGCAAACCTGCCCGTGACGATCTACCCGGAGATGAAGATCGGCCAGATCTCGTTCGTCCAGCTGACGGAGCCGGCAGAGACGCCCTACGGCACCGGGGCGATCGGCTCGAAGTACCAGGGACAGCGCGGCCCGACGCCGTCGCGGTACTGGCAAAACTTCCAGAAGGAAACAGCCGGGTGATCCTCGTCACCGGGGGTACGGGCTTCGTAGGTGGCCACGTCGTCCACGAGCTCCGCGGCCGGGACCTGCCGGTGCGCTGCCTCGTTCGCGATCCCCGCAAGGCCGGGAAGCTGGCCGGCTGGGGCTGCGAGCTCCTCGAGGGCGACGCCACGGATGAGGAGAGCCTGCGCCGGGCAGTCGCCGGAGTCGACACGGTCGTCCACCTCGTGGCGATCCGGCAGGGCTCACGGGAGCGTTTCCAGCGGATCATGGTCGACGGGACGCGCGACCTGCTTGCCGCCGCGCACGACGCTGGCGTGGGTCGGTTCGTGCACATGAGCGCCCTCGGGACGAGCGAGGAGACCAGAGATCTCGTGCCCTACTACTGGGCGAAGTGGGAGAACGAGCAGCAGGTGCGGAGCTCGCGAATCCCCTTCGTGATCCTCCGGCCGAGCTTCGTCTTCGGTGCCGACGGTGGGATCCTGCCGACCTTCGTCAAGCTTGCAAAGCTCACGCCGGTGACGCCGATCGTCGGAAGCGGCCGCCAGCGCATCCAGCCGATCTGGGCCGACGACCTGGCGAGGATCTTCGCGGAGGCCACGACGCGCGACGACGTCACCGGTCAGCTGTTCGAGCTCGGCGGCCCCGACGCCGTGACCTGGAACGAGTTCTGGAAGCGACTGAAGCGCGTCCTTGGCATGAGGCGCCCGAGCGTCCACGTCCCGGTTGCGCTGATGAAGGTCAACGCGCTCCTCACCGAGCGGCTCCCCGGTGACATCCCGCTCACACGCGACCTGCTGAAGATGCTCGAGCACGGGGACAACGTCGTCTCCGACGACGAGGCGGTGCGGACCTTCGCGTTACCGCTGCTTCCGCTCGACGATCAACTCCGCCGGGCCGCTTGACCAAGCGGTTCTCTGCCGTCTGACCCGTACGAGAAGCTTCACCCGGGTCACTACGTACGGAAGGAGAACCATGAACCTCGGTCTGCGCTCGATCCTGGTCATCGCGGCGGTCATCTGCTTCATCATCGCGATCTTCAGTGACATCCACTGGCCGGACTGGATCGCCATCGGCCTGGCGTGCTGGGCAGGCTCCATTCTCGTCGCCGACATGGGCTGGGATCGTCCCGTCGGCACACGGCGCACTACTTCTTAGCGCCGCTACCGGAAAAGAACGGGGGCCGCGTGAGCGGCCCCCGTTCCGGTTACCAACGGTGGATTAGCAGAGGCGCTTCCTGCCGCGGCCCGAGAGCTAAATGGCCGGGCGGCGCGTAACGCGTCGTCCCCCACGCTGGCTAGGCGATTCCCCGTAGGTCCGGGGACACACCTCTACCCGCTGGTACCTCCACTGCCCGTACTTGAAATCTCCACTCTCGGACCACCTCCTTTCCGCGGTTAACGGAAAATGTATCAGGCGCTGCGGAGGATCACGGAGAGCTCGAGGCCACGGTCGAGCGGGATCGTGACCGACTCCAGGTCGGGGTCGTTCTGGCGCGCCGCCGTGTACTCGCCGAGGGCCTCCTCGTGCGAGAGGACGTTGTCCGCAACGACCAGGGCGCCCGGCTCCAGCTTTTCGCGGGCTGCCTGGAACAGCTGCTCGTAGTCGTCCTTCTCTGCGTCGAGGAAGACGACGTCGAACACATCGTCGATCCCGGGAATCGTCTCGAGCGCGTCTCCCTCGATCAGCTCGGCCCACTCCTCGAGGCCGGCCTCGGCGATGTTCGCGCGCCAGGCGTCGACCTTGGCCGGGTCGTTCTCGAGCGAGAGCACGCGTCCGCCGAAATGGCGCACACCCGCGGCGAGCCAGATCGTCGAGTAGCCACTCGAGCCGCCGATCTCGAGCACCTCGCAGTCCCACTGCGGTGCGACGAGCCCGAACAGGAACTGGCCGGTCGTCCGTGCGACGGCTCGCGAGCGCTCCGCCGGCGGCAGGCCGCGCTCTCGTTCGGCGGCGTCTTCTGTCTCCAGTCGCTGCAGAACGCTCCGCAGGCGATCGTCGAGCATCAGCCGACCCTAGCGTCGATGTCCCGCTGGACGGCTGGGCGAACGTGGCAGGCGGCGATGTGATCGTTGACGACGCCGCAGGCCTGCATCGCCGCGTACACGGTCGTCGGGCCGACGAAGCGGAAACCGTTTCGCTTGAGTTCCCTGGAGAGTGCGACCGACTCCGGGGTCGTCGCCGGAATGTCCCTCAGGCTCTTTGCCGCACGCTTCGCCTTTGCGCGATGGGCCCAGACAACTTCCTCGAGTGGCGTCCCCGCTTCACGTAGAAGCAGCGTCCCGCGCGCGTTGGCGATCGTCGCCTCGATCTTGCCGCGGTGGCGCACGATGCCGGCGTCCCGCAACAGCCGCTCGACGTCACGCTTGCCGAACTGTGCGACGCGCTCGGGCTCGAAGTCGGCGAACGCGGCCCGGAAGTTCTCACGCTTGCGGAGGATCGTCAGCCAGGACAGTCCGGACTGAAAGCCTTCGAGGCAGAGGCGCTCGAGCAGTCCGCGCTCGTCGGTGATCGGCCGACCCCACTCCTCGTCGTGATACGCGTCATAGAGCGGGTCGCTCGACGTCCAGCAGCGAATCGGCTCACGCGGCGGTGGGGATGTTCGGACGGTTCGACCGGTCATTTCAGACGGCCGAGCGAGCGAAGCTCGCACGTCCTGAAGTCGCAAGCGGCGCCTCAGACAAGCTTGACCTTGATCATCCCCTCGTCGACCCGAACGGGGAATGTCGCCACCGACGCGACCGCCGGCAAGGTCAAGGCGCGTCCTGTGCGGATGTCGATGTTCGCGCCGTGGCGGGGGCAGATCGCGACACCGTCGTCGCACTCGAAGTCGCCCTCGCACAGAGGACCGTCGTCGTGCGAGCAGCGATCCTCGAGTGCGTAGTACTCGCCGTTCAGGTTGTAGACGCCGACCGCGATCTCGCCGGCGTACACGATCTTGACCGAGCAAGGCGGGAGCTCCTCGACCGGGCAGACGTCGAGCTCGGCCACCGGCTACTTGAGGTCGAGGTCGCTGGAGGCCCCGGCCCACTCCTCCGGGAGCGGCGTGCCCTTGGCCTTGTGCAGCGCGAGCTTCAGAGTCGAGAGCCCGAGTAGCGCGCACTTGAGTCGGACCGGGGTGAGCGGGATTCCGATCTCGTCGAGCAGCTCCTCGCGCGGAAGCGCGGCCACCGACGTCGCGCTTCGGCCCTTGACCATCTCCATTAGCATCGACGTCGCGGCTTGCGAGATCGCACAGCCGCGGCCCGAGAACTTCACCTCGTCGATCGTGTCGCCGTTCTCGCCGAACGCAACGAAGATGGAGACTTCGTCGCCGCAGAGCGGGTTCTGTCCTTCGGCGTGCGCGTCGGGCCCCTCGAGCTCACCGTGCCCGCGGGGGTTCTTGTAGTGATCGAGGATCACCTCGCGGTACATCTGGTCGAATTCACTCATGGTTCACCGAGCGTAGCGAAGGTCTGCGAAATCACCTTCACGGACCAAAAAGCTTATGGGTCTTGTGGAGCCCTTCGACGAGGCGGTCGATCTCCTCGCGGATCGTGTAGAGGTAGAAGCTTGCACGGTTCGTTGCCGCTACCCCCAGCTTCGACATCAGCGGCTGGCAGCAATGGTGGCCGGCGCGGATCGCGACGCCTTCCATGTCGAGCACCTGCGCGACGTCGTGCGGGTGGATGCCTTCGATGTTGAACGAGATGATCCCGGCCCGGCGATCGGGCGGCGGGCCGTAGCCGACGAACCCGGGCACGGCGGCCAGACGCTCGAGCGCGTAGACGAGCAGCTCGCGCTCGTGCTCCTCGATCGCGGCGATGCCGACGTCGGTGACGTAGTCGACCGCGGCCCCGAATCCGACTGCCTCCGCGATCGGCTGCGTCCCGGCCTCGAATTTGTACGGGAGCTGGCCCCAGGTCGTCTCCTCGAGCTTCACCGAACGGATCATGTGACCGCCGAGGTTGAACGGCGCCATCGACTCGAGCAGCTCGGCGCGTCCCCAGAGAGCGCCGACACTCGTCGGGCCGCACATCTTGTGCGACGAGAAGGCGAGGAAGTCGCAGCCGAGCTGCTGGACGTCGATCTCGTGGTGCGGCGCGGCCTGCGCGGCGTCGACGACCATGATCGCGCCCTGCTCGTGCGCCCATGCCGTGAGTCGCTCCACCGGGTTGATCGTTCCGAGTGCGTTCGACACGAGATTGTTCGCGACCACCTTGATGTTCCCCGTGCGGGCGAGCTCGTCGAGTGAGTCGAGCTGGAGCTCGCTGTTGTCGTCGAGCGGGATCGCCTTGAAAGCCGCTCCGGTGCGCTTGGCGATGTACTGCCAGGGGACGAAGTTCGAGTGATGCTCGAGCTCCGTGACGAGGACGACGTCGCCGGGGCCGAGATTGTCGAGGCCCCACGCGTACGCGACGAGGTTGATGCTCTCGGTGGCGCCATGGGTGAAGATCAGCTCGCGTGGTTCCGGCGCATTTACGAGGCGTGCAACCTTTTCGCGGGCGCCCTCGTACTCGGCCGTGGCCACCTCGGAGAGCGTGTAGACGCCGCGATGGACGTTCGCGTATTGCGTCTCGTAGAAGGTGCGGAGCTTGTCGAGCACCTGACGCGGCTTGTGCGAGCTCACCGCAGAGTCGAGGTACGCCAGCTGCTTGCCCCGGATCTCCTGGTCGAAGATGGGGAAGTCCGCGCGGAGCTTCTCCGCGTTCAACTTCGTCTGCGCAGTGACGGCCACCTGGCCATCGTACCCGGGCGTTCCTAGCGGAAGCGCACCTCGGCCCGGCCGTCAGCTGCCTTGGTCAAGGTCACCCGGAACGAGCCCGGAATTCGGTATGACTCGCCCTTTGCGAGCCACGGGCGCTTCGCCTTCGTCAGCTTGCGCATCAGCAGCGACGATTCCGCGAAAGGCGACGGGATGACCCGATTGTCGATAAAGCGGAAGAGCAGCCCACGAAACGGCTGCGAGCGGTACTCGATCCACCACGAGCCCTGTTCGGTGTCCACGATCAGACTCTGGGCCAGGGCCGACTCCTTCGTCGGCGGTGCGAGGACGTAGCGGTTCGCGGCCGTGACGTGCGGCTGGTCGCGGATCCACCCGAGCGTGACCTTCTCGTAGGCGCTGAAGTCGACCTCGCCGCTGCCCATCGGGCTGAACGGATCGCCGGTCTCGTCGATGCCGCACACGCCCGCTACGGTGATGCAGTCCGAGGCCTGCGCATGGCCGAGCCCGAAGGCGTGTCCGAGCTCGTGGACGACGAGCTGGAGGTTCGGCTGCCGGGTCAGCATCACCTCATGGCCCCAGGTCGCGCCGTGAAAGCCGCAATGGCTGTCGGCGATCGCGTAGACGATGTCGTCGTAGCGAGCCGTGTCGAAGCCTGCGCGGC
>JACDEU010000025.1 GCA_013816245.1 Actinomycetota bacterium | reverse complement strand
CGCGAACCCCGCTTGCATGAACATCACGAGGATCGCCGCAACGACGACCCAGACCGTGTTAGCGGCGATCAGGAGATCGGCGTTCTTCAACGGACATCGGCCTCTTCGAGCCGCCGACCGGTGCGGTTGTGCGTCACGTTGGCGACGCGACTCGTCCAGACGAGACCGTCACCCGACTGGTTACCGCTCTGCGCCGCGTCGGCGACGGCAGAGACGACCGCAGGCGCGAGCCCGTCGTCGACGATGAACGTGAGCAGCGCCTTCGGCAGGAAACGCGACTCGAACACGCGGCCGCGGTACTCGTGCGTGACACCGCGCTGCCGGCCGTGGCCGATCGCCTCGACGACGGTGACGCCGACGTGCCCCGTCTCCTCCTCGACGGCGTCGATGACGGTCTCGACACGGTCGCGAAGGACGACTGCCTCGACCTTGATCATCCGGAACCCCGCTTGTGGCTCTGAGCCACTAGCTCTCCGCCGACCCACTGTCCTCCACGGCACGACCGCCGTGGAGCGAGTCAGAAGGGCAAGTGGCTCTGAGCCACAAAGTCATGTGACGGCCGCGCTGCGCCGTTCGAGGAAGACCGTGTCCCTCCACACGCCGTCCCGCTTCGCGACGCGCTCGCGCGTGCCGACAACTCGGAAGCCGCTGTGCTCGTGCAGCGCGAGGGACGCTCGGTTCTCCGGGAAGATCGACGTCTGGATAGTCCAGATCCCGGCCTTCTCCGCCCCGGCGATCAGGGCCTCCAGCAGCGCGCGGCCGATCCCGAGGCCACTGGCGCCCCGTGCGACATAGATGCTGTTTTCTGCGACACCGGCATAACACCGCCGCGCCGACGCGGGCGACAGCGCTGTCCAGCCGACGACCTCACCGAGGAGATCGGCGACGAGCCGGTGTCCGCGCAGGTGCCCAGCATCCCACTGCTCCCACGACGGCACCTCCGTCTGGAAGGTCGCGAGCCCGTTGCGCATCCCGTCCCAGTAGATCTCCGCGACGGCGTGCCAGTCGTCGGGCAGGAGTGGCCGGAGCTCAACCGCCGGTGGTTCGGCGAGCGTGTCCGTCGGTCGGGCTCCGAGCTCCAGCATCAGCGTCCCCTTAACAGTCGTAGTAGAGGGAGAATTCCGCGGGATGCGGGCGGAGCCGCACGACGTCCGCCTCGTTCTCGCGCTTGTAGTCGATCCAGGTGCGAATCACGTCCTCGCTGAAGACACCGCCGGCCGTCAGGAACTCGTGGTCGTGCTCGAGCGCCTTGAGCGCTTCCGCAAGCGAGCCGGGAACCTGTGCGACGCCGCGGTCCTCCTCGAAGAGATCCCAGTCCGCAGGCTCACCGGCATCGAGACCCTTCTGGATACCGTCGAGCCCGGCCATCAGCATCGCCGAGAAGGCGAGATACGGATTTGCCGCCGCGTCGGGGCAGCGGAACTCGATCCGCTTCGCCTTCGGCGAATCCGAGTACATCGGGATGCGAATGCATGCGCTGCGGTTTCGCATCGAATAGACGAGGTTCACCGGCGCCTCGTACCCGGGCACGAGCCTGCGGTACGAGTTCGTCGTCGGGGCACAGAACGCCAGCAGCGCAGGGGCGTGCGCGAGCAGGCCGCCGATGTACGCGCGGGCTAGCTGCGACAACCCTGCGTAGCCCGACTTGTCCGCCATCAGCGGCGTGCCCTCTTTCCACAGTGACTGGTGCGTGTGCATGCCGGAGCCGTTGTCGCCGAAAATCGGCTTCGGCATGAACGTCACCGACTTGCCGGCGGCACGCGCGGCGTTCTTGACGACGTACTTGTAGGTCATCACCTGATCTGCCATGCGCGTCAGCGGCTGGTAGCGGAGGTCGATCTCGCACTGCCCACCCGATGCAACCTCGTGGTGGTGGAACTCGCACGGGATCCCGAGCCGCTCGAGCGTCAGCACCATGCGAGTGCGCAGGTCGTGCAGCGTGTCGTGCGGCGCAGGCGGGAAGTAGCCTTCCTTCTCGCGCACCGTGTAGCCGAGGCCAGGCTTCCCCGAGTTCCAGTGGCCTTCGCTCGAGTCCACCGAATAGTGCGAGCGGTTCGGGCCGAGCTCATACGAGACCTCGTCGAAGATGAAGAACTCGCACTCGGGGCCTATGAACGCCGTGTCCGCAATCCCCGTTGAGCGAAGGTACTCCTCAGCCTTCTTGGCGATGCGGCGTGGATCTTTTGCGTACGGCTCCCCGGTGATCGGGTCCGCGATCTCGCAGATGAGCGACAGCGTCGGCGCCTCGGTGAACGGATCCAGGATCGCCGAGGCGGCATCCGGCATCAGCAGCATGTCCGACTCCGAGATCCCCTGCCAGCCGCGAATCGACGAGCCGTCGAAGCCGAGGCCGTCGTCGAACGCGGACTCGTCGAACGCCCGGATCGGCAGCGTCATGTGCTGCCACGTGCCGAGCAGGTCGCAGAACTTCAGGTCGACCATCTGGGCGGTCGTCCCGCGAGCCCACTCGAGCGCCTCGCGCGCGTCCGGGGCCGTCGCCTGTCCGTTCGCCAGATAGTGCTTCGTCTCTTCCGCTGACATGCCGCTCCTTCCAAATCGGGACCACAAAAAAAGAGCCCAGGACTCACTGAGTCCTGAGGCTCCATTGCCTCGGCGCCCGCCTTCGGCGGCGGACGACCTGACCTCACTTTAGTGGTCGCGGCGGATGGAGGTCAAGCGCCGTACAGGGCGGCGACCTCGGCCGCCGCCGCCGCGACACGCGCCCGCAACTCGACGGGCTCGAGCACTTCCGCATCGGGGCCGAACTTGAGCAGCTCGCGAAAGGCTTCCTCGAGATTTTCGAAGCCGACGACGTAGACGCCGTCCTCGCCGGGCAGCTCACCCGGGAGAAAGCGGCGCACGAGCTCGCTCGCTCGGACCGTCACCTCGACATGTGGGCGTGCCGCTTCGAAGCTTCTCGACCATTCGTCCCAGTACGACGCAAGGTCGAATCCCTCGGGCCGCTCGAACCCCTCCTCGCGCACCCGCACCGACGCGAAACGCGAGACGCGGTAGACGCGCATCCCGACACTGCGATGCGCGACGAGGTACCAGGCGCCGCCCTTGAGCACGAGCCCGAGCGGATCCAGCGTTCGCTGCACGACGCGGCTGCCCTCCCGGTAGCGGCCGCTCAGCCGTCGCCCCTGCCAGGTCGCTGCCGCGATCGTCGGCAGGTGCGGAACCGTGTCCTCGGCGCGGAACCAGCCGCGCGTGTCCAGGTGGAAGTAGCGCTCGGCGCGGCTCGCCCGCTCCTGGAGCTCTGGGGGCAAGGCGGAAAGGACTTTCAGACGCGCGTTCGCGAGCACGCCGCCCAGTCCGAGCTCGGCCGCCGGGGCCGGTGCCACGAACAACGCCTCCGCCTCCGCCGCGGTGAGGCCGGTGAGCTTCGTCCGATAGCCCCCGGCCAGGCGGTAGCCACCTGCAGGACCGCGCAACGCCTCGACCGGCACGCCGGCCGCCCCGAGCGACTCGACGTCGCGATGAATCGTGCGGACCGAGACCTCGAAGTGCTCGGCCAGCTCCGCCGCCGTGAGTTGCCCCCGCAGCTGCAGGAGGAGGAGTAGCGAGACCAAACGCGTCGCCCGCATCGAGCGGGAACATACATGCCAGAATCTGGCATGTATATGACGTAGACTCGCGGGCATGAGCGATGAGCCGCAGACCACTCAGGATGTGAAATCACCGGAGCTCGAGCGGGAGGAGCGCCGTCTCGAGCGCCTCCGCCTCGTCTCCCACGTCTGGGCGTCGTCAGAGCGGTACGACGACCCCGACCCGGATCCCCCGGCGGCCGCTTGACGAACGTCTTCCGAGACGATTGGGACGCGACCGACGACTGGTCTGGCGGCGGCGCGAAGTCAAAGCGCCTCGTCGAGCGCGGACCGCTGCTCGGCGCGAGCCTGTACGAGCTCGGCCCCGGCAACTCTGTCGTCTACCACTTCCACCACGGCTCCGAAGAGCTGCTGATCGTGCTGAAGGGACGCCCAACACTGCGCACACCAGAGGGAGAGCGCCAAGTCGCGGAAGGCGCGGTCGTGCACTTTCCGCTCGGGCCCGACGGCACGCACGGCCTACGAAACGACAGCGATGGCGTCGTCCGCTATCTAGTCGCGGGCATTCGGGTTTCGCCCGAAGTCGCCGAATATCCGGACCTCAACAAGATCACCGCGCAGGCGCGAACAAACTCACAGAACGGCGAGCCTCTCTTCGTGATCCACGACCTCGACCAAGGCAACGCTTGACACGGCTGCTACGGTCTTTGTCGATGCAGCTCCACTTCGGCTGACTTAGCACGTCCCGTGCGCCGCCTGCGCTAGCAGGTGTCTTGCGCGTACCCGTGTTCCGCCGAATTCGTAGGAGCGTCACATGTTCGCAGTAGAAGTCGACAACTTGCGCAAAGAGTTCTTCCGTCGCGATGCGACACGGACCCATGGGCGCAAAAGGCGGAAGCGCGTCGCGGCGCTCGAGGACGTGACCTTCACGATGGAGCGCGGCGAGTGCGTCGCCATCCTGGGCCAGAACGGCTCGGGCAAGTCAACGCTGGTCCGACTGCTCTCGACGCTGCTCCTCCCCGACGCGGGCAGCGCGAGGATCTTCGGCCACGACGTCGTCAAGGAGTCGCGCGCGGTCCAGCGACTCGTCAACCGCGTCTCGGTCGAGGCCTCGTTCTTCAAGAAGATGTCGTCGGAGGAGAACCTCGCGTACGCGGCCAGGTTCTACGGCATTCCGCCGAGCGCAACGAAGAAGTCCATTCCGGAGATCCTGGAGCGCGTCGGGTTTCCCATCAGCCGCCGCCACGAGGCGATGGAGAACCTGTCGCGGGGAATGCAGCAGAAGGTCGCCCTCGCACGGGCGCTTCTGACCTCACCGGTTCTGCTGCTGCTGGACGAGCCGACGACGGGCCTCGACCCACGCTCGAAGCTCGAGGTGCAGGAGTTCATCCGTGACGTCTGGACGACGCACGACGCGACGATCCTGCTCTGCACTCACGACCTGCGCGAGGCGGAAGTGCTCGCGGACCGGGTCGGCATCCTCGACCGCGGGAAGCTGATCGCACTCGATCCGACCGAGGCGCTGAAGGAGCAGTTCGGGGCGGAGACGCTCGAAGACGCCTTCTTCGCCGCCACCGGCCGCACGTTCGAGGACGAGAAGGACGAGGACGCAGAGCGAGGGGTGTTCGCATGAGGGGCTCTGCCGCCACACTCAGGCACGAGTTCATCGGCCTCTACGGGATGGTCGAGCGCAACTGGTATCTCATCAAGCGCTACGCGTGGTGGGAGATCGCGTTCTTCTTCTGGACGGCCGCGAACACGCTAACGATCGTCTTCATCGCGAAGGGGGTCGTCGCGGAGGGTGGCTCAATCGACGTCAACCGGCTGACCACGATCCTGCTGATCGGCGCAGTCATGTGGTCGTACCTCGGGATCGTCTTCGAGCTGCTGATCGAGACCGTCGCCTGGGAGCGTTGGGAAGGCACGATCGAGTACACGTTCATGGCGCCGCTCACCCGCGCAACGCACCTGCTCGGCACCGGCATCTTCGCCATTGGCTACGGGATCGTCCGCGCGTCTATCGTCTTCGCGGCGATCGCGGCGTTCTTCGGCCTCCACATGCCGCACGCGAACTTCCTAACCGCAGTCGTGCTGATAGCGGTGGCATCGGTCTCCTTCGTCGGCATCGGGATGATGACGGCCGTCCTGCCGCTGATCTCACCTGAGAAGGGGACGCAGTTCGGCTACGTCGCGCAGGGGTTGATGCTCGTCGTGTCCGGCGTCTACTACCCGGTCTCGGTGCTCCCAGAGTTCATGCAGTGGCTGGCGAAGATCTCGCCTGCGACGTACGCGCTCCGCGGGGAGCGGTCGGCGATCATCGACGGGGCCAGCGTCAGCTCCGTGTGGGGCGACATCTGGCCGATGGCGATCATCGGCGTGATCTCGGTGCCGCTCGGGATCTGGGTGTTCCGCCGCGGCGAGCTGCACGCGAAGAAGCACGGCAAGCTCAAGAGATCAGGCTGATGTATTCGCGCAAGCCTTCCCGCCAGTGCGGGAGGGCAGGCGCGCCCTTCTCGCTTCGCAACACCGAGTACGCAGGCCGCTGCGCCGACCGGCCGAGCTCGGCGCTCGAGATCGGGCGCACACGCGTGTCCAGCCCCGCTTCTTCGTAGATCGCCTCGGCGAATTCCGCCCACGTCGCGTCGCCATCCGCTGCAACGTGCCAGATCCCGAAAGGCCGGTCGAGGAGCTCGCGCGTCGCCGTCGCGAGGTGTGCCACGTAGGTCGGCGACGTGCGCTGATCCTCGACGACCGCAACCTCGTCCCGTTCACGGCCCAGGTCGAGCATGGCACGCACGAAGTTCTTCCCCGTCGGTCCGTAGAGACCGGAGCTCCGCACGATCCACGCGCTCTCACCCGCAGCCCCCTCGCCGTACACCTTCGTGCGACCGTAGGCCGAGATCGGATTCGGCGGGTCGGACTCGACGTACGGCTCGCTCTTGCGGCCGTCGAACACGTAATCCGTGGAGAAGTAGACGAGCGGTGTGCCGAGCTCCGCAACGTGCCGGGTGCCTCCCACATTGACCGCGGCGGCCTCCTGCGGATCGTCTTCGGCGCCGTCGACGTCCGTCCAGGCCGCAGCGTGCAGAACGAGGTCCGGCGACTCGGCGAACGACGGCGGCGGAAGCGTGACGTCCCAGTCGCCATGCGCGAGTGCGACAGCGCCGGGAAACTCGGTCGCCAGCGCGCGGCCGAGCTGGCCGCCGGCGCCGGTGATCAGGATTCGCTGGGCTGGTCGCGTTTGGACAGGATCGGCGATGTCGTGCTCCAGAGATGGGCCACGCGTGGGTCGTCCCACGGCAGCTGGTGCTCGTCGGGATCGGCCGCGTCGTACTCTTCGGTCACGTGGTAGAGCATCAATACGTCGGTCAACGCCTCGAACCCATGCGCGAGATTGCCGGGGACGTAGACCGCGGCGAAGTTGTCGTCGCCGATGTCCTCGGTGAACGTCTCGCCCGTGTCACGATCCATAGCGACGACACGCGCCTTGCCTTGCAGGCATACGAACACGTCGTCCTGACCACGCTCGTGGTAGTGGAGCCCGCGGATCGTCCCCTTGCGCGAGAACGAGACGTTGGTCTGCCTGATCGGCTTCGGCAGCAGGCTCGTGCGAGCGATCTCGGTCAGCCAGCCTCGCTCGTCCTCGAAGCGGCGTAGTGGCGCCGGGCGGAGACGGTCGGTCTTGAAGTGCGGCCGCCGCACGCGCTCGATCACCTCGTAGTACGCGTCGATCGACTCGCCCGCGTCGCCCCAGTAGCCCTCGAAGACGTCGAACTCGAGCGACCCTGCGCGCACGTAGTGATTGTTCACGTCCGTGATTTCCAGCTCGCCCCGCCCGGACGGCTCGAGCTCGGCGATGACGTCGAAGACGTCCGCGTCGTAGCAGTACAGGCCCGTGACGGCGTAGAGGCCGGGAGGATCCGGCGGCTTCTCGACGATCTCCGCGATTCGGCCGCCTTCGATTCGCGGCACGCCCAGGTGGCGCAGGTGGTCGGTCTCGCGCACGTGCGCCAGGAGCACGCGGGCACCTTGTCGCTGCTCTGCGAAGTTCCGGATGGTCTGCGTGATCGGGCCGCCGAAGATGTTGTCCGCCAGCATCACGACGACGCGCTCGTCGCCAATGAAGTCCCGGGCGAGCCCCAGCGCCTCCGCGATGCCCCCCGGTCGTTCCTGGTTGCCGTACGCGAGCTCATCTCCGAGCAGCCCCTTGAAGTCTTCGACGTGATCGCCGCCCGTCACGACCATCAGCTCGGTGACACCGGCCTCGTGGAGCGCGTCGATCGCGTGCATGACCATCGGCCGGTCGTTCACCGGCAGGAGGTGCTTGTTCGTGATCCGGGTGAGCGGATCTAGACGCGAGCCGGTTCCACCGGCGAGGACGACACCCTTCATAGCGGAGCGATGCTAGTGCCCTACGGGCCTCCGCCGCGCAGGCTCGGCCCGGCCACGTCTGAACCCTGGCCTACCGGGGTACCCTGACACGATGGAAAAACGCCGACGCGAGCTCGAGAACGCCGCCGAGGAGATCGAGCAGCTCTTCGCCGACCTTTGGCAGGTCTTTCCGTTCTCACGCGGCATGCGGCGCGGTTACCGGCCCGAGGCCGACGTCTACCGAACGGAGGACCCTCCCTCCCTCACCGTTGTCGTCGAGCTGCCCGGGGTCGACCCGAACGAGGTCAAAGTGATCGCATCGCCTCAGGCGCTCCTCATTGCCGGTGAGCGCAAGCGACCCAAGGATTGCGGGCAGTACCAGCAGCTGGAGATCGAGTACGGCTCGTTCCAGCGACAGGTGACGCTGGCCGAAGACGTCGACCCCGAGCAGGCGACGGCGACGTACGAGCGCGGCTTCCTCACGATCAAGCTGCCGATCGCTCCGAGGCCCGCTCCTGCCGAGCGCATCGCGATCGTGGTGACGTCCCGATGAGCGAGGCGCTGACCGACACGCTGACCGAGGACCAGGAAGAGCTCGTCTTTCCGGCGACGCTACCGGTCTTGCCGCTGAAGGACACGGTCGTGTTCCCGGAATCCGTGACCCCGCTAGCGATCGGGCAGGACCGCTCGATCAAGCTCGTCGAGGACGTCGTCTCCGGCGACCGCCTGCTCGCGCTCGTCACGGTGAAGGACCCCGAGGCCGACCAGCCCGGATGGGACGACCTCTACGAGGTCGGCACCGCCGCGGTCATCCACAAGATGATCAAGGTCCCCGACGGGACTCTGCGCATCCTCGTCCAGGGACTGAAGCGCATCAAGCTCGACCGTCAGGTGCAGTCAGACCCGTATCTCGTCGGCGAGTTCGCCGAATTGCCTGACGAGCTGCCGGAGACTCCGGAGGTCGAAGCGCTCACGCGGAACGTCCAGAGCCTCTTCGGCCGTGTCATAGGCCTCGTTCCCTATCTACCCGAAGAGCTGCAGATCGCAGCGGCGAACGTCGACGATCCGAGCGCGCTCTGCAACCTCGTCGCCTCGACCCTCCGCCTGAAGACCGAGGAGAAGCAGGGCCTGCTCGGGCTCACCAACGTCGAAACGCGGCTGCGCGAGATCTCGGCGATCCTGAACCGCGAGCTCGAGGTGTTCGAGCTGGGCTCGAAGATCCAGTCGCAGGTGCAGGAGGAGATGGAGAAAGGCCAGCGCGAGTTCTTCCTGCGCCAGCAGATGAAGGCGATCCAAGACGAGCTCGGCGAAAGCGACCCCGAAGCGGCGGAGCTCGCCGAGCTGCGCTCGAACTTCGAGGCGATGGATCTGCCGGAGGACGTTCGGAAAGTCGTCGACCGTGAGCTGGGCCGGCTCGAGAAGCTCCCCACGGCCGCCGCCGAGTACGGCGTGATCCGCACCTACATCGACTGGATCGCGTCGCTGCCGTGGAACAAGACCACCGTGGACAACCTCGACCTCGACAACGCGAAGGCGGTGCTCGACGAGGACCACTTCGACCTGGAGAAGGTGAAAGAGCGGATCCTCGAGCACCTCGCGGTCTCGAAGCTGAAGAACGACACCTCCGGCCCGATCCTCTGCTTCGTCGGCCCGCCGGGCGTCGGGAAGACGTCGCTCGGCCAGTCGATCGCGCGCGCACTCGGACGAAAGTTCGCCCGGCTCTCCGTCGGCGGTGTCCGCGACGAGTCGGAGATCCGCGGTCATCGCCGCACGTACATCGGCGCGATGCCCGGCACGATCATCCGGCACCTGCGCGACGCCGAGTCGATGAACCCGGTGGTGCTGATCGACGAAATCGACAAGATGGGCTCGGACTACCGCGGCGATCCCGCGAGCGCGATGCTCGAAGTCCTCGACCCCGAGCAGAACAAGAACTTCCGCGACCACTATCTCGACTTGCCGTTCGACCTTTCGAAGACGCTCTTCATCTGCACGGCGAACACGCTCGACACGATCCCGACGCCGCTCCTCGACCGCATGGATGTCATCTCGCTCTCTGGCTACACCGAGGACGAGAAGTTCGGCATCGCCAAGCGCTACCTCGTCCCGAAGCAGCTCGACGCACACGGGCTCGGCCTCGAACGGGTGTCGTTCTCCGACAAGGCGCTGCGTTTGATCATCCGCGCCTACACGCGTGAAGCCGGTGTCCGAAACCTCGAGCGGCGCCTAGGCGACGTGCTGCGCAAAGCGGCGCGACAGGTCGCCGAAGGCAAGCTCCGGGCGAAGAAAGTCCGAATCGACGAAAAGCGTGTGCGCTCGTGGCTCGGACCGCGTCGCTACGAAGGTGAGGTTCGCAAGCGCACCTCGGAACCGGGAGTCGCAACGGGTCTCGCGTTCACGGCGGTCGGCGGCGACATCCTGTTCTTCGAAGCCACGGCATACCCTGGCAAAGGAAGGTTGACGATTACCGGCCAGCTCGGTGACGTGATGCAGGAGTCGGCGCAGGCGGCGTTGTCCTGGGTGCGCGCGCACACCGAAAAGCTGGGGCTCGACTCGGACTGGTTCCGTGAGAACGACATCCACCTGCACGTTCCCGCCGGCGCCGTCCCGAAGGACGGACCGTCCGCGGGGATCACGATGGCGACGGCGATCGCGTCGCTCGTCCGAAACCAACCCGTCTCCGAGGACGTTGGGATGACCGGCGAGATCACGCTCACCGGACAGGTCCTGCCGATCGGCGGGATTCGCGAGAAGTCGCTCGCCGCGCAACGCGCCGGCCTCAAGCGGATCATTCTCCCACGGGACAACGAGCCCGATCTCGAAGAGCTACCGCCCGAGGTGAAGAAGGAGATCGAGTTCATCCTGGTCGACTCGATCGACGAGGTCTTCGACGCCGCCTTCGACGGTAAGAGCGCCGGACGCCCGAGCGAGCGTCAGGTCAACCTGAAGGTCGCGAGCAGCCCGTCACAGGCCCGCGTGTCGCCGCCGCGCTCGTAGCGGCAGAGCAACTCGTACTCCGTCTTTCCGCGTAGGACGAAGGCAATCCGCTCGACGAGTTGCTTACCGTCGCGGGCATACGCGACCTCGTAGCGCCGCGCCCGGAGTGCTGAGATCGTGACGGTCGCCCGCTCCGTGACCGTCCCTTGCTGCTGCCTCGCGAGTGCCTCGGCCGCCTGGTCGAGCTGCGGCAGGACCTTGGTCCAGAGGGTTGGCCGAAACGGGCGGACGAGCGGGAACCGTGTCACGGAGACGAGCTGGGGTCCCTGCCCGACCTGCACCTCGGCCCCCTTTCGGGTGACCGTCCAGCCGGCCGGCGCGGAGAAGAAATAGCCTGGCCCGTGCACGCTCTGCTCCTTGCCTTTCGCGGCACCTCCACAGCCGGCAGCCAGGAGCAGTGCCCCGACCACGAGAACCGCTTGTTTGCGAGGATTCGGGACGGGTACGAAACGGCTGGCAAACCAGCGAAAGGACACGAGAAGCATGGCCAAGACGAGAGACAAGGTATTGGACCGGACAGGAGGGGCGAAGCCGTACATCGAGCGCGCCCTCTACGACGAGGATTTGCGCGACAACGTGCGGAACGCGTTCGAGTCCGCGCGTGAGGTCTACAACGAGCTGCTCGGCGGCCGCGGCGCGATCCCGGTTGCGACTCGAGTCGCAACCGACAAGGACATCCAGGACCAGCTGAAGGACGCCCTCGACCAGTTGCGCGAGGCGGCCGACCGCGTCCAGGGCAAGAATGACCACGGCGCGCGCAACACGATGCTCCTGCTGACGGGCATCGCGCTCGGGATCCTCTTCAACCCCGTGTCAGGCGCACAGACCCGCAAATGGGTCTCCGACAAGGTGTTCGGTCCGAGCGACGACTTCACGTACCAGGGCGGGAACTCACACTCCACCCCGAGCTCGAACTAACCGCTACTTCGGCTTCTTCTTCGAGCTGAAGTCGTCGCTCCTCACGACGAGGGGCTTGATCGCACGCTGCAGAGAGCCCGGTACGAGCCCGTCCGCCGTCGAGATGTCGCTCGCGGTGAGCAGGATCGCGCCGGGCTTCGGCGCACTCCCGATGGAGTGCAGCGGCGCCCAGGCATCGCCGCCGGCAAAGCTGACGTCCTGAAGGTGCTTCCACGCGAGCAGGTAAGACGTAGGGTTCACGGCGCCGTCGTAGCCGAGGCCGAGCAATCCCACGGGATGCACCTCGAAGTGGACATGGAACGGCGTCCCCTGCGCGTCGCCCGTGTTGCCGACGAAGCCGACCACGTCACCGGCGTTCACCTTGTTGCCGTTCACCGCCAGCGGCGAGAAAGCAGAGAGGTGCGCGTAGTAGAAGAGGTTTCCCTGACCGTCCCGCAGCCAGAGCCGGTTCCCGCCGACCTTGTTCCAGCCGACGGAGAAGACGGTCCCGGACGCGACGGCGAGCAGCGGTGCCCCGAGCGGCGCGAAGATGTCGTCGCCGTGATGCCAGCCGCCGGAGACGTCGCCGCGCAACGCTCCGAACGTGTCCGTGAAAGATGACGGGCCATACACCGGAAACACGTAACCGCCGGCGGTGAGCTTCGGAGTCACCTCCGGCGGGTTCAGCACGGGCGGGAAACCCGGTGACGGCTCCGGTGCTCGCGACGAGGACTTCGTGCCCTTCGGTTTCGGAGGCTTGGGAACCGTCACCGGCGGCTCCGGCGGGGCTGCCTCCGCAGCGACCTCGGCGTAGCCGACGAGGATCGTCGTCCCGGCGGGCAAACCCCCGTGCTCTGCGGTGAGCCTGATTTCGAGCGCGGTGACGCTGCCGCGGTAGCCCGTTGCGGGCGTGCCGCTCGCACCCCCGGCGACAGTCGTCAACGAGCCCCAGTCCGCAAGTTGCAGCGCGTTGCCGGTTACGGGCGTGCCGAGCGCGACGAGGCCAGTGACGGTCGAGCCGGCGATATCACCCTTCGCGGCGCCCGACCGCGCCTCGGCGTGGGCCTGCGCCACCACGCTCGACGCAGTGATCTCGCCGCCGAAGATGCTGAGGTTCGAGACCTCCGCCGAAGCGGTCGCATTCGCCGACGGGCCCGCCACGGCCGAGGCACTCGCGTTGGCGGAGCCGGTGGTGACGATGTGGTTGTAGTCGAAGCTGCCGCTGAAGACGACCGAGTCCTCCGGTGCCGCGACGGTCGGCGTCTGCGCGCCCGGCCCGTCCGGGACGACTACCCGGATCCCATAGGCGCGCGCGGTCGCCCCCGACGCCTGAGCGTGTTGCCAGCCGGCATCGGCGGCAGCAGCGGTCAGCAGCAGAAGGGCGACGAGGAAGGCGACGGAAGCGCGCTTCACAAGCTCCCCATTATGCAGGCTCTCCGGTCGTCGCACGCCCCGCGGGCCTGGTTCCGCTCAGCGGGCGTCCAGAGTCAGCCGGCCCCTCGGCGTAGCGCCTTCGCCGGCAGGCGCGCCGTGAACACCTCTTCGTTGTTCGCATTGAGATCCCGAGTGTCGATCCACATCGGATGTGCCGTGCCGCCGCGAGCCGCGAGACCGGTGTAACCGCCGTAGCCCCCGGCGTCGCCGTAGCCGTAGATCCGGGCGTCCTCCCAGAGGACCTGAACATTGGCCCACGCGCGTGCGGGCCTCACCGGTTTCGCCCACCGCAGTCCGTCGGTCGAGACCGTGCACGAGAACCACGCCTTCGTCCGCTTCGAGTCACCGCGCGTGTCGTAGAAGCAGGCCCAGAGGTCCGACGTCACCGGATCGACCGACGACACCGGCCAGAACTGGTCGGATTTCTTCGAGTCGGCAGGGCCGACCCGCCCGCGGGAGAGCCGCTTCAGTTCCCCGTCGAAGACGGCCACGGCGACGTCTTGCGTCGCATCAGCGCCGGCGACCCCGTACGTGAGGAACACATGCCGCTTCGAGACCGCGAGCGTCGGGTTCGGGCCGAGGCAACGAACGGCCTGTTGCGGGAGGACGAAGTTCCCGAAGACGAGGCACGTCCCCGCGATGTTTCCCGGAAGCGGCGCCGCTCCGCGAACTGCGAAGTGGCGGCCGGCGTCGGTGGAGCGGCCGATCCAGAGACCGTGGTGTGCGTCCACACCGGCGACATAGAAGTTGCTGCCCGCGCCGGCCGCGATCGTGACGAACTGTGGCTGGACGAGTGAGCGATCGACGACCCGCGGCTCCGACCACGTCTTGCCCCCATCCGTGCTGGAGCTCACAACGGTCGTCTGATACTTCGATCTCAGAAGGCGGGACCACGCAACGTAGACCCGACCCTTCGCGTCGACCGTGATTGCGGGTTTGTCGTCGAAGCCGAACTTCGTCGCCGGACGAGTGACGCGCCGAACGAGCCAACCGCCTCTCGGCCCTGGACGCGATCCGACGACGAGGTACGGAGTCAGGTCGGGGCCTGTCGCGCAAATCGACTTCTCCGTAAACGCGATGTACTGGCGGCCGTTCGGAGCGATCGCCACCGCCGGATCTCCCCAGGCACAGGTGTTCGGATCGAATGCGGGACCGGCTTTCGTCGACCACGACCGTCCACCGTTCGTGGAAGTGAATGCGCGAATCTCGGGCTCGACCGACTCGTTCGACGCGGCGAGCAGATTGCTGGGCTTCGAAGGATCGACGGCGACCGCGACCTCGGTTTGAACGCCCGACGAACGGGAGACGTCCTGGACCCGTGTGCCCGCCGTCCGCCACGGGCTCTTCGGGTGCTGCACGGTGGTGAGGTAGATCGTCACGCCGGTGGCCACCATGAGCACCAGAATCGCCGCGGCCTCGATCGAGAGCTTCCACGCGTTCGAGAGCTTCCGCACGTCGGATTAGACGACGAAATGGGAAAAAGATCAGTCGCCGGCGAGCTGCTTGCGGGCGAACTCCCGGAAACGGTCTCGCGCGCCCTCGTCCGGGCCGAGCGGTTCCTCGTCCGCGTACCTCGGATCGGCGGCGATCTCCTCGGCCACCGCCTTGACCTCGCGGCGCAGGGCATCGTGGTGCTTCGGGTCTCTCAGTAGGGCTTCGACCCACGAGTCGTCTGCATCTTCAGCGCCGAGCTCCTGCTCGAACAGGAGCTCGCCCAACAGGATTCCGACGCGGATGTAGGCGAACGTGCGGAAGGCGAGCATGCGGTGCGGCGAGCCGACGAGCCGATCGATCTCCGGCTCTTCCGCCTGGAGCCGCGCGACGATGTCGCCGACGGGCTCATCGACGAGCGGCAGCCAGACTTCCTCGGGCCCTGCCATGTGGACAGGATAGGTCAGGACTCGCGGCGGCGCGCCCGCCACGCGATTTGCGCCGCCACCAGGACGAGCAGGCCCGCGAACAGGCGGCGGAGAGTCGCGTCGGGAAGCGACTCCGCGAGGACAACACCGCCCTGGGCGGCTGTCGCAGCTGCGACTCCGAGCAAGGCTGCCGCGCGCCAGCGAACGTTGCCGTAGCGCGCTTGCCGCCAGGTTCCGACGAGAACCGTCGGGATGATCGCAAGGAGCGATGTCCCGAGCGCCTCGTGATGATCGAGCCCGAGTGCGATCAGCGTCGGCACGAACAGGATCCCCCCGCCGATGCCGAACATCCCTGCGAGCACGCCCGCGGCGAGGCCGAGTGCGATGGCGAATGCGTACGTCACTTGACGAACAACCAGACCGCGACGGCAAGAATGAACGCTGCGAAGAGCAATTCGATCGTGCGTGTCTGCAGTCGTTGCTGAACGGCAGTCGCTCCCGCGACCGACACGGCTGCGGGCAGTCCGACGAGCGCGGCATACCCGACGTTGACGTCACCGTGAATTGCATATGCGATCACGCCGGAGACAGCGGTGATCCCGATCGCCGCAAGAGAGGTCGCGGTCGCGGCGCGAGAGTCCCAGGCACAGAAGAGCAAGAGCAAGGGCACGATCACGATGCCGCCCCCGACTCCGAATAGCGCGCTGAAGAACCCCGCAACGAGGCCGATGAGGGCGAGCCGCACGCACCTATTCTTGCAGCGTGGCCGTGGATCTGATCGCCCGCCTCGCCGAGGATCCGCCGCGCGCGGCGCTCTTCTTGGACGTCGACGGGGTCCTCGCGCCCATCGTCGCGCGACCGGAAGATGCACGCGTCCCGGACGGCACACGCGCCGAGCTCCGCCGCCTGCACGACCGTTACGCGCTGGTTGCCTGCATCACGGGCCGGGCCTCGGACGATGCCCGGAAGATCGTCGGCGTTCCGGAGCTCACGTACGTCGGCAACCATGGCCACGAACTGGCTCCGGAGTCCGAGGCGTGGCACGGCCGCCTTCGCGAGCTGCTGTCAGAGGTCGAGTGGCCGCACCTCGAGGACAAGGGGCTCACCGCGACCCTTCACTACCGCGGCCTGGACGAGGCGGCCGTGCTCCCGCAGCTCGAAGCGATCGCCGAGCGATCGCGCGAGGCCGGATTCGTCGCGCGCTTCGGCCGCAAGGCGCTCGAGATCATTCCTCCGATCGAGGCGAACAAAGGCACAGCGATCCGAATGCTGCTCGCCCGTCACGAACTCAGGCGGGCGCTCGCATCCGGCGACGATACGACCGACCTGGACGCCTTCCGCGCCCTGGACGGGCTCGAGCTCGCCGTGCGCGTAGCGGTGTCGTCCGAAGAAGGGCCCCCGGAGCTACGAGCCGCAGCCGACATCGTCGTAGCAAACCCGCCGGAATTCGTCAGCCTGTTGCAGCAGCTCTGAGTGCGACCCACGCGCGGCGGACATCGTCTTCCGTTGTCCGCTCGTTGCCGATCGCGAGCCGGATGACATAGCGGCCGTTCAAGCGCGTATGCGAGAGGAAGGCCTCGCCGCTGCGGTTTACCCCCTCGACGATCGTTTCGTTCACCTCGTCGCCAGCGTCGCGCCGAAAGCAAACGACAGAAAAGGGCCGCGGAGCGCAGAGCTCCCAGCCCGACTCGTCGCGGACCCATGTCTCGAAGAGCTCTGCGAGCCGCAGGGCTTCCCTGATGCGCGACCGCCGTTTGCCTCACGCGCCGCGGCGATCGTCGAGACGGATGCGGTGTCCTCGATGTGACCGTGCCACCCCGCGGGCAGGCCGAGCAGCTGCGCCGTCCAGTCGAGCGTGTGCGCCTCGAGCTCCGTCGAGGCCGGCGAAGTGCGCCAGAGGAATGCAACGGAGTTCAGCGTCGCTGCGATCAGCTCGGCGAGGATCCGGGCTCCGCGGCACTGTTCGCGAAGTACGCCAAGAAACGCGGGCTCTGCCAGTGCGTCGTGGCGGGAAGGATGATCTCGTCGAGGTCCCGCAAGACGTTGGCGAACGGCTCTCCTTGCTCGGGCGCCGACGCAGGGAGCCGCTTGCTAACGTCGCCCGGCTCGACCTGCTCCAGCACGGGAAACTCGCCGACGTGCTCGAGATAGTGCGCGGCCCACTCGAGCGCGGCGGCGCCGTCCTCCCGAAAACTCACTTTCGGAGCTTCTCGATCTGCGGCCAGGTACGCGTGTTCAGCACCTGGCCCTTCTTCAGCCACGCGCGGCGCGCCTGCGCGATGCCTATCTCCATGTGCTGAAGCGCGCTCAGCTGGTGCGCGTCTGTGTTGACTGCGACCTTCAGGCCCGCCTCTCCCGCGAGCCGCGCGTGCGTGTCGCGGATGTCGAGCCGGTTCGGCTGTGCGTTGATCTCGAGAAAGGTGCCGGTCTCGACCGCCTTCGCGACGACGCGCTCGATGTCGACGTCGGCCGGCGGTCTGATGTTGATCTTGCGCGCAGTCAGGTGCCCGATGCAGTCCACGTGCGGGTTCTCCATCGCGGTCAGGACCCGCTCGGTCGGATTTCGGTCGAAGGCAGCATGCAGCGACGCCATCACCCAGTCACGCTTGGCGAGCACCTCGTCCGGCAAGGACAGCGAGCCGTCGATCCGGATGTTCACCTCGATCCCCTTCAGGATCCGAAACGGCTTGAGGCGCTCGTTGAGCTCGTCGATCTCGAGGTCCTGCTCGGGAAACGCCCTGTGCGGGTGGTCGGTGACGGCGTAGTACTTGTAGCCGCGCACCTGCGCTGCGCGCACCATCTCTACGAGCGAGTCGCGGCCGTCCGAATACGTCGTGTGCGTGTGCAGGTCGCCCTTGATGTCGTCGAGCTCGACGAGCTTCGGCAGCTCGCCGCGGCGTGCAGCTTCCAGCTCGCCGGCGTTCTCGCGGAGCTCGGGCGGGATGAACTGATAGCCGAGCCGCTCGTACACGTCGGCCTCTTCGGCGAACCTGAGCTCCTCCCCGCTCTCGACGACGGTGATCGAGTACTCGGACACGGACAACCCGTCCTTCACGGCACGCTCACGCAGTGCGACGTTGTGATCCTTCGAGCCGGTGAAGTGCTGCAACAGATTGCCGTACGACTCGGGCGGGACGACACGGAGGTCGAAGCGGAGACCCTCGTTCGACAGAACCGTTGCCTTGGTCGGGCCTTTCGCCACCACCTCGATCACCCACTTCAGCTTCGTAAAGTAATCGATCAGCGCCTCAGGATCGCCGGCCGTGGCGATGATGTCTAGGTCCCGAAACGTCTCCTTGCGCCGCCTTGCACTCCCGGCCTCGGACACCTTCACGGCCGCCGGGTGCTTCTGTAGAACCTCGACCACAGCCAGCAACGGGCCGAGCCCATCGCCGAGAAGCCGTCGGTCGGAAGGCTCCTGCTTCTTCTCCGCGAGCGCTTTCAGGATTCTCTCCTCGGTCTTCGCGCCCATGCCGGCGAGTGTGCGCAGTTGCTCCTGCTCAGCCGCCGCCTTCAGCTCCTCGATCGTCGTGACACCGAGCTCGTGCCAAATGCGAGCCGCGGTCTTCGGACCGAGCCCCGGAAGCCGCATGAAGCTGACCACCTCCGCCGGGATGATCTTCTTTCGTTTCGTCAGGGCATGCATCTCCCCATCCTCGATCACCTGGACGATCTTCTCCTCGATCGTCTTGCCTATCCCCTGTAGCTCCTTCGCACGGCCTTTGAGGGCAAGCTCGGCGACAGAGGCGGCCGTCTCCCGAATGCGGGTCGCGGCTCGACGGTAGGCCAGCACCCGAAACGAGGCCTCCCCCTCGATCTCGAGGAGGTCGGCCAGAAGCTCCAGCTGCTCGGCCACGTCGACGTTGCGAGGCAGAGCGCCGGTCATCGCGTTGAATATACGCACGTGCACGTGCCCAGGGCCGTCGTCTGTCTTCCCACGTACAACGAGCGCGAGAACCTCGAGCCGATGGTGCGCGCGCTCGGGGACAAGGGCGTGCAGATCCTCGTGATCGACGACAACTCACCAGACGGGACCGGCGGGCTGGCCGACCGCCTCGCCGCCGAGCTCGACTACGTGGACGTCCTACACCGCGAGCGCAAGGAAGGGCTCGGGCCTGCATACCTCGCCGGCTTTCGCCGCGCGCTCTCGGGCGACGCGGAGCTTGTGTTGGAGATGGACTGCGACTTCTCCCACGATCCCAACGACGTCCCGCGTCTGATCGGCGCAGTAGCTGGCGGCGCAGACCTTGCACTCGGCTCGCGGTACGTCCCCGGCGGCGGCGTGCGGAACTGGGGGCTGTTACGGCGAATCATCTCCGCAGGGGGATCGCTCTATGCCCGTGTGATTCTCGGCGTCGGCGTGCGCGACCTGACCGGCGGATTCAAGTGCTATCGCCGCGAAGTCCTCGAGACGGTCGATCTCGACTCGATCCACTCGAAGGGCTACGCGTTCCAGATCGACACGACCTACCGGGCCTTGCGTGCCGGCTTCCAGGTGGTCGAGGTGCCGATCACGTTCGCCAACCGCGAGGCCGGTGGCTCGAAGATGTCGAAGGGGATCGTCGCCGAGGCGATCTGGAAGGTGCCGCGGCTGAGGCTCGCGGCCCTGCTCGGACGGATCTAGAGCGGCTACTCTGACGGGAGATGTTCGAGGTCACCGACGCCACGTTCGAGCATGACGTCCTCCAGGCCGACGCACCAGTCGTGCTCGACTTCTGGGCACCCTGGTGCGGCCCGTGCCGGGCCGTCGAGCCGATCCTCGAGCAGCTGGAGTCGGAGACGCGTGGCCGCGTCGAGTTCGCCAAGCTGAACATCGACGAGAACCCGCTCACAGCCGCTCGCTACGACGTCCTCTCGATTCCGACGGCCATCCTGTTCGAGGGCGGCGAGGCCAAGGCGACTTTGATCGGGGCGCGCCCGCGCTCGCACTACGAGCGGGCGCTAGCGGAAGTGCTGCCAACCGCCTAGCTCGTAGGGCTCGCCGTTCAGGGTCAGAACGACCCCCTCTCCTTCCTCGCAGCGTCCGATGGCCGTATGCCCGTTCGGGCCCTCGACCGCGGCCAGCAGCTCGTAGTCCTCGCCGAAGCCGAGATCCGAGAGCTTCGCTCCGGCTGCAAGCGGCACGCGTTCGAGCTCGATCGCGATCCGGCAACCTGAGCGCGAAGCGATGTGTCCGGCGTCGATCGCCAACCCATCGGAGACGTCGAGCAGCGCGTGCGCGTGCGCGGCCAACTGCTTGCCCTCGGCCAAGCGGAGCGGTGGACGCACGTACGACTCCCTGCGAAACGCCGCGCCCGCCGCTCCTAGCCGCCCGGTCACGATCACCTGGTCGCCCGGTTTTGCCCCGGCTCGCCCGGGAACCCGGTCCGAACGCCCGATCGCCGTAACGCCGAGCACGACGCTGCCGGCGCTCGACGTATCGCCTCCGAGCACGGGCACACCGGTCTCGGCGATGCCTTCGTAGAGCTCGACCACGTCTTCGACTCGCACGTGGCCCGGCGCAGCGAGTGTGACGAGCAGACCCTCGGCCTCTGCTCCCGAAGCGGCGAGGTCGCTCAGGTTCACCGCCGCCGCGCGCCAACCGAGATCGCGCCACGAGATCCAGTCGAGCCGGAAGTGGACATTCTCGACGAGCGCATCCTGCGTCACGATCACGCCGGCGTCGAGTTGCGCTGCGTCGTCCTCGATCCGTTGCGCCAGCCCACGGCGCTCCAGCTCCGCGAGCAGACCGAGCTCGCCCGCCTCAGAGAGCTTCATCGATCGCCCGGCGAAGCTTCGCGGCGTTGCGGGCAGCGCGTATGACCGCGACACCTGTTGCACCGGCACGGATGCAATCTGCCGCGTTCGTCTCGTCGATGCCGCCAATCGCGACCACCGGAACGCTCACCGCGGCACAGATCTCGCGCAGGCCTTCGAGCCCGAGCGGAGGATCCGCGGCCGTCTTGGACGGCGTCTCCCACATTGGGCCGGCGCCGATGTAGTCGGCGACGCTCTCCGCCGCACGGGCTTCCTCGAGCGTGGCGGCGGACAGCCCGAGCATGAGCCCGTTGTCCTTCGCGCGTTCGGCTCCATCGTCGCCCTTGCCAAGGTGAACGCCTTCGGCTCCGAGCATCAGCGCAGCCTCCACGTCGTCATTCACGATGAAGGCCACCCCGTGACGGGCGCACAGGCTCCGCGTCGCGCGGCCGCGCTCGACGACGTCGACACGCGGAACGTCCTTCCAGCGCCACTGAACGACGGTCGCCCCACCTTCGACCCCAAGCCGGGCCGTCTCGAGGTCGTTCACGATCGCGTGCAGCTTCACGAGATCTTCGTACGGGAATCGAGCGTGGCTGGATCAAGGGCCGCCAGCGCGTCGTACAGAGCGACGTGAAAGGAGCCGGGGCCGGCTGCGCCACGAGCCGCGTCCTCAGCAGCGACGCCGAACGATGCGAGTGCTTCGGCAGCGGCTTCGAGCGGTGCGTCACGCTTCGCGGCGAGAAAGCAGCCTGTGATCGCGCTCGACATACAACCCGTGCCGGTCACCGATGCCAGCAGCTCGTGACCGTTCGCCACGGCGAGCACCCGCTCGCCGTCGGACACCTGGTCGACTGGGCCCGTCACCGACGCGACGAGCTCCAGCTTGCGTGCTGCCGCCCGAGCGAGATCGGCGCTCTCCCCACCGGCGCCGATCGACTCGACACCACGCACCTCCGCGTCGACGCCGACCAGCGTCGCGATCTCACCCTGGTTCCCGCGAAGGACGGACACCTTCACCTGCTCGAGGATGCGCCTGGCGGTGTCGGTGCGATACCTCGTCGCGCCCGCCCCGACCGGATCCAGAACGACGGGAACACCGTGCGAGTTCGCAGCCTTCCCGGCCAGGAGCATCGCCTCGACCCAGTGCGGCGAGAGCGTGCCGATGTTGAGCACGAGCGCGTCTGCGAGCGAGACCATCTCCTCGACCTCCTCACGCGCGTGAGCCATGACCGGCAGCGCGCCGAGCGCAAGCGTCGCATTGGCCGTCTCGTTCATCACGACGTAGTTGGTGATCTGATGGACGAGCAGCTTGCGCTCGCGTAGAAGGCGCAGAGTCGTTCCGGCAGAGACGCTCATGCCGCTCCTTTCAGACGCAGGACGTCGACGGGCCCGTCGCCGGCACCAAGTTCGGTGAGACCGTTTCGGACGGCTTGGCTCGCGACTCGGGCCGCCTCCCGGGCGGCGGCTTCAAGGGACAGACCCCTGGCCAGGCCTGCAGCAAGCGTGGCCGAATGAGTGCAGCCCGCACCGTGCGTCGCAGGGATGTCGTGTCGTTCGACGAGGATCTCGACGTGGTGCTGGCCGTCGAAGAGATGATCGACCGGCGGCTCCCCGTGTCCACCGGTGACGAGAACAGCCGGCGCACCCCGGTCGTGGATCCGCTCGGCCAGCTCGCGACGCGACCCTGGCCCGCCGGCCAACGCCTCCGCCTCGTGGAGATTCGGTGTCACGACCGTCGCGAGCGGAAAAAGACGAGCGACGAGTGTCTCGACCGCATTGTCGCGAAGCAATCTCGCGCCGGAGTTCGCGATCATGACCGGGTCGACCACGAGCGGCACGCCCCAGGGCGCGAGTGTGTCGGCGACTGTCTCGATCACTTCCTGCGAGAAGAGCATCCCCGTCTTCGCCGCGTCGACTCCGAGATCGTCGAGCACGGCGTCGAGTTGTGCGCGCACGAACGCGGGCGACACCTCGTGCACGGCCGTCACGCCTGTCGTGTTTTGCGCCGTGAGCGCGGCGATCGCGCTCATCCCGTAGCAGCCCGCTGCTGCGAACGCCTTCAGATCGGCCTGGATCCCGGCCCCGCCGCCCGAGTCCGAGCCGGCGATAGTCAAACAACGTGAAATCAACTCTCTCCCTTCGCCGGTCCTAACCGGATCAGGTTCGACGGGTGTGTTCTCAGCCCCGAAAGGCACCCCGGTGGACCCAGGCTACCATCGCCAAATGGCTGTCAGCGCAGCGCTCTGGGACGACCTGCTCGAGGGCGAAGAGGTGGCTCACATCGAGACAGTGCCGGCCGCCGAGCCCCGCGTAGTCGCGCTTCCCGAGACCTTGCATCCCGCGCTCCGCGCGGCGCTCCCGTTCGACGAGCTCTACGTGCACCAGCGCGAGGCCTTCGATGCGGCCGCGCGTGGCGAGCACGTGATCCTCGCGACCGGGACCGCTTCCGGGAAGTCCCTCGGATTCAACCTGCCCGTGCTCGACGCGATCGCACGCGATCCGAAGAACCGTGCGTTGTACCTCTACCCGACGAAGGCGCTGTCACAGGATCAGGCCCGTGCGCTCGCGGAGCTGCATGCGCCGAACGTGCGCGCGGCGATCTACGACGGCGATACACCGGCGGAACGGCGCTGGCAGATCCGCAAATGGGCGAACATCGTGCTGACGAACCCAGACATGCTGCATGTCGGGGTGCTCCCGCATCACGACAGGTGGGCGGACGTCTTGCACAACCTGCGCTACATCGTCGTCGACGAGGCACACGTATACCGCGGAGTCTTCGGCTCACACGTCGGCAACGTGCTCCGGCGTCTGCGTCGCCTGGCGCGCGTCTACGGAGCGGACCCGCAGTTCCTGCTCGCCTCGGCGACGATCGCCAATCCGGGCGAGCTCGCGGCAAGACTCGCGGGCGTCGGCGCGACGGTCGTCGACGCAGACGCCGCGCCGCGGGCCGAACGGACGATCCTCCTCTGGAACCCCGAGCTGCTCGATGCGGAACTGGGCCTGCGCGCAAGTGCGCTCGGCGATGCCTCGAAGCTGATGTCCGAGCTCGTCTCCCGCGAATTGCGGACGATCTGCTTCGCGAAGAGCCGCAAGGCTGCCGAGCTGATCCACAAGTTCACCGTCGAACGCGTCGACGGGCCGACCGGGAAGCGGCTCGCTCCGTATCGCGCCGGCTACACACCGGCGCAGCGCCGCGACATCGAGCGACGCCTGGTCGAAGGAGAGCTCCTCGGCGTCTCCGCCACCGACGCGCTCGAGCTCGGGATCGACATCGGCCTGCTCGACTGTGCCATCTCCGTCGGGTTCCCCGGCACCGTCTCGTCGCTCCGACAGCAATGGGGCCGCGCCGGCCGGCGCGGCCATGGCCTCGCGGTGCTCGTCGCGAGCCAGGACGCGCTCGACCAGTACTTCGTGCGCGAGCCGGAGACACTTCTGCAACGGAGCGTGGAGGCTGCGATCCTCGACCATGCGAATCCGCGCGTCCTCGACGGCCACGTCCGGGCGGCGGCGTTCGAGGCGCCGCTCGACGACGAAGACCGCGCGACGCTCGGCAACGAGGCTCTCGAGCGGGCCGCCCTGCTCTCCGAGCTCAAGCACACGAAGACCGGTTACGTGTGGGCAGGCCGCGAATACCCAGCCGGGCGGTTCGGGCTGCGAAGCACCACGCCCGACACGTTCGCGGTCGTCGAGGCGCAGAGCGGAACGTTGCTCGGGATCGTCGAGCGTGAGCGCGCCTACTCGACCGTTCACCACGGAGCGATCTACCTCCATCTCGGAGAGAGCTACCTCGTTCGCGAGCTCGACCTACAGGCACGCACCGCGGTCGTGACGCCCTACAAGGGCGACTATTACACCCAGGCGAAGAAGGACACGAACACCGCCATCGAGGAGATACTGCGCCTCGAGCGGCGTTGCGGGCTCGCGCTCCACTTCGGCCGCATCTCCGTCACGGAGCGGGTCGTCGCGTATCAGAAGAAGTCGATCCGCGACCAGTCGACATTCGAGACCGTCGAGCTCGACCTGCCCGAGACGAGCTTCGGGACCGAGGCGATCTGGTACCTGCCTGAACCGGAACAGCTCGAAGGCCTGGAGAAGATGCCGAAGCTGCTCGGTACCCTCCATGCAGCCGAGCATTCGATGATCGCGCTGCTCCCGCTCTGGGCTATGTGCGACCGCTGGGACATCGGCGGACTTTCGACCAACATCCATTTCCAGACCGACCGGCCGACCGTCTTCATCTACGACGGGCACTCCGGCGGCGTCGGCATCACCGAGCGCGGCTTCAACGCCTTCGAGGGCTGGGTCGAGGACACTGCGCGCATGCTCGAAGGCTGCCCGTGCTCGGACGGTTGCCCATCCTGCGTGCAGAGCCCGAAGTGCGGCAACCTCAACGAGATGCTCGACAAGGCGGGAGCGCTGATCTTGCTGCGAAGGATGTTGGCGGCCTCATCGGCAGGGCAGTCGTGACCACCAGCCTTCGCCGGCCCTTGCTGCTCGCTGCGGCCGGCGCCCTTTCCCTCACAGCTCTGGTCGCGATCGTCGCGCTGCTCACGCAGGACTTCGGTGAGACCCAGCTGCGCATCCTCGCCACGACCGGCGGCTTTGCCCTTTCGTCACTGATCGCCACGCGCGGCACGGCGTTGCTCGACCAGCAGCGTCACGTCGCGCTCGGTCGTGCCGTGATCTGGCTCTCCGCGTTGTCGTTTCTGATCGAGCTCTGGATTCTCTGGCTGGACAACGACAGTTCGGTCGCCTGGAAGTCTTATGTCTGTTGCATCTCGGCTGCAATCGCATCCGGTCAGATCGCCGGAATGCTGAGCCGCCGGCGGGCCTCCGACCCTCCGTCGATCGCGATGCTCGTAGTGGCGGCCGGAGCCTGCGCAATCGTCACCTCCGGGATGGGTTGGGCGGCAGCAATCGGGGAGATCGACCAGGCCGGGTACTACCGCCTCCTCGGCGCGGTCGTCGTCCTGAACGTCCTGCTCGTCTTGCTGCAGCCGGTTCTGCGCCGCCTCGGCGGACCGGCCCCGTCCACGGAGGGCGGACGAGGACGCTTCATCCTCGTACTGGCAGACGGCGACCGCATCGAGCGGGAAGCCGCAGATCTGCCCGACGGAGTCGCCCGCGCGCTGCGCGAGGCGAGACACAGCGGCCGACGCGTGACACGCATAGAGCTCAACGATGGCTAACCGTGGCGCGCTCGGTGGAACGCTCGTGCTCGGCGGTGGCTTCGCGGGAGGTTATGTCGCGCGGCTGCTCGGCAAACGCGGTGCCACGATCGTCTCGCCGGAGAACTTCATGCTCTACACGCCGATGTTGCCGGAGGCGGCTTCCGGAACGCTCGAGCCGCGTCATGTCGTCGTGCCGCTACGCCAGATGTGTCCGCGAGCAGAGCTCCTCCTCGGACGTGCGACTGAGGTGGACAGCGGCAATCGTCACGTCGTCGTCGAGACGGAGGATGGAACGCTGACCGTCAGCTACGAACGGCTCGTCGTCGCCCTCGGCGCGGTGTCGCGCAGCCTCCCGATCCCCGGCCTCGGCGAGCATGCGCTCGGCTTCAAGACCCTCCCCGACGCGATCCACCTCCGCAACCACGTCCTGCGCCGCCTCGAGGCGGCCGATTCGGCGACGAGTGAGGAGCAGCGAAACCGCGAGCTGACGTTTCTCTTCGTCGGCGCGGGCTATGCCGGCGTCGAGGCGCTCGCCGAATTGTCCGATCTCGTGCGCGACGCAATGCGCTACTACCCGGCGCTACGCGGGGCGACCCAACACTGGGTGTTGATCGACGCCGCGGCGAAGATCCTGCCCGAGATCCCGACCAGGCTCGGCGACTACGCCGCGCAACAACTGGCGGCGCGCGGTGTGGACATTCGCGTCCGCACGACGCTCGAATCGGTCGAGGCGCACGCGGCGACGCTTTCCGACGGCAGCCGAATTCCCACGAGCACGGTGGTCTGGACGGCCGGGGTTCGCGCCAATCCGATGAACGAACGGCTCGGCCTGCCGCTCGACGACCGCGGGCGCGTGCTAGTGGACTCCAACCTCCGCATCGAGGGAATGCCCCACGCCTGGGCCCTCGGAGACGGCGCGCGCGTGCCGAACGAAGCGACTCCGGGACAGTTCGACCCTCCGACCTGCCAGCACGCGTTGCGGCAGGCCCGACGGCTCGCGAAGAACCTCTCCGGACCGCCTCGTCCGTACCGCTACCGCATGCTCGGACAGGTGGCGACGCTCGGTCGCTACAAGGGCATCGCCGACGTGCTCGGACTCCGGTTCCGCGGATTTCTCGGCTGGTTCGTCACCCGGAGCTACCACCTGTACCAGCTTCCACTCCTGACGCGAAAGCTGCGCGTCGTGGTGGACTGGACGACCTCGCTCTTCTTCAGGCGGGACATCGCGGAGCTGAGCATGCTCGGCCATCCGGAGCGCCTCGGTCCCTAAGTCACGGTGGCGCTCGCCGGCGTTGTCGCGCTGGGCGCCGTCGGCATGGCCGTGCCAAGCCTGGTTCCCGCGGTCCCGGAGCCTGCGAACCCTACGGCGGTCATCGCGCTCATCGTCGGATCGTTCTTCTACTGCCTCCTGATCCTGAGGACGCTGGAGACGTCCTTCCCGACGCAGCGGATCGCCGACCTCGCAGTCGTCGCCGGCGTTGCCTGGCTCACGGTCGGTGCCGAAGCGCATCCTGCGGAAACCGGCTGCGCTCGCAGAGGACGAGTTCGCAATCATCAAGCGACATCCCGATTGGGGACTCAAGCTCCTGCGGGAGCTCGGCAGCTTCAACGCTTCGACCCAAGAGCTCGTGCACAGCCACCACGAACGTTCGACGGGAAGGGGTATCCGCGTGGTCTCGACGCAAGCTCGATCGCGCTCATCTCGCCGCGTGTCTACCGCGAAGCGTGGAGCCACGAGGCAGCTCTCGACCTCCTGCGCGAGGAAACAGACTCTGCCTTCGACGAGCGCTGCGTGGATCGCGCTGGAAAGCGTTCTTGCGGGAGAGCAGCTGCAACCTGACGCAACGGCCTTCCGTCTCGCTGCTGCGTTGGCCTAGCCGCCGAGAGCCTTTAGCGCATCCGTGAGGCGCTGCTTCGTCGTCAGAACGTCTGCGTAGATGTCCCCGTGCTTGCGCACGCGCTCGAGAACGACGGGCATCGTGAACGAGAGCGGGTCGAGGTCCTCGTTCACCTCGGACCAGCGCAAAGGCGTCGAGACAGGTGCCCCCGGCCTTGGACGCACGGAATAGGCCGATGCGATCGTCTTTCCCTCTCCGTTCTGGTTCGCGTCGATCAGGACACCGCGCCGCTTCGACTTCGTCCACTCCGTCGTCGCCAGACCGCGATGCGTTCGCGCAATCGCGCCCGCGACGATCTCCGCGAACTGGCGAGTGTCCGCGTACGTGTAGCGGCGCTCCACCGGCACGAGGATGTGCATCCCCTCGGCGCTCGACGTCTTCGGAAAGCCGACGAGGCCGAAGGCGTCCAACGCCTGCTTGACCAGGAGCGCGACCTGCACGGTCTCTTTGAAGCCGACATTGGGGGAAGGGTCGAGATCGAACAGCACCCAGTCGGGGCGGTCGGGCTTGTCGACTCGCGAGTACCACGTGTTCATGTCGATGCAGCCCATGTTCACCATCCAGAGCAATGCGAGCTCGTCGTGGACCACCGGGAAGTTGACCCATTTCTTCGTCCGCGGTGACTCGCGAGTCGAGACCTGAGTGCGAAACGTCGGGATCCACTTGGGCAGGTGCGACGGCGCGTCCTTCTGGAAGAACTTCTTGCCGTCGACCCCGTCCGGGCAGCGGACCATTGTGAAAGGGCGGTCCTTCAGGTGCGGCACGAGCACCGGCGCCACCGCGCGGTAGTACTCGAGCAGGTCTCCTTTGGTGATCCGTTCGACCGGGAAGAAGACCTTGTCGAGGTTGGAGAGCTTCAGCTCCCGTGAGCCCTTCTTGACGACATCCGTGATCGGCTCCTCGCGCCGCACGTCCTCGGGTGCCTTGTCCTCGCGCAGCCCCTTGTACGTGGGCGAACGCAGGCGCCCGTCGTGCGTCCACTCCGCGAATTTCACCTCGGCGACGAGGCGCGGCTCGACCCAGATCACGTCGTTCTTCCGGACCTTCGGCATCTTGGGCACCTCACGGAACGGAGGACTGTCCCGCCGCAACGGTCGCAGCTTGTCGAGGAGCTTCTCGATCTCCTTGCCGCTGAAGCCGGTCCCGACGTTCCCGGCGTAGACGAGCTCGTTGCCGACGTAGTAGCCGAGGACGAGCGCACCGAAGCTCGGCGCTCGTCTTCCGGTCCCCTTGGTGTAGCCGACGACGACGAGCTCTTGCTCCAGGTGCGTCTTGACCTTCAGCCAGTCGCGCGTGCGCCTGCCGGGCAAATACCGGGAGTCGAGTCGCTTCGCAATGATCCCTTCGAGCTGCTGCTGCGTTGCGGCCTCAAGGAGTGCTTGCCCGTCGTCGAACGTCTCTGAGAGGCGCACGGTCTTGCTGCGCCGGTCGAGCAGGTTCTCGAGCAGCTTGCGTCGCTCGACGAGCGGAAGGTCGATGACGGGCTCGTAGTCGATCTCGAGCACGTCGAACACGTAGTAAACGAAGGGCGTGCCGGCCTTGCCCTGCTGCATCGCGGAGAAGCTCGAGCGGCCCTTCTCGTCCAGCGCGCAGACCTCGCCGTCGAGCGCGCAGTCCGGCGTCTTGATCGCCTTCGGGACCTCCTTGGCGATGCTCTGGAACCTTCCCGTCAGGTCGTTGCCATTGCGGCTCGTCAGCGTCGCGTCCCCACCGGCGACCGTCGCGACCGCGCGGTAGCCGTCCCACTTCACCTCGAACGTCCAGCCGGCTCCACGGGGGACGTCCTCCGCCAGCGTGGCGAGCATCGGCTTGTACGTCTCGCCGCTGGTTTCTCTCGGAGTCGACACGGTCGAAATGTCGTCTCTCTTGCGGACGATCAGCCAGTTCTTCTCGTCCCCGCTCAGGTGCGCAGGGACGAGCGCCCAGATGCCCTGCAGCTTCGTGCCCTTCAGCAACACCGTCAGGCCACCGTTCTTCTTCTCCTCCAGCAGCTCATACGTGCCGCTGTCCCAGATCTCGACGGTGCCCGCCCCGTACTGCCCCTTCGGGATCTCGCCTGCGAATGTCGCGTACTCGAGTGGGTGGTCTTCGACGTGAACGGCGAGGTGTTGTTCGCCCGGCTCGAGCGGAACACCCTTCGGAACAGCCCAGCTGAGCAGGGTGCTGTCCTTCTCGAGGCGGAAGTCGTAGTGCAGCCGGCGAGCATCGTGTCGCTGCACGACGAAGATCGGCTCCTTCGCCTGCCCCTTCTTCGAACCGAACGGCTCGGGGGTCTCATTGGGGTCGCGTTTGCGCTCGTACTCGGAGAGCTTCTGGGCCACGGCCTAGGAAGCTTTGCGCTTTGTGGCCTGCCTGCGCTGCTTCTGCGTCCGCTCGACGGACTCGCGGAGCGCTTCCATGAGGTCGACTACCTCCCCTTCCGGCTCCTGCTCGGGCTCGGGGAGCGTCTGACCCTCGGCCTTCGCCCTGATCAGGTCGCACAGCTCCTTACGGTAGGTGTCGTCGTACTTCTGTTTCAACCACGGAAAGCCGGGCAAATGTATTACTTCAAACGAGGGTTTTGGCCCTCGAAAGGCTTCTCCACCCAGCGGGGGGGTCGACGTTTCGGGCCGGTTTTCCGGCCCGAAGTCGTTCCGGTGCCGGGGATAAGGCTGTGGATGTTGTGGAGAGGCGACACTCGTCCACACCTCGAACTTGCTGAAAGCTACGCGAAAGCTCGCGTCTGTCCACAGCCCGGCCCGTTGACTCACGCGTAAACGCCTAGCGAGCGGAATTTGGCTCGCCGCCTGCGCTTCAGGTCTTCCGGCGCGATCGATTCGAGCTCTTCCAGCGATTCCCGAAGACTCTCGCCCAGGAGTCTGGCCGCCTCGTCGGGATTCGTGTGGGCACCGCCCTCCGGTTCCGGGACGATCCCGTCGATCACGCCCAGCTCGAGGCAATGGAGGGCGTCCGGCTTGAAGGCGGCGGCGGCCTTCTTCGCCTGGGCTGCGTCCCGCCAGAGGATCGCCGCGCACCCCTCCGGCGAGATGACGGTGTAGATCGCGTGCTCCTGCATCAGCACCCGGTCCGCGACGGCCGTCGCGATCGCGCCGCCCGAGCCGCCCTCGCCGATCACGCAGCAGACGATCGGGACCTGGAGGCGAGACATGAGCGCCTGCGAACGGGCGATCTGGCCACCCTGGCCGTGCTGCTCCGCCGCCACACCCGGATACGCCCCAGGGATGTCGATGAGGCTCACGAGCGGGAACTTGTGCAGGTCGGCCAGCTCCATGAGCCGCATCGCCTTGCGGTATCCCTCGGGGTACGCCATGCCGAAGTTGCGGTCCGTCCTCTCCTTGATGTCACGACCCTTCTGGTTGCCGACGACCGCGACCGTGCGGCCGTTGAAGCGGCCGAGGCCGATCACGAGCGCGTGGTCGTCGGCGCGGCCACGATCACCGTGCAGCTCGACCCAGTCGTCGAACAGCCTGTTGACGTAGTCCAGGGTGTAGGGGCGGTCCTGATGGCGCGCGAGCTCGACCGAACGCCAAATCTCCTCGTCGGTCGGCGCGGCCTGAATTCGCTCGAGCTGGCGTTGCAGTTTTTCCAGCTCCCCCGAAACGCGTGCGCCGCCGAGCAGGTTGAGGTTCCGCAAGCGCGCCAGACGCTCACGCAGGCGCAATTCGTGGTCAGTCGCCACTGCGCGAGAAGAGGCGTAGGAGTTGGGCGACGTACGCTTTGAGCTCCGGGCGCGGGACGATCGCGTCGATGTGTCCGAAGCGGAGGTTCTGTTCCGCCAGACCGAAGTCGTCCGGAAGCTTCTCGCGTGTCGTTTGCTGGACGACGCGTGGCCCGGTAAAGGCGAGCAACGCACCGGGCTCTGCGACGATGACGTCCCCGAGGCTCGCGAAGCTCGCGAGCACGCCGGCGGTCGTCGGATGCGACATCACGCTGATCATCGGCTGTCCCGTATCGTGGAGATCCTCGACCGCGCACACGGTCTTCGGCAGTTGCATCAACGAGAGAATTCCCTCCTGCATGCGCGCACCTCCGGACGCCGTCACGGAGACGAGTGGCACGCCACGTTGGGCGGCGCTGTCGCAGGCCCGGGAAAACTTCTCGCCGACGACGCTCCCCATCGAGCCGCCCATGAAGGCGAAGTCCATGACCGCGAGCTCCGCGGGATTTCCGTCGATGATCCCCTGGCCGATCAACATCGCCTCGCCGAGACCTGTCTTCATCTCCGCCTCGGCGAGACGCTCCGTGTAGGGCCGCAGGTCGAAGAAGTCCAGCGGGTCCTCGGAGCGAAGGTCGGCCGCTTCCTCGACGAACGTGCCCTCGTCGGCGAGCGAGGCGATGCGGGCACGGGCGCGCATCGTGAAGTGGTGGCCGCAGTGCGGACAGACCCAGAGCGCCGCCTCGAGCTCGTCGTCTCGGTAGTGCGATGAGCACGAGGGACACGTGTTCGGGTGCTTCCCCGGTGGCTCTGGGACGTTCCGATGCTCGATGGAGACGTCTATCCGGGATGTCATGGAACTGACGAGTTTAGACCGGAGCTCTCGGCCTGCAGGTTGCAGACGTGCTCGAGCGCGCTAGAGGCCCAACGCCGCCGCCAGACGGGCCAGAGGCGGAACGTTTCCGGGCTCGAAGGTGGCACCGGTGAATCCCGCGCCCAGGACACTCGTGCGGGCGGCGATCCCGGCCAGTATCCGCTCGCCCTCGGCGACGGTGACCCCGCCCGGCTCGGGCATGAAGACCGCCACCTCCGACGGCTCGAGCATGTCCGCATCGAAGGCGACGTACGCGCACGAGACGCCTTCGAGCGCCCCGGAAAGGCCCTCCTCGCCGGCGTGAATGCCGCGGGAGGCTATGAACTCCTCCTCGGGCGGATCGAGGTTGCGCGCGCCCACGAGCACGACGTCGTCGGCATCGACCGCACCCGAATCGATGAGCCTCCGGAGCGGCGTCGCCCACGTATTCCCGGAAGGCGAGCTCTCCACCGTGTTCAAATCGCCGTGCGCGTCGAACCAGATGACCGCGACTCGATCCTGCCGGGCCGCCAGGCCCTCGACGGCGCCGATGTGGGCGCAGCAGCAGCCGCCGAGGACGAGCGGCCTTTCCGGGAGGTCGGCGGCAAGCGCGAGGTTCTGCTCCTCGAGCGTCTCGGCTTCGATCACTGCTGTCTCGGGATACGGGAGCTCGAGCCACGCGGCCTCCGCCATCGCCTCGCCGCCGTCGCCCCAGGCTTGCGGAACTCGCACGAGCCCTGCGCCAAAGCTTCTGCCACAAGAGTGACATTCGTACTCCGGGCCGAGGGCAACCGCGGTATAGGTTTTGCAGTCGGGACACTTGGCGCGGAGCCGACTCACGTGAGCGCCTTCTCGAACGCGACCGCCTCGTAGGCGACGCGCATGCCGGCGCGCTCGTAGAGACGCGGTGCACCGGTGGGGTTCTGAGCGTCGACGCCGAGCGCGATGCGCGGCTTGCCGCGGCGATAGAACTCACCGAAGGTGTGAAGTAGCAGCGCCAGGCCGAGGCCCCGCTTTCGCCACGGCTTGCGGACGCCGACAACGCCCACCCAACCGGCGCCACCCCGTTCGGGATCAGCGCGCAGAAACGCAGCGATCTCGTCGCCCTCACGGACGATGAACCACAAGGTCGGGTCGAAGTCCGGCGCCTTGACGCGGTGCTCGACCCATTGCTTGAACGGCATGGAGAGAAAGCTCCACTCGTCCGCGAAAGCCTCGTTCACCGCCGCGTAGAATGCCCGGGCGTCATCCTCTTCGAACGTGCTAAGGCGAAATCCCTCGGGCCACTCGGGCGCAGGCGGCGGCGCATCGAGCTCGATCAGCATCCGGTAGTACCGGCGCACCTCGCGATAGCCGAGACTCTCGAACAGCTTGCGGGCGACCTCGTCCTGCGCAAGACACCACGTGCGTGCCACCAGCAGCTCACGTTCGCGGGCCCGTGCTTCGCCATTTGCCAGCAGCCAGGCTCCGAGCCCGAGCCCCGTCTTCGCAGGATGGACAAACCCGTCCAGTTCTGCGTGCTCTGCGTGTGCGAAGAACACCCCGTAGGCCACAAGCGAGCCGTCCTGCTCCACGACCCAGGAGTCTTGCTCCAGGTCGACTAGCCGCCACCAGTCGAGCAGGTCTGCCTCGGTCTCATCGGACGAGCCCTGCACCGCTTCATCGGCGGCAACGATGACCTTGTTGATCGCCGGGGCATCGTCCGGCGTGGCCGGGCGCGTGCCGAAACCGTTAGGTAGCGACGAGCTCATCGAGAGTGTCGGGAAGGAGGGACAGATCGCCGAGCTCGCGGGTCGGCTGCAGGTCGTGCCGCTCGCCGTAGCGATTGATCCAGATCGTCCGCAGGCCGAGCTCGGTGGCCGGAAGGATGTCGTGGTAGTGACTTTGCGCAACGTGCACGTGCGCGTCGCGCGGCGCCCCCGTCTCTTCGAGGAACTGCAGCCAGTGCCGGTGGCGCGGCTTGTACGAGTCGATCTCCGACGCGACGATCGCGAGCTCGAAGGGAACGCCGATCTGTGCGATCGACGCCTCGATGAAGTCGCGGTCCGTGTTCGAGAGAATCGCCAGCTTCCAACCGCGCGAGCGGGCTTCCTCTAGCGCCCCAGGGACTTCCGGAAAGGGGCCCCAGGTGGGGAGCGCCGTGGCGAGACCGCCCTCCTCGCCCTCCGGCGCGCCAAGGAGGGCCATCGCGTCGGTCATCACTTGGCGGTAGCTGCGCTCGCCGCCCGTCTGCAGCGTGGGCTCGATCTCGTGGTAGCGCTCGAGCTGGACGTCCGCGTGCTCCTCCCCGAAGACGCGGGTGAGCTCGCGGCGGATCCCGCCGTTCCAGTCGATCAGCGTGCCGTAGCAATCCAGCGTCGCCCAGCGCTCTCTAGCCATGGAGCGAGCCTAGTCGTCGACGCGCTTCAGGACGATCGACGCGTTGTGCCCACCGAAGCCGAACGAGTTCGAGACGGCCACGCGCACGTCCGCGTCGCGCACCTCGTTCGGGATGTAATCGAGATCGCATTTCGGATCTTCGACCTCGTAGTTGATCGTCGGCGGCAGCTTGCCGTCGCGAATCGCGAGCGCCGAGAAGATCGCCTCGAGCGCTCCACCGGCGCCCAGACAGTGGCCCGTTGCTCCCTTCGTCGACGACACAGGAGTCTTGCGCGCGTTCTCCTCGCCCAACGCGAGCTTGATCACGCGCGTCTCCGCGGCGTCTCCGAGCGGAGTCGAGGTCCCGTGGGCATTGATGTAGTCGATCTCGCCCGGTTCGATGCCGGCGTCGTCGAACGCCATCCGCATCGCGCGGGCCGGATTCTCTCCGGTCGGATCCGGCTCGGTGACGTGCTTCGCATCGGATGAGAGGCCATAGCCGGCAACCTCGGCATAGATCTTGGCGCCGCGTGCACGGGCACGCTCGAGCTCTTCCAGCACCAGCAGCGCACCGGCCTCGCCCATCACGAAGCCGTCCCGCCCTGCGTCGAACGGGCGGCTGGCGCGCTTCGGATCGTCATTCCGTCGAGAGAGAGCGCGCATCGCGCCGAAACCGGCGATGCCCACCTGGTTGATCGCCGACTCGGTGCCGCCGCAGAGCATCACGTCCGCCCGGCCGAGCCGAATGTCGTCGAGGCCCTGGCCGATCGCCATGTTGGACGCAGCGCACGCCGTGCACTCGGACGAGAGCGGCCCGCGTGTACCGAGCTCCATCGACACCCAGCCCGCGCCCATGTTTGGGATGATGCAGGGAATCGCAAATGGGTTCACGCGATCGGGGCCACGTGTGATCAGCGTGTCGTAGCAGTCCTGGAACGACTTGATGCCACCGATTCCCGTGGCGATGGAAGCGCCGACGCGATCTCCGTCCGCCTTGATGTCTATGCCCGAGTCCGCCTCCGCCTGACGTGCTGCGGCGAGGATGAGCTGCGCGAAGCGGTCCATGCGGCGCACCTGCTTGCGGTCGATGTAGTCGGAGGGATCGAAGTCCTTCACCTCGCAGGCGAAATGGACGAAGTAGTCCGTCGAGTCGAACTGCGTGATCGGTCCGGCTCCGGACTCTCCATCGATGAGCGCCTGCCAGGTCGCCTCAGCATCGTTGCCGAGCGGGGTGACCGCACCGATCCCTGTGACGACGACCCGTCTTCGTCCGTTGCTCGACATCTACATCCCCAATCCGCCGTCGACGAGCAGCACCTCGCCCGTGATGAACGAGGCCTCGTCGGAACAGAGGAAACGTACCGCCCCCGCAACGTCCTCCGGCCGGCCGAAGCGCCCGAGCGGGGTGTTCGCGAGCATGAGGTCCTTCAGCTCGTCGGCGATCACCTGAGTCAGCCGGGTGTCGACGTATCCGGGCGCGACCACGTTGGCTCGTACTCCGCGATTACCAAGCTCGCGCGCGAGGGCTTTCGTGAATCCGATGATCCCCGCCTTCGAGGCCGAGTAGTTCGTCTGGCCCGGATTCCCGTGCAGGCCGACGATGCTCGACACGTTCACGATCGATCCAGCCCGGCGCTTCATCATGCCGCGGGCCGCGGCCCGGCACGTATGAAAGGTCCCGCTCAGGTTCGTCTCGATCACGACTCGCCAGTCCTCGTCCGACATTCGGGCGATTAACCCGTCGCGCGTCACCCCGGCGTTGTTCACCAGGATGTCGAGGTCGCCGGCGGCATCGACGAGTTCCTTCGCCTGCTCGGGGTCGGAGACGTCCGCCTCGACGGCGCGGGCGCCTGCCTCGCTCGCCACCTGTTCGGCCTCGTCTTTCCCGGAGCGGTAGCTGAGCGTGACACTCGCGCCTGCGCGCGCAAGCTCGAGAGCGATCGCACGCCCGATCCCACGCGAGCCACCGGTGACGAGGGCGGTTTTTCCCTCCAGCGACGCGAACGCCTCAGCCAGAGGAGAGCGTCTCCTCGAGCTTGTCGATCTCCTCGGGCGTCGAGACGGACACGGTTTTCACATTGCGATCGATTCGCTTGATGAGCCCCGCCAGAACGTTGCCCGGACCGACCTCGACGAAGGTGTGCACGCCCTCCATCATCAACGCCTGCGTCGCCTGTGTGAAACGAACAGGAGCGGTCAGCTGCTCGACCAGGAGCGGCCCCATCCGCTTCGCCGACTCGATCCGCGCGGTCACCGTAGACATGAACGGCGCGGCCGGTTCCGCGAACTTCACGCGATCGAGGGCCGGACGCAACCGGTCGGCGGCGCGGGCGACGAGCGGACTGTGAAACGCGCCCGAAACGCGAAGCTTGATCGCGCGACGAGCGCCTTCCCGCTCGGCGGCGGCGCACGCCTCGTCGATCGCCGGATTCTCGCCCGAGACGACGATCTGGCCCGGGCAGTTGTAGTTCGCCGGCCACACGTTGAGGATCCTGCGGCAGATTCGTTCCACCACCTCGTCGTCGAGGCCGAGGATCGCCGCCATGGAGCCCGGGTTCTTCCGCGCAGCTTCGGCCATCGCGAGGCCGCGCTCACGCACGAGCACCACAGCCTCTTCGAACCTCATCGCTCCCGCAGCCGCAAGGGCCGCAAACTCGCCCACAGAGTGGCCGACGACGAAGTCCGGCTTGATGCCGCGCTCCTTGACCGCCGCGAGCACGGCCAGGCTGGTCGCGACGAGCGCAGGCTGCTGGACCTCCGTCTCGACGAGCTCCTCTTCCGTCCCCTCGAAGCAGAGACGCTGCAGATCCATGCCGCTGGCGGCGCTGCACCGCTCGAAGACCTTCATCGCCTCCGGCACGGCTGTGGCGACCTCCTGGCCCATCCCGACCTCCAGTGATCCCTGGCCGGGAAAGCAGAAAGCGACGAGACCGGACTTCATCCCGTCCACTCCATCAAAGCCGAGCCCCACGTGAGGCCCGCTCCCATGCCAGTCATCAACACCAGGTCTCCTTCCTTGAGCCGTCCTGCTGCCTGCGCTTCCGCCAGAGCAAGCGGAATCGACCCCGAGGACGTATTGCCGTAGCGGTCAACGTTAACCACCATTCGCTCTCTTGGTATACCGAGCTTCGCAGCGGCGTGATCCATGATGCGGACGTTCGCTTGGTGAGGGACGTAGACGTCGACGTCCTCGACCGAGGCGCCACACCGTTCCAGGACGGCTTCCGCCGAGGACACGAGCACCCGGGTCGCGAACTTGAACACCTCGCGGCCGTTCATGTGGACGAAACCGTTCCCGGTGGCATCGTCGATCCGGCGCGAACCGCTCCCCGGGAGCGACAGGTGAATGCCGCCGGCGCCGTCCGCTCCGAGCTCGAAACCGAGGAAGCCGGGCTTGTCGACTTTCTCGAGCACGACGGCTCCGGCGCCGTCGCCGAAGAGCACGACCGTGGAGCGGTCGGTCCAGTCGAGGATCCGCGAGAGCACGTCTCCGCCGACGACGAGGGCACGTTCCGCGAGCCCGGCCGCCATCATTCCGTAGGCCTGCACGAGCGCATACATGAAGCCGGTGCAGCCGGCCAGTAGGTCATACGCGGCAGCGTCCTTGGCGCCAAGCGTGTCGGCAAGCAGCGCGCTCGACGTCGGAAACATCATGTCGGGCGTCACGGTCGCGCACAGCAGAAGGTCGAGGTCGGCCGCATCCATGCTTGCCTGAGCTAGGGCCGCTCTCGCAGCAGGCAGCGCGAGATCGGTGAACGCCTCCTCGGGTGCAGCAATCCGGCGCTCGCGGATCCCGGTGCGCTCCATGATCCATTCGTCGTTCGTGTCGACCATCGTCGAGAGCTCGTCGTTCGTGACGATGCGGTTCGGCACGTACGCGCCGAGACCGGTGATCGAGATCGGCGCGCCCTGCGCCTTGCCGATCACGTCTGCTCCCCCGCGTCGTTCGCCTGCGGCTCATTCCAAGAGGGGAAACCATGCTTCCCCTCTTCCTCCCCTTTTTTAGACCGCGCCTTCTCAACTGCGCCGCTCTGAATGGCGTGGGTGAGAAGGAAAGATGTACGGGAAACCTCCCGGTTTCCCGTAACCCTTCCCCTGCGGTGGAGCGCTGAGCAAAGAACGCTCATCGTTCCACCGCGAACGTGAGGGTGACGCGACAGGCCAATTCGTCGCCCACGCGCGCCTCCGCCTTCCCGCGCCCGATCGGTCCCCGCATGCGCGCGAGCTCGCAGCGCAGCTCGAGCACGTCGCCCGGCCCGACAATCCTCTTGAAGCGGCACCCGTCGATGCCGGCGAAGAGCGCCAGCCGGCCGCGGTTCTCCTCCTCGCTCAGCACAGCCAGTGCTCCCGTCTGCGCGAGAGCTTCCACGATGAGCACGCCGGGCATCACCGGCCGTCCGGGAAAATGGCCGCTGAGGTACCACTCGTCGGCACGCACCGTCTTGCGCGCCACGGCGCCCTCGCCCGGCCGGAGCTCGAGCACCTCGTCGATCAGCAGGAAGGGATCGCGGTGGGGCAGGATCTGTTCGATCACCTCGCGCCCGAACGGGGTTGCGACGGTCACGCGACGTCCGAAAGCTTGTCGCGCAGCCGGTTGCGGCCACGATGCGCGTAGCACTTCGCCGTTCCGACCGGCATCCCGGCAGCCTCGGAGATCTCTTCGAACGAGAGGCCGAGGGCATCCTTCAGCACGACGACGCGCGCCTGCTCCGGCGCGATCTCCGCGAGACAGCGGTTCAGCTCGCTCCGCAATTCCGAGCGGTCGGCCTCACGCGCCGGATCCGCGTCGGTTGCGGCGCGGCGATCCTCGAGCAGCGGCTCGCAGGCACCAGCCCGCTGGCGGTTGGCGGCGTCGCGGCAGGCGTTGATCGTCAAGCGGTGCAGCCACGTCGCGACCTGCGACTGGCCGCGGAACTGCTTGATCTTGACGCAGAGCTTCGCGAGAGCTTCCTGGGCCGCGTCCCGAGCGTCTTCGGGGTCGCGCAGCAGATGGCCGGCCAGCTTTTCCAACCGCGCGTCACCGTCTTTTGCTCGTTTCACCAGGATCGGATCGCTCAGCCGTGCATAGACGAGGGGCCTTTCGGAACGGGAGGACTGCAGGATTGGACGGCGGCGACCGCGGGGCAGTTGCATGTGTGCGCTCTAGTCTAGGAGCGTGGTGGATTCGCTCGCCCCCGACGCAGTCAGACCGCTGCTACGCGGCCGGTTCGGCGGCGTCTACCACTACGCGGAGGTCGCGCCATCGACCCAGCGGATGCTGGGGAACGACGAGGACGAGGGAGCGGTCGCAGTCGCCGAGGAGCAGACCGAAGGGCGGGGGCGGCTGGGTCGACGCTGGGAGGCACCGCGAGGCTTGGGGATCCTGGTCTCCGTGCTGCTGCGCCCGGCGGTGAAATCGCCCCGCCTACCGGAGCTCTCACTCGTCGCCGGCGGCGCCGTAGCCCTGGCGATCGCAGAGGTCACGGGGCTCGAGCCGGCGATCAAGTTTCCGAACGACGTGCTGATCGGCGGCCGCAAGGTGGCGGGAATCCTGGCCGAGTCGAGCGAAGGCCGGGTGGTGCTCGGAATCGGCGTGAACGCCAATCAAACGGCGGAGGAGCTTCCGCCCGACACAGTCACTCCGCCGACGTCCCTAAGCGTGGAGCTTGGAAAGCCGATCGACCGCGCCCCACTGCTCGCAGCGATCCTGTTGCAGCTAGAGCGCGCTTACGACGCCTGGGCTACGGGAAGCGCAGGGCCCGGCTGAGATTCCCCGCTGCGTCGCGGGCGACGACGCGAACACTCCGCACGCGCGGTTGACGAAAGGAGAACACGCCGGCGCGAACGGTTCGCGTGAAGAGCTTTCCGTTCACGACCAGGCGAACGGTCGCGGGCTCGCTGACGCGGAAGCGCAGGCTTCGGAAGGAGAGCGCGTGCAAGGTCGGCGCCACGGTGTCGATCCGGAACGGCACGGTGTGCACGACGGTTCCAACGTCGTTCGCCGCGGTCAGGATCGCGGCGTACTTGCCGTCCTTCAGGCCGGACGGGCTCCAGGCCACCGATTGTGCTCCGACTTGCAGCTCGGCGGAATAGACCGGCGCGAGCGTCTTGCCCGCTTGCGCGACCTCGAGCCGCACCGACGCGGCTCGGGTGAGCTCGAAGCCGAAGGTGAGCTCATCAGAGTTGCCGTCGGCGTTCGGCGACACGGCAACCGGTGTGCTCGTGAATCGTCGAACTGTCCGATCGACAAGCACGGGGATCACCGTCGTGACGGTCGCCAGACCGTCGGTCGCGATCAGCACGATCTCATAGCGACCGTCCACAACTCCCCCGGCCGCGAAACGGAAGGTCTGCTTTCCCGGCCGGCGCGCCTGCGAGAAGAGGACGGAGAGATCTCGTCCGTCGGGGCCACGCAACGTGGCCGTCACGGTTGCCGGCGCGCTCAACGTGTACGAGATGAGACTCGAGTCGGTCTGACCGTCGGCGTTTGGCGTGATCGTGCGCGGCACCGCTGTTGCCGAGCGAATTGCTAGGGCGACGGGCTTCGCGCCGATCGTGCCCGTTGCGCGACGGACGGTTTCGCCCGCTGCGATCGTCCACGAGTAGGAGCCCTGCGCCGCCGTTGCGGCGTCCCAGGTCCAGTCGACGTCCTGGCTCGTGCCGGCACCGGTGCCCACGAATGCTCCTGTGGCGTCGGCGACCGTCACGGTCCAGGGCAGCGCTTCGGTCAGATGCGCACGGAAGCGCACCTGCCCTCCGAGCGCACCGCGAACCGTGGGCGCGTAGAGCTTCGGCAATCCGGTCGCCCCCGCCTGCAGTGCGATCGCGCCAAGCTGGGCGTAGAGCGCGGCGCCGGGGCACGTCGTGAAGCCGGTGTCGCGATGCCCGGAGACCGTTCGCAGGGTGACCGGGACTCCCGCGGCATATCGCGGGTTGCCGCCGGAAGCCCACGTCAGGCTGGACGCTGGATCGACGTGCGCGGCGTCGAGCCGCCAGGCGAGCAGGTTCACAAGCGCAGCTCGCGCGACCTTCGGCGGCGCGCTCGAGCCGTAGCTTCCGAGCACGGCAACCCCGACGGAACCGCTGTTGAACCCTTCGGCGTGCGCGCCGATGACCGGCCTTTCGACGCCTCCATATCTGCCCTCGAACACCTGCCCGTACTTGTCGACGAGAAAGTTGTAGCCGATGTCATTCCAGCCGTTGCCTTTCACGTGATAGACCTCGATCCCGCGCACGATCGCTGCTGATTGAGACGCGGTATACGAGTTGACACCGGCGGTGTGGTGGACGACCGCGAACTGCACGCTAGGCGCATAGCTCGGCGCCGCGCGCCGGATCGCCTCGTTCGCTCCCCAGACCTCGCGCGAGAGCATGAGCGGAGAGCCCGTCATCGAAACGCGGCGCAAAGGAATCCGCATCTCCGGACTGCGAACGAAGTACGCGCGCAGTCGCGCGACCCGCCCGCGCAGCCGGTACTCGATCGCATCCGATGCACCAGTCCAGTAGGGATTTCCGATCCGCCAGACTCTCCCTGGGCGAGCCTCAGCGGTTCCGGCGTTCGGTAGGTCCTCCGCCTCTGGATCAGCGCTTCGCCATGAGCTCCAGTTCCCGGCGAGTGACCTGCTCCGGAACTGCACCGTGCCGGAGCCACGCCAGTGCAGCCCCACGAGATCGAACTCGGGCGCCGCCGCCGCGAGTGACCGCTCACCGTGCAACGGCACCTC
>JACDEU010000068.1 GCA_013816245.1 Actinomycetota bacterium | reverse complement strand
CGACGGAAGTAGGCCGTGGCGTGATGGAAGGCGCGGCCGGGACGATCAAGCGCATCACGCTCGAGCTCGGCGGCAAGTCCGCGAACGTCGTCTTCGCAGACGCCGACCTCGAACAGGCGGCTGCAGCTGCTCCGTACGCTGTCTTCGACAACGCCGGCCAGGACTGTTGCGCGCGGTCGCGGATCCTCGTCGAGCGCTCCGCCTACGACCGCTTCGCCGAGCTGCTGATCGGCGCGACGCGCAAAGTGAAGGTCGGCGATCCATCCGACGAAGCGACCGAGATGGGCCCGCTCATCTCCGCACAACATCGCGAGACCGTCGCTTCCTTCGAGGAGGGAGATTCGCTCTTTCGCGGCGAGACTCCGAACGGCCCCGGTTTCTGGTACCCGTGTACGCTCGTCGAAGCGTCGAACGATGATCGCGTTGCGCGCGAGGAAGTTTTCGGCCCGGTCGCGGCCCTCATTCCCTTCGCCGACGAAGAGGACGCGATCCGTATCGCGAACGACACGCCATACGGCCTGTCGGGCTCCATCTGGACTGAGAACGGCGCCCGCGCGCTCCGTGTCGCGCGCGCCCTCGAGAGCGGCGTCCTCTCGATCAACTCCAATAGCTCGGTGCGCCCGTCGACGCCTTTCGGCGGCGTCAAGCAGTCCGGGTTCGGCCGCGAGCTCGGCATGCACGCCCTCGACGGTTACTCCGACGTGAAGAACGTCTACGTGGCGACCGGCTGATGGGACGGCTCGACGGCAAGGTTGCCGTGATCACCGGCGCCGGTGGTGGCATGGGCCGCGAGGCGGCACTGCTCTTCTCCGCCGAAGGTGCACAGGTGTGCGCAGCCGACGTCAACGCCGAAGCTGCCGCCGAAACCGCCGCCGCCGCGCGCGACGCCTTCGCCGTGCAGGTGGACGTCGCCGACCCCGAGAGCGTCGAAACAATGTACGCAGCGGCGAAGGATCGTTACGGCGGCATCGACGTCCTCTACAACAACGCCGGCATCTCTCCCTCGGACGACGGCTCGATCCTGGAGACCGAACCGGATGCCTGGGACCGCGTCCAGGCCGTGAACACGCGCGGCGTCTACCTTTGCTGCAAGTACGGGATCCCACACCTCCTCGAGCGGGGTGGAGGCTCGGTCATCAACGTCGCGTCGTTCGTCGCACTGCTCGGCGCGGCGACGTCGCAGATCTCCTACACCGCCTCGAAGGGAGCCGTGCTCGCACTCACGCGAGAGCTCGGGGTGCAATTCGCGAGGCAAGCTGTGCGCGTGAACGCCCTCTGCCCTGGCCCGGTCGAGACGCCGCTGCTGCTCTCGATCTGGGGCGACAACCCCGCTGCAGCGGAGCGAAGGCTCGTTCACATCCCGATGGGACGTCTTGCGAAACCGCGCGAGATCGTCAATGCGGCGCTCTTCCTCGCGAGCGACGAGTCGTCCTACGTGAACGCCGCCACGTTCGTCGTGGATGGCGGGATCACGGGCGCCTACGTGACGCCTGAGTAGGTCTTCCTACTTCTTTCCCCAGGCAGTGGGGTCGAAGCCGAACGTCTCGACGAGAGCCTTGCGGTCCGCGTTGACCGCGGCCGCTCGGCTGGCGCTGTAGTTCCAGACGGTCTCCTGTGCAGCACCGTGGGTGCGGTGGATCTCGAGTGCGGCCGGATCATGCTCGTCGACGAACTCGAAGGCATAGTCGGCGGTCTCGAGGAAGTTCGCGCTCTCGAAGAGCTGCGTGCGTCGCTGGTAGCCGGGCTCGAAGATGACCTCGAAAAGCTTGTAGACGGGCACTTCGCTCGTCGCCGGCCGGACGACGGTCAGCAGCGCAGCTTCGTCCTGCGCGCCCAGTTCGACACCGTGCTGCTCGGCGAGTGCCTGCGCGAGCTCGCCGCCCGAGAGCAAGCCCCGGGAGACGAGGATCTCACCGAGGCGACCGCCCTCTTCACGCTGCGCGGCGAGCGCGCGGTCGAGCTGCGACTCCGTCACGAACTCCATGTCGACGAGTAGCTTGCCGAGCGGCCGCCAGGCCTTTTGGGGCTCGGACGCAACAGGCGCGGGTGGGGCAGGCGCACCTTCCTTGGGGGAGAGCCGGACGCCGTGCTGCTCCGAGAGAACCCGAGCGAGCGAGAACGCGGAGAGGTAGCTGTTGCTGACGAGGATCTGGCCCAGCAGCCGGCCGGTCTTCGCTTGCTCGGCGAGCGCCTGCTCGAGCTCGCCTTCGGTCAGGAGCTCCTCGGCGACGAGGAGCTCGCCGAGCTGACGCCACGGAAATTGGAGTGCCGCACTTTCCACACCGTCCTTATCGGCAGGAAGGGCTCAATAGTTCAGTCCTTCTCCACGGGCGACCACTGCAAAGGTTCGCCGCAGGATTTGCAGGTCGTAACGCACAAGACCCCAGCCCGAGAGCGTGGTGCAACGCTCGACATAGGCGGAATCGAGGTCTTCGTACGGGATCCCATCGCCTTTTGTCACCTGGGCGGGCCCGGTGAGGCCGGCCATGACCCGGTTCCGGTAATCCCGGCCCTCGGCGACCTGACGCCGGACCATCTCCGGGGGCCATGGCCGAGGGCCTACGAGACTGAGGTCTCCGCGGAGGACGTTCAGGAGCTGCGGGAGCTCGTCGAAATACCACGGCTTGAGCAGGCGCCGACCGGCCCAGGTCAGGTTGCTCGTGTCGGCCTCGTACAGGCGGGCGTGCCCGTCCTCGCGGCGCATCTGTTCGAGAGCGGCGCGTCGCAGAGTCCGAAACTTGAGCAAGCCGAACTGCCGCCCCCGGGAGATCCGCGGCTCGAGATAGAAGAACCCGCCGCGATCGCGCTTCGACCAGGCCATGTCGGCTGCCATCGCAAGCAGCAGGAGGAGCAGGAGTGGAGAGAGCAGCGCGAGCAGCGCTGCTGCGACGCTCACGTCGAGAAGTCGCTTGGCGATGCCGCGAGCATGTCAGGTACGCCGCAGGGCGGCTTTCGCGGCCAGGTGGCCGCAGAGCCCGTGGACGCCGCCGCCCGGTGGGGTGGACGACGAGCAGAGATAGAGGCCGCGGACCGGCGTCGAGTAAGGGACGAGGCGGGGCGCCGGACGCGCGATCAGTTGTCCGAGCGTGTTGGCTCCGCCGCCGATGTCCCCGCCTACGAGGTTCGGGTTCTCACGCTCGAGGTCCACGGTGTTGCGCGTGGCGCAGGCGAGCACGCGTTCTCCGAAACCGGGCGCGAAACGCTCGATCTGCGCCTCGATTCGCGTGCGCATGTCGAACGTGGAGCCGTTCGGAACGTGGCAGTAAGCCCAGGCCGTGTGCTTGCCCTTCGGCGCGCGCGTCTCGTCGAACAGGCTCTGCTGCGCCAGCAGCACGAAGGGACGCTCGGCGTGCCGGCCGCTCCACGCCGCGCGTTCGGATTGCGCGATCTCGCCGAGAGTGCCGCCGAGGTGGACCGTCGCGGCGTCTCCGACCTCGGGGGCTGTCCAGGGGATCGGTTCGTCGAGCGCGTAGTCGACCTTGAAGATCCCGGGCCCGTAGCGCCACTTCTGGAGACGGCGTCGGTAGCGCGACGGCAGTTGGTCGCCCGCGAGATCGAGGAGCCCGCGTGGTGCCACGTCGCAGAACACGAGGTCGGATTGCGGTAGTTCTCGTAACGAGGTCACTCGTTGTCCTGTTTCGATCTCGCCGCCGAGCGCACGCAGGCGATGCGCCAGCGCGTCGGCGATCGACTGCGAGCCGCCCGAGGCAAATGGCCACCCGCCTACGTGGGCCAGCAAGAGCAACACGAGCGCGAACGATGCGGACGCACGCTGTTCGAGGGGGACCACGGAGTGTGCGCCGACGCCGGCGAAGAGCGCCTGCGCGGCGTCAGTCCGGAACCGAGTCGTCGCAACACTGCGCACCGACCTCAGCGCCTTCAGTCCGAACCGCGCGAGCGACACGGGATGACTCGGGACGTGGATGAGTGGCCCGAGCAGCTCCTCTTCGAGTGCGGGCCAATCAGCGCTCGGCCGGGCGAGCAGTTCCCGATACGCATCTGCATCCACGCCAAGGCGGCTTGCGGTCGCCTCGAGCGAGCGGTCGACGACGACCGTAGAACCATCGTCCAGCGGGTGCGCCAGCACGGCTCCGGACTCCACCATGGGCAGATCGAGCTCGAGCCGGCGGAAGAACGGCGACGCCGGGATCAGCGGGTGGATCGCCGAGCAGACGTCGTGCCGGAACCCGGGCAGCGTCAGCTCAGCCGTGCGAGTGCCGCCTCCGATCGTCGGCTGCGCCTCGAAGACGCGAACGGATCGTCCGGCTTGCGCGAGCGTGATCGCGGCTGCGAGCCCGTTCGGCCCGGAGCCGATGACGACGGCGTCTAGTTGCCGACTACCTGAACGAGCCAGCGGCGCTCGCGCTCGCGATCGAGCTCGATGAAGAGGACACGCTGCCAGGTGCCGAGACAGAGCTCACCGTCGCGTACAGGGACCGATTCCCCAGCCGTTCCGAGCAGCATTGCCATGCAGTGTGAATGCCCGTTTCCGAAGTCCATGTCCTCGGGGCAGATGTTCTCGGTGCGCTTGTCCCAGTCGTCGTGCGCATAGTAGGTCTCGCTTGGCACGAGCCGGCGCAGGAGCTCCGAGAAGTCCTCGATGAACCCGCTCTCGAACTCGTTCACCCGAACGCAACAGGTCGTGTGGGGCGAGTAGACACAGGCGATCCCTTCGGTGATGCCGCTCTCCCGAACGGCTTCGTTGACCTCGTCCGTGATATCCCGGACGGCCAACCCGCCTGCGGTTCGTAGCTCAGTCTCGCGCTGGTAGACCTTCACCGCCCCTATTCTGAGGATTCCGGCGGGCTACGCCAAGTCGGAACCGTTATTTGCAGGGTCCTCCTGGCCTGGACGGGATGATCCATCCCTCCCGAGCTGCGAGGGCCTGGGTCGACCTCCCAACGGCTCGGATCGTAATTGGCTCTTGAAAAGCGCGGTGGTGAGCGTAAGACTTGAGCGGCACCTTCGATGGACTTTGGCAGCGGCTGAGGCTGCGGCATGGCGTACCTGGCGGAAAAGGGGAGAGCTCATGTTCGGATGGACGAAGATCTTCACGTTCGTCGCGCTCGCGGCGGTGGCGGCGATCGTGACTGGTGGGGCGGGGGCAACGTCGACATCGACGCTCGCTGGTGGAACAGGAGCCACGTCGAGATCGACGCTCGCTCCGGCGACGGTCTCCCACGCGGCGACCGCCCGCAAGGTCAGCACGGCGGCAGTCAGCAAGGCGGCATCACGCCCCGGCACGCTGCTGAAGACGACGAACCTGAGCACCCGGTCCCGCGTGGTCCGGTATCTGCGCGCGATCGGCCTCGATCCGCGCGGCGTCACCATCCAGCGGGGCGCTCGAAACTACGCAGGCCCGAACTGCCCGGGGGCGGGCTGGAGCTGCACGTCCACGGCTCACCCGGTCGTTCAGATCGCGGCGGCCGGCGGCAAGAACACTTTCCTCTGCACCACTGGACGCTGTGCGGTCGTGCAGGCGACGTCTGCGACGGCAACGAGTACGTCGAGATCTTTCACGGCGGCAACCGCGACGAATACGGCCAAGTGCATCAAGACGACAGGACTGTCGCAGTCGTGCTCGATCGACCAGAACAGCGCGAGCGCGAACAACGAGGCGATCGTCTACGAGAACGCAGTCAAGGCATCGGGCCTCACCCAGACGGCTTCAGCTACGGCCCAGATCACCCAGCGGGCGACCGGTTCCAACACGAACAAGGCGTGCGTCCTCCAGAACATCAACGTCGAGGGCTCGACGGCGGTTGACAAGAAGGGCGTTCCCGTCACCGTGACGCTCGAAGCCCACCAGTCGATCTCGATCACGCAGGATTCCGCGACCGGCGGCAACGCGCTAGCGTCCGCGACGTCGGCGGGTAGCTGTGCTGGAGATCGGCTCATGCAGATCCAGACACTGACCTCCAAGGCGTCGGGCTCGGGTTTGATTACGCAGAACCAGAATGCGTCATCCGGCGGGCCGAACGTGTTGCTCGACATCAAGCAGAACCAGAGCGAAGGGTTCCTCGGCGTGGCTTCGGGTTTCAACACTGCGAAGTTCACGCAGAGCAACACGCTGACGGCGGTCGCGAGCACCCCGGCCGGACCGGTCAATCAGACGCAGAGCTCAGCGGTCGGCGGCATCCAGGCGACCGTGAACCAGTTCAGCACGAGCCCATCAACGATCGACGCACTCCAAGACGAGACACAGTGTGAGGACGCTCTGAATCCCGGACCACCTCTGAATTGCGGCACGACGGCGGACCCACCGTCGTACTCGTTGACGCAAGTGCAGTACGGGCCGGTGCGAAAGGGCGGCGGCCCCTCGACACAGGGGAACAACTCCGGGGACGTATTCAATGTCGTGCAGAACTCGACCCAGAACAACGACACGGGTCAAAACCAGACGAACGATGTGCAGGCCGACTGCAGCACGTCCGGGAACTGCACTGTGACTCAGACGACGAACGTCGATGGACAGACAACGACGAATGTGCAGAGCGGGCAAAACGTCACGACCAACATCACCTGCACGGGCACGACCTGTACAAAGCCCTCGACGATCATTCCTGTCGTCAACGGAAGTTTTGAGGCTGACACTTTCGGTTACAACGGCACGTTGGATCTTGGCGGGACCAATCCGCTTACGGGCTGGACGACACTCCATAACGGGACGTATCCGTGGGGGCTTCCCTACCCGAACTACTTTACCGCTGGTCCAACTCCCTACGGGAACCAATGGGTCATCGTCGGTGACTACGGCAACGGTGGAACGTGGATCGAGCAGACTTTGAATGGCCTGACGCCCGGCCACACATACAACCTCAACTTCGCAGCAGCGTCTGAATTACCGAACGGTGGTGGCCAATCACTACTTGGGGTTTCATTCCCCAGCGGGTCGAACACACCTGGTCAAACAATCGCAGCACCCTTGACGCAGGTGAATTATTGGGACACCTGGGCTTCGTTCTCCGTGAGCTTCACAGCCAGCAATTCGAGTGTGACCTTCCGATTTACTGGGCTTGCCGCCTCGTTTGGCTCGGATCCCGGCATCGATAACGTTTCGGTCACGGGATAGGTCGCGCGGGCGCAGCTACACCGTGGAGGGGCCGGCGGCCCCTCCACGAGCTGCGCCAGCTGGCGGTCGATCGCGTCGCGCCGTGTCGTCGCGCCGATGCGCACGAACATCGCCCGCGCTCGTTCCAGCTCCGCTCGTGCGCCGGTAGCGTCGCCGAACGTGCGCAGCGAGAGGCCGAGCGCCATTCGCGCATCGGCGAGCTCCAGCGGCATCTCCAGCTCCTCGATCAATCGCAGTGCCTCAGCGAACGAGGTCGAGGCCGTCGTCGCCTCGCCCGTCGCGGTGGCGACGATCGCCTCCGCCAGCAGCAGCGACGAGCGCGCGTAGGCGTCCTCCTCGGGCAGGTTCCGCGCCGCGAAGACGACCAGCTCGCGTGCATCGTCAAGCCGGTCCTGCGCGACAAGCGCTTCGACGAGGAACCGATACGCCTCCACCACCACCCACCCGCCGATCTGGAGCGCCACGGGGACCGCCTCGCGTAGCCACGTCTCCGCTTCGTCCGGCCGGCCGTCGGCGAGGGCGAAGAGTGCCAGACCGTGCATGAGGTTCTGCACCTGGAAGTACGTGTCGCCTGTGCGCTCGAACCACTCGCGGGCCTGCAGGCACAGCCGCTCGCCCTCGCCGGGCTCGCCGCGGTGGTACGTGATCATCCCCAGCCAGGACGTCGCCTCGGCCTCGACGCGGTGGCTGCCGAGCGCGCGGGCGAGCTCGAGACACCGGCGGAGCTCCGTCTCCGCCTCGGCGAACTCACCGCGGTTGATCCGGATCGCCGCAAGCCGTAGGTGACCCTCGGCGACGAGCGGCGCATCGTCGATCTCCTCGGCGGTTGCGATGCCCGCGCGCAGGCTTTCGATGGCGCGCTCATGCTCGCCGTCGAAGTCGGCGACGAGCGCCGCGAGCACGAACGCCACCTTGCTGCGGAGAACGGCGTTACCGGTGTACTCCGCGAGGACCAGCGCTTCGGCCAGCCGGCGGTGCGCCTCGGCCGCTCGCCCCTGCCGCTGGTCGATGTCGCCGAGCAGGAGCAATGCCTCGCACTCGACGTCCGTGCGGTCGAAGCTAGCCGCGGCCTCGGCGACCTCCACGAGCTCCTCGCACGCCTCCTTGAGCCGGCCGATCATCATCATGATGTCTGCGCGCCGCAGGCGGAGGTCTAGCTGCACTCCGGGATGCTCGTCGCGAAGCACGTCGAGCGCGCGCGTGTAGTACCGCTCTGCCTCGTGGAGGCCTTCCCTCCGCTCGGCGCGGCGGGCGGCGTTCGCGAGCGCCCCGGCCGCCTGCAGCAGCGGCGGCTCGATCGGGCTGCGGGCTACCTCGCGGGAGAGGCGGCACGCCTGCTCCAGATGCCAGGCGACGATCTCGACGAACTCGTCGGCGGCTCCCGGCAGGATCGTCAGCCAGTCGGAGAAGCGGACGTGGAGCTCCGCGCGTCGGCCTTTCGGGACCTGTCCGTACGCGACGTCCCGCATCAGGATGTGCTTGAACGCGTACTCGTCCTCGTCTGCGACGGTCGAGATCTCGCTGTGCAGGACGAAGTCCCGCCGCTCGAGCGTCTCCAGCCCCGGGTGGGGATCGGGAGCCGCACCGCCGTCCTCGGCGCCCAGGTGGGCGACGGCGCCGGCCCAGAACACCGCGCCGACGACGGAAGCGTTGTGCGCCAGGCGCTTGTCGTCTCCTTCGAGCCGGTCGAGTCGCGAGCTGATTAGACCCTGGACGCTCGTCGGCACCGGAAGCTCGCCCACCTCCTCGCTACGCCAACGCTCGGTGTCGATGAGGCCTCGGTCGCGCAGCGTCCTCACTGTCTCTTCGAGGAAGAGCGGGTTCCCGCCTGCGTTCGCGATCAGTGTCGACGCGAACCGCGTCTCGGCCAGCAATGGGTCGCCGAGCAGGTCGGCGAGCAGCGTCGCCGCCTGTTTGTCGTCGAGCGTGCCGAGTTCGATCGTTCGCCGCCGGCCGTCCGTGCCGAGGAACCCGGGCGACGTCTCGGCGAGCTCAGGGCGTGTCGAGCAAACGATCGCGAGCCGCGACTCCGTGTCGTCGGTCGCGACGATGTAGGCGATCAGATCCAGCAGCGTCGGCTCGGCCCAGTGGAGGTCCTCGAGGATCAGCGCCGTCGGCTCCTGCGACGCGAGCAGCTGCAGCATGCGACGGATCCCCCAGTGCAGCTCGCCCTGCGAGATCTCCGCGGCCGCGTACGTGCCGTGCGGCGTCGTCTCGCTGCCGATCAGGTTCGACAGCGCGGCAGCGATCGTCCGCAGCTCGTCGAGGTCGTCGGTCGGTAGCGTCTTGAGGAAGTCGTCGAGCCTGCCCGCGATCGTCTCGCGGTCGTCGCTCTGGAGAATCCCGGCGGCGGACTTGACGACGTCCGTCACCGGCCAGTACGTGATCCCCTCCCCGTAAGGCAGGCATCGCCCCCAGTGGACGCGGCCATCCTGCCCTGCGCGCCGCGCGAACTCCGCCAGCAAGCGGCTCTTGCCGATTCCCGGGGGGCCGACGATCGTCACTAGGCCTGGCCGGCGCTCGGCGATCGTCGAACTCCACACTTCCGTCAGCACGCTCGCCTCGTGATCCCGGCCGACGAAGGTGACGGCGTCGGCCGCAGGCATGTGCGCCTCCTCCTTCACCTCGAGTGCCTCCCAGACGCGAACCGGTTCCGACTTGCCCTTGGCGGCGATCGGCTCGGCCTCGCGGTAGTCGATAGCGTCCCGCGTCGCCGCATACGTCAGCTCGCCGACGAGAATGCCGTCGATCGGCGCCGCCGACTGGAGGCGCGCGGCCGTGTTCATCACGTCACCCGACGCGACGCCCTCGCCCTCACTCGCGCGCGCGCCGACGACGATGAGCGCCTCGCCCGTGTTGACGCCGACGCGGACCTGCAGATCAAGCCACTCGTCCTCGGCATTCAGCTCGTCGATCGCGCGGCAGACGGCGAACGCCGCGCGGACCGCTCGCTCCGGATCGTCCTCGTGCGCGACCGGCGCACCGAACAGCGCGACCACCGCGTCGCCGATGAACTTCTCGACCGTGCCGCCGAAGCGCTCGAGCTCGGTTCGGAGGCTGACATAGTACGGCGCGAGCCGCGCGCGGACGTCCTCCGGGTCCATCTGCTCCGCCTTCGCGGTCGAGCCGACGATGTCGGTGAAGAGGACGGTGATGAGCTTTCGCTCCTCGGTGGTCGTCTGCGCAACGAGCGGCGCGCCGCAGGAGAGGCAGAATTTCGCGACGTCCGGGTTGTCCTGTCCGCAGCTCGCGCAAATGGGCATGCCGCGAGTGTCGCTCCGCCGCCGGATCTCCGCAAGGTGGCCGCCCCCGCGGCGCTTGCCGAGCGCGCAGGGATCTTGCCTGACTGAGCGTTAGTAGCCGGCCGCCCCGCTGGTCGAGGTTCCCCCACAAGCCGCCAGGAGCAGCGAGACCGAAAGGAGAATCAGGAGGCGCCTCATGACGGTTTGTACGGGGTCGGGACGTTGTTCGGTTTGCGCGGTACGGTGTCCCGCAAAAGGGGGCCCGTAGCTCAGCTGGTTAGAGCAGCGGACTCATAATCCGTTAGTCCCTGGTTCGAGTCCAGGCGGGCCCATGAGAGAAGTCGCTGCAACGGCGGCTCAGCCCCATCACGGTCAGCGGGCCCGGCGACTACAATTCGGGCAACTACACCACCACCGCGGTCGGGACGTACTACTGGACCGCCAGCTACAGCGGTGACGCGAACAACGACGGCTCGTCGGCGGCATGCGGCGACCCGAACGAGTCGAGCACCGTGACCAGGCTCCCCTCCGGGATTTCGACGATCCAGTCGGTCTACCCGAACGACTCCGCCACCATCACCGGCGGAGGCGGCGGTAGCGTCCACTTCCGGCTCTTCGCGGGAACGACGTGCGGCGGAAGCCCAATCGTCGACGAGACCGACTACACGATCGTCAGCGGTGCCGCGAGCACGGCTAACACGACAGTCGCTGTAAGCGCTGACGGCATGTACTCGTGGCTCGTCGAGTACTCAGGCGACACCAGCCACACAGAGGCAACGTCGACGTGCACCACCGAGCACTTCCTCGTCGACTTCACGAACGGCTAACAGCCACGCCAACGCAACGGGCCCCGGCGGCACACCCGGGGCCCGTTACTTCGTCACCGCGGCTCTACCGCGCCGGCGACTTCAGCGGGACCACGCGGGGAGTGGAGCCCGCCGGCGCGTGGCGCCGACGACCGATTAGCGGCAACCGCTATCGCATCCGGCAGGTCTTCGGCAGCCGGCGGCGACTTCCTCGGCGCGGCGTGCCGGCGCCAACGCGAGGCACCCTCGACGTACATGGTCCATGCGAGCGTGACGATCACGTACGACCGCTACGGGCACCTGATGCCCGGCAGCGAGAACGAGGCCGCCGGGCTGCTCGACACGTACCTGTCTGGCGCGCATTCTGGCGCGCACCTGGCGCAGCCCGCGCAACCAAGCCGTCTGAAGTCTTATCAGGGCGGTCTCGAAAACCGTTTCGGGCTCATGCGATCGCGCGTGAGAGTCGCTCGCCACTCTCGATATCGGCGAGCAGCAGGCACAACTTCAAGGTGTCGGCGAGCGACAGTTTCCCGAGGTCGCGCGCAGCCATCTCGGCGGCGAGCAAGTGCCGA
>JACDEU010000109.1 GCA_013816245.1 Actinomycetota bacterium | reverse complement strand
GGAGGGGGCTCGTGGGGGAACCATGGGTTCCCCCATGTTGAGGAGGTAACGGTTTGGCTGTTCGCATGAGGTTGACGCGCGTCGGGTCGAAGAAGAACCCGGTCTATCGCGTCGTGGTTGCCGACTCGCGCTCGCCGCGCGACGGCAAGTTCATCGAGATCGTGGGGCGTTACAACCCGCAGCACGATCCATCGCTGATCGAGTTCGACGAGGACCGTGTGAAGGACTGGCTCGGCAAAGGCGCGCAGCCCTCGGAAGCGGTCAACAGGCTGCTGAAGATCAGGAACCTGAGCAAGTAGCCGATGGCCGAGTTGCTGGAGTATCTGGCGAGGCAGCTCGTCGACGAGCCCGGTGCAGTGCGCGTGGAGCGAGTCGACGAGGACGACACGGTCGTTCTTCGCCTGCACGTCGCGCAGGAAGATCTCGGCAAGGTGATCGGCCGGCAAGGACGCATCGCGCGCGCGTTGCGCACGATCGTTCGGGCCGGTAGCGCGCGCGAACAGCGTCGCGTGCAGCTCGAGATCGTCGACTAGTCGCAATGAATGCGCCTGACACGGTCGCCGTCGGCCGGGTCGGCAAGTCGCACGGGCTCGACGGCTCGTTCGTCGTCGAGGAAGCCAGTGAGACGCCGGAGCGCTTCGAGGTCGGCGCCGAGCTCATCGTCGCGGGTGAGCCGGCGAAGATCGTTTCGCGGAGGCAGGCCCGAGGACGCCCGGTCATCCGCCTCGATCGCCGGGTTCCTCGCGGTGCGACGCTCGAAGTGCCGCGCGCGGCGCTCGAACCGACGGGCGACGACGAGTACTACGTCTTCCAGCTGATCGGCCTGAAGGCGGAGGAAGAGGGAGGCGCCGAGCTCGGCATCGTGACCGACGTGCTTCCGGGCGTCGCGAACGACGTGCTGCAGCTCGATTCCGGTCTTTCGCTCCCCATGGTGGGGGATTGCGTCCGGTCGGTCGACCTGGTGGAAGAACGGATCCTCATCGCGCCCGGTTTCGTGATGCCTAGCTAACCTGGTCGCTCGCCCTTGCAACTCGACGTCTTCACGCTCGTTCCGCATGCTTTCGCCTGGCTGACGGAGCAAAAGCCGGTGGCAACCGTGCTCGGGAGCGGGCTCGATCTGCGCTTGTTCTCCTACCGCGACAGCACGCCGCTCCGTGCCGCGCAGGTCGACGACGAGCCGTACGGCGGCGGTGCCGGGATGGTTCTACGCGTCGACGTCGTCGCGGGTGCGCTGGACGCGGTCTACGACGGCGTGCCCGACCATCGTGTCGTCGCGCTCACGCCGCAGGGTCGCCAGCTGACCCAGGAGGTTGTCGAAGAGCTGGCCGAGGAAGAGAAGCTCACGCTCCTCTCGGCTCGTTTCGAAGGCTTCGACGAACGCGTCGTCCAACATCTCGCGTCGGACGCGATCTCGATCGGGCCCTACGTTCTCTCGAACGGCGACTTGCCCGCGATGGTTCTGGTCGATGCGATTGCGCGACGACTTCCGGGCGCGATCAAGGAAGAGTCCGGCGCGTTCGAAAGCTTCTCGGCGGAGCTCGAAGGTGGGCTCGAGTATCCGCACTACACACGCCCCGCGGAGTTTCGCGGTTGGCGTGTCCCGGAGATTCTCCTGTCCGGCGACCACGGAAAGATCGAGGAATGGCGACGCGAACAGAGCCGCCGGCGAACGTTCCTGTAACCGATCACTACGCGACGCTCGGAATCCGTTCCGACGCGTCGCCGCAGGAGATCGAGTCCGCGTACCGGCGTACTGCGCTCGAGGCCGGCTACCGGGACAACGGGTGGCGCCTTTTGCGCGACGCGTACGACACGCTGCGCGATCCGGAGCAGCGGGCCCGCTACGACGCGGAGCGCGACGGTTTCGGGCCGCCGAAAGCTCAACGGAAGCAGTCGCACAACCCGATCGACCGCCTGTTCCCGAACTTGCCGCACGGCTGGCGGGTCGCGATCGACTGGGTCGTGACAATCGCGGGCGCGATTGCGATCGTCCTCGCGATCAAGGCGTGGATCGTCAACCCTTACCGGATCCCGTCGTCGTCGATGGAGCCGACGCTTCATTGCGCGCGGCCGGCAGCAGGCTGCGAAACGAGCACGTCCGACCGTGTGCTCGCGAACCGGATGATCTACCACTTGCGCTCGCCGCACCGCGGCGAGATCGTCGTCTTCCAGACGCCCAAGCTTGCCCTCGAGGCCTGCGGTTCCCAGGGCACGTTCGTCAAGCGTTTGATCGGGCTCCCCGGCGAGGTCTGGGAGGAGCGCACCGGCTTCGTCTACATCAACGGCAAGAAGTTGAACGAGCCCTACGTCAAGGCCGATCGCCGCGACTCGGACAGCTACGGGCTGATGGACATCCCGCCCCGGCACACCTACATACGGATCCCCAAGGGCTACTACCTGATGATGGGCGACAACCGGAGCTCGTCCTGCGACTCGCGGCGCTGGGGCCTCGTTCCCAGGAAGAACCTGATCGGGCCGGTCTTCGCGACCTACTGGCCCCCGAGCCGGATCTCCTTCCACTAAGCCGATCAGGGTTCGCTAGCATTCCGCGGCGGCCTTGGGGGCCGCTTCCTATGAGCAAAGTGATCGAAGCACTCGAGCATGCGCAGCTGCGCGAGGGTCTGCCCCGTTTCAAGGCAGGGGACACCGTTCGCGTCCATTTCAGGGTGATCGAGGGCCAGCGCCAGCGGATCCAGGTCTTCGAGGGCATCGTGATCAAGCGCCAGGGCGCCGGGGCCCGCGAGACGTTCACCGTCCGCAAGCAGTCGTTCGGCGTAGGGGTCGAGCGGACGTTCCCGCTCCACACCCCCAAGATCGAGAAGATCGAAGTCGCGGCCGTCGGTGACGTGAACCGGGCCAAGCTCTACTACCTCCGCGGCAAGGTCGGCAAGAAGGCGCGGGTCCGCGAGCTCCGCCAGGACATCGTCCGCAAGCCGAAGGGCTCTGCGACCCAGGTGCCGGCGGAGGAACCCGCTGCGAGCGACGTTTCCGCCGAGACGCCCGAAGAGCCCGCCGAGTAGCTCGGTATCCTCGCGGCCGTGGCGTCCCGCACCGGCCAGAAGCTCCTGAAGTTCGACCGGAAGCTCGGGGCGCGGCTCGTCGCAGGCACCGATGAGGCAGGGCGGGGATGTCTCGCCGGGCCGCTCGTGGTCGCAGGCGTCCTCCTCGACTACGGCTGCTTGCGTGATCACAAGGTACGGCCGCTTGGCTTCCTGAACGACTCGAAGCAGTGCTCAGCGGAGCGGCGCGAGGAGCTCTTCCATGCCGTACTCGGCTGCGCTGAGCAGGTGGTCGTGCGTGTGATTCCGCACGGCGCGATCGACCGCAACGGGTTGCACAAGTCGAATCTCGCCGCGATGCGCGAGATCCTGCACGCCCTCTCGCCGCCGGCCGAGGCTTGTCTCGTCGACGGCTTCCGGCTCGGGCCGACGGCGCCGGCGCATCAGGCGATCGTCGACGGTGACGAGAAGAGCGCCGCGATCGCAGCCGCCTCGATCGTCGCGAAGGTGACACGTGACCGGGTGATGCGGCGAATGGACGCGCTCTTCCCTCACTACGGCTTCTCGTCGCACGTCGGCTACATCACGCCCGGCCATTCGAAGATCGTGCGCGAGCGCGGACCGTCGCGCATTCACCGGCGCTCCTTCCAAGCTCTCTGTTACCAAAGCGTTCCCGTTTCCTGACAGACGCGGGAGGCGGTTTGGTCTAGCGTGGCCGCATGGCGGCACGACGCGGCAAGCGGGCGGAGCACCGTGCCGTCTGGTGGTATCGCGTGCGTGGGTATCGGATCCTGGCGCGGAACGCATGGGTGGCCGGCTACGAGCTAGACATCATCGTCCG
>JACDEU010000067.1 GCA_013816245.1 Actinomycetota bacterium | reverse complement strand
TTCGTTCTGTGGAGCGCCGCCCTGCCCGGCGACGTGCGGCGGCAGGCGCGCGATTTCGGCGCCGACACTTTGGGTGCCAAGGTGGTCGGCGAGGAGCTGTCCGCGTTCGTTAAGAACGTGCTCGCGCGACGGTGATGGACGCGTCCGCGATGGTAGGGGCAGAGGCCGTCGCCCCCGGTGCGGGCAGATCGCCACGCCGGCGGTCTCCATGCTCCCGCTCGCCATTCCCTGAAACCGGTGGTCGACGGCTGCGAGTCTAGCGACGATACCGGCGAAGATGCGGAGTGATTGGCACTCGTCGCCGTGGGTCCCTCTCCTCGTCGGGCGAGTCGTCGCCGCGGGCGATCGGGCGAGCGGACGTGCTCGTCACTTCGCGAGATGTTCGCTGGCGGGCGCGGGCGCGAGCGCGGTCGCGGTCGTGATCGCCGTCGCGGTCGTGGCTCTGAGTGAGGCGCACGGGTTTCGATGGGTGAGCTCGGGTGGCGTTAGATGGCGAGTGCAAGTGCCGCCTCGCGCAGGGATGCGGTGGTGACCACTTCTTCGCCCATCCCGACGGTTTCGAGCAGTGCCTGTTGGGCGACGGTGAGGACCGCCCGGAGGTTCTTTTCGGAGGCTTCGTAGTACTCGTGGAGGAGCGTGTCGAAGCCATCTTCGAACACGTCGCTTTCCGGGATGGTGATCGCGGGGATTGGATAGATGCCTTGCTCGAGTGCGGCGAACTCATTTTCGCATCGGCGACCGACTGGATTCCCGCGGCGAAGAGCCGGCGCAGGCCCTCGGGGGTTTCGAAGGGCGGGATGCCGAGCTGGATGGTGAAGTAGCCGGTTCGGGCCGCTTCCCGGAAACCGCCGTTGCTGCAGTAGTCGGGATCTGAGTTGGGAGCGAGCGTCATCGTCACGCGGCGACTGGTGGTTGCCGTTGGGGCAGTTCTGCGCCGTTGGTCGGAGCTGCGAGCGGTACGACCGGCTACGCGGCGAGTTCGTATTCGTGCAGCAACCCGCCGAGCCGATCGTGACGGCGGAGGCGATCGAGCTGCAAAGGCTCATTGCTCGGTGCCGGTTCGTCGATCGGGGGCGGCTTCGCGAGCGGCGGCCGCTGGCGAAACGCGCAAAGCCTTGAGCTCTTCGTCGCCGCTGCCGGCCGGGAGCGCTCCGATGCGCGAGAACGTTCCGAGTCTCGCGGAGATCGGCCATTTGCGGGCTGGCATGGAGACTCTCGAATCGTTGCGCGAGGGGGTCACCGGCGAACTCGCTTGCGAATGTCTGTGCTGCTGAAGCAAAGGTGATCACCTTCGGCTTCGAAGTGACCGGGAACGCACTGGGTCGAAGGAACTCTCCGATGGCAGAAAGGCCGTATGCCAGGCATCGAGTGAACTGAGCGCAGCAACGAAGAATTCGAACAAAAGCTGGTCCTGGCGGACTTCAGGTCGATGGAAGGACGATCGGTGTACGTAGCGACCCACTCATCGTCTGCCGCAGCAGCCCAATAATGCGGTAGAGGGTTTCATTCGCCCCGCCACCCCATTCGCGCCATACATTGAGCGTCGCTGCGTAAATCACATTGGTGCCCTTACCGCGGCTCTGTCGATCCAGCTCTGCGTGCGGGATCTACGTGCGACCGCCTGCTGCTGGGGCAGGCGTCACGCCGTCAATGCACGGAAAAACGTGATTACGCCAAGTCGTTTTAGGCGCCAGCCTTCTGGCTGCCGCCCGCTGAAAGTGCGCCAGGCCAACTAGCTATACCGGGCTCGGCTCAACCATGCGAGTCGTACCCGCCGTACAGGTCGCTAAATGCCGATGCCCGTGTGGTCTCGGTGTGGTCTTGGGTGAGTGTCTTATGGCCCCTGTAGGGCGACCGCGGGGCCAAGCTTCGCTCTGAACATCATCAGGCTTGTGACGATGATCCAGATCAGTGTGAGCAGCAACGCGAAGAAGTCGGCGAAAGGGATAAACAGCGCGATGCCGAGCACTAGCGCTGCCCATCCAAGCCATCGGTAACCACGCAGGGTTCCGAGCAGCGATCCCGCTGCACCAAGCATCATCACGCCGAGTGCGCTGTTCAAGGGCATCCAGAAGTCGTTGTCGACGACGTTGAGCGCCTGGAGGCCGTCGCCTGAGATCCCTTGATCGCCACCGTCTGCCAGGGCGAAGTGAATCAAAGCCGCAAGAAGCAACGCGGCTCCTGTGAGCACAGTGCCGCCGATTAGCACAAGCTGCCACACCGGCCGGGGATCGCCCTCCCGAGGCCAAAGAGTGCTCGTGAGGCTGGCCCCGAATGCGACGAGGAACGGCACCGAGGCTGCGAGGACGAAGGCGGCAATCCCTTGCCGCACATTGTGCGCGTCGTAGAACGAGAGCACCTTCGCGGCGGAAGCATCGCTGCCCGGCGTGCTTCCCGAGACAGCCACAACTGCCAGCAGGGCGAGCACGACAAACACGATTCCGCTGAGCGGCAACAACCTTCTGAGCGCCATAAAAAAGGAATTCCTCTCGTCCGCAGTGGTTACTGAATGCCTGTCGGCACGAGCATGAAGGACGGCACGTTCAGATGCAAGCCAATAGGCGAACTTTGGGACGGCGCATGCGAGCGTCTCCTATCAGGGGGAAGGCCCTTGCAGGGAAAGACCGCACCGGCGACTGCGGCGACGCCCAACGCGGACAGACGCCGGTCAACCCAAGCTGCGGGGCTAGGCGCTCGATCGAGGATTCTGGGTGCATTGCTTCCCAGACGCTGAGGTAACCCTCAAGCTCAATGTCTGCGTACCGAGCTGCGAAAGATTGCGGCCTTGCTGTGGCCTCGATAATTCGAAGGTCGAGCCCGAGCTACCCATCAGCAACCACTTGTCGAACGAACCCGGCACAACCTTGAGCGCGAAAAGGGGGGCCGGCCCACGGCGACACTGTCTCGTCTCGAAACGAACAGAAACCACCTCCGATTTCGCGGTCGCGCGCGATGAGCGGGTTGGGGTGGACGCTGTCCGCCTGCTTAAAAAAAGGCGGCTCCGCTCACCCGCCTCTTGACGGGTGCCCGCTTTCGCTGGATCCAGCTCCCACGTCTACCGGTTAGAGTGCTTGGCCGCGCGCCGCTGCCACCGCTCGATCGCGTGATTCGCGATCGTCTCTGGGCGGAAGCGAGTCGTTTTCGCGCTCACGGGTTCGGGGGTCGGCGCGAGCTTGCCCGACGACGTTCGAGGGCATGGGAGGCGGCTTGTCCGGTTTGAGTGGGCTTCGGTGTCTGGCTGAGTTAGGGGGTTGCGGTGGTGTGGGAATCAGGGAAGCGGCGGGGTCGGGGTGACGGCGTATCCGGCCGTCCGCCCGCGGCTGGCCGGGTCGTTTTGGGGCTGTTTTTCTTTCCCCGCGGCGGATCCGCGCAGGTCGCGCGCGAGCTCGCGCGCGCACTCCCGAGGGCCGGCTGGCAGGCGCGCCTCGCTGCTGGTTCGCTCGGGCGCTCGGGGGAAGTGACGAACGCGGCCAGCTTCTTCGCGGGGATCGAGGTCGAGCCGCTCGACTACTCGCCCACGCTCGAGCTGGCCGATCCGCTTGCCGTGCCGGTGCCGTTCCCACCCTCGTACGAGGACCGCCCGGGGGCGCCCGACCGGGTCTTTGCCGCTGTCGATGATGCCGCCTACGAACGGCTCGTCGGCGCCTGGATCGAGGTGCTCGGGCGCGCCGGCGCGGGGCAGGCCGATCTGCTCCATCTCCACCATCTAACGCCGGCGAATGAGGCGGCGGCGCGCGCGTTCGGCGCGCCGCCGGTGCTCGGTCAGCTGCACGGCACCGAGCTGGCGTTGCTGCGGGCGATCCAGGCGGGGCCGCCCCCGTCTTGGCGCTACGCCTCTCGTTGGGCGGCGCGGTTTCGCCGCTGGGCGCAGCAGTGCGCGCTCGTCGTTGTGCCGCCGGGCGCCGAGGCTGAGGCAGGCCTCCTGCTCGGCCTCAAGAGGGGGACGCTGCGGAGCCTGCCGAGCGGGGTCGACCTCGAGCGGTTCAAGGCCCGCCCGCTCGCTGGTGAGGAGCGGCTCGCGTTCTGGCGGCGCTGGCTGGTCGAGCAGCCAGAGGGTTGGGACGAAAGCGGCCGCCCCGGCAGCGTCGCCTACACCGACGAGCAGCTTGCGGCCTTCCGCAGCGGCGGCCCGGTCTTCCTCTACGTCGGGCGCTACACGGCGGTCAAGCGGCTGCCGCTTCTGATCGCGGCGCACGCGCGCGCGTGCGAGCGGCTCGGCAGCCCCTTGCCGCTCGTGCTTGTGGGCGGTCACCCGGGCGAGTGGGAGGGCGAGCATCCACTCGCCACCGCTCGCAGGCTCGGCAACCGGCAGGTCTTCCTTGCCGGCTGGCGCGCGCACGAGGAGCTACCGCAGGCGCTGAACGCCGCCGACCTGCTCGTCCTGCCGTCGGTCGCCGAGGCGTTCGGGCTGGTGCTCATCGAGGCGATGGCCTGCGGGCTACCCGTGATCGCCTGCCGCGCACACGGACCGGCGGCAATCGTCGCCGACGGCAAGACCGGCTGGCTCATCCCGCCCGACGACCAAGCCAGCCTCACCGACGCACTCGTCGCGGCCGCCACCAACCACGAGGAGCGGCGAGCACGCGGGCGGCGCGCCCACGCTGAGAGCCGACATCACGGCTGGCCGACGACCATCCGCCACCTCACCCTCCTCTACGACGAGCTCGCCGCCCTCGCTCCCAGCCGTCAGACAGCGCGAGAGCAGCGCAGCTGACGGCCCGACGGAGCCCAGCCCGTCAGGCGCGGAAACGTCTCCCACCTGTACGCGACGGGCGGGAACGTCTTGGCGTCAAGCCACATAGACTCGAATTCCAATCACGACGAGGAGGACGTTGATGGCCGGGAAGATCGAGATTCGCAAGAGCGGCGAGAGGTTCCGCTTCGTCGTGCTGAACAGGAACGGCGAGAAGTTGTTGCAGAGCGGACAGTTCGACGACAAGCCGAGCACCAAGCGGGCCGCGTCCTCGCTGGCGAAGGCCGTGAGCGGTGCGGAGATCGTCGACGCGACCAAGCCGGCCGCCGCTGCCGCGAAAAGCAGCGCACGTCGCCCCAGAATGAGGCGCTAACAACGGCGGGCCGGCAACGCCTAGATTATTGATCGGTATTCGCGGCTGAGACCGTGATGGGCGGTAGCAGGGACCGAAATCGAGGGTGTCGAAGGTCGGCGGTGTCAAAGCTCCGTCGACCAGAAGGCCCCGTGCGCACCGACCTCAATAACCCTGGACCGTCGTCGTCGACGGCGCGGACAGACGCCAACTCGAGCCGATCGGGACGCTTCTCAGCGGCCAGGCCGGTGGCCCCGCTGTCGACGCCGGCGATGCGCACGAGCGACGGGCAGGCCCGACAAGGGTTCGCTGGTCGCGTCAACGCGAGTAGTGCGTGTCGCCTTTCGGCTCATTCGCGACAAGCAGAGTCGGCGCCCGGTGGTCGACTACTTGCGCACCTTACGGTTCGATGAAGCTCTCTCTGAGATGCGTCGAAGGCGCTCGCCACGCTGTCGTAAACGGAGGCGGGTGTTTGAGTGAGGATCGCCACTCGCTGAGAAGCATCGGCCCGAGCAACGATCACACGGACTCCTCTTAAAGCCTCACGCCCTCGAGCTCCGCCGCCGGTACGATGCGCTCGATCTCCTCGAACAGCTCTTGCTTCTCCACGCGCACGTGGTCGTGCAGGAGGTCGCCGAGCGTCCTCAGCGTTTCCGGCGCGATGTTGCCTCCGGCCGCCTCGGCTCGGAGCGCGCGCACGAGCCCGTGCAGCTCCATGTGCTCGCGCAGGATTCGCTCGAGCACGGGGGTCGAGCCGGCGCGGCGGAGGTACAGCGGGAACAGGATCTCCTCCTCGCGCCGGAAGTGCTCGACCCGTCTCCGTGAAGAACGCGTCGACGTAGGCGCTCGTCACGGCGAGCCGCTCCTCAGGCCCGGCGCCGGCCGCCCGGAGCAAGCGCCTCGCGTGCGCGAGCTCGTGGTGGCGCTGCTCCGACAGCGGGACGAGTGCAGCGTGGCGTTTCACGGTTTCCCGCGGCCCCGGCGCGCGGCGCGCGCTCGGGGAACGACGTGGGGAAGGCGATCCGGGAAGCCCATCCTTGCGATCATCACACCGCGACGGCGCACTAGCGGCCCCGTCGCCTATCTCAGACGAAGAACAACTTGCTCCTCGGGACGCCCGGCCTTGTTCGGTCGACGCTCCCGCGCCTCCGTGATGCTCTCGAACTCCCGCAGCATCACGAGACCCTCGTCATAACGCTTCTTCCCGAGCTGGTGGAAGACCCGCTGCAACTCCTGCAAGGTCAGCCCTTCCGTTCCGGAAAGCCGGACGGCATGTTCCATGAGCGGGCCCGGGCTCGCGACAGCGAGGGGAAGCTTCGGTCTATCCTCGGATCGGAGTGGTGCGCCAACCGACATGTGATAGGCGTTCCCGATGAACGCCTCAACGTCTTCGAGCGTCAGCAAGTTCGCAAAGGCGAGCAAGGTCAGGTCCATTCTAGGTCGTGACGAGCGTCTGAAACCGTTCCCCCGGAACTTCGTCCGCGGCCATCACATGGGAGTAGACGTCCAGGCTCATCGACGGCCGCGCGTGTCCTGCGCGCTCCGCGAGCTCGCGCGCTGGGACGCCGGACTGATGCCAAAGCGAGATTCTGCGGTGGCGTAGGTCGTGAGTGGACGACATCGCCTCGAGACAGCGGAGGGCGCCCCCGACAGGGCCCCCGCTCGAGCGTGTGTCACCGCTATCTCAGCCGGCAGCACATCAACTCTAGCGCGGTGCTCGGAGGTCCTTGCCGCCTTCGATCCCGCTGTCTATCGCGCGTCCGCAGCGGTGAAGATTCCCCCATGCCCAAATGGAAGATCGAGCGAGGCTGGAAGGCTGAGCCGACGTGGGGTCCGATACCGACGCTGCCTGTGCGTTCGAGCTCTCTGCAGAGGGACAGCCGCAGCGCCAAGTGACGGTCGATTACGCGGAGCCATCGAGAACGGCCTCGCTCGCACATGCAATGCAGGCCCGTTCACCGCCAGCTTGACGACGACGACCACCCGCGACGGATGCTAGTCGCGCCTAACGGGGAGGCGCGGCCCATCGAATAGCGACGGCTTAGGCTGAAGCCGCATACGAAGCCCTGATCTCGCGGAGCCGCATCTCGGCGAAAGTCCGAGGGTGCTCCATTTCGTAGCCGAGGGCGGCGCCGAGTGCGTCCGACAGCTCCTCGATGAGTCCGGCTGCGAGATCGTCGTATTCGCCTGCCGGTTCGCCCAGCACCGCTCGCGCGACTCCGCGCGTTGTTTCTTCGTTGTGGCGCGGTCCGATCGCGAGTTCCAGGGCCCGCTCCAAATTCGATACCCGCCGAGCTCCGGCTTCGTCCTTGCGCACTTCCAGGATGATGACCCCCAAAGGGCTCAGTGAGAGGCGAGGCAGCATCACCGGTAAGACTAGAACGTCGAGAGCCCGCCGAAGCGGGTTCTCTACCAATGCGAACGGCTCGGCGGCTACGTGCGGCGGCCGTAGTTGTCGAAGGTCGTGGGCGTAGCCACTCATCACACATTCGGTCGATGCGTTTTTCGGGCTGGGTCAGAGGTTTTCGAGAGGTCGAGCTCGGGAACACCGGTCTCGATTCGTTCCATCAGGCGATTCGTTCCATCAGGCGGCGTCCTTTTTAGCGAGCGAGCTTGAGCCGAAAGACGAAAGACGACACGCCGGTGCGCGTGGTCGCCACTGCCGATGATGGCTCCGACGACAGGTCGCTGACGCCGGCTCCTGTGGGGTGCCTAGGTTCGGTTTCCGCCGCGAAAGAGCCCATTCCGGCGGGCGGACCGAGTTACGCGCCCCAACAGGTGCCCGTTAGCCCTTTCCGACCTTGATGATCGGGCAGTTGAGGACGACGTGCGCGTCGCGCTCCGTCAGCTTCCCGTCTTCTCGATCTTGTTGATCTGGGTGTCGCTGGTGATGAGCACCGGCTTCGCGCCGGCCTTCCAGGTCAAGATCGTCTCCGACCACAGCGGTGAGTAGTTCTCCGCTGGGGCGGAGCCGGCTGATGGTTGTCGTAGAAGAGCCGAAAGGCGACACACAGGTGCGTGTTCGCGTCGATGCCACGTCCGGCCGGCGCTATGCTCAAGCGGTGGGAAGAGGGTCGCGTTCGACGAAACGACGGCGCAACGAGCGCCAGCAGAAGAAGAAAGAACGAGACAAACGCAGGGTCGCCGCCCTGAGCGCCGTCCGCGCGCGTCGCTAGCGAGCGCTCTTTGACTCGGGCGCCTGTTGTCGAACCCGTAGCTTTAGTGGGATCAGCGCCAGAGAGGGAGCGTGTCGCGGTTCGGCCAAAGGGCGACAGTCACGCACCTCGACACGAGCAGAGCGAACTACTGCTTGCCCGCTGGCGTTCGTCGACCTAGTTCGACGTACCATCTCTGTAGACGCGCGCGCGCGGAGGGTTGGTCGACCGCCGCGGCGAGCGTCCGCGTCGCGCTCATTGGAGCTCGCCGACCTCCGCCTCGACTGCGGCGGCGAGCGATCCGTCGCGAATCGCGGACGCGACGGTCTCGATGTCAGCTGAGAGCGGACGATCGTCGTCGAGCCGCGGCGACAGCGTCCTGATGTGCGCACGCGTGGCTGCAACGCCGGCGCCAGGCTGCAGCGGCGCGAGGAACTCGACGGCCTGCGCGCCTGCGAGCAGCTCGATCGCGAGCGCACACTCGACGTTCGCCAGGACCTGCCACGCCTGCAGTCCCGACGCGTTCCCCATCGAGACGTGGTCCTCCTGCCCGGCGCTCGTGGGAATCGAGTCGACGCTCGCCGGGTGGCAGAGCACCTTGTTCTCGCTGACGAGCGACGCGGCCACGTACTGCGGGATCATGAACCCGGAATTGAGGCCCCCGTCGGTGGTCAGGAACGCCGGCAGCCCGTCGGACAGGTTCGGGTTCACGAGCCGCTCCAGCCGCCGCTCCGAGATGCTCGCGAGCTCCGACACGGCCATCGCCAGCGCATCGAGCGCGAATGCGAGCGGCTGTCCGTGGAAGTTTCCGTTCGAGACGAGCACGTCGTCGTCGACAAGGACGAGCGGGTTGTCGGTCGCAGCGTTCAACTCGACCGAGACGGTGTAGTCGACGTAGTCGAGCAGATCGCGCGACGCGCCGTGCACCTGCGGCGCGCACCGAAGCGAGTACGCGTCCTGCACCTTCTCGCACCAGCGATGAGCCTCGATGATCGCCGAGCCTTCGAGCAGGCGCAGGACGTTCGCCGCCGAGTCGCCCTGCCCGCGCAGCGGCCGCAGCCTGTGGATCTGGGGAATGAAGCTCATGCGCGATCCCTGCAGCGCCTCGAGCGAGAGCGCGCAGGCGAGATCCGCCGCCGCGGCGAGTCGACGCGCGCGCACGAGCCCCAGTGCGCCGAACGCGGACATGAACTGCGTCCCGTTGACAAGCGACAGCCCTTCCTTCGCCGCCAGCCGGACCGGCTCGAGCCCCGCGGCGGCGAGCGCGTCCACACCGTCGAGCAGCTCGCCCTCGAACCACGCCCGGCCCTCCCCAATCAGCGGAAGGGCGAGGTGCGCAAGCGGAGCGAGATCGCCGCTTGCGCCGACGGAGCCGCGGCTGGGCACCCGCGGCAACACGTCGCCGTTCAGGCACGCGAGGACCGCTTCCACAAGCCCGACGCGCGCGCCGGACGTCCCCTTCGCGAGCGCGTTCGCGCGGAGGAGCATCGCCGCGCGGACGACCTCGTCGGGATAGGGCTCGCCGACCCCGCACGCATGACTGCGGAGTAACCGCACCTGGAGCTCCTCCGTCAGCTCCTCCGGGATCGAGCGCGACACGAACCGGCCGAAGCCGGTGTTCACGCCGTACGTGTGCTCCCCTGCACCGTGTGCCGTACGCTCGACGAGCTCCCGCGCCGCGCGCATGCGCACGCGCGAGGAGTCGCTGAGCTCGGCAGGCGCCCCCTCGACCGCGATTGTCCAGACATCCGCGACGCGAAGGTCGTCTCCGGTCAGGCGGATCGCGGTCGCCTGTCCCATTTTGCAGCCAGTCTAGCTCCGCGTTAGAGCTGGCCGCCGACCGCCGATGTCCGCCGGGGATTGCTCGCCCTGCCGATCGGAGGCAACTTGGTTGTCCTCTGACTTCTAGCTCCTTGGCGAACGAGCGGGTCGAGGCTGGATGGAAGCGCGGGACGGCCGAAGCACGAAGCGCGCGCGGCCACGGTGACTGCCTCATCTGCTGGCGGCGACTCGAGCACTCATTGTGTTAGAGGCTCTAAGGCGAGCAGCGGCCTCTGTACCGCTGTCGCACTTCCACCAGAACGCGACAGCTGCGCGTTTCGAACGCGATGTGGAGGTCGGGCTGCCGAGCGCCGTTCGCGCCGCGTAGGCACGTGTGCCCCGACAGAGGTACCCAGCTCGGGTGCCTTGTGACCTGCCGTCGTATGGGCCTAGGCGGCTGTGTGCGCCGCCTTCTTCGCAGTGAGGTAGCGCTTGGCGTCCCGGTCCCCCTTCGCGGCCGCCTTCTCCAGCTCCGCGATTGGGTCGGCCTGTGCGAGCTTCACCGGCTTGAACGGCGGTACAACGCTGCTGTTCTCCGCCCCTTGCCAGCGCAGGCGTAGTCGCTGTGGCTCCGATCGCGGGAACACGAGCACCTCCGCGATGACCCGCTGGTAGAAGCGGTGGCGATCCTCCAAGTCGAACTCCTCCAGGGTCATCTTCCGGCTCCCGACCGGCTCCGGGCGGGGGACGTCCCGGAGGGCACGCCGTGCCGTCTCGACGGCCTCCTTGCGGGTGCGCAGCCCGGCAATGAAGTCCGATACGCCGAGCACCTGCTGCAGTTCGATGTTGTCTCGGTACTCCGCAAGGGCCGCTTTCGCGTCCTCGACCGAGGCGAGCGCGTCGGCGTAGCGGTTGTCCCCCTCGATGACAGCGGCTACCTGCGGCGCCCGTTGCGCGACGGCGAGGTCTAGCTGATGCAGGACGGCGGGTTCGACCTTGGCGACCGACATCGACGTCCCGCCGCAGCCCGAGGTGCAGGCGTACGTCATCTTGTCGCGTGCCTTTCCGTACGCGCAGACGTGCATCGTTCCTCCGCAGATTCCGCAGCGGACGATCCCCTTCAGGTACGTCTTCGCGGCGAGGCCGTTATGCGTCGGCGCGCGTCCTTTGACGGCGTTCGCCGCCTCCCACTCTGCCTCGGTTACGAGCGGCTGGTGCGACTTCGGGATGACCCTCGGGTCGCCCTTCTTCGCCGGGTCGGGGATCCGCTGTTCACCAACGTAGGCGCGGTTCATGACGACGCGCCGGACTCCGGAGCGCGTCAGCGCGCCGTCTACCTTGCGCGCGATATCCGAGAACCCCACCCCCTCCGCCCGCAGACGGAAGATTTCGCGCACAGTGTCGGCGTCCCTGTTCGGCTGGAGCCGTCCGTCGTCGTCGCGGTCGTAGCCGAACGGAGCGGGTGCGCCGTACACGCCGCGTGCAGCCGCACGCTCCTTACCCGCCATCCGGGACTCACGATTCCGCTCGCGCTGAGCCTGCGCGATAGCGGACTGGATGTGGAAGAGCATCCGCGTTTCGGCGTTCAGATGCGCGGAGTCGTAGCCGGACGCTGTTGCGATCAGGCGGCCGCCCGCCGCGACGATCCGGTCGTGTGCCAAAGCGTTCTCGATCATGTCTCGACCGAAGCGGTCGACGTAGCGGACGATCACGCCCTCCGACTCGCCCGCCTCGACCCTGCGGATTAGGCGGCCCAACTCGCGGGCGTCCGCTACGAGACTTCCGGAGACATCCAGCTCCTCGACCACCTCGTCCACCTCCTCACCCGCCTGCTCCGCCCACGCACGAGCGGCGGCCTCCTGCTCCTCGGGCGACGCGAAGGACTCTCCGCCGCGACCTCCTACCTCGCTTACTCGGCAGTAGATGTCAAAGCTCATGGGTTCCTCCTTCGCGGCCCGGGCAGTTCCGGCGCCTACCCCAGAGCATAGCCTAAGAATCTTCTGTTCGTGCTTGGCTTTGACTAGGCCTCGCACAACGGGGATCTAGTGCATGGAGTCGACGCGGGTGTGCTCGCGCGTGACGACGTGGCCCACCTCGGTGACGTTCTGATCGGTACCGCCGAGGGGCGGAAATCCGAAGGTGA
>JACDEU010000024.1 GCA_013816245.1 Actinomycetota bacterium | reverse complement strand
ACTCTCGCCAGGCTTCGAGGCGATCGCGGATCCGCTCGGGCGGCCCGACGAGCGAGACGTCGTCGATCAGCTCGTCCGAGACGGCTGCGATCGCCTCCCGCTGCTTGCCGTCGAGATACAGCTCCTGAATTCGCTCGGCCTCGGCCTCATAGCCGTACCGGCGGAAGAGCGCGTTGTAGAAGTTCGCTCCTCGCGCCCCCATTCCGCCGATGTAGAGCGCGAGCAGCGGTCGCATCATGTCGCGCGCCGCGTCGAGGTCATCCGAGACGATGACGTTCACCGACGGCGCGATGTCGAACCCCTCCCGTGGCTCGTATGCGAACGCGTCGCGCGCGCGTTCGGGTGAAAAGTAGATCGGCAGCCACCCGTCGGCAATCTCGAAGGCCGTGCGCACATTCTTCGGGCTGAGCGCTGCGAGGTAGATCGGAATCGACTCGCGGAGCGGCCGGACGAGCAGCTTCAAGGGCTTGCCGAGGCCCGTGGCGTCGTCCCCGGAGTAGGGGATGTCGTACTGGTCACCGTGGAACTCGAGCGCCTCGCGCCGCAGCGCCGCACGAACGATCTCGACGTATTCGCGCGTCCTCGTGATCGGCTTCCCCCACGGCTGCCCGTGCCAGCCCTCGACCACTTGCGGCCCGGACGTGCCGAGCCCGAGAAGGAAACGTCCGCCCGACATGAGATCGAGCGTGGCCGCCGTCATCGCCGTGTTCGCCGGCGTCCGTCCCGGGATCTGCATGATCGCCGACCCGATCTTGATCGTCGACGTCGTGGCGGCGAGCCAGGTCAGCACCGTGACAGCATCTGTCCCCCACGCTTCCGCCGCCCACGCGGAGTCGTAGCCGAGCCGTTCCGCCTCCTGGGCGAGCTCGATCAGCTCCAGCGGATTCGTCCCTGGAGGCGCATAGCCCATGTAGAAGCCAAGGCGCACGACCTGCGATGCTAAACGGATGCCGGTGAATCGCCGCATCACCATGGCCGCGCGGCCGGTCGGTTTGCCTCAGGAGTCGGATTTCGCACTCGACGAAGTCGAGCTCGACTCTCCCAAGGTGGGCGAGGCGCTCGTCCGCATCCTGTGGGCCTCGGTCGATCCGTACCAGCGCGGACGGATGAGCGAGGCGCGTTCGTACGCCAAGTCACTGGAGATTGGAGACGTCATCACAGCGGCGAACCTCGGAGAGGTCATGGAGAGCAACGATCCGCGCTTCAACCCGGGCGACCTAGTGGTCGGCCAGCTCGGCTGGCAGGAATACGCGACCGCCCGAGCCGGGACGCTCCGCGGGGTCCCGCCCGTGCTCGAACCACCGACGCTTGCGCTGCACGCCGTCGGCTTGACTGGGTTCACTGCGTACTTCGGACTGTTCGACATCGGCAAGCCGCGGCCCGGCGACACGGTCGTCGTCTCCGCCGCCGCGGGCGCGGTCGGACAGATCGCCGGCCAGTTGGCGAAGCTCGCCGGTTGCCGCACGGTCGGTATCGCGGGCGGCCCGGAAAAGGCTCGCGACCTGACTGAGCTCTACGGCTACGACGCGGCGATCGATCACAAGAGCGACGACGTCGCAGAAGCGCTGCGGGGCGAACGCGTCGACGTGTACTTCGACAACGTCGGCGGCGAGATCTCACAGGCAGTGCAGAGGCGCCTGAACCTCGGGGCACGCATCGTGATCTGCGGGCAAGTCTCGCAATACAACGCCCAGAGGCCTGAGCCGACGTTCCATCCTGGCCTGCTGGTCGTGTTCCGTGCACGGATGGAGGGCTTCCTCATCTTCGATTACGCGCACCGCTACGACGAAGCGGCCCTCAAGCTCGCGCACTGGGTGGCGAACGGAGACATCCACTGGCGCGAGGACGTCACGGAAGGCCTCGAGAATGCCCCTCGGGCATTCATCGGGATGCTCAACGGCGAGAACCAGGGCAAGGCCCTCGTCAAGGTCGCCGAGCGCGAGAGCTAATCGCCCGTTTCGGAGCGGAGCACCTGTGTACAGCAGGCGCTCGCAAGATGGGTTCCTTCGGCATCCCGGAGGTCAGCCGAGCAGAAGACCGTTCGCTTCGTCCGCTGCACGACCCGACCCTCGGCGCGTAGCGTCCCGGGGCGGGTCGGACGAAAGAACTCCGCATGCAAATCCGCCGTGAGGAACGTCTCGCCGTCGCCGAGCACCGAGTGGCACGCACCGCCCATCGCCGTGTCCAGGATCGTCGTCACGAGCCCGCCGTGGACGATCGGGCCCGACGAGCCCGGGAAGCAGTAGTCCACCGTGGCGTCCCACTCGATCACCGAGACACCGTCACCCTGTTCGACACCGCGATAGCCGAGCGTCACCCAGACGTGCGGAGCGTTGGGCGGCGCCTCAACCCAACTTCGGCGGGGATCCGCCACCTATGCGGTCGGCACAGCAGGCTGTTGCGCGAACTGGTCCCGGAGCGCTGTCTTCCGAAACTTCCCGACCGCCGTCTTCGGGATCTCCGTCACGAACTCGATGCGGTCCGGCAGCCACCACTTCGCGAACTGCGGCGCAAGGAACTCTCGTAGCTCCTCCTCGGTCGCGGTCGCTCCCTCCTTCAGCACAACCGCGGCAAGCGGGCGCTCCTGCCACTTCTCGTCCGGGATCGCGATCACCGCCGCCTCCGCGACCGCGGGATGCGCCATCAACGCGTTCTCGAGCTCGACGGACGAGATCCATTCACCTCCCGACTTGATCACGTCCTTCGAACGGTCCTTGATCTGGATGTGGCCGTGCGGGTCGAACGAGACGATGTCACCCGTCTTGAACCAGCCGTCGTCGGTCCAGCGGTCACTCTGCTCAGGCGACTCGTAGTACGCGGCGGCGATCCACGGTCCGCGTACCTCGAGCTCTCCCATCGTCTCGGCGTCACGCGGGATCTCGTTCCCCGAGTCGTCACGCGCCCGTAGCTCGACGAGGGCGAGCGGGATGCCCTGCATCGCCAGGTAATCGAACTTCGTCTCGTCGTCCGCATCCGCCAGGTCTCCGGGCAGCGCCGCCATCGAAGCGACCGGGGACGTCTCCGTCATTCCCCACCCGTGGCAGACCATCAGGTTGTGGCGTTCCCGGAACCCGGCGATCAGCGCGCGCGGCGCGGCCGAGCCGCCGACGAGCATTCCCTTCATGCGCGACAGGTCCCACTTGTTCGGGCTCGCATCGAGGAGCTGCAGTATCCCGAGCCAGATCGTCGGCACGCCGGCCGTCCACGTGACCTGCTCCTGGACGAAGTCGTCCAGCAGGCTCTCCGGATCCAGATATGGGCCCGGGAAGACCTGCTTAGCCCCGACCATCGCGGCGAGATAGGGGTAGCCCCAGGCGTTCGCGTGGAACATGGGGACGACCGGAAGAATCGTGTCCTTGTCGGAGACGCCGATGCCGAGCGGGTTCGCGGCCGCGACGCCGAGCGTGTGCAGGACAGTCGAGCGGTGCGAGTACACGACGCCCTTCGGCATGCCGGTCGTCCCGCTCGTGTAGCACATCGCCGCCGCTTCCTTCTCGTCCAGGTCGGGCTCGACCCAATCCTCCGCATCCGCAGATGCGAGCAGGTCTTCGTAGGAATCCTCGACGACGAACACATGCTCGATCTCGGTCTGGTCGCGGAACTGGTCGACCAGCGGAGCCAGGCTCGCGTCGACGATCAGCGCACGGTCGCCTGCATGCGCGGCGATGTAGCCGATGTCGTTCGGATGAAGGCGCAGATTGAGTGTGTGCAGCACGAAACCGCCGCATGGAATGCCGAAGTACGCCTCCAGATGCTGGTAGTGGTTCCAGCACAGCGTGGCGACGCGGTCTCCGCGCTCGAGACCCAGCTCCCGGAACGCCACCGCGAGTTGCTTCGCGCGGCGCGCCATGTCGGAGTACGTGTAGCGATGGAAGGACTTGTCGGGCAGGCGCGTGACGACCTCCTGATCGCCGAAGTACTCCTCTGCGCGCCGAAGCAGGGTCGGAAGCGTCAGCGGGAAGTCCATCATCAAGCCGTCCATTGTTCCTCCTTTTAGCGCAGCAGCACCCGTTCGTACACCCGGTCGCGGAGCCGATCCGGCAGCCTCTCGACGCCTGACCGTACCTTGGCGTCCAGGCCCACGAGCTTGCGGGTACGCGGCCGTTCCGCCGTCAGGGCGGTTTCGACCACGCGAGCGACCTCTTCTGCGGACGCGCCCTTCGCACCGCGTTTCAGCGCGACTTTGCGGAACGCCGCGATCCGGTCACCGTACAGGCCGGCGAGCTCGGCTCCCGCCCCGTTCGCCAATTCAGCGGCGACCGCTGCGGACTTGGTCCAGATCGGTGTCTTGATCGTTCCGGGCTGGACGAGGGAGACGTCTACGCCGAACGGCCGCAGCTCCAGCCGCAACGTGTCGGCGACGGCTTCGAGCGCGTGCTTCGAAGCCGCGTATGGGCCCAGGAACGGAAGCGCGCTCTGCCCTGCGATCGAGCCAATGAAGACGATTCTGCCGCGGGAACGGCGCAGGTGCGGGAGGAACGCCTGCGTGACCGCGACCTGGCCGATGACGTTCACCTCGAACTGCCGGCGAAGCTCCCCCAGCGGAATGAACTCGAGCGGAATCGAAAGCGCGATACCCGCATTGTTCACGAGGCCGTGCAGCTCTTCGATGCGATCCGCCGCTGCTCGGACCTGGCCCTCGTCGGTGACGTCGAGCAAGATCTCCTCCGTGCCCGGTGGTGCGTCCCCGGGACGCCGGACACCGGCGAAAACACGCCAGCCCGCACGCGCGAGACGGGCCGTGCAGGCCGCGCCGATTCCCGATGACGCTCCCGTGACGAGCGCTGCCTTCTTCGTCATCAGTCGAGCAGCCAGGACGCGACCTTCGCGCGGAGCTCGCGCGGATAGCCGCCGTGGGCCTGGATCCAGAGCGCCCGCTTGTAGTAGCGATGGAGCACGTGCTCCCAGGTGAAGCCGATGCCGCCGAGCACCTGGATTGCGCGCTCGCACGCGGCAACGGCAACATCCCCGGCGTAGCTCTTGGCCGCGGCTGCCGCGACTGGCGCCTGCTCGTCATCCTCGGCAACACACCACGCTGCCCAGTACGCAATCGAGCGTGCGAGCTCCGTGTCGACATAGGTGTCGGCAAGCGGATGCGACACGGCCTGGTAGACGCCGATCGGCCGGCCGAACTGCTCGCGGGTCTTCGCATGCTCGACTCCGAGCTCGAGCGCGCGGCGGGCGATTCCGGCCGCCTCCAATGCAAGCGCGGCAAGTTGTTCGTTCTCTGGAGCCGCCGAATCGAAGAACTCGTCACCCCGATTCGCACGCCCTGCCTCTTCGAACACCACTGCCCGGTCGAGGAAGGCGAGCTCGTCGAGCTCCTCCCGTCCCCAACCGCCGTTCGCGAGCACCTCACGCGCCTCGCGCCGCAGCAGGTCTTGCTCCTCGGTGAAGGCAAACTGCATCAGCGTGACCTCGGGAGGCCGAGCACGCGCTCGGCGATGATGTTGCGCAGGATCTCGCTCGTCCCGGCCTCGATCGTGTTCCCGCGGCTGCGTTGTTGTTGGTAGCCCCAGTACCCGTCGTCTTCGCCGCCGAGGATCTCCATTGCAAGCTTCGTCAGACGCTGGTTTTGCTCCGACCAGTGCAGTTTGGAGCCCGAACCCTCCGGTCCTGGGATGCCCGTCTTGATCAACGTCGTCAGCGAACGGTAGTTCGTCAGCTTCAACGCCTGCAGCTCGATCCACTCCTGTGCGACGCGGTCGCGGATGATCGGATCGTCGGCGGCACGCTCTTTCGTCAGCGCAATCAGCTTGTTCACCTGCGCGTCGAGTGTGCCGGTGAGGGCGAAGCCCAGCGTTCCGCGTTCGTGCAGCAGCGTCGTCATTGCCACCTGCCAGCCGCCGCCGATCTCGCCGAGCAAGTTCTCGCGTGGAACTTCGACGTCCGTGAAGAAGATCTCGTTGAACTCGGCCTCGCCGGTGATCTGGCGTAGCGGGCTGACTTCGACCCCTGGAGCATGCATGTCGACGATCACGTACGTGAGGCCGGCGTGACGCTGGGACTCCGGGTCGCTGCGGCCGACGAGGATGCAGAAGTCCGCGTGGTGTGCGATCGACGACCAGACCTTCTGGCCGTTGACGAGGAAATGGTCGTCCCTCGGCTCGATGCGTGTGCGCACGGCCGAGAGATCGGAGCCTGCGTCCGGCTCGGAGAATCCCTGGCACCAGATTTCCTCCGCGGACAACATCTTGGAGAGGTAGCGCTGTTTCTGCTCCTCGTTGCCGTGCGCCATGATCGTCGGCCCGGCCATTCCGAGCGCGATCACGTTCATGTGATTCGGGGCTCCCGCGCTCGCGAACTCCTCCAGAGCGATCGCCTGGTGGCTGTAGGGGGCGCCGCGGCCGCCGTACTCCTCGGGCCACGTCAAACCGGCGAAGCCCGCATCGAACATCTTCCGGCTCCATTCCGGACCGGTCTCGGCCGGGAGGTTATCCGCGAGCCAGGCCCGCACCTGTGCCCGGAAGGCGGCTTCGCCAGGGCTGTCGCGCAGGTTCACAGGCGGAATCTAGAACAGAATCACCGAGCGGATGACCTCGCCCGCCTTGAGGTCGTCGAACGCCTGCGCCACGTCCTCGAGCCCGACCCGCTTCGTGACCATCCCTGCGAGCTCGATCTTGCCCTCCTGGGCCCATTGGACGAGTTGTGGGAAATCGAGTGCAGGGACGTGGTCGCCGCCGTGCGAAACGACGACTCGGAGACGCCGGTCGAAGAGCTGCTGGAGATCGATCGCCGCGGCTGCGCCGGGCTGAGGAAGACCGATGTACACGAGCGTGCCGGCATGGCCAAGCATTTCGAGCCCCTGGGCCACGGTCTCCGGCCGGCCCACGACGTCGAAGACGAAGTCGAGCTTCGCACCCGGTCCGCGATGTGTTGCGCCGAAGGCCTCTGCCGCGACAAGCTTCCGTTCCTCGAGGTCGAGCGCGTATATCTCCGACGCGCCGGCGAGCCGCGCGCCCTGGACGACCGAGAGACCGACTGCCCCGCAGCCGATGACGGCGATGCGCGCCCCCTCCCAGACGTCGGCCGTGTTCAAAACGGAGCCGACGCCGGTGGCGACACTGCAGCCGATCAGGCACGCCTGCTCCGGCGGCAGCCCGTCGGCGATCGGGATCGCGGCCGCCGAATGAACGACCGTGCGTGTGGCGAACGTGCCCATCTGCAACGTCTGCGAAAGAGCGCGGCCGTCCGCGAGATGCAGGCGGTCCCTCACTCCGGGTGGAGTGCGGCAACGGCGGACGTCGCCACGCGCGCACCAGCGGCAGGCACCGCACGGCGAGCGCCACCCCAGCACGACGCGATCTCCTGGCGCAAGCGTCGTGACGCCGCCGCCGACCTCTTCCACGACGCCCGCTCCCTCGTGTCCCAGCAGGACCGGCAACCGGTGTGCCCAGCCGGTCTCGACGACATGAAGGTCGCTGTGGCAGACCCCACTGGCTTCGATCCGGACGAGCACTTCGCCCTCGCCCGGCGCGTCGACCTCGATCTCTTCGAGGCCGAAACGGCCGACCTCGCTCAGGACGACGCCGCGATCCATGCCTGATCGAGCTCGCGAGCAACTGTGCCGCCCATCAGCGCGAGCGTTAAGTCCGTCTCGGCCGCCAACTGTTGGAGCACGGCCTCCACACCCGGCTGGCCCCCGACGGCGAGCCCGTAGACGTACGGCCGGCCAACGAGGACGGCGTTCGCTCCGAGTGCGAGCGCCTTCAGGACGTCGGCGCCCCCGCGAATCCCTCCGTCCATCAAGACGGGCGCGTCCGGGCCGACAGCGGCACGGACTTCGAGCAGCGCATCGAGAGAGGCGACCGCCCCGTCGACCTGACGCCCGCCGTGATTCGAGACGACGATGCCGTCGATCCCTGCGTCGAATGCCTGCACTGCGTCCTCGCCGGTGAGCACACCCTTCGCCAGGAGCGGCAGCGAGGTCAGCTCGCGGAGCCAGGCGATGTCCTCCCAGCGCAGAGCAAGGTTCGGGAACATTGCGAGCATCGTCCCGGCTGCTACGAGGGGATCGTCTTCGGGCGGAACGGACAGGCGGGAACGAAAGACGGGATCGCTCGTGAACTGCGCGATCCCCTCACCCTGGCGAAACGGCAGATAGGCGTTGCGCAGGTCGCGTGGACGCCAACCGAGCGTCAGGGTGTCCAGCGTGACCACGATCGCGGCATAGCCGGACGCCTCGGCGCGGCGTACGAGGCTCTCGACCACCTCCCGATCGCTTACCCAGTAGAGCTGGAACCACCGGGGCGCGTCGCCCATTGCAGCCGCGATCTCCTCGATCGAGTGCGACGCCGCGCTGGAAAGGATGAAGGGGACGCGCAACGCCGCGGCAGCGCGCGCCGGCGCGAGCTCACCGTCGGGATGGGCGATGCTGAGGACGCCGACCGGCGCGAGGAAGAACGGGAACGGCGACTGCGTTCCCAGCACCTCGACCGAAAGGTCCCGCACCGTGTTGCCCGCCAGCATGCGCGGCCGCAGACGCCTCCGCTCGAACGCCTCTCGATTGGCGCGTACCGTCGCCTCGCTTCCCGCACCACCCGCGATGTAGCCGAACGGGCCTGCCTCGAGCTTCTCCGACGCCAGCGCCTCCCATTCGTCAGCGCCGACTGGCCAGGACGACTCGCCTGTGACGTAGATCTCGTTTTGGAACTGGCTACCGTCGAAATGCATTTGCCGTCCGGGCGGTCATATCATCCCGCCTCCAATGGCGCTTCTTGCAGTTGAGGACGTCACGCGGCGGTTCGGCGGCATCGTCGCCCTCACCGACGTTTCGCTTGCGTTGGAGAAAGGAGAGATCGTCGGACTGATCGGCCCTAACGGTGCCGGCAAGACGACGCTCTTCAATCTGATCACGCGGCTTTATCGCCCGAACAGCGGCTGTATCCTCTTCGACGGCAAGGACCTGACTCGAACGCCTGCGTACCGGATCGTGCGACTCGGAATCGCGCGCACCTTCCAGAACGTCGTGCTCTTCCAGAACATGACAGTGCTCGAAAACCTGCTCGTCGGCGCACACTCGCAACTGCGTCCCTTCTCGGAGCGACGCGGTCGGAAACAGGCTGTGGAGATGCTCGAGTACCTCAAGCTCGGCGACCTCGGCGAGCGGCTTCCGGGCGGGCTCCCCTTCGGGACGCTCAAGCGCGTCGAGCTCGCGCGAGCGCTCGTCGCCAAGCCGACGTTGCTTCTGCTCGACGAGCCCGCCGGTGGGCTCAACCACGAAGAAGTCGGCGAGCTTGCCGAGGTGATTCGCCGTCTCCGCCGTGACTTCGACCTGACGATCCTGCTCGTCGAGCACCACATGCAGCTGGTGATGTCGGTCTGTGACCGCGTACACGTGCTCAACTTCGGCCGCAAGATTGCCGAGGGGACGCCTGCCGAGGTGCAGGCAAATCCGGATGTGATCGAGGCCTACCTGGGGGCCGAAACTGTCGACGCTGCTTGAGCTGCGCGGAGTCGAGGCGCGGTACGGGCCGATCAAGGCCCTGCACGGTGTGTCGCTGACCGTGGCGGAAGGCGAGATCGTCGCTCTGCTCGGCCCTAACGGTGCCGGGAAGACGACGACCCTGCGCGCTGTGTCGGGAACCGTGCGGCACACCGGCGAGATCGTGTTCGAGGGCAAGCAGATCGCGCGCAGCAAGCCGGACGCGGTCGCGCGGGCCGGTGTCGCACACGTTCCTGAAGGTCGTGGCCTTTTCGCCGAGCTCAGTGTCTGGGAGAACCTTCGCATGGGCGCCTACGTGCGTGGCGAGCGACGCACGCTGCGCCAGGAAGCACCGCGTGTCTTCAAGTACTTCCCCTGGCTGGAGCGCCGGCGCGACCAGCAGGCGGGCACGCTGAGCGGCGGTGAGCAGCAGATGCTCGCGCTCGCGCGCGCGCTGGTCGGCCGGCCGCGGCTGTTGATGCTCGACGAACCGTCGCTCGGGCTCGCACCGACGGTCGTCCATGAGATCTTCCGCATCGTCAAGGAGCTCAACGCCGACGACGGGCTCACGGTGCTCGTGGTCGAACAGAATGCGAACGTCGCGCTCGATGCTGCGGCTCGCGCATACGTGCTCGAGGTGGGTCAGGTGGCGATCGAAGGCGAGAGTGCCGAGCTTCGCCGCCACGAAGGCGTTCGCAAGTCCTACCTCGGGTATTGATGGCGCTCCCGCTCGCAGTCGTCTGGTCACAAGTCGCGCAACAGGTGACGAGCGGCCTCGCCGCCGGCGCGATCTACGCGAGCCTTGCCCTCGCGCTCGTTCTGATCTATCAGACGACGAACGTCGTCAACTTCGCGCAAGGGGAGATGGCAACGTTCACGACGTACATCGCCTGGACGATCATGAACCACGGCGTCGCGTATTGGCCGGCGTTCGTCCTGACGCTGTTGATCGCCTTCGGCGGGGGAGTCACGGTCGAGCGGGTGCTCATCCGTCCGGTCGAGCACCGTCCAGAGCTTGTGATCGTGATCCTGACGATCGGGATGTTGATCGCGATCAACGGGCTTACCGGCTGGATCTGGGGACCCGAGGTGAAGGCGTTCGACAGCCCGTTCCCCAACCGCTCGGTGATCGTCGGGGGAGTGGCGATCTCGATCCAGGACATCGGCACGTTTTGCGTCTGTCTCGGCACCGTTGTCGTTCTCTGGCTCTTCTTCCGTTTCACGACACTCGGGCTCGCAATGCGGTCGGTCGCCTTCAATCCCGATGCGAGCCGGCTGATGGGAGTTCGTGTCGGCTGGATGCTTGCGCTCGGCTGGGGCTTCGCGGCTGCCCTCGGCGCGGTGGCGGGGATGATGGCCGCACCGACGGTCTTCCTCGACCCCGACATGATGCTGGTCATCTTGATCTACGCGTTTGCCGCGGCAGTGCTCGGCGGCATCGACAGTCCGGTCGGCGCAGTCGTCGGCGGCCTTCTCCTCGGCGTCGTGATCAACCTGCTCGGCAGCTACGTCGACTTCGTCGGCCAGGAGCTCAGGTTGCCGACCGCCTTGGCCGTGCTGCTGCTAGTGCTCGTGATCCGGCCGAGAGGTCTCTTCGGCCGTGTCGTGGTGAGGAGGGTTTGATGCGTCGCTGGGCCTCTCCGGTGTTGCAAGGCCTCGTGCTTGCCGCGGCGGTTGTGCTGATCGTGCTGCTGCCGCGGTTCACGAGCGAGTTCCGCCTCGGGCAGTTCACGTACGTCGGGATCTACTTCATCGCGCTGCTCGGTCTCAACATCCTGACGGGCTACAACGGCCAGATCTCGCTCGGCCATGCCGCATTCATGGCCATCGGGGGCTACACGGCGGCGATCCTCATCCTCGGTCAGAAAGGTTTCGAGCTCGCCGGCCACGATCCCGCGCAGGTCATCCCCGAGCACGGGATGCGCGCGCTCTTCACGATCCCCATCGCCGGTCTCGTCACCGGTGTGATCGGCTACCTGTTCGGGCTTCCCGCCCTGCGTCTAGCGGCCGTCTCCCTGGCGCTGGCCACACTGGCCGTTGCCGTCTCGTTTCCGGCGTTGGCCAAGCGGTTCGAGCATCTCACGGGCGGCGGAGGCGGGTTGTCCCTCCCACTACCGCACGCGCCGTTCGGCTGGGACATCTCGACTCCGCACTGGCTCTACTACGAGGCGTGGGTGACGGCAGCAATCCTGTTCGTCGTCGCCTGGCTACTCGTGCGGGGGAGGGTCGGACGGGCCTGGCGCGCGATCCGTGACGGCGAGATCGCGGCGGTTTCGTCAGGGGTCAGCCCGGCCGTCTACAAGACCCTCGCCTTCGGCATCTCGGCGGCGTATGCCGGGGTCGCCGGTGCCCTCTTCGCAATCCAGGTTTCGTACATCAATCCGGACACCTTCCCGGTGACGCTCTCCATCCTCCTCCTGGCGAGCGTCGTCATCGGCGGCCTCTCCTCGCTGTCCGGCGTGATCGTCGGCGCCCTCGTCCTGGAGTTCCTGCCCATCTACGCCCAGGCGCCTCCCGTCCTGCACCTGAATTTCGCGAAGCAGGCCGGCCCGGTGGTCTTCGGGTTCGTCCTGATGGTCATCGTGCTCCTGGTTCCTGGCGGCATGGCCAGCCTCATCCGGCGAATCACCCGGCCCTTGACGGCAGCCCTAGCCCGGAAAGCCTGAGCTGACAGCCTTTTCTGGGGGTGAGGCCAACAATGCTCCGACCAGAAGGTGCGACAATCAACAAACCACTCGAGCGGTCGTCGCATACGGGTACGAAATTCGGAGGAGGAGGGAAACTCGTGAACAGAGCGCTACTTGCGCTTGCGGCCGTTCTCGCAGCACTGGCCGTGAGCATCCCCGGCGCATTCGGACGCACGCTGGAAACGGCGACGCCGACGGCGACGCCCGGCGTCACGTCGTCATCGATCACAATCGGTGGGACCTTCCCGCTGAGCGGGCCGGCGTCGCTGTACGCGCCGATCCCACGCGGGATGGAGGCCTACTTCAACTGGATCAATTCGCGCAAGGGGCCGGACGGAAGGAAGGGCATCAGGGGACGCCAGATCGTCTGGAAGTACTACGACGACGGCTACAACCCAGCGCAGACCGTGCAGCTGACGAACAAGCTGATCCTCGAGGACAAGATCTTCGCGGACGTCGGCTCGTTAGGGACGGAGCACAACCAGGCGATTCGACCGCTCTTGAACGACCGGAAGATTCCGCAGATCCTCGTCGCCACGGGTGCGAGCTACTGGGGTCTCCAGCACAAGCAGTACCCGTGGACGATCGGCTGGCAGCCGGACTACATCGCCGAAGGGCGCGCCTACGGCCTGTGGATCACGAAGAACGCGGCGAACGCGAAGATCGCGGTCTTCTACCAGAACGACGACTACGGCAAGGACTACCTCCGCGGCTTGAAGATCGGCCTCGGTGCCAAGAAGAGCCTGATCGTCTCGGAGCAGAGCTACGAGGCGACGGACACGAGCTACGCATCGCAACTGGCACGGCAGAAGGCGTCCGGAGCGAACACCTGGGTGCTGCTCTCGATCCCGACGCCGACCGTGCGTGCGCTCGCGACGGCGAAGGCGCTGAACTGGAAGCCGGACACGATCGTGATCAACTCGGTTTCGGCGATCGACTCCGTGATGGCCGCCGTCGCGTCACGCGCAGGCCCCGAGTACGTCAACGGCGCGATCAGCTCCGGCTACCTGAAGAACAACAACAATCCGAAGTACTCGAACGACCCGATCGTCAGGCGGTACCAGGCCCTGTTGGCGCAGTATGGGCCGAGCGGTGCAGACTCGAAGAACGGGTTCTACTTCTACGGGTTTGCCAAGGCCTACGATGTCGTGAAGCTGCTCTACAACGCGGGCAAGAACCCGACACGAGCGTCTCTGATCAAAGCGACGCAAAGCATGAACTGGGTCAACCCGTACATGATCAAAGGCATCAAGGTCAAGACCAGCAAGACCGACCACTTCCCGATCTCCCAGCTGAAGCTTGCTCGGTATGGCAACGGGACGTTCAGCGAGTTCGGACCCCTGATCAAGGGACGCTGAACGAACGCAGTGTGGGGCCGGCGGATCCACGCCGGCCTCGCGCTCCTCGATGGACTTCTCTCTCACCCCCGAACAGGAGCTGATCCGGGCCACCGCCCGCGAGTTCTGCGAGCGGGAGATCGTCCGCTACGCCCGCGACTGGGACCGGGCCGAAGAACTCGACCGCGGACTCGTGGCGAAGCTGGCGGAGACGGGCTACCTCGGCGCGACGATTGCGCCCGAATACGGCGGGATGGGCCTCGACACGGTCTCCTACTGCCTGCTGATGGAGGAGCTCGGGCGCGCCGATTCCTCGGTGCGCGGAATCGTCTCCGTGAACCTCGGCCTCGTCGGGAAGACGATCGCCGAGTGGGGAACCGACGATCAGAAGCACGAGTGGCTGCCGCAGCTCGCGTCCGGGGACGCGCTCGGGTGCTACGCGCTCACGGAGCCGGGTTCGGGCTCCGATCCCGCGAGCCTCGTGACAAGCGCGGAGCGTGACGGCGACGATTGGGTGCTCAACGGTTCGAAGATCTTCATCACTCTCGGCAGCTGGGCCGGTCTCGCACTCGTGTTCGCCCGCAGCGGCGGGGAAGGCGCCCGCGGTCTGACGTGCTTTCTGGTGCCGACAGGCACGGCCGGATTTTCCGCCACCCCGATCAAGGGCAAGCTCGGGTTGCGGGCCCAGGACACGGCCGAGGTGTTTCTCGACGGCGTCCTCATCCCGGACTCGAGCCGTCTCGGCGCCAAGGGTGACGGCTTCAAGGTCGCGATGTCGGCCCTCGACAACGGCCGCATCTCGCTTGCTGCAGGCTGCGTCGGAATCGCGCAGGGCTGCCTCGACGCGTGCGTCGAATACACCGGGGAGCGACGCCAGTTCGGCAAGGCGATCTCGTCGTTCCAGCTCGTGCAGGAGCTGCTGGCGGATATGTCCGTCGAGCTCGAAGCGGCGCGACTGCTGACCTGGCGCGCGGCACTCCTCGCCGACTCGGGGCAACGACACACGCTCGAGTCCTCCGTCGCGAAGTACTACGCGAGCGAGGTCTCGGTGCGCGCCGCGAACGCGGCTGTTCAGGTGCACGGCGGCTACGGTTATGTGGACGAGTATCCAGTCGGCAAGTACCTTCGTGACGCGCGCGTGACGACGCTGTACGAAGGAACGAGCCAGATCCAGAAGCTCATCATCGGACGGGCGCTCACCGGCGAGAGCGCCTTCACGTAGGAGGAGATGAATGCCCAAGCTGCACGGAAAGGTCGCGGTCGTCACGGGAGCCGGCCGCGGAATCGGCCGAGAGCACGCTCTCGCGCTGGCAGCGGCGGGCGCGAGGATCGTCGTCAACGACCTCGGTGCGTCGCTGGCCGGCGAGGGAGCCGACGCCGGCCCCGCGCATGACGTCGTCCGCGAGATCGAAGCGCTCGGCGGCGAAGCAGTTGCGGACGGCGAGAACGTCGCCGACTTCGCCGGCGCGAAGCGTTTGATCGACGGTGCCGTCGCCACATTCGGCCGCCTGGACATCCTCGTCAACAACGCCGGCATCCTGCGTGACCGCATGCTCGTCAACATGGAGGAGCACGAGTGGGATGCGGTGATCGAGGTGCATCTCAAGGGCCATTTCGCGCCGACGAGACATGCTGCCGCATACTGGCGCGAGCGCTCGAAGGCGGGCGACCGGGTGGCCGCGCGCGTGATCAACACCTCGAGCCCCTCCGGTGTGTTCGGCAACGTCGGCCAGTTGAACTACGGCGCCGCGAAAGCCGGGATCGTCGGCTTCACGCTGATCGCCGCACAGGAGCTCCAGCGATACGGAGTGACGGTCAATGCGATCGCGCCGAATGCGCGAACGCGCATGACCGAGGCCGCGTTCGGCGAGATCCCACCGCCCGAAAACGGGTTCGACGCTGCGGACCCGGCGAACAACTCCCCGATCGTCGTCGCGCTCTGCGCGGACGAGGCCGAGGACATCACGGGTCAGGTGTTCTTCATCTATGGCGGTGTCGTCAACATGCTCAGCGGCTGGGAAGCCGGCGAATTGTTCGCAAGCGACGAGCGTTGGGATCCTGACGCGTTGCTGCAGGAGCTCCGCGATCGCCTCCCAGACGGGGCCGCGCCTCCCGGAATGCTGACCTCTATGCATCAGGCCGGCGGTCAATCGATGAGGGAGTGATGACGACGACATGGCGACCACGCTGACGATCGAGGAGCTCAAGCAGTCGGGCGAGCGCGAGCTCGGGACGAGCGACTGGCACGAGATCACGCAGGAACAGATCAACCTCTTCGCCGAGGCGACCGGCGACCACCAGTGGATTCATGTCGATCCCGAAGCTGCCGCGAACGGCCCGTTCGGTACCACCGTCGCGCACGGGTATCTGACCCTGTCGATGCTGCCCATGCTCCTCAGCGAGGTCGTGTCCGTCAGCGACGCGGTCATGGGCGTCAACTACGGCACGGAGAAGGTTCGCTTCACGAGCCCCGTGCCATCGGGCTCGCGCGTTCGCCTGCACGGGAAGCTTCTTCGCACCGAGCGGCGCGGGCCGAGCGTCGTCTGGTACGTCGGCATCAAGATCGAAGTCGAGGGTAGGGAAAAGCCTGCGCTCGTCGGCGAGGTCGTCTACATGGCGACGGGAGCACCCAATGGCTGAAGCAGTCATCGTCGCTGCAACCAGAACGCCGATCGGTCGCGCGCGCAAAGGCTCGCTCGTCGATGCGCGTCCCGACGATCTCGCTGCCTTCGCGATCGACGCTGCGTTGAAGCGGATCCCCGAGCTCGACCGCTCCGAGATCGTGGACGTGATGGTCGGCTGCGGCTTCCCGCAGGACAAACAGGGCATGAACCTCGGGCGGCGCGTAGCCCTGCTCGCCGACGTCCCGGAAACCGTGCCGGGCACAACTGTCAACCGGTTTTGCGCCTCGAGCTTGCAGACGATCCGGATGGCGTTCCACGCGATTCGCTCCGGTGAGGGCGACGCGTACGTCGCCGCGGGCGTCGAATCGATCACGCAGGTGGACGGCTACCCGAAGGCTGCAGAGGAGCTGCACCCGAAGCTCTTCGGCGACGACGCACCCATCGCGAACGTGTACATCCCCATGGGTCTGACGGCGGAGAACGTCGCCGAGCAGTGGAACGTCTCCCGCGAGGACATGGACCGCTTCGCCCAGCAGTCGCAGGAGCGCGCCGTCGCCGCGCAGGAGTCCGGCTTCTTCGAGCGGGAGATCACGCCATGGGACGGCGTGGCAAAAGACGACGGGCCGCGGCCGGACTCCACGCTCGAGAAGCTGTCGCAGCTCGAGCCGGCCTTCAAGCCGGGCGGCAAGGTGACGGCGGGCAACTCCTGCCCCTTGAACGACGGGGCGGCTGCTGTCGTCGTCATGAGTGACACGCGCGCGCGCGAGCTCGGGATCACTCCGCTTGCCCGGATCATCGCCTCGTCGGTTTCCGGCGTGGCGCCGGAGATCATGGGGGTGGGCCCGATCGAGGCTGTGCGCAAGGTTCTCAAGCAGGCCGGAATGACGATCGGCGAGGTCGACGTGGTCGAATTGAACGAGGCATTCGCGGCGCAGGTGATTCCCGTTTGCAGCGAGATCGGAGTCGACCCGTTCAGCGACAAGCTGAACCCACACGGCGGCGCCATCGCGCTCGGCCATCCGTACGGAATGACCGGCGCGCGGATCATGAACACGCTGCTGAACGACCTCGAGACTCTCGACAGGACGATCGGCGTCGAGACGATGTGCGTCGGCGGCGGCCAGGGCATGGCCATGGTCGTCGAGCGGCTCAACTAGCCTCACTCCATGGCGATCGCTGATCCCCCGGCTCCCACCGACTTCGCGGAGTTGCGCGCCGAGTATCGCGCCTTCATGGAGGAGCACGTGTATCCGAACGAGGTGGCACTCGGACGCGAGGATGATCCGGCGCAGGAGCTGATCGTGGAGCTACGCGCACGTGCGAAGGCAGAGGGCCTGTGGGCGCCGCACCTCCCGCCGGAAGCGGGTGGAACCGGGCAGGGCTTCCTCGCTTACGCCCACCTGAACGAGGAGATCGGGCGTGTGCTTTGGGCGCAATACGTCTTCAACTGCCAAGCGCCCGATGCCGGCAACGGCGAAATCCTCCATTTGTTCGGCACCGAAGAGCAGAAGGAGCGCTGGCTGAAGCCGCTCGTCGCGGGTGGCATCCGGTCCTTCTTCTCGATGACGGAACCGGAGGTCTCCGGGTCCGATCCCACCGACCTGCGGACGACGGCGATGCTCGACGGCGACGAATGGGTGATCAACGGCCACAAGTGGTTCTCGTCCGGAGCGGAGGGCGCGGCCTTCGGAATCGTCATGGCCGTCACCGAGCCCGACGCCGAACCGCGACGCCGAACGAGCCAGATCATCGTTCCCGCCGATGCAGCCGGGATCCATGTCGAGCCGGTGCCGACGCTCGGGCACCGCGGCCGCGGCTGGACGACGCACTGCGAGGTGACCTATAGCAACGTGCGCGTACCGGTGGGGAATCTCCTCGGCGAGCGAGGTACCGGTTTCCTCATCGCGCAGAAACGGCTCGGCCCGGGACGCATCCACCACGTGATGCGGTGGCTCGGGCAGATGCAGCGCGCCTTCGAGCTGATGTGTACGCGCGCGCTCGAGCGCGAAGCGTTCGGCGGCCCTCTGGCCGAGAAGCAAACCGTTCAGAACTGGATCGCCGATTCTGCAGCGGAGATCCAGTCCTGCCGGCTGTTGACACTCGACGCCGCCCACAAGATCGATGAAGAGAAGGATGCGCGGGTCGAGATCTCCCTGATCAAATTCTACGCTGCGGACGCCCTGTCCCGGGTGGTCGATCGCGCGGTGCAGGTCCACGGCGCGCTCGGACTGACCGACCGGTCGCCGCTCGCGCAGATGTATTCACTCGCGCGCGGCGCGCACATCTACGACGGCCCCGATGAAGTCCATCGGATGGTCGTCAGCCGGCGCATCCTGAAGGCGTTCGCGTCGGGCGAGGGCTGGAGCTTCAGCTAGGCGGGGCGCCGACGCTTGCGCCGGACGCGTCACGCGGGTCGGGCACGTTCGGAAAGCGGAATGCGAGCGGTTCGCGCCCGGGTTGAACGACCCAGACCTGACCGGTATCACTGCCGCGCGCGGCGGCGAGCACGGCCTGCGCGACAGTTTGCGCCTGTAGTAGGGGGAAGCCTGCGGCGGTGAAGGGCGTGGCGTCGATCAGCGGCGTGTCCACGAAGCCAGGCGCGACCGCGTTGATGCGTATCCCCCGCTCCTCGAGCTGCGGTGCGACGCTCCTGACGAAGCCGATCACCGCGTGCTTGGTGAGTGTGTAGATCGGATCGGCGGGCGAGGGAACCAGGCCGGCGAGTGACGCGGTCGCGACGATCGCGCTTCCCGGCTCCATGACTTCCGCGAGCCGCCGAACGCCGAAGACGACGCCGTCGAGGTTCGCTCCGAGGATGCGACGGTATGCGTCGTCCGAGAGCCGGCTAACGTCCTGCTCGCCTGTGGTGACGCCCGCGTTCAGACATGCGAACTCGACAGGGCCGACCGTCTCCCAGGCTTGCGTGTCCGAGACGTCGAACCCGTCGGCGAGGTCGAGCGCCTGCACCTCGGTGCCCTCGCTGCGCAAGAGATCGACGATCGCGGCACCGATTCCGGAGGCGCCTCCCGTCACGAGCGCGGTGCTCGGAAACATCGGGTCATACTGCCGCATCCGCATCGCGATGACCATCCCGTTCACCGGCGTCCCGCTGCACGAGCTCGGGCCTCTGGTGCGCAGGATCGACGAGTCGGGCTACGACAGCGTGTGGTCGGCCGAGTCGACAGAGTTCGACGGCTTCACGCCGCTCGTGGTCGCCGCCGAAAACAGCACCCGGTTGCGGCTGGCGACGGGCATCGTAAACGTCTACACGCGCGGCCCGGCGCTCCTCGCGCAGACCGCCGCGGCGGTTGCGGACGTTAGCAACGGTCGCTTCGTGCTCGGGCTCGGCGCGTCGTCGAACGTGATCGTCGAGCAATGGAACGGCATCCCGTTCCGTCGGCCGCTTGCGAAAGTAGAAGAGACCGTCGAATATCTTCGCACGGTTCTGGCCGGCGAGCGCGGCGCCGGCGGTTTCAAGCTCCCTTCACCGCCGGAGCAGCCCGTGCCGATCGTCCTGGCGGCCCTCCGCGACCGGATGCTCGGCCTTGCGGCGCAAGTCGCCGACGGTGTATTCACCAACTTCCTTCCGTTGAGCCGCGCCGCGACGGTCGTCGGCGCATTCGCAATGCCGGAGAAGGAGCTCGCGTGCCGGTTCTTCTCGATCCACGGCCCCGAGGACGAGACACTCGTTGCCGCGAAGCGGATCTTCGTCGCGTACGCGACGGTGCCCGTCTACGCCGAATTCTTCCGCTGGCTCGGTTTCGGCGCCGAGATCGAGCCGGTCCTCGAAGCGTGGAATGCCGGCGATCGCAAACGCGCGGTAGAGGACGCGCCGGAGACGCTCGTCCGCGAGATATTTCTGCTCGGCCCCGTGGAGGCGCAGCGCGAGCGCCTGGAAGAGTTTGCCGCGGCCGGCATCACGACTGCCGTACTCGCGCTGTCGTGCCCACCGAACGAGGTGCCCACTTTGATCGATGCGTTCGCGCCGTGAGGCCGGGAGAGCCGATGGACATCGTCGAGCAGCGAGCCAGTGCACACGATGCAACGCGCCCGCCACTTCTGATCCTCGACACGATTCGCTCGTTCCTCGACGAAAACGGACTGGGGTCGGGCGCGTTGCAAGCGCACCGGATCGGCGAGGGCGGAGGCTCGAACTTCTCCTTCCTGCTCGAGCGGGAAGACGGAACGCGGTACGTCCTGCGACGACCGCCGCGGCCGCCGTTGCCGCCTTCGGCGCACGATGTCGTGCGCGAGTCGAGGTTGCAGCTCGCACTCGCACCGCTCGGCATCCGCGTCCCGAACATCCGTGCCGTGTGTGAGAACGGCTCGCTACTTGGGGTCCCTTTCTACGTCATGGACTACATCGGCGGAGACGTGATCACGACCGCGCTGCCGCCGCCGCTCGACGAGGATCCCGCGGCGCGGCGCCGGCTGGCGGATGACCTCGTCGACACTCTCGTGGAGATCCACGCGGCGGACGTGCGCGTGCCCGGTCTGGCCGCGTTCCTTAGACCTGGGAACTACAACGAGCGCCAGGTGCGTCGGTTCTCGCAGTTGTGGGAGCTGAACCAGACCCGCGATCTACCTACGGTGGTCGACGTCGGACGCTGGCTCGCCTCGAACGTGCCCGACCAGCTGCCCGCGAGCGTCGTCCATGGCGACTACCGCCTCGGCAACATGATCGTCACCCGCGAGAAGCCGGAGCGCGTCGCGGCGGTGCTCGACTGGGAGATGGGCGCGATCGGCGACCCGCGCGCCGATGTCGGCTATCTCGTCGCGACTTACAGCGAGCCGGGCGGGCGCGAGAATCCACTCGGGACGTCGCCGGTCACCGGCATGGAGGGCTTCCCCACGCGCGACGAACTGGTCGAGCGCTACGAGGGCCGAAGCGGGCGAAACGTCGCACCGTTGGCGTGGTTCGAGGCGCTCGCACTCTGGAAGGCGGCAGTCTTCTGCGAAGCGATCTTCGGGCGGTACGTGCGCGGCGAGCTGACTGCCGACGACGGCCGCGCAAGCCGTTTTGAGACGGGCGTCCCCCTCCTCGCCGAGACGGCTGCAGAGCTCGTCGGCGCGTAGGGGCTTTCAAGGCCAGTACTGCGGGGCCCAGGCGGCAACGTCTCGCGCCCGGTCTCGTTCATGCTCAGTTCACAACGCATGCCGCGTCACCGCCGCGAGTGCCCTCCGCAGCTTCCCAACCTCTCCGTCGAGTCGCGTCCACAGCGCCCTGGCCCAGTCGGGCCAGTCGGAAGAGACAGGTTCGGAGAGCACAGTTTGCAGTCGGGCGAACGTAATCAGCGCGTGCCCGCGCGCAAGCAACGACAGCGCCGCGAGTTCCGCGTCTTCGAGCGGCCGACACTCGCGATAGCCCGCGATGAAAGACGCCACGGCCCGCAGGTCGAGGTCTGGCCCTGCGGCCGGCTTCGCGAAGTCACGCAAGGCGAAGCAGATGTCGGCCGCAAACCACGACCAGCTGGCCTCGTCGAGATCGACAAGGACGGGCGTGTCGCCGGCCACCCAGACGACGTTGTCGAGCTCAGGGTCGCCGTGCACGACGCCCACGACGGTACGCGAGCTCGGGAGCTCGGCTAATGAAGCGACAATCACCTTGCCGACCTCTCGCAACTCGCGGTCGGAGACGACACGGGCCGCCTCCTCCACGGCGTCGATTTATCTTGGGAGTTGGGGCAGATCCTCCAGCCGACTGCCCGCCTCGTGAACAAGCGCAAGCCCGCGACCCCAGGAGCGCGCCCTCTTCGCTGTGAGCGACTCCGCTTCCAACTGTTTGCCAGAGATACCTGCGAAGAGCGACACGACGTAGCGGTCCTGATCGTCACAAACCCGCACAACGAGTTCACCGTCCTCAGAAGGAAGCGCCGCCGCGCTCGGCGCTCCCACCGCCCCCAGCCGATTCGCGAGCTCGGCTACTCGCCGCGACCGCTCGTTCACACCGACCCCGTCCAGGCGCAAGCGAAGAACCGCCGCCTCACGGCCCGGCGAGTTGCATACGAACACATGATTTGCGCTCGAGCGCAGAAACCGCACGCGGTCATAACCCCATCCCTGCGCAGCACGCAGCGCGAGCGGACTCGAGCCATCCTCCGCAATAGTCCGAGCCACCTTCACCAATTCCGAGATCGGCATCACTTCAACTGGCCCTCCCTGGAGTCCGTGTCGCGACAGGCTCCACCAGCGGCCCATACGCCGAGGGACACATGGGGCGAACACGCCCAAGGACTCAATGGAGCTAGGGAGACTCGAACTCCTGACCCACAAACAGCCGGCGGCTGTTGTGTTTTCCTTAATTAATGATGGAGCTAGCCGGGCTCGAACCGGCGACCTCCTGGGTGCGATAGCCGAGTCCTTTCTTCGCCTTCTCCGCACGACCAACAAACCAACACGGGGGGTATCGCGTCAACCAAAACGAACCACGCCCCGTTAGGCTTCCGGCTTCAGAGGTTTTGACTGCTGGCGGACGGTCAATTCACTGTCATGAGTTGCAGTGATCGTCAACTGGCCCGATTATCGATGTTCGGGTATGGAGCTTTGCTCCAGTGTGCTGAAAGTTGCGAGCGCGCGCTGCGGGAGTACGTGTCCCGCTTCGGTGTGCCCACAGGACACAACTTGTTTAGGGAGCTGCTACCGGCAATCGCGACTATCCGCACCGCAGTCGATCTGCTCGATGACGAAACTTCGCGACGCGACCTCGCTTTGCAACTGGTGGATCACGCCTGTACGCGCGCGGCCGCCGAATGCCGTCGCTACGGTCTAGATGAGTCGCTTCTGCGCTGTGCCGCCGCTTGTGACCGGGCGGTCGATGAAGCCGCGCTGCTTCTCACGTCTGTCAGTCACGAGGGGACCCCTTAGTTGCGCGATGGCGGGGGCGCGGATGTTCGCGCTCGATTTCCGCGCGTGCATCGCCGGTCTTCTCGACGACCAGATACGAGGGATAGCGTTCCACGACGGTTTCGACGTTCGGGTATTCGTGGCCGCTGACCACTACGAAGCGCGCGACGTGCGACGCGACCCGGTCATAGTCCGCCGGCACGAGTTCGATCTTCTCTAGGCAACCTTTCGCTGCACATTCACAATGGAAGGGCAATAGCTGTTCGACACCATGTTGTTTCGCCCCTTCGTCGATCCGCTCGTTGATCGTGCGAAATACCGCTTCGTTGTGCGCTGCTCGTTCCGCAAAGCCCATCGGGAGCATTCTCCCGCGATCTACCACTGGAAACAAGAGCCAAGTCCATCCGGGGCGGGTCGTCCTGTGACGCGCGCTCCACCCCCGTTGCAGCTTTCCCGGAGAAAACCGCGAAATCTCACCTACCAACCCGATAACGGCGGCAGAGTGCCCGGTTTCAGAAGTGCGCCCCGTTCTTCTGCCAGCGTTTGACGAGACTCGGGTCGAGTTGGAGTTTGGCGTCGCGACAGTCGAGACATCGAAGTGATCCTGTGCCGACAAGAGACGACTCGACAGTTTTGCCGCATGCCAGACAGTGGAACGGGTAGCTCTCGTTGCGATCCGGAGTCGGCTGAGGCTCTGAAATTGCCACTAGCCCTCTGTTGAAGCCTGGTCTGGCCGGATGACCCGAAGCGCAGCACGCTGCGGAGCGCCCAGTTCTTGGATGAGCCTCGACTCGACCCAGACCGTCGTTGCGTTGTCGGGGTTGCTCAGCCCGACCTGGGCAGGGACAACGCTCGTCGGCGTGAAGCCGACGATTACGTAAACCCGCCCGTCATAGGTGACGGAATCTCCAATCAGCATGTGCCGCAGTGCTTTTGGAACCTCTCCCCGAGGCGCCCAGACTCAGTTTCGCTAAAAAGGGAGCTAAGTCAACCCGGCGCTTCGGTGACTAGCAGACGCTGAACTCCTTTTGAGAGCGTTCCGGGACAGAGTAGAACGAGGCTGCGGTAGTCGAGAATCCAAAACCCAGCTACCCTGCCCGGCTGGATGGAGGGGTCTATCTTGGAGCTGCTCGAGCAGCATGGGTCGCTCGGCTATGAGCAGATAGCCGCACATCTCCACAAGCCGCCTGACGCTGTGCGAAACGCGCTGACGTACCTCAGCGAAGCTGGCCAGGTCGATGTCCTCAGCGTCGGGGAACGAAAAGGCAACCTCACTACTAACGCGGCTGCGTATTGGCGTCTGACCGATTCCGGCCGTGAGGAGCTGGCACGGCGACGACGCTAGGGCGACGTTAGGAAGAGGGTTCGAACGAGGGTGTCTGACCGTCCTACCAGGGTGATGGCCTCAGTTGCGCAATGGGAGCGCCGAGCGATCGGCCAACGAACGAGGGAGGCTCTCGCGGTTAAGCGCGCGCAAGGCGTGCGTCTCGGACGACCGCCGGTACTTGATAACGACTTGCGTGTCCGACTGCGGCGTCAACGAGCGCGCGGGTGGACGTACCAGCGAATCGCCGAGCGACTGAATGCAGAAAGGGTGCCAACCGCGCACGGCGGTTTGGTCTGGTACCCCTCGACTGTTCGCAAAGTTGTCGTGACTCGTGGTCGAGAAGACCGGAGAAGCACGCGCCGAACTCGAGCGCGAACACCCACGTCCGCGCCACCGCAACTAACCCTGCCCCTCGTGGCTGAGAGACGTAAGGAGCTCGATTTCGTCAGCCGCCCGGTTACAGGCGGCAGCACAGCGCAAAAGGGGACGCGTCGAACCCGTGGCGGCGACATTGCACGGCAGAGCGCCTATAGGCATCGCCCGCCAACCGCAGAGCAAGCTCGCGTTGCGAGCTCTCGGCATCAAGCAGATCAACTGCTGTGCGGGACCGTCGCGATCGCCGGGATTAGCTCGCGAAACAGATCATGCTCGACGGAGAGACCAAAGCGCGAAACGTACTCCTGCAGCGCTCTTTGGCAGGCTCCAGCGCACTGAAGCAAAATATGACTGACCAACAGCAGAGATTGGTCCAGCGGACGGCGATCATCTTTCTGCGTCGTCCAAGGGTGAATTGACCATGCGCCAGCTGCCAAAACCTTTGGAGTCAAGCTCGGGCTCTGCTCGGATCTTTAGCGCGCCTGCCGCGGCCTGTCACCACTGGATCGGGCCCCACGAGGCTTTGCGTCGCAGGGCCCGATCGTACGGGCTATCGCGCTATCCGTTGTCGTCGTTCGCCGCGGCCATCGCGGCAGCCTCGTCCGGGCTAAGCCGAATGATCTGCTCGCACCCTCGGAACCTGACAGGGTCGTGCACGATCACGTACGCGACGTCGAAGCCGGGTCCGCAGTCGAGGATGTCCGGCTGGTTGTCGTTCGCCAGTGCGTGCAGGATGTCGTTTCCTGGGCCGCCGTTTTGCACGTCGGCGCCGGCGCCTGCCCATGTCACGTCGTTGCCGTGTCCCCCGTAGATGGCATCATTGCCGGGGCCGCCGCGGGCGACATCGTTCCCTGGGCCGGCGTAGACGACGTCGTTGCCGTCATGTGCCCGGATGATGTCGTTGCCGCCCTTGCCGTAGATCAGGTCGGCGCCGCCTGTGCCGTTGAGATTGTCGGAGCCGTCTGTGCCTCGGATGACGTCGAGCCGCGCCGCCGACACAGTTGCGGTGAGCACGAGCGCCGCCGTCGTAGCGAAGATGATCAGCTTCGCTTTCACTGTGAACCTCCCAGAGTCGAATGTGTTTGACGTGGGGGTTATCCCAACTGCGTGTGTGTGGCCAGTGAGCTCTTCGTAATCCGGTGTCAGCTCGCTGTAAACGCGTGTAATGCGTCGAGCTGATCTCTGGTTTTGGGCAGAGGAAGAGAGATTGTGAACTCGGTCCCCGTCGGCGAGGCGGCTACGCGGGCCTCTCCTCCCATCGCCTGTGCAAGCTCGCGAACGATTGCGAGTCCGAGACCTGTGCCGACGGGTCGCTCGTTGTTGTACCTGCGGTAGAGGAAGAAGCGATCGAATGCATGTGGGATGTCGTCGGATGCGAGTCCCGGGCCCGTGTCCTTGACTTTGAGCTCCCCTGCTGCCGTGGCGAGCGTGACCGTGCCCCCGCGCGGTGTGCAGCGCAGCGCGTTCTCGATGAGGTTGGACACGACCTGCAGCAGGCGGTCGGGATCGGCTCTGGCAGAAGCGCACCGTCCTTGTTCGAGCTGAATTCGCACTCCCAGGTCGCGTGCACGTGCGGCGTGCCGCGCCGCGCTCTCACGAGCGATCTCGACGAGGTCGACCGTGTCCGGATAGATGTCGAATCGCTGCTGGTCCAGGCGGGCGAGGTTAATGAGGTCGGCTATTAGGCGTTCGAGGCGGGCCGCCTCGATGCGGATCACCTTGACTGCACGCTCTGGTGTGAAGACGCCTTCGTCGAGAGCTTCGGAGTATCCTCGGATCGCCGTCAGCGGAGTCTTCAACTCGTGGCTTACTGAGAGGAGAAACGAGCGCTCGGCGTCTCGGGCACGCGTGAGCTGCCCGGCCATTGTGTTGAACGATTCGGACAAGCCGCGCAGCTCACTCGCTCCAACAACCGGGAGCGCCTCGGGCTGGCTGCCCTCTGCCAGCTGCCGACTCGCACGAGCGACGCGCAGCACGGGCCGCGCGATGCTGCGGCCAAGCATCGCGGCTAAGGCCACCGCGAGAAGACAGCCGATCCCGCCGGCGGCTCCGAGAGCAACCCAGAACGGCTTGCTCTCTGAGCGCACTGAGCTGGCCGTCCGAAGCAGTACGACGACGTCCGGGCCGATGTCCTGGGTTGCGTAGAGGTAGTCGCGTTCGTTGATTGCTATCCGCCCGGTAGGGCTGTCAGGGAGGAGAAGTCGGGCCTGCTGCTTCGGGAGAACCGACAGACGTTCGTCCTGAGTCGCAAGAAACCGTCCGAACTGTCCGGGCGCCGGGCGCACGTCCTCGTGTGCAAGAAGTCCGACCTGGCGCTGGAGCCCGCTGAACGCGGCCCGCTCGAGCGAGCGCCGCACGAGGTACGCGCCTACGAGCAGCGAGACGGAGACTGCGACGAGAACAGCGCCGCCGATTGCGAGCCGCAGACGTGTCTGGAGTGAGATCAAGCGTCCTGCGGAACTTGCCCTTCGAGGATGCGGTAGCCGACGCCCCGCACTGTCTGGATCATTTCCGGCCTGCCGAGCTTCTTGCGCAGCTGCGCGACGTGAACGTCAACCGTGCGTGTTCCACCCGCGAAGGACATCCCCCACACGCGGTCGAGGAGACGATCGCGCGTTGCGACGTGCCCGGCATGTCGCGCGAGCTCTACGAGGAGCTCGAACTCGAGGGTGCGGAGCGCCACTTTCGACCCTGCGATCGTGACGCTGCGACTCCGAAGGTCGAGCCGCAACTCGCCGACCTCGATAACCTGCGACTCCGGCGGAACGGGCTCGGCTCGGCGCAGGATCGCGCGCACTCGTGCCACGAGCTCGCGAGGCGAGAACGGCTTGGTGAGATAGTCGTCGGCTCCCAGTTCGAGGCCGATGATCCGATCAGCTTCCTCGTCGCGGGCTGTCAGAATCAGAATCGGAATGTCTCCGGTGCCACGCAGCTGACGGCAGAGCTCGAATCCGTCGAGGTCCGGCAGACCCAGGTCGAGCACCACGAACCGAGGCTGCCGCCGCTCGACTGCGTCGAGCCCGGCTTTCCCTGTGCACTCGCGGACGACGTTGAAGCCCGCTTGTTCGAGATAGGCGCCGACGAGCGCACCGATCGCCTCGTCATCCTCGATGACGACGGCCAGGCCGCTCACGGTCGAACCGCCCTGATCATGCTCACGAACCGTCCTGCATGATCGATCGTCACTACGTCGCCGCGCCGAAGACGTGCGAGGCGGACTCGGTGCCCGTCGAGCGTGATGACAGTCGCTCGATTGCTCGCGAATTTTAATCGGGTCCCGTCTAGCTCGCGGATCGAAAAGCGCGGAGGCTGCACCCGCATGACGATGCCGCGGTCCACGGTCTTTTCAGCAGCCGCGCTTGACGCCGCGAATACAAGCGCGGCGCACAGAAGCACCAGCCAAAACCGTCGCATCCTTGGGATGCTGGCTGGATCGAATCAGGACAGCGTGTGCTGCGTGTAAAGCGAACGTAAAACGGGCGACTGCAAGCGAATCTGCAAGCGGCCATAGCTGGCGGTCTCGTTCGACCTCCTGTGCGAAAGTTTCCCGGCTCGGTGCGCTTGGCGGGCTCAAGCCTTCCTGAGTGACATTCCCCTTTGCGCCCGGTTCTCTCAGGTCGGTAGGCCGGTTCCGGATCGAGGATCGGCTGGTGAGGATCCCGTCGCCGTGAAGCGGCGGCGCTCAGCAGGAGATCTTGGCCTCGGCGGCGCACCTGTCGCGGCCGGGACCGCCGTCGGCGGTGTCCGTACCGGCTCCGCCGATCAGGACGTCGTTTCCGGGTCCTCCTTTCAGCAGGTCGTTGCCGGCGAGCCCGAACAGTGTGTCGTTGCTTCCGAGTCCGCAGATCACGTCGCGCCTGGCCGTCCCTCGCAGTGTGTCTCGGTGCGCCGTGCCGGTGATCGTGCAGGCCGAGGTCGGCGCAGCGACACGCACACCCCAGCTCGGCTCGACGCTGAAAGCGGAACCTTGGGTCAGGCGGGTTTCCCCAGTCCCGTTCGGGTTGATCGTGTACAGGTTGCCGTGGTCGTCGTGGCCGCTGGCGAAGACGATCCTCGTTCCGTCGGGCGACCAGGCTGGCATGGCGTCGTTGAACGCGTCGGGAGTCACGCGCGTTTGCGCAGTACCGTCGGGGTTCATGATGTAGATCTCCTGGCTGCCGTCTCGCCCGCTCATGAAGACGATCTTGCGGCCGTCGGGTGACCAGCTCGCCATCAGGTTGTAGGCGCCGAGCGACGTCAGCCTCGTCTGCGCGGAGCCGTCGGCGTTCATGACGTAGACCTCCTGCGTCAGTCCGTTGTCGCGTGTACTGGAAAAGACGATCCTCGACCCATCGGGCGACCAGGCTGGATCAAAGTTCCGTCCGGAGGGACCGTTCGTGATCGATCGCGCGCCGGAGCCGTCCGCGTTCATCACCCACACCTCCTGGGTGCCACCCGCATTGCTCGCATAGACGATCCTGTCCGTCCCGGGACCAGTCGGGAACTCCGTCGACCGCGGTGTTGTTCGTCAGCTTCGTGATCGCACTTCCGTCGGCGTTCCCAGCGTAGATGTCGAAGTCGCCGTCACCGCTGCTCGCGAAGGCAATTCGCTTCCCGTTCGGCGAAAAGACGGCGCTGCCGCTCGAGCCGTCTCGCGTCAGCCGCTTCACGCCCGAACCGTCCACGTTCATCGAGTAGACGTCGAACGCGCCGCGACAACAAGCCGGTGGGCCTGACACCGCTTTCCCGGTGAGTTACGCGGGCGATGGAGCCGCTGCTTGTGTACGTTCGGCTCGGTGACGCAGTTCAATCGCGCGCCGCAATCCACTACCGAACCCACCCTCCACCTCAAGTTTGAGCTCAGCCTGCCGTGCCAGCAGCCGCACGAGGGCGGGACCAGGGACGAGCCCACCGCGGAGCAGAATCTCGCCCAAAGGCTCCTTCGGCCTCGTCCTCTTCTGCTCCCTGAGCGCCTGGCCCAGCTCCTCTTCGCTCAGCAGTTCCTCGCTCAGGAGAAGCTGGCCGAGCGATGAGTCTGCGGTGGCGGCTTGCCGCTTCCCTGCCTTTGCTCCCCCACCGAACGGGCGAAGAGCCGACGATCCAGCTCCGAATCGAGCCACAAGCTCGATCCGAGCAGGCTCTGGAGGCTCGCTCGTACGCCTCGGACGCGTCGCCACCGGAATATTCCAACCAGCCACAGGTGCCTCCCATTCATTGCAGATTCATACACACGAACCACCCAAACAAACCAGCTTCACTTCACATCGCCCCAGAGCTGCGGGTGGATGATCGTCTCGAGTTGGCAGGCGCCCGAGATCTCGCGACGATCAGCGACGGGCGAGCCGCCGGGCCGCGATCCCGGTTGTTAGCGACCAGGCTCGCCTCATACCACGGCCGCTCCGGCAAGACCGTGTACCGCAGCAGCGTCGCGGTGCCGGAAAGGCAATGAATCTTGTGTCGCCGGCGTGCCGTGTGCCGGTCGAGCCGCTGATACTCCATCCGCTGCAACCAGGGTAGAAAGCCTCGGCAAGGCTTTGTGAGAAAGCGCGCGCAAACGCCGGCGAGCCGCTCGTCCCCCTGCAACTCCCGGACGGCACTTTCGACGAACCGCTGCTCGAGGACAGTGTCGGCGTCCATCTGCAGCAAGTAATCTGCTCGGCAGCCGCTGGCGACGACGCCCATCCCCTGGTTCAGAGCCCCCGCCTTCTTCGCCGTGTTCCCGACTGTCTCGTACACCTCTGCACCCGCGGCAGCCGCCACCTCCGCCGTGCGATCCGTACAGTTGTCAGCGATGACGACGATCCGCGCCACCGGGCGGCTCTGAGCGCGAAGCGACTCGATCGTCTGAGCGATCTGCCCCTGCTCGTTGTGCGCAGGAACTAGGGCCACCACCGCGCCGACCTGAGCACACGCTGACTCCTCACCCGAGGAGCGTTCGCCCTTCGCCGCGTCAGCCGAAGCCGCGCCGTGCCACCGCAGATAACTCCGCAAAGATAATCCCCATCTGCGCGACAGAGCCGCGCCAGCCGCAGAACCTTCCTGTGCCAAACCCTATTCACCCGTTTAGGAACAACCATCCCTTGGTCGAGCGAAAAGCCTCACCCCATCGAGGGAAAATGCGGGGTGAACCGGACCCGGTTTGACGGGGACTTCGGAGTGCCCGCAGTTCGGTGGAGCCGCGTTTCTTGACCCAGGCGGCCGCGGTTGCGAGCGCTGCTGCGGCCGAGGATGCCGGCGCGCCGCATCAGCATCGCGACCGCCGCCGACTCCTTCAACAGCTCGGCCGGGCGACGGTGCACCGCCAGCTCCGTCTCGAGCTCCCTGATCCGCAGCCTCGCCGCACGCAACTCCTCACGCTCCACCGAGCTAAGGCCGGGCAGCTCGCCGCGGTCAATCAGCTCCTACCGCCGCCACGTGTAGATCGACTGATCGCTGACTTCGAGCAGCCGCGCGACCTCGGCGACCGTCTTGCGCGCTGCCACCAGATCGAGTGCCCGCCGACGAGGCACCGTCCGGCCGACTTGTTCGGTGCTCGCGTCCAGGCGCGCTTGGACGAGGAGTGGACAAACAACAAGCCTTACTCGGATTCTCCGCTCAACCAAGCGGACGAGGACGATGGGCACACCTGGGATCGAACCAGGGGGCCTCCCGCGTGTGAATGGGCGGCCCAACCCATCGGCCCAGCGACGGTACGACGACACCGACCCATCCGGCAGGCGGGACCATTCTCGGCGACGGAACAAAGAAGGCTCGCGTGCGCTCCGCCTCTCGCCTTGGCTTCGAGTCAGCGAGAGGCAAAACGGCGAATTCGACCGGATTGATTAACGCGCGGGCCGTGCGGGCAAAAAACCGGGCAAAGGTTTTGCCACGTCGTCTCCGGCCGCGAACAAAAAGGCCCCGTTTCCAGGGATCCAGTAGCGGCGGCAGGATTTGAACCTGCGACCTCCGGGTTATGAGGCCGGGGGCACAGCCACGCCGCAGCGGCCTTCCCCGCGCTCGCAACGCTGTAGCGAGTCGCAGTCGAGTCATGAGCGAGTGCCGTAAGCCTCGCACTCCGGCACGGTTGCCTGAAGGCCACTTGACCAAAACTTGACCGCGCGCCGTTTTCCACAGGTCTTGTCGCCTGAGTAGAAAACTAAAGCTCCGATGAGCCGGCCTTTTCGAAGTGGAGCTAGCCGGGCTCGAACCGGCGACCTCCTGGGTGCGATAAGGGCTAAAGCTGTTCTATTCGGCATTCCACGACTTGTTCAGACCATCCTGGATCGCCTCGGTTCTGCCAGGCTCTCTCAGTTCGGTAGACCGGTAAGTAGATCGGCGAGCGCATCAGGCGAGAGCAGTCTCGGCCACTCTTTGCGCAGGGTCTCCTAGTTGCTCGCCGATCGAGATTAGTTGTTGCAGGGAGACGCGGCGGGTTCGCCTCGTTTCTCCTACCAGCTTGTCCGGTTATCGAGGTTCATGCGGACAGACCTCGTTCACCCGAGAAGCAGCAGCGCCGGAGGACTCAACGACGGCTGCTGCTCCTCGACGTGTTGGGTTACGCGACGATCGGGCGGATCAGCAGGGTAGTCGTCCAAATCTCGTACGGATTCGCCGCTCCGGGATTGATTGCCTCGAAGATGCCGGCAGCTTCGCCCGCCACCAGCTCCTCATAGCTCCGGACAGGGACGAAGGCAGGACCGACACGAGCCGCCGGCGCGCACTATCCGTGCGATGCCGCTGACCCTGTTCACGCACGCGCGAATCTCTCCGGCGGACGCGCCGATGTCCGGAGCCGCGAGCGACAGCAGACTGAGCCCGATTAGAACAGGCGTCGCTCTCGCAAAGAAGTTCGGCCTGCCAGCCTCCTCTCGGGCGAGTGGTGATCTCGCTGTCTTTTGCTAACGAATGCCTATGTCGGTCGACCAAGCCGGGGCGAGCGGGCCTGAAGGTTGCTCGGCTAAGGAGGCGGCTCGACCGCGTCGAACCTGCTTGCTTCGCCCCGCCGGGGGAAGAGTGCGGCCGCGACCCCGGTCACGCCCAGGTGCAGGCCGATCAGGATCGCTGCCACGACGGCGAGGCCGGTGTGTGCGACTCGTTGAGTTAATGCGCGAGCTCGCGTCCGTCGCGGCGGCGAAGACGAGCCCGAAGCCGGCAACGCAGAGCAGCCGCTCCCGCTACAGAACTGCGGCGCGGGATCATAGGCTTGACGCCGTGACTCGACGAGGCTCGCGGAAATCCGGCGTGATCAAGCTCTCGTGGGACCAGGTGCTCGCATTTCGGCTCGAGCGGCAGTTCCTCACGGAGCGCGCCCCGCCCGGAAGCCTCATCGCCGTCGTGGGCACGCTCTGCGGCGTGCACGCGCAAGTGGCGTCGTCGGCAGAACTGGCACTGTGGGCGCGGGTCGAAGGCATCGAGCCGGGCACCGTGAAGCGGGCGCTCGAGGAGGAGCGGACACTCGTGAAGACGTGGACGATCCGCGACACGCTGCACCTCGTTCCCTCCGACGACCTCGCCCTGTACGTCGCGGTGCTGCGTCCGCTTCCGGAAGGTCCCGGCGATGGCTGGATGCGCCAGCGCGGCATCACGCGCGAGCAGTACCACGCAATTGTCGAGAACGTCCCGCGCGCGCTCGACGGACGGCCGCGGACGCGCGAAGCGCTTGCCGAGCGTCTCGTCGAGCTCGCGGGACCCGACGTGCGCGAGGCCGCACTCGCTGGGGCGGAGTCCTCAAGGTTTCCGCCCACTTGGGGGATCTCTGCTTCGGCCCGAATCGCGGTCGCAACGTCACGTTCGTGCGGCCCGACCGCTGGCTGCGACGAATGGTCCCGGTAATGGATACCGATCGGGGACGACGCGAGTTCCTGCGGCGCTTCCTCGGCACGTACGGTGTCGCCAGCTACGACGATATGTACCGGTGGCTCGAGCACTCCCGTGTCGCGAAGGAGCTGCTGGAGTCGAATCGTGACGAGCTCGTGGAGGTGGAGGTCGAGGGACGCTCGGCATGGGCGCATGAGCGAAACGTCGACGAGCTCGCAGCGCGGCGAGGCCCTCGCGGCGTGCGCCTGCTGCCGGCTTTCGACCCGTACATCATGGCCCCGCGCCCGCGCGAGGCATTCGTGGCGTCGGAGCAGATCCGGCGGGTGTTCCGGCCGCAGGGCCGGGTTACGCCCGTCGTCCTCGTCGACGGCCAGGCCGCGGGCATCTGGTCGCACGAGCTGCGCGGTGAGCGGCTGCGAGTCGAGGTGGAACCGTTCGCGCAGCTCGGCGCGAGGGTTAGGAAGGCGCTAGCGGACGAGGTCGAGCGGCTTGCTGCTTTTCTGGGCGGCATGGCAGAGCTCTCCCTCGTTGAATGACGATCGTCGTCGGGGTCCGCGACCGGACGATTGTTCTCGCCCCGTCCGCCCCTCGGCAGCAGAAGCGGTAACGCGAAAAAACCACATTAGGCTTGTGCGCATGCCCTTGAGTCGCAGAGAGCGCCGATCGGCCGCCTTCGCGATTGTCGCCGCGCTCGGTGCGGCCAATCGACTCGTGCGGGGTCCCTTCCTCACCTGGGCGCGACTTCCGCCGGAGGCGCCGTAGCCCTACTTCACCAAGGTCACGATCAGTGTGACGAGCGCCACAACCAACGTCGCGGCGGCAACAAGCAACACCAGCTTCGCCGTCTGACGGTTGTCGCGGGCGGCGACGACGAGAGCGCACTTCCACGATCCGCTCGTGTTGTCTAGCCCAAGCTGGAGTGCCTTGTCGATGTCGTCAGCGATTGCTGCACCCTAGACGTTTCCAAAACCGTTTCCAAAGTGGAAGTTTCCGCCACGCGACGTGGCGGCAGTGCACAAGAAAGGGCCCCGTTTCTAGGACCTCTTCTAGTGGGCGCACCTGGGATCGAATCAGGGACCTCCCGCGTGTGAAGAAGGCGGTCACCCCTCGGCGGAGACGATTCATTTCAACCTCCGGGTTATGCGTTCGACGGCTACGCACCGGCTGCGCGTCGGGAGCTTTCAGACCGCTCGCCGGCACGGAGCCAGTGGTTCACTCTGGCACGGAGACCGAGGTGCCGGACAGGTGCCCGGCGGCGGCCACGTTCCCCTTCGCTTCGAAAAGTTGAATCGCTTCTTGGACGGCTGCCGCGGACTCCTCCGGCCGCCCCGCGAGACGCAGAACCTCCCCGAGATCGGCGAGCGTCTGCGCGCGCAGATCGAGGAATTCAGTGGGCGCGACCATCGCCGTCGCCTCGCGGGCGAGATGCTCGGCCTCCTCCACCTCGCCCCGACTGGCCTGCAGCTTCGCCCGCACACGCCGCCAGTTTGCTTGCCCGTCGACGTCCTCAGGCACCGTCAACCGCCTCGCATCCCAGCGCTCCGTCAGGCGCAATCCATCCAGATGGCGTCCCTGGAGGAAGAGAGCTTCCGCGAGGAGGGGCGCACTGCTCGCGAGGAAACCCAGTTCGCCAATCTGCTCGAGCTCGTCACAGGCCGGGCGCAGATGCTGCTCTGCGGCGACCGGATCGCCTGCGAGCAGCTCGACACTCCCGGCCGAGGTGCCCAAAAGGGAGGCGAGCAGCACCACGCCGAGACTCTCCGCGGTCGCCCTTGCCCGCGATATCGCGTCGCGCGCAGCGTTGAAGCGCGCCTGCATCGCCTCGAGATGCCCAAGCGTCAGAAGGACGCCAACGCCGAACCTCCGGTTCAGATCCAGTTGCGCGCCGACCTCCTCGACGCGCCGGAGAGCTGCGTCGACCGGCGTCGCGCCACGGAGAGATGCTACGAGGACGTACTGGAGGCTCTCCGCCTCCTGTGCCGCGTCGCCGGCGTCGCGTGCGTGCCGCGCCGACCGCTCGAAATCCTTGATCGCTGCGGCGGCGGCGCCCACCCAGAAGTGGAGCTTTCCGCCGAGACAGAGCGCTCGAGCAAGCCCCGCCTCGTCGTCAAACTCCTCAAAGACCCGGACTGCTGCCGCCAGCTCGCGCATGACGTCTTCTCTGCCAACACCTGTCTGGGCCGGCCTGTGAAAGCGAAGCTCGATGAGCGCGACGGCTGCGGCGGCTGCCACCGCGCGCTCGCCGGCTTCGCTCGCATGGTCGACCGCCTCGGAAAGCACCGAATCCGCCAGCTCCAGCTGACCGACGTCCCTGAGGGCCTCACCGAAAGGAGTCTGGAGGCTCAGGCGCAGCTGGTTGTCCGCAGGAAGCAAGGACGAGGCACGCTCGAGCAGGTTCGCGGCCGCCCCCGTGTCGCCTCGGCCGTTCGCCCGCAAGCCTGAAGCGGCAAGGTGTTCAGCGGCCCGCTCGGCGAGCGCCCGTGCCCGGTCGCCGGCCGGCCCGAGCTCTGCGACGGACCGATAGGCCTGTTCGAGGTGATAGCCGACGATCTCGTCGAACTCGTACCCCCGGCCATTGAGCCAGCCGGCGACTCCTTCGTGCAACTCGGACCGAACCTCCTTCGGAATGCGCTCGTAGGCCGCGTCCCTGATCAGCATGTGCCGGAAATAGAAGGTGTCCTGGATCGCCTCGTGCGGGCGGATCAGCTCCTTGCGGACGAGTGCCACCAGCTGCGAACCGGCAGGCCGGCGCCGGTCGGGAGCAAGCTCGCCGAGAGCCTCCCATTCGAACTCGAGCCCGATGACCGACGCGCGCTCGAGCAGGTCGCGCTCCTCATCGGGCAGCGCGTCGAGACGAGCGGCGAGAAGCGCTTGGATCGTCGGTGGCACGTCCTCCGGGGACCCGCCCTCAGCGAGCATCGCGAGCAGCTGCTCGACGAAGAGCGGATTCCCCTCGGCCGCTGCGCGGATCCGGGCACGGGTGCCCTGCTCGAGCCTCGATTCGCCGAGAAGCTCCTCGATCAGCTGATCGGACTCAGCCTCGGAAAGCGGATCGAGCGCAATCGTCAGCCCGCCCCAACCCGGGCGCTCATCGAGCAGTTCCGGCCGCGCAAGGCAGAGGAGCAGAAGGGGCGCGTCCCGCGTCCAGAGCGTGAGATGCTCGATTAGGTCGAGGAGTGTCGGCTCGGCCCAGTGAATGTCTTCGACGACGAGTACGAGCGGCTGCACGCGCGCGCGACTCTCGAACGCCTTGCGAACCGCCCAGAAGATCTCTTCAGGCGCTCCTTGCTCAAGCGCGGCGTCGAGCTCGCTCTCGCCCCCAGCGGCCGCGAAGATCTCACGCAGCGGCCAGTAGGTGATTCCTTCGCCGTAGGGCAGGCAGCGGCCGCTCAGCACGTTTGCTTCGCCGCTCAGAGCGGCGGCGAGCTCGCGCCCGAGGCGCGACTTTCCAATGCCCGGCGGGCCGAGAACCGTTACGAGCCCGCATCGGCGTGCCGAGACGGCCTCGTCAAAGGCACCACGTACGCGCGCGAGCTCGTCGCGCCGGCCAACGATCGGCACATCGCCACCTCCTTCTGGCAGCGGGCCATCGACGACGCGCACCAAACGGTACGCAGCGACTGCGTCCGTCTTCCCTTTGAGCGAAAGCGGCTCGACCGGCTCCACCTCAACTACTTCGGCCGCAAGCTCCAGCGTTTGCCCGCCGAGCAGGATCTCACCCGGAGCAGCCGACTGCTCGAGCCGAGCGGCGACGTTGACGGCGTCCCCGGTAGCCAGCCGATCGTGGGATTCGCCGTCGCCCGTCACGACCTCCCCCGTATTCACGCCGATGCGCGCCTCGAGTCGAACACCGAAGTCGCGTTCGAGCTCCTCATTCAACGAGGCCAGCCGATCGCGCATCTCCGATGCCGCACGCAGGCTGCGCAGAGCGTCGTCCTCGTGCAGGGTCGGGATGCCGAAGACTGCCATGACGGCGTCGCCAATGAACTTCTCGACGGTGCCACCGTGACGCTCGAGCACGACCTTCATCTCCTCGAGGTAGCGACCCATCACGCGGCGAAGCGACTCAGGGTCGAGCCGCTCTCCGAGCGCAGTCGAGCCGGTTACGTCGGCGAAGAGGACGGTAACGGTCTTCCGCACTTCCCGAATTCGAAGCACCGCCAGCGCCGCGCCGCAGCTGCCGCAGAACTGAAACCCGTCTGGGTTCTCCCGCCCGCAGCTCGAGCACGTGAGCATGTGCAAAGAGTACGACGGCGCAGGGCAGGAGAGAAAGCCGACGCGCGGACTCGAACAGCCGACCCCTTCATTACGAGTGAAGTCAGGCCGTGGGAAGCGCGTTCCCTCCCGTCCGTCAGCGGGTCGCAACGTAGCACGGTTGAGGCGAATCCTCGTCTTTGAAGGGTACGCGTGTACCCGCGGGATCCCTACACGGTGTGCCCTAAATGTGCCCCAACGTAAGACGACCATGGACCTGACGGACTCGAACCGTCGACCCCCTCCTTACCATGGAACTTCTCAGGCAACCGGTGGCAGCCGGTGGCAACGGATTTGGCTTGTTTCTGCGGGTTTGGGCCTGTCGGCTTTACCGGTAATTGCCACCGGTTGCAACCACGGGGCTCCATAAAGGCTCCATCCGCTAGGCCCCTAGCGTGCGGTAGCTCGCCGCAAGCACTCCTAATCTGCCGAGGACGTTCTACTTACCCCTTCGAGGATGACCTTTGGGCCGGGCTACTGTGGACAGACACGCCGGTAGGGGCGGTTGGGGAGAAGGTCGCTCCACTCAGCGCGCGTGAGGTCGCGGCCGGCGACTTGGCACGCGTAGCGTTGCCACGTTTGCACGTCTATCGGCCATTCTTCACCTTTCGAGAGGTAGTTGATGAACAAGTCGCCGTTCGGCTCGAATGTTGGGATCGTGATCGCCGCCTGTTCGTTGGGGAAGGCGTTCCCCAGAGGCTTACGCGATCGGAGGTCCAACAGGGTCGTCGTCTGGTCACTCGAGCCGGCCACGAGCAGGCGGCCGTCCGGCGAGAACCCGATCGTATAGACGAAGCCGGTCGCTACCTGGATCGGCGATCCGAGCTGCTTGCCGTTGCGGGAGTCCCAGAACACGACCCGCCCGTCCTCCAATCCTGCCCCCAAGACACGGCTGTCCGCCGAGAAGGCGATGGAGTTGGCTTTACCATCCGCGTGCGGCGTGAACAGCTTCGCGCCGGAACGAGCGTCCCATACCACGATGGACGAATCCGGCTGGCAGCACCCCAGCGCCGCGAGCGCGCGGCCGTCCGCGCTGAAGTACAGGCCACCAGGCCCGTACCGAACCCTATGGGAGTACAGGAGCTTTTCCGATGAGAGGTCTCGCACCTCGACCTTCGTGTCGGAGTCCTCTTGGCCTTGGGTCTGGGTGGCCAGAAGCTTTCCGGCTGGGCTGATCGCCACCCGCCACACGGGGTCGGGAAGGTGAAGTGTGCGCACCACGGACCGGGTCCGGACGTCCCAGAACGTGACGTTCCCGTTGCTGACTCCCGTAGCCAGCGTCCGACCATCGGGCAGAAACGCGACGGCGTACGTCGCCGAACCATTCTTGGCCGGCAACGTGTCGAGCAGCCGGAGCCTTCGAAGATCGATCAGCGCGATCGTTCCGTCAGCCTGGCGTGTCGCCATGAGCGTGCTCTGTGGGTCGATCGCCTGGCAGGGTGTGTCGAGGCACGTATTTTGTGGCGAGTTCCAGCGGAACGTCCGGCCCAGGCGTTGCTTGCCGGAGAGGTCCCAGGCCACTACGCTCCCGTCCTCGCTCCCCGCGAGGGCCGTGCGCCCGGAGGGGGTGACGACCACGTTCTGTCCACTGGCCTGACCGGTGAAGGTGTGGACGATCGAGCCGGAGGCGGCGTCCCATACCCGCACCCCGCCCTCGAACGAGCGGGCGACGATGCTCGTTCCGTCGGGCGTGAACCAGACGCTGGTGATCCAGGCGTTGACGGGCAGAGCCTCGAGCGACCGGTGCGTGCCGGTGCGCAGATCGAGCGTCGCCAACGAACCGCTGGGGTCTGCGGGATTGTCGTTGTTCTGGCCGAGGGCCACGAGACGACCGTCGGGCGAGAGCGACAACGGCCCACCGATCGGGAATCGGCGCAGGATCCGGCCGGTCGACGCGTTCCACAGGATCGTCTCTCCCTGAGAGGCCGACGTTACGAGCACTCCCCGGGGGCTGAAGGTGACCTCCGCCTCCTGCTGTCCGGGGCGCACCGGATAGCTCCGCTCCCAGACGATCCGCCCGCTCCGCGCATCGAGCAGGAGGAGTCGCGCGCTCGCCACCGGGCCCTTGGCCATTGAATCGCTGGCCACAGCGACGGCGATTCGTTTCCCGTCGGGTGAGAACGCCACCCTCATCAACCTCAGGGGGCCCTCGAAGATCGGCGAAGGCCAGGATCCGATCGGCCGGACGGCCCTGGAGGCCACATCGACCAGGTTCAGCTTCGACCTTGTTCCCGTGGCCGTGACCACGGCGAGCGTGCCTCCGTCTGGTGAAAACTTCATCCCCTGCATGGAGACCGAGGCATCGAGCCGCACCGTCGGCCCGCGGGCCTTCCACGTCCGCAGGTCGAGGAAGTGGACCGCTCCGGCGGAGTCACCGGATGCCACGAGCCGGCCATCGGGACTTACGGCTAGCGCGGACTCCGCGGCTCGAGAGGGGCGGATGACGCGGAACGCCGCCGGGTTTTTCTGCAGGACAGCGAGCAGGGCACCGCGGGTCTCCGGAAGGTCCTGCAACTTCACGCCGGCCACCGCGAGCAGGAGTGAGCGGCCCAGGTCCGTCTCGGTCCCCGCCAACGTGCCGAGACGCTCTGCGTCCGACCTCAGCGCCTGGGCTTCTGCCTTGGCCTGGGCGGTCCGGGCATGGCTCCGCTGCAAGAGCGCGACGGCGCCCGCGAGGACGGCGAGGGCGAGCAGGACGACCGCGCCGATCAGGAGGGCGCGCAGGCGGCGGTTGGCGCGTCGCTGTCGTTCGGCCTCGCGCTCGCTCGCCTGACGGCTCGCGGTCAGGAACTCGCGCTCGAGCTCGTTCAGCTCCGAGTCGTGCGCCGTCGCCCAGTCGCCGGTCGTGGCAAGTCGCGCTCCGCGAAGGAGCGCACCGGGGTCGCGGCGGAGAGCCTCCCACTCGTGCGCCGCCTCGGTCAGCCGGCGGTGGAGGAGCCGACCCTCGCGATCCTCGTCGAGCCACTCGCGGAGCGTCGGCCAGTGGCGGATGAGCGCCTCGTGCGCCACCTCAACCGTTCCCTCGCCGATCGTCACGAGGCGTGCGTCCGCGAGCGTGCGCAGAACCTCGTCGACCTCCGCCTCCCGCTCCGGGTGCGGGACGAGCTCGGCGATCGATACGCGTCGGCGCGTGTCCTCGGTCCCCTCGCCGAGCTCGGTCAGCCGCAGGAAGATGTTCCGCGCGAGCGTCTGCTGTTCGGTGGACAGCGCGTCGCGGTACACGGTTTCGGCAGTTTTCGCGATCGCCCCCTGCACGCCGCCCGACTGCAGGTAACCGATCACGGTGAGCATCCGGCCGCTCCTCCGCTTCCACGTCTCGAGCAGGCTGTGCGAGAGCAGCGGCAGCCCACCGGGCTGCCCGGCAACGTCTCGCAGTAGCCCCTCGACGACGCCGGGCTCGAGCAGGAGCCCGGCATGCTCTGCGGGCCGCTCGATCGCACGTCGTAGCTCCTCCTCCGTCATCGGGCCGACGAGCGCCTGATGGTCCTCGAGTGCGGAGGCAAGCCGCGGATACGCGGCGCAGTGGCCGTAGAAGTCGGCGCGAAGGGCGACGACGACGCGGGCCTCCTTTGCGGCGGCGTCGAGGAGCGCTTCCATGAACGCGCGTCGTTCTTCCTCGTCGCGGCAGAGCGTGAAGATCTCCTCGAACTGGTCGACGACGAGCAGAGAGGCCTCCCCGGTGTCGGCGAGCTGCGCCAGCGGCTGCGCGCCCGGGGAGAAGATCGCCGTGGTCAACCCGTCGCCCGACGCACGCTGAAGCGCCGGCACGATGCCCGCCCGGACGAGCGACGACTTGCCGCTTCCGGACGGTCCCACGACGGCGAGGAAGGTCGACTCCGTTAGCCGGGCGGCGAGATCCTCGACAAGCTGCTCGCGTCCGAAGAAGACCTCGCGGTCCTCCGGCTCGAAGGAGAGGAGGCCCTTGTAGGGACAGGGGACGTCGGCCGGCGGAAGCGAGTAGTCGGGCAGGCCAGCGGCCTCGATCGCCTCCTCGTGCACTCGGGGCGGCGGAAAGCTACTGGGCAGGCCGTCGAGGACGACCTGGAAGAGTCGCTCCGCCTCGGGCAGGTCCTTCAGGCGGTGTGCCCCGAGATCACGCAGCGTGACGGCTGGCGCCCCGGCCTCGGAGACGAGCTTGCTCGTGCGCTCCGAGATGATCACCTGGCCGCCGTGCGCGGCCGCGGCAATTCGCGCGCCCCGGTGGACGTCGATTCCGACGTAATGGTCATCCGAAATGAGCGGATCGCCGGTGTGGAGGCCCATGCGGACGCGCAGCTCGCCGTCGGGCCAGGCGTGCGCCGAAAGGGCGCGCTGGCCTTCCTCGGCGGCCGCAAGCGCTTCGCTGGGATCGGGGAAGGCGACGAAGAAACTGTCGCCCTGCGTGTCCACCTCGACCCCGCTGTGCCCCGCGAAACTCGCTCGTAGCAGCCGCCGGTGATTTGCAAGCGCCTCCGCGTAGCGGTCGCCGAGCGCACGCAGGAGCCGCGTCGACCCCTCGATGTCGGTGAAGAGGAACGTGACGCGACCAACAGGGAGATCAGACATGCACGCTGAGCGTGAGTCTAGGCCGGTCGGATTCGATCCACAACATCAGCGATGGTGAAGGGTGTCAAAACTCGGATTCCGCGCTGAACCAGGGTTTTGACACCCTCCACCTCGGCTTCGTAAACTTGGCCGGATTTCAGGAAACGCCTGATTTGCAGGTGGAACCGGAGTTTTGGCACCTCACAGCCCGTTTGGCTCTCACGGTACGGGGCATCCCAACAACCGACAGCGACTGAAGGAGGACCGTGCAGATCAAGGACGTCATGAGCAGCGAGCCGGTAGCCGTTCGCGTCGACGCGACGATCCAGGAGGCCGCGGTCGGTATGCGCGATGCCGACGCAGGCGCGCTTCCGGTCGTGGCCGATGAGGGAGAGCTCGTCGGGATCGTCACTGACCGGGATCTCTCGGTGCGGGCGCTGGCGGAGGGGCTCGGGGCGGAGACGACGGTCGACCGGGTGATGACGCCAGGGGTGACGACCGTCGAACCGTCGGACGAGATCGAGGACGCGCTCTCGATCATGCGCAACGAGCAGATCAGACGGCTTCCGGTCGTTCGGGGCGGGCGGCTTGTGGGCATCGTCGCCCAGGCCGACCTCGCCGCGGTGAGCGCCGCGCCCGAGCTCGCCGAGGCGGTTCGCGACATCTCCGAACCGGCCGTCGCCGAGGCCGAGCGGCGAGCGGAGACGGAGGGCTGAGGCTCCGCCGCACCAGCGGACCGGACCCACTCCGCC
>JACDEU010000108.1 GCA_013816245.1 Actinomycetota bacterium | reverse complement strand
CGCGCGCGTGAACTCTTCAATAGAGGTGAACGCGAGCAAACAAGAAGAGCGGAAGTCGAACAATCCCCAGTCTGGCCGCGAGCGGGCAACGGCTGCCAAACCCCAGGTCCAAGCCGGAATCGGAGTTTTGACACCCTTCACCCGCAATCCTGACCTTTTCGACCCCGCCCGCTAGAAGCAGGGGCCGGCAGGCGGATTCAGGTTTCGCGGTTTCGTGAGAAGTGGGTGTCAGTTCCGCCACTTCGTCTCGTCAAACGCGTGCGCGATGGCCTGGGATCTCTTGTTGAAGAAACACCGTCGACGCGACCGTTGTCGCTTTCTGGTGGAAAGACGACAGAAACCTGCGCTCGCTCACGCGTCACAGAATGTGAGCACGACGTCCGCCCCAACTCGCACGCGAACCGCCTCGCGGAGCCGAAAACCCCCTGACCCACGCCGAAAACGCATCGACCGAATGTGATGCCGGTCTACGCCCACGGCCTTTGGCACCCCACACGCTTAACTCCTGCGCGATCAGTTCACTCTCATCGTTTGCGGCCATGCTTCGGAGATTAGCCCCTCTTCGCGGCTCGCCCGATCGAATCCAAATCCACCTAGGTTCCGCGGAAGCGTCTCTGGCGCCCGTTAACGATGATCCGTTTTGCTAGTCGATCCTTGAGGCCACCACCACTCCCGGCCAGAAGCCACCCGCGAACGTGCTCAGTGTTCCATCAGCTGTTTCGACCGCCGCGTTCGAGTTCTCGGCGTCCAGCACGAACGTGATCTCGGCGCGGTTGCCCTCCGACCCGACCACCACGTCGCGTGCGCCGATAGCGTCCAGGACGCGCAGGAGTTCCTCTTCGCCGTCCGCTGTAACGTAATCGGCCACGACCGGTCCGCTGCTGACGTTGAACCTTTGCACGGAGCGAGTCTCTCAAAGAAGCTCTCCCATAGCTCGCCGACAGGGGACCTGTCGTCTTTCGGCTCTTCCGCGACAACCAGCGCCTGCTGCGCGGCAGCCCTACCATGATCGGCGGAGGTGGTGATCATGAGTGAGGCCTATACGCATTCGACCTGGCGGGTGAAGCCGGGGCTCGAGGACGAGTTCGTGCGGCGCTGGGAGGATCTCGCTCACTGGAGCGCCTTGTAGGGCTTGACCTCGCGAGCGAAGCTGTTACGAGATATTGACGAGCCCAGCCGCTTCGTCAGCTTCGGCCCTTGGGAGAGCATGGAGTCGGTCCGCCGCTGGCGGGCAGCGCCCGGGTTCCACGAGCGTGTCGCGCGGTTGCAAGAGGTCCTTGACGACTTCGAGCCGCGGACGCTTAAGGTCGTGTCCGAGCGCTGAGCAAGCTGGCGGGACACTCGCCTCGGTGATCACCGCGAAGGAAGCTGCAGCCATCGCTCGCCCGCTGTCGCACTTCCAACAGAAGACGACACGGGGTCAATGCGCGCTTTAGCAGAGTCTTGAAGCGACGTCTCTTCAGGACCTGTTTCGGGTCCGAGGCGGACTTCACGCCGGCTACCGTCGGCCCGAACTAGATGCTGACGATGCGGTCGTAGTCGGCGATCATTCGGGCTAACTCGGGCGGCGTAAGCCAGCTCGCCTTCATCCACCCGAGATCTGAGTCGGTCGCCCCACGGGCGACGGCGCAGCCCTTTCAGACGTAGACCGGGACTTGGTGGTCGAGGAGCTTCTGGAAGAGCTCCTTCACAGGCGGGACGCCGACGCCCTCGACTCGCTCGGCCGTCCCGCGCAAGACGAGCTCCGTCGCGTCGCCCGCGAGCACGACTGCGCACTCCTGCCCTGCCTCCGCCGAGCCGTTGGCCGCGATGTGGAGCGGAATCGACGCCCTAGTCGGGTCGGACGCGCCGGTGATGGCGAGATAAAGGATCTTCACGAGATCAGCGTACGGCCTCGAGCGGAGTCGAGCAAGCGGGGTGTGAGGCTCTCCGACGGCACCTGTCGCGAGCGGGCGCCACGGCGTAATCGTCAGCCCTCGAAGCAAGCGCCAACTTCTGTCGCACTTCCGCCAGAAGGCGACATCCTGGGCGCGCATGACTGAACCATCGGTTCGTGGCGGGCGCCGCGCTCATCACGATCGTTTCGCGCAGCGAGGATCTGCCGAGGTCAGGTAGCGGTGCAGGCCAGGGTCGGGCGTGCTGTCGTCATTCACCCCCACCCGGTCGCAACATCACCGAGCTCTGTCGCCCTTCGGCTCTCGACAACCCTCGCTCCGGTGTTGTCTGTTTAGCCAACAACATTGGGGGCTTACGAAGTGGGCAGTAGTGGGGGTCAGATTGCGATGGATGCGAGGCCCAGCTTGGCGTAGAGCGCGGCCACGTTAACGTCATCGCCATTACGTGCCCGCGGACCTCCTCGCCGTCTCCTTCCCGGTTTCGGTGCGCGGCTACGTTGCACGCGAGTGCAAGCAGCCACTAGTCTCGGCTCGATGAGTCTCTGGGGCCGAATCTTCGCTGCGGGCTATGACACCTTCATGGCGCGGCCGGAGAAGGCAGTGCTGCGCAGACACCGCCAGGCGTTACTTGCTCGTGTCAGGGGGCGTGTGCTGGAGATCGGGGGCGGCACGGGCGCGAACCTCCCCTTCTACGGCAGTGGCATCGAGGAGCTTGTCATCACCGAGCCGGAAGAGCCGATGGCGCGCAGGCTCGAGCGCAAGCTGGGCGACTATTCGCTCCCGACGCGGGTCGTGCGCGCACCCGCCGAAGAGCTCCCCTTCGAAGACGAGAGCTTCGACTTCGTCGTCTCGACGCTCGTCCTCTGTACGGTCGATGACCCGGCGCGCGCGCTGGCAGAGATCCATCGGCTGCTCAAGCCGGACGGTCAGCTCCTGTTTGTCGAACACGTCCGCTCCGACGAGCCGCGGCTCGCCCGTTGGCAGGATCGCCTCCACGGTCTCCAGGTCCGTGTCGGGCACGGCTGCCACTGCAACCGCAAGACGCTTGAGAGCATCAAAGCCGCTGGCTTCTCGATCCCGCAACTCGACCACGACAAGCTGCGCAAGGCACCGCCGATTGTGCGGCCACTAATCGTGGGCGCAGCCGAGAGGGTGTCAGCCGCTCCCTGAACGCGCAGACGCTCGGTCCAGTGTGTGACCTGCGTGGAGCAGCCCCAAGTGGCGCTGAAGTGGGATCAGCGCCCCAGAGGGAGCGTGTCGCTGTTCCACCAGAGAGCGACAAGCGCTCGCGTCGGCGGTGTTCTTCAATAAAGAGAAGCAGGGGTTGGCACCCGGATCTGGTTCTAGCGAAACGGCGAGACCTCTTTGACGTGTTGGTACCTCTGTTTCCAGCGAAACCGGGAAAGCGTCGACGCGACCTGTTGTCGGTTGATCGGTTCGGTGTGGGGCTGCTTGTCGCGGGCCGGCTACTCGCCGGCGGGCGGGCGGGGCGGTGGAGGATCTAGCGCTGGCGTTCGCGGGCTCGTTGTTCGCGCGGCGGGAGCCGGTTCTGGTTGACGTAGTGGAGCTGCCCGCGGCGGGCGGCGAGGCCGGCTTGTTCGCTGCGGGAAAGGACGAGGTCGTAGAGCGTCGCGCGAAAGCGGCCGAAACGAGTTGGCCGGTGCGGCCGCGTATCCAGTTGCGGAGTCTCGGGCCGATTCCTCAGCTGGTTTCCCGACCTTTCGGGGTTTCGAGCAGGCTTTGCTGCTCGACGATCTGGCGTGCGACCTCTACCAGTCGGAGGTTGCGTTCGCGGGCGGTGAGCTGGATTCGGCGGAACGCATCCGGCTCGGAGAGAGCGAGGGCGGTCATTAGCAGACCCTTCGCGCGTTCGATCAGCTTGCGGTCCTCCAGTGCTTGCTGGGCGCGGCCCACTTCGAGTTCGAGTGCGGCGAATTCGGAATGGCGAGCGGCGGCCAGCCGGATTGCGGCGTCGAGCTCGCGTTCGTCGATCGGCTTCATCAGGTAGGCGCCGACACCGCTTGCGATTGAGCGGTCGACGAGATCTGGATCCTCGAC
>JACDEU010000023.1 GCA_013816245.1 Actinomycetota bacterium | reverse complement strand
AATGACAGTGGCATGAGCGCAATCGAGACCGGCCAGTCGAGGCTCGAGACCCGTCCCAACATCGAACCGGGGACGTGCCGCTGTTTGATCGTCGCCCAGACGATCGTGCCCGCAGCCTCCAGAGCATTGAACAAGAGACAGGCGATCATCAGCTGCCACGCGGCGTTCGCGATGCCGTAACCGGCGATCGCCAACGTCGCGAGGGTCGACGTCACGTACATGACCGTCACGTCGCGCCTCGGGTGGCCGCGCTGGCCCATGAAAACCGCTGCTCCTACGGCGCCGAGCCCACCGGCGGCGACGACGAGGCCGAGCGTGCCCGCGAAAGCGTGTAGTTCGTTCTTCACGAGGTAAGGAAGCAGCACCTCGGCCGGGCCGAGAAAGAGGAGATATCCGAGGGCCGCCGAGAGATGCGTTCCCCAGAGCCAGACGCGGCCGCGAACGAACCGCAGGCCTTCTTTGAGGGCCGCCGTTGCGGAAGTCTGAGGCTCGCTGTCACGCTCCGTCACCCTGGGGATCGCCAGCACGGCGGTGAGGGATGCTGCAAACGATGCCGCGTCGATCGTGAACGCAACACCGGCCGAGGCCGCCACCAACGGCTACCGCCAGGAATATCGCCATCAGCGGGGGCGCGCCTCTCGTTTAGTAGCGTGGCGCGCGATGGAGTACGACAACGCCATCTCCGACGTCGTCCGTGTCGTGGAAGCAGTCGGAGCGGGAATCATGGTGGTCGGAGGATTCAGCGCCTTCGTCATCTTCATCGCACGAGCCGCCCAACCCGAGCGCCGAGCCGGCTCCTACAAAGATCTGCGCCGGAACCTCGGCCGCTCCATCCTCCTCGGCGTAGAAGTGCTGATCGTCGCCGACATCGTGCGGACGATCATCGTCGACCCGACGTTCGAGAGCGTTCTCGTCCTGGCCGTGATCGTCATGATTCGGATCGTGCTCAGCTTCTCGCTCGAGGTCGAGATGGACGGGGTGTGGCCGTGGAACCGCTTGCCGCGGAAAGGGCCTGACCCCGTAGACGCACCAGCCGATTGAGCAGGTGCTCGTGCGGAGCGTGGTACCCGCGAACGCTCTCGATTCCCGCTGATCGTAGCCCCGTGTGGGCTACTGAGAGTAGCCTTCGGTCACCTCATCTTTGTGCGCGGCAAATGCAGCCAGAACCTCCCCTTTCTCTCGCGCGGGCACCTTGAAGAAGTCAAGCGTTCGCCCGAGTTCAGCCGCGACTTCGTCGAACTCGGCGGGTGAGATCTTCAGTTCGCGGTGAGCTTTCTCCAAGCCGAGCGGAGTGCTGCCGGGAGCCGTAGCTGCGTAATGCTGGGGTCCGCCGGCAACGTTGCAAACCCACAGGGTGCGCATGAACTTGAGGCCTGGAAGTCTGCCCAGATTGTTGGTGTGCCATTCCCGGAGGGCGGGGTTCTCCGATGTCTGGCCAACGATCGGGTTTTGCACGACCGCGTCGCTGAAGTGGTCGACCACTGCTGCGATGGCGAATGCGCCACCGAGCCGCTCATAAAGACTCGCTTCCGTCATCTGCTTGCCTCCTTGAGGCCGGTTTCCTGGAAGCGTCCCACCGGGTTCAGCGGTAGTTCATTCCAGTGGTTGGAGGACATCACGGGCTGCCCGCTGCTAGATACGCCGAACCGCGCGGCTCGGATTTACTTCGCCGATTCAACTTCGCGCGCTGCGCCTTGCACGAGCAGAGAAAGGAGGCGATTTCCGGCTCTTTCGTTAGTGGGCGGTGACGGGATCGAACCGCCGACCTCCTGCTTGTAAGGCACCCCCGGCGGCTCGCCGCTACTCGCCGCCGGTTGCCGTTCGACCGCCCGGCCGCAGTTGTCGCACGTTAAGCGGGGCGAGCACCCCATCGCAAGACGACGGGGCGGCTTTCGCCGCCCCGTCGTCTTCACACCACACCCCTGTCCGCGGAGGCCGACTAGGACTTCCGGTCCGCGCGCCTTCTCAGCGTCAATCCGAGCGTCAAGAGCAGGAGCGACATGAGCAGGGTCGCGCCCAGCGAGATCCCGGTGAAGGGCAGAGAGCCGCCACTTTGGCCCTGTGCTTTCCCCGCGCCCAGACCCGCAACTCCGCCGGCGCCGGCCGGGCACGGACCGATCGTGTCGCCGTGGCGCAGGTGCGCTGGCAAAGCGGACCTGCTGATCGTGATCGTGTGACCCTTGTGGCAGATCGTCACTTTTTGAGGCGCGTACTGGTCCTGCGCGGCGCTACTGTGGACGACCTGCGGTCGCGATGGCGCGACGACCTTCTTGACCGCGATTGCGGCCTGCTTCGTGCTGGAGGCGGCGTAGCCGAGCCCGCCGAAGGAGGCGAGCGTGCCGAGCATCAGCACGGTCAGAGCTCCCGCGAACGAGAGCCTCGAGGCGACGTAGAGGTGCGCGCGCCGACGGTTCGCACCGTACTGGTCGGAGAGTGTCTTGACGAGCTCGGGAGAGGGTTCGGGCCTGCTCGCTCGAAGCTCATTGCCCAATTTGTCCTGGCGTCCTGGCCGAAATCGTTTCACGGTGCCTCCTCGTTCGCTCGGAATACAGCCTTACAGCACTACTACGCGCCGGGCGTCCGAAACCCTTACAACGCCATCCGTCCTGCCTGGGAGACTTGCTCCGTGCCGGAAACGAGGCTCGAACGGGTGTTCGCTACGATCGGCCTGGTTGCGATTGTCGTGTTGACGGCCCTGGTCGTGGTTGGCCTGCGCGACTATCGCCGGGAGGGCACGGCGAGTCCGGGCGGTCAGCTGGCTTCTGCGGGCACCACCGCCGCCTCGACCACTGGGCTTCATCGCGGCGGCGCGGGCGTGCCGGCGACCACATCCACGCCTTCTGCTGCCCTTGCCGCTGCGTCGACGCTCGTCGTCACGGCCGCACGCGGCGACTGCTGGCTCGAGATCCATGCGGCCTCCGCGCAAGGTGACGTCCTCTACGAGGGTGTCCTTACCAGGGGCGACGCGCGCACCTTCACCGGCAAGAAGCTGTGGGTCCGGCTCGGCGCCGCGCAGAACCTCGACGTGACGCTGAACGGTCGACGGGTGGACAACCTCCCGCAGGGAACCGCCGACGTGCTCGTGACGTCGCGCGGCATCCAGCCCGCGATCGCCTAGCGGAACTCCTCGTCAACGGTGGGGAAGACTGTCGTTGCGTCGGTGTCGGGGTTCGCGCCGAGGAGCTCGCGCAGGCGTGCGAGCGCCCGGTGCAATGCAACCTCGACGGCATTCGTCCGCATCTCCAGCAGCTCGCCGATCTGTTGCGCCGTCAGGTCGGCGCCGAATCGGAGCGCGATCAGCTCGCGTTCCGAGACCCTCATCTTCGCGACGGCCGGCGCCAGCATGAGCCGCCGGACAGCAGCCTCCTCGAGGTCGTCCGGGTCGGGCTGTTCAGTCGGCTCGGCCTCCAGCGGCGTGCGCCCTGCCAGCGAGTCCTGGATGCAGCGCCGCGCGATTCCGATCAGCCAGGCTGCGGGGTCGCCGCGCCGAGGGTCGTAGGTCTTTCGGTAACGAAACGCGCGCTCGAACACGTCACTCGTCACGTCGTCCGCGTCCGGCCCGCTTCCGATCCTGTAGGCGACGTAGGCATATACGCGTCGGATCAGGGGTTCGATGTCCGCGAGGGGGTCGCCCCGGAAGGTCACGGTTGCAACTTAAGGGTCGGGTTGGCGGCCAGGTATTCCGCGATCTCGGGGCTGAGCGGATTGAGCCGCCGGGCCTCGGCAAGCGCTCGTCGCCGCGCGCGCCCGTCGCTTGACTGCGCGAGCTCGAACCAGAGGCTCCAGTCGTGCGGATCCTTTGCGACCGCACGCTCGAAGTCGCGGCGGGCGGCAGCAACTCGGCCCGCTGCGAGCTGAGCCTCCGCACGGAGCTCGAGCGGTGTCGCGGACCAAGGTGCCCACCGGTACGCGACCTGTGTCTTCGACTCCACTCGACGCCAGTCGCCGACGTTCGCCGCACTCTTGGCGGAGTTCGTCGCTTCGTTGCCGACGAGACCGATGACGACAAAGACGATAAGCGGCACGGCAAGCGCGGCGGCCCCGAAACGGATTCGTGTCGGCAAGACGCTAGTGGAGGATTCGGGACGGGCGGCAACGAGGATTGCTGCGCCGCACGCGAGCGCAGCGAGCGTCACGGCCGGGAGCTCCCAGTCCCAGTCGACGATCGCGTGCATCAGGAAAGCGACATAGGCGCCAAGCGCAACCGGAACAAGCGTCTGGCTCCGCGCTCGCACGGCGGCGATCAGCGGCGGAGCGAGGCCCAAGACGAGCAGCACGAGGCCGACTATCCCAAGCTCGCCGAGTGTTTCCAGGTAAAGGTTGTGGGCGTCGCGGACCTGGCCGGCGACTGGGCGGTATCGCTGCCAGTACAGCTCATAGGTGCCGGCACCAGATCCCATCCACGGCTTCTGCTCGAACTGCCTGACAGCAACACGCCAGACAGGCAGTCGATTATTTCCAGAGAGGTTGAATAGACGGGTATTGAGGCTGCCGGCGACCCTCGGTGGCGGTGCAGCGAAGGCGTCCCAGCCCTTGCGAGCGATCGTCACCGGGCTGCCGAAGGTGGCGAACGTCGCGACGAGCGCAGTTAGGAGAAGGAGTCCCAAGAGGGAGGCAAAAGCCCTCTGGGTTCTCCGGTCCGCTTGAATTCTGTGCTCGATCGCCGCGAAGGCGATGATCGCAACTGCGTTTACCACTGCGAGCGCGACGACCCAAACGGCGAGGCGGTGCCCAGCCGCGGACGCCTCGTGTAGCGATGGATGCACGCGGCTGAGGGCGGGGGAGCGGTAGGCGAGGATCAGTGCGAGTCCAGTCGCGGGAAGAAGTACGAGCAGCGTCGCAAGGAAGTGGAGACGTCGAGGATCGAAGCCGATGGTCACAGCCAGGCCGATGCCGAGCGCGATCCAGGCGCCGCGACTGAAGGTGAAGTAGATCGTCGCGATGAGGATGAGGAGCGAGGTCGCGGCGAGCGCACGGAAGACGGTCGTGCGCGCACGGGCTGCAAAGCCCAATGCAAGGAGCGCACCCATTGCTGCGAAGACGCCGAGGCCATTCCAGTAGCCCATCGGCTCCGAGAGCCGGTAGCCGGCAATCGGGTCGATCACGCCGAGCCGGTTTGGGAAGAGACGCGTGAGCAGGCTGTAAGTGCACACCAGCGCCGTGGCGGCCCAGACACCGACGAGCAAGGCGCGGTAGTCGGTCCGCCGTCCGACCAATAGCAGGGCGGCAAGGCCGCTGACATAGACGATCGTGCGGTCCCCCTCTAGCATCGTTCTTGTCGCCGAGGATGTCCAGAGGTTCGACAGGTACGTCCACGCAAGGAATCCAGTGAAAGCGGCGAGTGCACTCAACTCGAGCCCCCCGAGCCGTAGATCGGCTCGAAGCAGAAGGATGAGGACCGTCAGCCAGAGGAAGGCGAGAGAGGACCACCCCCACGAGATCGCGCCATACCCGCCGTTCGCGAAGGCGAGCGCTGCGATTAACGCGAAGACGAACCCACCCCGAAGCGCGCTCGTGTTCTTAGTTCGGGAGCGGTTTTGGGGAGCAGCCAAGGGCGACGAAAGTTCCGTCACCCCTACCGCCTTGGTCGATTTTGACACAACCGCATCCGCTGTTCGTGCAAAATGCCAACGGCGATTGTGACGCGAACTAGCGCGCTTCGGACTCCGCAAGGGTGATCAAGTCGCCGATGCTGCGCATGTACTCTTCCCGTGTCCATTTCCGAGCCCTGGCGAAAGCAGCTGACCGGAGTCGTTCTCCCAGTCGACGGTCATCGAGCAAGGCATTCACGTGTCGGCGGGCCCTTTCGGCATCACGGGGCGTGAACGTCAGTGCGGTTTCTCCGTCGAAGATGTAGTCGCGAAGGCCGTCAACCATGGAGGCTACGAGCGGGGTGCCGCCACGGACTGCATCCATGACTCGAATCTGCCCTGCGCTGACCGAGCATTCTTCCAAAGCAAGAAGGTAAACGCCCGCGTCCTTCAGCATGTCGCGATGTTCATGAAGAGGTATGTCGTGCCTGACGTCGGCTACGCCATCCGTGTTCAAGCGCTCGACGAGCTTAAGATCACGTCCGGAGCAGACGATGAGCAGCCGCCATTGTTGTCCTCGTGCGGCGGCGAAAATCGTGGGCCAGTCGCAAAGCGAGCGGCCGGAGGCGAGAACAATCTGCCGATCACCGTACAGAGGTAGTTCATCGCCTTCGAGAACGAGAGGCCATGGCAGGAAGACGAAACGTGCTGCGTCGACGTCGAACATCGCCGCATTGCGCTCCCGCTCCCAGTCTGAAAGGGAGTGCGCCCGCAGAAGCGCACCGCGCAGCGCCGGCTTTATAACGTACTCCTGAAAAGCAGCGCGGACCCGGCTCTCGAACCTGCGTCCGCGCGCGAGGCGGGCCCAGCTGCCCTTTGGAACGGGAATAAACTCCAGGAGAACGATGTAACGACGACGCCGACACGAGATCCGTTCGAGCAACATAAACATCTTGAAGGTTGTGCCGCTCCCAATCAGCGCGACAACTTTGTACCGGCGGCCGAACCACCACAGCGCGGCACCGCGAGCTAATGCGCTCCTGGCGATCAGGCGCCGTGAACATCGCCGCGTTAGTTCGTCGTTGACGGTACGCAGCCTAAGTTCCCGCGCGTACCAGGAGTCAGCCAGGACCGAGGACATGGCGAGCGATCAACTCCTCCGGAGCGGGATTGGGCGGGCTCGAAGAGCCGGTGCACGGCCCACGGTCGCTCGAGAGTCGAGTCGGGCGGCAAGCCGGAGCTTCATGAGCTTGTAGAGAGTGGGCCGGATATCTTCCTGTGAAGGATCTGAAGCCGACGGTCGACTTCGGCCGGTTTCCACGGGTCAAGAGCTTTAAGCGCCACCGGCTCGGGCGGCGTGGCAAGTATGTGCTTGACCGCGTCGGCCAGGTCGGAGCCGTCCGAACGAACGACAGCGACTCTGGCACCCATCACTTCAGCCAACCCGTGAACCGGCGTTGCAACGATGGGTACGCCGGCGGCGAGCCCCTGGAGAATAACCTGCGACACGCCCTCGACCCGTGAAGCGTGAATGAGCAGATCGGCACACCCGAGCAGTTCGTCGATGTTCGGAATCTGACCAAGCAGCCGAACTTGGCGCGAGATACCGAGGTGCTCGCAGCGCTGGCGAAGCGCCTCAAACTCTGGTCCCTGGCCCGCAAGTGCGAACTGCACGAGCCCCCTGCGAAGGAGCGGAGCAAGCCGCTCGAGGACCAGGTCGTGGCGCTTACGCGGCTCGAGTCGACCAACAGAGACGACTACCGGTGGTTTTGGCTGAAGATTGAACCGTTCGCGTAGCGCTATACGCTCGAAGCGACGGATCTCGCGGACTTTTCCATAGCGCCGGACGTCAATTGGCGAGTGGATCGTCATGTACTGGTCCCGACGGCCGACGCCATGTGCGAGATAGTACTCGCGCAGCTCGTTTCCGACCGTTACGAAGTAGGACGTAAAGCGTGCGCAGAGTCTCTCGGCTGCGAGAAAGGCAGCTGAGGCGGGCGCCGAGTACCCGTTGCCGAACGATGCCATGTGGACCGAATGGATCACAACGGTTGCTCTGCCTGCGGCGGCAAGGCGGCCGACGACACCAGCCTTTGACTCGTGCGTGTGTACTACGTCAAAGCCGTGTGCATGAATCAGGTGCCGGAGGGCTCGAACTGCGCGTGCATCATCGAAAGGTTTGACGGCACGTCGAAGCTCTGGCAGTACGTGAAGGATTACACCTTCCGGTACCTCGGACGGGACCGTGTCGATGCCCGAGGCTAAGTGGACTGTGTGTCCGTGCTGCCGTTCCCAGCGCACGGTGTGCGCGATGTTGCGCTCAGCGCCGCCATAATTGAATCGCGTCGAGACGTGAAGGATCCGATTAGTGCGCGAGCTACCGACGGACGGATGCGTTGCCCGCACCGTTGACAGTCACTTCACCGCCCAAAGAATCCAACCACTTCCATCGGATCGGGGCTCGAAGCCACTCGCACGGGCTTTGAGGCCACTGAGCAGATGCCGACAGTCGTTTGCATCGAAATATGCCTCCGTGGGCGCTGAAAGCGCGTCGAAACAGTCTAAGTACAGCTGACGGATGTCCCTGTCACGGTAGAAAGGCAGCATCCGTCGGCCCCGGGGGAAGAGGAGCACAAAATGCAGCCCAATCGTCGTGACCACGGCAATCGGCGCGAGAAGCGACCGGCGGCGCGCCACAAGCCTCCGCATAACAATCCGGACTCGGCGGAGCAGTGTTCGCCGCCTTCCGTAGACCCAGAGCAGCAGACGTCCACCGGGACGAACTAGTTCGAAACATGCTTTCACACCTCGGTTCGGGTCCGGGAGATGATGTAGGACACCAAACGAATAGACCAAGTCGAACGAGCGCGGTGCGAACGGCGGCGCGACGAGATCAGCCTGGACGAACTCGCAGTAGGGCCATAGCTCGCCTGCTTTGTCAACAGAGTTACTGATGTCCATGCCGATCGCTAACGCACCGAGCTGAGCCGCTAGTGCCGTGTAGCGGCCCATCCCACACCCGGCGTCCAGCACGCGCCCGACGAAAGCCCTGTGCGTCCAGCCACTTGGCAGGTGAAGCTCGAGATCCTGGATTCCGACGCGTCCGTATTCGCCGAATCTGTTCCATTGATGGCCAAACGCAGCGGAGGTAGCGGTGATGATCGGGTCGTGGCGACTCTCCCAAGCGGGCGCGACGAGGCGCGGGATCCCGTCACGCACCTCGTACTCATGGCCTTGCTCACAACACAATGGTTGTGTCGAGCGGAAGACAGCGCCACAGCGCGGACAGCGCAGGATGCCCCAAAAGTCCAGGCCCGGTGCCGCTAGCTCAGCCACCGCTCACGCCAAAGCTCGAATTGGAGTAAGAGCCAGATCTCGTTCCCTCGATCACGCGATCCGACCATATGCTCGCCGACGAGAGCGGCGACCCGGTTCTGATCGAAGAGACCTGTCTGGCGGAGACGGTCTGGATTGAGGTACTCGCGCACCGTGGGTGCAAGCGACTCCCGTAACCAGGTGTTCAACGGAACGCCAAAACCCATCTTAGGGCGGTCAATTATCTCGTCAGGAATGCGCCCGCGCATGAGGCGGCGAAGGATGAACTTGCCGGTCGTGCCCCGCAAGCGCATCGACGGCGGGACGCCCAGCAGAAAGTCAATGAGCACGGGATCCAGGAATGGAGCGCGTACCTCGAGCGAGGCTGCCATGCTGGCCCGGTCGACCTTCACCAGGATGTCTTCCTGCAAGTACCAACGAAGATAGGCGCCGACAGTCTGGTCGGCGGGGTGGCAAGGTACAGGTGAAGGGCCATTGGGGTACGCTTCGCTTCCCTCGGCAGAGAGCTTGGAAACATGATTGCGGACCTCCGGTGAGAGAATCCACCTTCCGTTCCCTTTAAAGGAACCGAGATGGCATAGAAGCCGCTGAGCAGGGGGGGTGTCGAGCCGCCGCGCAAATTCGATGCCCCGCAGCGGCCGACGGCCGACTTGGGACGGAAGTCGCCGAGCGGATGCCGCCAGGGCGCCCCGAATTCGCCGCGGCAGCGGATCGAACGCCCATGAAATCTTCAGCGGTAGATACGCCTTATAGCCCATCAACAACTCGTCGCTCCCATCGCCGCCGAGCGCAACCTTCACGTGCTGGCGCGTGAACTGGCTCAGCAAGAATGTCGGAAAGATCGACTGATCCCCCATCGGTTCATCGAGAACCTCGGCGACGCGGGGCACAAGATCGCGAACGCGCTCCTGCGAGAATACTTCGAGATGATGGTCGCTTCCGATGGCCCGAGCGGCGGAGTCTGCGTAGTGTGACTCGTCGAACCTCGGATCCTCGAAACCGATTGAAAAGGAGTGCAAGTTGTCGGAATGACGACGCATATACCAACCGACGGTCGTCGAGTCGAGACCGCCGCTGAGAAAGAGGCCGATTGGTACGTCTGCGGTCATGCGCCGTGCGACCGAATCGTCGAGTAGCCGATCCAAGCTGTTGACAAGGCCTCGCTCGTTGTTTCCCGTGCGCTCGAATTGCGGCCTCCAGAACGGCTCTGCGCGATAACCTCTTCGCGTGACGCACGCATAGTGGCCTCCCGGCAGCTTGTTCACATCCGACAGGATCGTTCTTGGCCCCAATACGTAGTCGAACGATAGGTACTGCTCGACAGCGACGAGGTCGAGTGTCGCGTGCAGATCGGGGTGGCGGAGCAAAGCCTTCAGCTCTGAGGCGATCGCATATCCCGCCCGCAGCTTCGCAACATAGAGCGGCTTCTCTCCTGTTCGATCGCGGGCCAGCACGAGCCGACGCTGCTCGCGGTCCCAGATCGCGACTGCGAACATGCCGTTCAACCGCGCGAACAACTCGGTCCCCCACTCCTCGAAGCCGTGCACGAGGACCTCGGTGTCGCTGTGATCGGTCTTGAAGACATGACGATCGCTCAGCTGTGCCCGTAGATGCGAAGCGTTGTAGATCTCGCCGTTGAAGATGACGCAGTGCCGTTTCCGCTCGTCCCACATCGGCTGACGGCCACCCTCCAGATCAACGATGCTCAGCCGTCGCATTCCGAGAGCAACGCCTTCATGCGGGAGAACTACGATCCCGTCGTCGTCCGGACCGCGGTGGATCAAAGCCTCGGTCATTGACGTGATTGACCGAAGACTTTCCGGTGAGTCGGCGACAATCGCAGCGATGCCGCACATCAAGTCACCTGCCTGAGAAGATATTCATTGTTGCCGCCTGGCGGCCGTGTAACGACTCGATCGACCTCGAACCCGCGTGCGCGAACGAAGGCTATGAGCCGCGGTGGCTCTGTCCACTCGAATGGGAGGCCGCCAAGCCAGTCCTCAACGTCGCGCCAGAAGCTCATTCCGCGCGAGCGTCGGCCATACGCCCGAACGTATTCGATCGGATTCCGCCTTGCCTTGAAAAGGACCGCCCCAAGGAGCCCAAAGGCGTAAGCTCCGACGAGACCAGGACGTAAAAACCGCGGAAGCCGATTGTACGTGCGCTTCAGTACCAGCTGGGAACGAAGATGGTTTGGTCGGTTGTAGAGGGCGATGCACGCTTGACCGCCCGGTGCGACAAGTCGAAGGCAACGGTCAATTGCGTCCCACATCGCGCCCGTGTGGTGGAGCACTCCCCAGCTGTAAACGATGTCGGCTGGCTCAAGGCCAGCAACGAAGTCTTGGTCGAGAACTGAGCCTTGCAAAATCGACCAGGGGGCGGAATCAGCGTGCGCGCCCCGGAGCCGCTTCGCACATGCAATCGATGCGGGGTCAATGTCCATCGAGACAATGGTCGCGGCCCCGAGCCGCGCGGCACACAAAGAAAAGAGGCCGCTTCCGCAGCCAACATCAAGAAAAGTCTTACCAATCGGAGGCTCGCCGCCGAGAGCCTCGGCAAGAGATTCCTCTGCCTGACGGATCTGATGCTCGTCCAAGCGTTGGAGATATCGAACCCAGTTATCGCCAAACGAAAAGGACAACCGCTCGCCTGACAGTGACGCAGCCTCAGCATTTGTGAAGCGCTCGCTCACGCGGATGGTCGCTGCCGTTCAAGGTAATCGCCGCGCTCTGCTAGGACGCCGAAGAGGAGCCAGACGGTGATCGTGGCCACCGCGCTCTGAAACACTGCAGCTGCGTACATCGCAACGGCGAGACCGCTGATTACGCCCAAGAAACCGGTTCCTTCGGCTCGGAATATCTTGAATTTCGACCCCATACACTTCAGCGCGACACGCACAAAAGCCGTAAGGACAAGCAGGAATATTAAACCTCCAACAATCCCACCGTCGACGAGCTGGCCAAGATACTCGCTATGAACAGATTGGAGACCGCCAGAAGCACCTCCGACAGCCGCGGGATTAACTGCCGCCGTGATGAAGTTCGGCCGGGCGCTGTAATGGTAACCCTGACCGAGCAACGGAGCATCCAGGAACTTCGGTATCGCCTCATGCCAGATGGTCTTTCGAACGGCGTACGTTGCGGTCTGTGTCGTTAGCTTTCGGTTGTGCGGAAAGGCTCGATACCCCGCAGAAGCAATCACCAGCAAGAGGACGATGGCGACCACAAGCGGCCGCCGACGGATCCCTGTGTAGGCTCCCAGCAGCAGTGGTAGGCCAGCGGCGGCGAGAGCCACGAGTCCTGTGCGCGACTGGGTCGTCAAGACGCCCGCCGTAACGGCGGCGATCATCACAAAGCCGATCCAGTTATCACGCCGGGCCTCTGACGACAGGAGCATCGGAATCGTGGAAATAGCCAGCAGGACGAAGACCACTGCGGACGTATTCGGAGAGTCATCGGTGAACGGAAATGTCGACCGACCGCTTGCATAGACGCTCGCAGCTAGCGAGTGTTCGAAGAGTGTCGTCAGCAACGGGATTCGGATCGGCAGATGACCTTTCTCCCACGCCCACCAAAGCGTAGAGAGGGAGCAAGCGCCGATTCCGACGCACGCGGTGGCGCGATACAAGCTGAGTCGCCCCGCCGTGGTACTTGCGCTTCGGCTTGCAACGACGCCAACCACGAATGCAAGCGGGTATGTAAGCTGTCGCGCAAGATCTGACACAATGCCTGAGTACCAGTTCTGTCGCGTAGACGCGACTGCAAGCGATACTAAAAGCCCGAGCGCATAAAGGCTGACTGCTGCTGTCTCGAGTGACGGTAGCTTGATGATTCGCCGCTCGAGTACAACTCGCGTCAGACAGACCGCCGCGAGGAGGAGCAGCAGTCGGCCCTGGCCTGCAAGTGGCGTTGAGGCAAGGCTAAGTCCGCGCGCATGGCTCTCAAGAAGAAATAACGGAATCACCACTGTGCCAGCGAGTACGGCAGGGGCGAAGAAATACAGTGGCACGACGGCGAGCACTCCAAGTAGTGCGGCCGTCAGCACGAGGCCGATGCTCAGCGTCGGGTGCAGGACCACTGCGAGCCCGCCCATGACTGCGAGGAAGCCAACGCAAACGTGCACAAACACCGGACTTGGGACTGTCGGTCGATCTCCGGCGCTACGCATTTCGCGCACGCCACTCGACCTGCGGCCGCGAGATCGCTATGAGGACGGCAAAAACGCCTACGACCGTGACGAGCTGCGCAACTACGGGAATGACTCCGTCCAAAGCAACGCAGATCCCGGCGCCACCAAGCGTGCCGCAGGCGATGACAGCACCTGCCCGGAGCGCTAAGACTGATTCGCGGCCCAGCAGGCCCAGTCGTGCCACGACCACGATCTCCACGACGAGGATCGAAACGGTCGAAAGCGAGTAGCCGATTGCAACGCCGTCAACGCCAGCCCGAGCCGCAAACGCGAATACGAGTCCCAGGCGCAACGTTCCGTAAGCCAGACCGATTATGATCGCCGGCCAGTTTCTCCGTGAGGCCAAGAGGCCCTGACTCAGTACGAGGATCGGCCCCTCTGCGCAAAAGCCAGGAAGCCCCAGTAGGAGAAGACGTGTGACAGCGTGAGAATCCGCCCGCGAGAAGGAGCCATGCTCGTAGACAAGCCGGACGAGGGCGTGTCCGGCTACGAGCGCCAAGGACGCGGCGAACACGAAGAAGACACCGCACCAGACCGAGACGCTTGCGAGCGATTGCCGCACCTTCCTCACTGCGTGCGTCTCCCCAAGCGTCGACCAGTCGCCGAGCACTGAGAGAATAACCCCACCGATTAAGAGTTGAGCGACAATCGCGAGGCTCCGAATCGCGTAGTTGTAATGTGCGGCGCCTTGAGGCGAATGCAGAGAGGCGAGAACGCGCTCGACGGGGGGGATCAGTGTCAAGAGAGATAGTTGTGCCGCCGTTGCAAGGGTGAGGAACCCGAGGCTCGCATCCATCCGCCGCGAGATCTGAAGTCGGCCGAAAGTCAGCCCCAACATCGCGATCTCGAGAGCCGATCCGGCCGCGAGCGCACCGAATAAGGACGGTAAGGACGTGCGCGGCTGAAGCGCAAGCAAAACACACGCGGCGATCGACGGAAATGCCGGCGCGACAGCGGGCATGAAGCGGCGGCCGCGCGCAATCGCTATCACGATCAGAACGCCAGCAATTACCTGGAGAAACGTGAAAAGACAGGCAATCCTAAGCGGCTCGGCGAGGTCAGAGATCCCCAGATGCACATGGTGAGCCAGCAGTCGCGCACTCGCGTTCGGCAAGGCGGCGATCGTAGCGAGGACGAGACCCGCAGCCGCCGTGAGCACGATCATGGTTCGCAACGCCTTGCCCGAAAGTTGCCCGGTGGGGTCGACCAGCCTGGGCACTAAGACGCTCTGAATGCTCGTCGTGGCGACGGCAGAAAGCCCGAACAGCAGCCCTGATGTTATGACGAAGGCATTTGCAGCCGCGCTGCTGCCGTAGCGTGCGGCAAATATGATCTGAAAGGCGAAGGTCGTTGCATAATTGATCCAGATCCCAAGCGTTGCTCGGATCACGGCGCCCCCCGCATCATCTGCATATAGGCGGCCTCTATACGATCGACGACGAACTCGATGGAATAATCCCCGGCACGCGCGCGTGCACAGCGTCCAAGCTCTTTACGAAACCGGGAATCGACAAGGACTCGTGTCAGCGAAGCGTCAAGAGCATGCTGGTCACGTGCGTCGAAAAGCAACCCACTTGCACCGTGGTCGATCATTTCTTCGGCGGCGCCGGAACGCGTAGCGACTATGGCAAGCCCACAGGACATAGCCTCCAAGAGGGCATTCGACATGCCATCCGCGTAGGAGGGATAAACAAACACGTCCGCCGCTCGCAGGTAATTGCGAATCTCGTTTGTCCAGCCGCGAACGAGAAGATCAGCACCGTTTTCGATGTCGGGTTGACCGTCGTCGACATCCGCTGATCCTACGAGCAGAAGCAGTGCGTGCGTCGGTCGATTCATCGTCCGCCATACCGCGAATAGTTCATGCAACCCTTTGTAACGCGCGAATCGACCGGCGAAGAGGACAATTATCGCCGCTTCTGGCAGGCCCAGCAGTTTGCGCAAACTAGCCTTCTCGCGGGGACCTGCGGGCGCGAAATTCTGATAGTCCAGGCCGTTCGGAACCGAGATGATGCGCCTGCTCGGAACTCCGATTGACTTCAGTTCCTCGACGATCTCCTGCGAGAGAGCCTGGACGCAGCTCGCGTGCCGAAGGCCGAACCAGCGGGTTAGTAGCGCCACCTTGGCTAAACGCTGCACCTCTCCGACCTCGCCGCCGCACGCCACCTTTATGTAGACAGGTCGTCTCATCAACAGTGCACATGGCACGATCACATCTGCCTGGAGGTTCGCCAGGTGTATGTGCACCACATCGAACGATCGGATGTGGGCAAGCGAAAAACCTAAGAGCGCGCAAAGGTAAGACAGCCGCCGCAGCGGACGTGCATCAATGCGAAAAAGTCGCCGAACGTAAACATTTTCGATCGGACCACTTGTTTCGCGTGAAGTACGGGGACAGACAACGGTCACGACGTGGCCGCGGCGCGTTAGCTCCTCCGCCTGAAGCTTCGCTTGGCGCTCGGCCCCGCCTGCTGGAGCGGGGTAGTAACTCCAGGTGAAAAACAGGACCCTCAATGGATGCGGAAGGTTTGCAGCGGAGGGATCTTCGGCGGAGTCGACCTGTGGTTGGAGGCCTAGACTCTCACTCCTGAACGACCGACTACTGCGCACTCTCGCTATATCGCACTCGCGACCTACGAGTGGCCGACCCGTTAGAGGACTTCACACTTTCAGCCACGCCTGGGCGCCAAAACGGCGAACGACGCTCGGCAGCGGCACGGCGCAAACCACACTATTACGGGACAGAGACTTCTTCTTGTGTCTGTGGCGTCTCATAGTAGTAGCCTCGCCCGTAGCCGTACCCTTCTTCGCTCTCCGCGGCCGTGAGCACGAAGCCGAGCTTGGCTGCTGGCGAACTGCTCAGCTGCCGATGTAGCTCGTTAAGCAGCGGCCGGCGCGCCACGTTCAGCCTCACGACAACGATGATCCCATCGACGTGCCGACTAAGGGCAATCGCATCTCCGACTTGGAGCGCGGGCGGGGCGTCGATCAGGATCGTGTCGAAACGCGGCTGGAGCTCGTCCAGGATCGTAGCGAGCGCGTCTGATCCGACGAACTCGCCGGGATTCGGCGGAATGACGCCCGCGGCTAGCACGTGAAGGCTGCCCCCGCTTGAGGTTGGCGCGGCCCGACCGTTGCCGGCTGCGGGCCGGGTAAGCCCCCCACGCTCCCCCGCCTCCCCGAGATTAACCTGAACCAGTGCCCCTTCGAGATGAGCCCTGCCTATTGCCACCTCCGTAACGCCTGGTTGGCGATCGAGGTCGAAGAAGCGGCTGAGGAACGGGCGCCGCAAGTCGAGATCCAGCAAGGCGACGCGCTCCCCACCCCGTGCCAATGCGATCGCCAGGTTCGCGACCGTGGTCGATTTCCCTTCTCGCTCCACGGAACTCGTCACCATGATCGACTTCGCTGCGTTATCGAGCCGAACGAAGTCGAGGTTTGTGCGCAACATTCGAAAAGCCTCCGAGGAGGCCTTTGCCGGCTCCGCAAGCATTACGAGCCGATCTTTCTTTCGCAGCCCGCGCGGCGGCGCAGGGAGTCGCGCTAGGAGCGGCATGCCGAGGCGCTCCGCGATGTCGTCGGCAGAGCGCAGTCTCGTGTCCAGCGCCTCACGCAGGAAGGCCAGTCCAATCCCAAGAGCGACCCCAAGCGCCAGGCCAAGAATTCCATTTCGCACCGGCTTCGGCTGTACCTGCGCCGCATTCGAAGGCGTTCGCACGACGGAGGCGTTCGATCCCTGAAGCGCTTCCATGGTCGCGAGCTGTTCATCCTTAGTGATTAGGCTCTGGTACACCGGCGAAGACTTGTCGCCCGCGCTGCTGAGTTTGGCGATTCTCTGCTGCACCTCGGTACGCGCCGTATGAAGTGCCCGCGTGTCGAGTCGCTGCCGGTAACGAACGAACTGCTCGGCGTAAGTACCAGCGAGGCGGGTTGCAAGCATCCGGCTGTGATCCTGAACCGTAAAGTCGAGCAGGTTCGCGTTCGTCTTCGGAGTCACGCTCGAGTTCGCGAGAAAGGAGTCGCTCGAGAGCCGGACGCCGGCAGCCTGAACCGTTCGCATTGCGACCTCAGGCACGCGTGCAAGGAGGGCCTGCGTTTGCGCGGTACGATCCGGCGACTGGTAGATGTTCGGGTCAGGGATACCATTCAGTTGCGTCGCGAGGTTCTGCGTGCTTAGAAGGACCTCGGCACTTGCGCTGTATAGTCTCGGCTGGTGTAGCGAGACCAGCACAGCTATCAGCGGGACGAAGACGATCGTCTCCAGGATGATCAACCGGTGCCGACGGGCCACACGCAAGTAACCTTGCAGCGCGGACCGGTGGTCGGAGAGAGTAGCGTCCTTCCTCAATGCCTAGTCCCCGTTAGTACCGCAGTCTCTTCCCTGGGATGCACCAGTCGCGAACGGAGGTAAAGAGCGGGATAGCGATTTTGTTGCAAGTTGAAGCCGTGGTTTGGTAGGCATTTCTGTACCGACCCCCCTCGTACCCTCCGCCCTCGGCGCTGGGCCTCGACGCTATCGGAAGGGTAACAGCCTTTCGCCGGTCGCCACAGTCGCCCGAGGGGCCTGCGGGCTCATGCAACGGCTTGTCGGGGCCGGGGAAGGCATTGCGTCTATTCGATCGAATTTCCCAGTGACCGCGGTGTGCATAGGGCGCGGGACGTTCACTAACGGGGTGACCAAAACGCGCAGCGCTCGGCTACGGTCTAGATTGTCGCAAAGGTGTGAGACATCGGGGTCGATACCGCCCGCAGCCATTAGTGGCTGAGACTGCTCGGACGCGAATGATTGCGGCGGGCGCAAATCTCGCGATTCAGGCGACGACCGTCGAGATTGTCCAGGCGCTTGCCAATGCGGGCGTGCGAAGCATTACCCTCAAAGGCCCCTTGCTTACACGCGAACTATACGCCGACAACGCAGCGCGTTCATCCACGGATGTCGATCTTCTTGTCCCCCCTGGCGCGTTCGAGACAGCGGAAGCCCTGTTTTCGAAAATGGCGTATGAGCTGCTTTCGCATCCGATCCCGCACGACCGTCCGTTGAATGCGCACAGCTGGCGTACCCCGCGTGGAATCCATATTGACCTTCACCGGAACCTCATCGGAATGCGGGCGACGGCCGAGGAGGTCTGGCAGGTGCTCAGCATGGAGACGGAAACCGTGATACTCGACGATGGTCAAGTCGAGGTGCTGGCTCGAGGAGCGTGCGCCCTTCACGTCGCCCTTCATGCGGCACAGCACGGAATTCGGTATTCGAAAGCTCTCGCGGATCTCGAGCAAGCCCTGAAGGTGCTGCCGACGCCCTCGTGGCGACGGGCAGCCGAGCTGGCGATTCGGCTCGATGCGGTGGCGGCATTCTCCGCCGGCCTTAAGCTGCTCCCGGCGGGTTCCGAGATCCTGGGCCAGCTCGCCCTGCCGAACGCGTTGACGGTAGAAGCCGCCTTGCTCGCTAGTTCGCCCCCGCAAACGGCCCGGGGTTTCGAATGGCTCGCACACGTCCGGGGGCCACGGTCGAAGATGTCACTCGTCCTACGCAAGTTCTTTCCACCGGCGGCGTGGCTTCGCAGCTGCTCGCCGGTTGCATCCCGTGGGCGCATTGGATTAGCTGCCGCCTATTGCTGGCGCGTGCTATGGCTTCTGTTCCACGCCGGGCCTGGCTTGCTTGCTTGGCTTCGCGCGCGAAGGCGCATTCGAGGCCCCGGTTGAGCCTCGACCCTTGCGAGCCGCTACTCCGCGTCGAGGATCTTTCACGCAACTTCGGCGTGCATCAAGTCCTCGTCAACGTCGACCTCGTACTCGGTCGCGGTGACCGGGTCGCCATTTGCGGCCCGAACGGCGCCGGAAAGACAACGATCCTGCGCTGTATTGCTGGCACGCTCGCACCCACGAACGGACGCATTGACGTTTGCGGCTATCCGGCGGGCTCGATCCAGTCGCGTCGCTTAACCGGAATTTCGTTTTCACAAGAGAGATCCTTCTACTTGCGCCTCTCCGGACGTGACAACCTCCTTTTCTTCGCTCAGCTGCGTGGTCTCAAGCGCCGCCAGGCAATTGAGCAAGTGAGAGCTATTGAGCAAGAACTCGAGCTCCAGGAGATCCTCCGTCAGCGCGTCGACCGCTGCTCAACAGGCATGGTTCAGCAGCTCGCACTAGCGCGGGCCCTCCTCGATAGCCCGGCCCTGCTCCTGCTCGACGAGCCGACGCGCTCGCTTGACGATCACGCGACGGCGCGACTGTGGGCGGCGCTCGAGAGCCGTTCCACCTCCGGGCTTCTCATCTCGACCCATCGTGCCGATGACGTTGCCCGCTGCCATCGACAAATCCACCTGGGATCGTAGCTTGCCGAGATGGTGGGTTGCTGCGGCGGTCGTTCGCCGGGATTACCTGATCACTCGTTCTTACAGGCTTCCGTTCGTGCTCGATGCCTTCTACGGTCTACTGGAGCTCGCTGTCTATTTCTTCATTTCACGGACGCTTCGAGGAGCGGTTTCAGCGGATCTCGGGGGTGCACCGAACTATTTTGCCTTCGCTGCCATCGGTATCGCCGTTTCGGTTGTGGTGGCAGCCGCCGCATCCGGCCTCGCTCGCCAGTTGCGCGAGGAACAACTTACTGGAACGTTGGAGGTGCTCGTCGCGCACCCGCTGACAACTGCAGAAACGTGTCTTGGGCTGGCCGGCTTCCCTCTGCTCTTTGCTGTCGGACGCGCCTTTGTCTATCTCAACGTCGCAGCGGTTTGGATGGATCTCGACCTTTCGCGGATCAGCTGGCCGGGGCTGATCTTGATCCTCGTCGTCACGGGGACATCGTTGTCGATCCTCGGCATTCTTTCCGGCGCCATCGTCCTGGTCCTCAAGCGTGGCGAGATCCTGGCGGGAATGCTGCTCGTGGCCATGACCGTACTCTGCGGATCAGTCTTTCCGATCTCCAGTCTGCCAGGGTGGCTGGAGCCGTTCGGGAAGGTGCTCCCGCTGCGTTTCGCGTTTGACGGCGTTCGCGCCGCCCTTTTTCGCGGCGAGGGTTGGGAAACCGACTTCTTCGTCCTTCTAGGCTTCAGCGTGTTTGGCCTAGCCGTTGCGATTGCGATCTTCGATCGTGCCCTCCGCGTCAGCAGGCGCACCGGCTCCCTCGGGCAGTATTAGCGCAGCTGGCCGGGCTCCTTCTATGATTCGACGGTGCCCGGGGTGCCCGACGTGCGGCCGAATCCGGAGGTGGTTTTCCGCCGCCTTGAGGATGAGGGCGTGCTCGTACATCTCGGAACAAACCGCATCTATTCGCTCAATCGGACCGGGGCCAGGCTCTGGGAACTGGTCGCTGCCGGCCACGGCCGTTCCGAAGTCAAGGAGGAGATGCTGAGCGAGTTCGACGTGACGGAGCAGCAGCTCGAGAGGGAGATCGAGACGCTTGTATCGTCGCTCCTCGACGAGGGCCTATTCACCGTCGCCTCGTCTAGGTGAACGTCGCGCGCGAGCGGGCGCCGCGATCCTGGGTGGTCGAGGCCCATCTTGACGGCAGGGGAAGTGTCGGACCGGCACTAACCGTTTTCGCTGACGCCGAAATCCCAGCGAGCTCGAGTAGCGACGCCTGCTCGCTCATTTTCGACGGGAGGATCGACAACCGCGCGGAGCTCGCGTCTATCGCGGCGCTCCGGGGCCCTACCGACGACGACGCCGAACTCTTGCGGCTCGCCTACGAACAACTTGGGCAGCTCCTATTCAGGAAGCTAAAGGGGATCTTCGCAGTCGTCGTCTGGGACGCACGGCACGAGACGTTGGTTGCTGCTCGCGACCCCGTCGGCGTGATCCCACTTTTTTACACGCCGGCGAGTGGGGCTATGCTGCTCTCCAATTCGATCGAAGCGCTGTTGCGCTACCCCCGCGTGGCTCAGTCCGTTAACCGGCTCTCGCTCGCGGGCCACGTGCTTGAGCTCTGGCCTCGAGCAAGTGAGACGCTCTTCGAAGCTGTCAGACGAGTAATGCCCGGAACCACAATTCGCTGCCGCGACCGACGATGCGAGTCTTGGCGCTATTGGGATCCCGCGGCAGGCGAGGAGGCCGCGCCTATCGGCGCCGAGGACTCCCTCAAGCGGTTCGAGGAGCTCCTTGCTCAAGCGCTCGACCGATGCCTCGCGTGCGGCCCCGCTGGAATTTTCCTTAGTGGCGGCCTTGACTCAGCAACGGTCGCCGCCGCAGCGGCCGAGCGCAGCCGTGCGAATGGTCTGCCGCCACCGTGGGCGCTCTCGTTGGTCTATCCCGACCCTTCATTGAACGAGGAGAAAATGCAGCGTTGTATCGCGACTGAGCTTGGCCTTCCCCAAGTGCTGCTTCCGTTCGAGCAGGCCGTGGGCTCGAGCGGGCTACTGATCGCCTCTCTCAAAGCGGCCGGACGCTCGTCGGCACCGGCGCTCAACCTATGGCGGCCGGCGTACGAGACGCTGATCGATGAGGGCGTGGCTCGGGGTTGCGCCGTGATTCTTGCGGGCGAGGGGGGAGACGAGTGGCTGGTACCGCACCCGTTTTACGCGGCTGACCGACTCGCTGCTCTCGATTTCGCCGGCTTATACGGATTCCTGAGCGCTCGGCAGCGGTCGACGCCGTTTGGTTGGGGGTCTACGCTACGCACCGTCCTCTGGGAATGGGCCGCCCGGCCGCTGCTTCGACAGGCTGCAGGGAAGGCGCTGCACGCATGGTCTCCGTCAGCAATGCGCTCGCACCGGTCGCGGAGCCTTAGTGCGGTACTTCCGGAGTGGTTCGCCCCTGACCCGGAAATTCGGTCTGCCCTCGTCCGGGTCGCGACGGATGCTGTTGCCGACCCGGCGCCGCTGGCACTATACGAACGGGCTACGCGAAGACTTGCACAGCACGCACGTCTCGGACTTCTAATGGAGGAATGGTTCGATGACGGGCGCCAGCGCGGTGTCGCTGTCCTGGAGCCGCTCCTCGACGCGGATCTCCTCCAGTTCCTTTACTGCGTACCGCGCCATGTATTACTCCAGGGCGGCCAGACGAAATGGCTGGCGCGTGCAACACTCGAACGTCGGCTGCCTTCCCTCGTTCCCCGTTGGCCGAAACCGGTCTACGCGCACCCGTTCTGGCTGTCGCTGATGGCCCGGGAGGGTCCGACCGCATGGCGGTGGCTGGGCGGCGTGCCGACACTCGGCGAGCTTGGTGTAGTCGATCCGCAGCGGTTCGCGCGCGCGGTCGAACGCGCGTTCGTGAGCGACAGCTTCTCCACCGTCACCCGAATCTGGAGCGTTTGGGCCTTGGAGGCGTGGATAAGGCCCCGTTTGTAAGTCTGCAGCCGATCCGATCCATTGGCTATGATTTCGGAACCGAGGCTCAAGGAGGACGCATGAGTTCGTCCATCAAGGAAGTTTCGTCGGTCGAGTCCCGTCGCTGGGAGCCGATGAAGCTCGCGTTCGTTGGCCATGTTGCTGACGTCATGCACGGCGCAACCGGAACGCTAGGCGACGGCGGCGGCGGGAGCAAGCGGACCTAACAAAGCGGCACTCCCTGTCGCGCCCAGCGGAGTCTCTCAACCGAGTAGGAATGGCGCAGAGCTTGAAGACGCGACCTGTTTCGCTGCGCCTTAATGTCGTCCGAACCGACAATTTCGACCGCCACCGGCGTGGGCGCATTGTTCTTCGAGATGGCGCAGGTGCGGCCTGCGCCTACGGAGGTAAGCAGCTCGGGCAGCACTGGATTCGCGTACCTCGCCTCGGTACATTCGAATTGAGCCCCGATTTCGCCGACGTTCACGCATACGTCTCTCCAAGCGCCTCCCAGGCGCTGGTTCTTGACGGTTACTACGGGACGGCCCTCCCGTTGTTCACGCAAGCCACATTAGGCTATGAGGTGCTGCATGCGAGCGCGGTTCTCGTCAACGGCGGTGCGGTCGCCTTTTGCGGCTTCACGGGAGTAGGGAAGTCAACGATTGCCTCGGCGTTAAGCGCGCGGGGGTTCGAGCTCTGGGCGGATGATGCAATCGCGCTTGCGTCAGTGGCACCCGAATCGCCGGCGTCAGTCTTCCTTCCATTCATGCTGAATGAACGGAGCGTTTCCGTGGCCGAGGGGCGCGATCAGGTCCCGCTCCTCGCCGTATGCGTGCTTGAACGTGTAGCGTCCACGTCAGGCTTGACTGCAGGTGTGATTTCGCGTCCTAGTCCATCGGTAGCTTCTGCGATGCTTCTCGAACATGCCTACCGCTTTTCACCGCAGGCATTGGATCGACGCCGCAAGATGGTTCAGGCCTACATCAACGTCACCGCTGAGATTCCGGTGTTGCTCGTTCGGTTCGTGCCTAGCCCATTAGGACTACCCGAGCTCCTCGGCCGGATTGAGTCAACAGTCGCGAGGCTGACTTCTGAGCCGAGGGTGTGAGCAGACTGAGACACCAGGACGAAGACAGGATGAAGACACGTCTCATCGTGATCAGCGAAGCGATCAAGCAACCGTCGGATGCGTGGCTTGCCGGACGCATGATTGCTTGGGCTCTGGCGCTGCCTCCGCTCACGCGGCTGGTCTCTATTTCCGCTCTTACGTCACGGCTTTGGAGCAAACGAGTTACCCAGGCTCGAGCGGGTCATGTTGAGCGCGTCGTGCACCTCACGCGCGCGATTTACGGGGCCCGGCGGCCCCTCCGGGACAACTGCCTCTCGCGGAGCCTCCTTACTTACCGCTTCCTGGCTAAAGCAGGCGCCGATCCCCGCCTCGTTGTCGGCGTGCGGCGCGGGGCCGATTACCTTGACGGTCACGTCTGGGTAGTGCTTGGCGGCTCCCCGGTGCACGAGTGCGCGGACTCCGTTGAAGGCTTTCGCAAGGTGCTTGTCTTCGGCCCCCGCGGCCGCCCGGAATCCCCGGACGATCCTCCGGTTCTGTAGGCCAAGGCGTGAGTCCGCTCACGCATACACAGATTTCCCTAGCTGGCCTCCGCGGCGAACGGCGCAGTTTATCGAGGCGGTTGCCCTTCAAGCGCATACGAAGGGCTCTCGGGCGGCAGGAATCGTAGTCTAGTAGGTCTCGCGGACGCCTTTGAGCATGAGTGGCACCGTGCGAAGCAGAAGGCGGCAATCGCGCCAGAGGGACCAATTCGTCACGTATAGGCAGTCGAGCTTGATCATCTCCTCGAAAGGAATCTCGCTGCGGCCGAGGACCTGCCAGAGCCCTGTCATTCCCGGCTTGAGCGCCAGGCGTTTGCGCGCCCAGCCACCGATGTGGAGATCCTCGTCGAGGATCAGTGGCCGTGGCCCGACCAGGGTCATCTCTCCCTTCAGCACGTTGATCAGCTGCGGCAATTCGTCGAGGGAGTAACGGCGCAAAATCCTCCCGACGCGTGTCATGCGTGGATCGTCGGCGATCTTGAACATCCGGTCATCGCCGCCCGGAGTCGCGTGCTTGTTGAGGTGCGCAAATTCCTGTTTCCGCGCGTCCGCATCGGGCGTCATCGTCCGAAGCTTGAGTATGTGAAACGGCTTCTCCTCTGCTCCCATGCGGAGCTGCCGGAAGAGGACAGGACCGCGGCTGTCGAGCTTGATCAGGATTGCGAAGAGCACGAAGACCGGAGCGAGCAAGATGAGACCGACGAGGGAGAGTACGACGTCCATCGTGCGCTTCAGACGGCGTTGCGTCCTAGTCAGAGCGAACGACGGCAGGCCGAGCAACGGCAGTCCCTCGACAGCGTGTACGTCGACCTTTGGGCCTACAATTTCCTGCAACGCCGGAACGATGTCGATGTGCACTTCAAGTTCGGCGAGCGAGCGCACCTGTTCGATGACGCGATTGTCTGAGTCTGCGGGAGCCGCGATCACCACTCGATCAATGTCGAAGGTCTGGACGATCTCGCGCAAGTTCTCGCATGGGCCAAGCATCGGGCAGCCGTTCGACGGCGAGGGGGTTTCCGGCGGACTCGAGTCGACGAAACCGACAAGGCTCACGCCGTATTCCGGGTGTCGAAGAAACTTGCGAGCGACGTCCTGTCCGACCTTACCGGCGCCGTAGATCAGCGTCTTCTGCCCATATGCGGGTCGGCGGCGGCAACTCGCCCGCGCGGCGACACGACCAAGCGGCAGGACTACGACCGCAATTCCCCAGAATGCGAATACCTTCGCCAGGTCGGGCGCGGCAAATCGTGCGAGCCACGTTACAGCGAAAAATAGCCACGTTCCCAGAGTCACCATGTGCAGAATGCCGACGATGTCGTCGGACGTCGGGTGACCGGTTCGTTGTTGGTCGCGGTCGTAGAGGCCGTAGAGCTTTGCGAGTACAAGCCAGCCTGGCACCGTGGCCACAAAGAGCAGGGTTTCGGTCGACGTGTTCAAGGGGCCCTGTCGTCCCCCGCCGCCGAAGACGAACTCAGCAACGAGGAAGGAGACGACCAGACCGAGTGCATCGACGATAAGCAGTGCCCTGCGAACGAGGCGGCCGCGGGGGGTTGGTTGGCGTCCCCCTCCTCGGTAGCGGAGGATCTCCCGGGTTCGCTCCTCGCCTTCAGCTGTCGATGTCATCGAAGGCATAGTCACGGAGAGTGATCAGATGTGGGCTTTAGTCATTACCGCAGTCGATCCTGCGAACGATGTCCGCCAATCGGGAGGTGCCTCCGATACCCAGCCGCGCTTGCAAAAGACCCCCCGCGCCGCTTACCCGTCCTCTTCTGGATTAAATCACCGGTTGGGCGTCGTTGGGGCCTGGGGCAGCGGCTCCGTCCGAACTCTGGCCTACTTTCAGGCGGGTGCGCAGTCGGACGCTGGTTGTGGTTGCAGGCACGATGCTCCTGATGGCGACGTTTGGGGCGGCGCCTGCGGCGGCCTGGGAAATGCAGTCGCTGGCCCAGTTACGCACGGATGTCCGCTCCGAGATCAACGTCGTACGCGCTCAGTACGGGCTCCCGCTGCTTCGCCCCTCCCGGCCCCTCGGACGCGCGGCGGCGCAGCACGTCTACGAGATGGCCGTCCTCGGCTACTTCGGCCACGGCTCTCCCAACCGGGCCTCCTTCGCCGGCAGGCTAGCGCTCTACTACGCGCCGCGCGGATACGCCAGCTGGTACGTCGGCGAGACGCTCCTGTGGTGGGCGGTGCCGATCCAGGCGCAGACGATCGTCCAGCTCTGGTTCAGGAGCCCGTCACACCGACGTGAGCTCCTCGCTCCGCGCTTCCGCGAGGTCGGCATCGCTGCGGCGGAGGTCGCGGGTGCGGGCGGCGTTTACGCGGGGCGCCAGGTGACGCTCGTGGGCGCCGACTTCGGCGTGCGCCGCTGAGCCCACCGGGCAGATCCCCTCCGTCTCGGCGTGCACCTGGCGGATCCGCTCGCCAAAGGCGCGGTCGGCGAGCTCACGCGCGCTCGGCCGCCGCCGCTTCCAGGCGTAGAAGCCCTGACGGCTGACGCCGACGATCCGGCACAGCAGGGAGACGGGGAACTGTGCGGCCTCAGCCTCGACGAACCGGAATCTCGTCACGGTCGATCGGTCTCCCTGGCAAAGAAAGCCGCTGCCCGCTTCAGGATCTCGCGCTCCTGACGCAGCACCTTGTTTTCGCGCTCCAGCTCACGCAGCCGCGCCGCTCCTCCGAGCTCAGCACGTCGCTGCGCTCACCACGGTCGGCCTGATCCTCCCGCCACCAGTTGCGCAACGTCTGCTCCGAGCAACCCAGCTCGGCCGCCAACTGCTTCAGCGACCGCGTCCCTGCGCTCAACATCCGCACCGCCTCGAGCCGGAACTCCGGCGGGTACGGCAGCCCGCGCGCCTCAGACGCCGAGCTCTTCGGAGGCGAGCCTCGCCCCCTCGACGCGGTTGGCGATCTTCTGCATGGCGATGTCCCGCGCGAAGTCGGGGGAGCCGTGCTTCGGCTTCTCGTCGCGGCTGAACGGCGAGAACCCGCAGTCGTCCGTTGCGCCGAGGCGCTCGACGGGGATGTGCTGCGCCGCGGCGACGAGCTGCTCTTTGACCTGCTCCGGGGTCTCGACCTCGGGGCTGAGCGGATTGATCACGCCCATGAAGCAGATCTGTGGCACGCCGTTCGCGTCCTCGCGGCTGTACTGGCCGCATAGCTTGTAGACGTTGTCGCGGTCCTCCTCGCTCGCGCACTGGATCAGGAAGTAGCCGGCGTTGAGCTGGAACATCTTGCTCAGCAGCTTCTCGTAGGGCACCTCCTTGGAGTGCACAGAGTCGCAGTCGCCGCCCGGGCAGGTGTGGATGCCGATGTTCCGGCGCTCCTCGGCCGAGAAGCGGTCGATCACCCGGTTGTTGAGGTCGATGAACTCCTGGAGCATGTCCTTGTTCGTCCAGGGGTTGCGCGAGTCGTTCTTGTTCGCCAGCCGGCCCTCGGTGAAGTCGATCGAAACGCGCTCGGCGCCCGCGGCGAAAGCCTGCCGGATGTCCTTCTCGACCTCATCGCAGAGATCGTCCAGGAACTGCTCGCGCGAGTAGCCCTCGAGCTCGCCCTCGAGCGGGTAGAGCAGCATCAGCATCGACGGGGCGATCACCGCCTGCTTGACCGGCTTGGAGGCGATCGCCTTGTTCTTCTCCACGAATTCGGAGGCGTAGCGTTTGTAGCGGAAGGGGCCGCCGGTCAGTCGTGGCAGCTGACGGTGATGACCGTCGTCTGACCAGAGCCGGTGAACGGAGAGGCGCAGTGAGCGAGTATGCGGTCAGGGCGCTTGATGCGACGACGTGGGATGCCTTCGCGCGTCTCGCTGAGAAGCACAAGGGCATGGGGTTCGGCGGCTGCTGGTGCACCTCGTTCCACTCGCGGCTCGGCAGGCCCGAGGGCGAAAAAGGTCGGCCTTGGAAGGAGCGTCTCGTTCGCGAGGGCAACGCTCATGCGGCCCTGGTCTTCGACGGCGACGCCGCGGTGGCTTGGTGCCAATACGGCTCTCCGGACGAGCTCCCGAACATCCATCACCGGAAGGAATACGCGTCGAGCTTCAAGTCGAGGATCAGGTGGGAGGCGAACGTCCGCCGGAGCGTGTGCACGTGACCGGCGGCTGCTCCGGCTCGACGCCCTCCTGCTTTGCCTTCTTACGCTCCGCCAGCGAAGGGAGCAGCCCGGCAGCGACCAGGCCAGCCTCCAAACCCCGCCGGGTGTAGTTGCGGATCGTGACCGGCGTGCCCGTCTGCGAGGTGAAGACCGGATCAGACGGACGCGCACGCCCGGCCGCGAAGGCCTCCTCCCGATGCTGCTTCAAGAGGGGTTCGAGCTGCGGCATCAGCACGATCTCGCGCACTGCCTGCGGCGTCTTCGGCTCGACGCGCTTACCGTCACGCCCGAGCTGCTTCTCGACACGCACACGCCCGCGTCGAAGTCGATGTTTCCCCACACGAGCCCGCATAGCTCACCGACACGAACGCCGGTGTACACCTGCGTCCCAACCGCCAGCCGGTACCGCTCCGGCGTCCCGGCGAGCAGCCCTGCAATCTCGTCGCCGCTGAGGATGCGCCGATTCTTCCGCTCGATCTTCGGCTTGTGCCTGCTGCCCAACGCATGCACCGGGTTGCGTTCCGTCCATTCCTGCTCGATCGCGTACTGGAGCAGCGCCGACAGCGGCGTCAGCACACCGTGGATCGACCACGCCGACAGCCCCTTACCGCGCAGCTCAGCGACGAGCAGGGCAACGTCGTGCGGCTTCACCGCGTTGACCTTGCGACTGCCGAGCGTCCCCCACCCGCCTTCGATGGCAGAACGTGGTGCCGCAGATGCCCTCGATACGTCTCCAACGTTCGCGGCCGCGCCCGCCAAAGAAAAGGCCCTGTTTCCAGGGCCTTACTTTGTGGGCGGTGACGGGATCGAACCGCCGACCTCCTGCTTGTAAGGCAGGCGCTCTCCCAGCTGAGCTAACCGCCCGGGGCGCGGATCAGCGTAGCTTGCGGCGCCGGCGTGTGGGCTCTGTCAGAAACAGCCTGGCGGTCTGCTCCCGCAAGCCGACCGGCGGCGGCAGGCGGCATCGCCGCAAAACTCGCGAAGATCTCGGTTGCGGACGCGAATCGCCCCTGGTCTCCCGCGCGACGAGCTCGATGCTCGAACCGTTCGCAGACAGATCGGCAGCGAGCCCTGCACAGCTCTGCTGGGACCGCGTTGCTAGCAGCGTCAAGCGCACGGTGCTGTCGAACCATTCGCAGAGTCGCGACAGATTCCACGTGACGTCGTCACGCGCTAGCTCGTACTGCTCCGTGAGCTCGTCGACGCTAGATCGCGGCGCACGTGCAGGTCGAGCAGGGAATAGTTCTCGCGACCGAGAGCCGTCGCGGTATCCCAGACGAGCTCGATCAATTCTTTGTCGAACGCCAGCGATGGGTCCGAGAGCTTCTCGGGCTCGAGAGCCGTGTAGACGAGCCCCTCGCGCTCTCCGACATCGCCCTTGAGCCGCCGCGGCCGCGCGAGCGCCGCATCGCGCGAAGCACGAAGAGCCAACCCCGAACGTCGTACGGTGCGCCCTGCGCGCGAAAGAGTTTCCATACCCGGCCGAGCGCACCCCCGAGCGCGACGGCCGCAGACTCGCGATCCCGCACGGCTCGCAGGACAAAGTCGCCCTTTCGCCGCCGCGTGCGGCTCTGCCGGACGCGGCCACGAACGCTCTCCGGTAGGAACCGCAGCGAAGTCATCATGGCCCGGGCGAAAGCCGGGCCGGACTTCGCCGCGCGGATGCCCCCAGCGGGATTCGAACCCGCGCGACCACCTTGAAAGGGTGGCGACCTAGGCCGCTAGTCGATGGGGGCGGCGGGGCCCAGAATAGCCGCGAAGCGTGACCCAGCCAGAAGGGGCAGGCCAGGGGCCGCGAAGCGGGGATGTGCATGACCGCAGCTCGTGTCGTTGACTGAAACATGTCTTTGCACGTGATCTCTGGAAGGCTTTCGTGGTCAGCGATCCTCGTTGGTGTCCAGATTCACCGGCGGACTCGCGCAAAGCCTTGGTACGTGCTCGCCTGCTTTCCGGCATTCTGGAGCGTGGGCTACCTGATCTCCGAGGGCTACGTGCTCGCGACCGGCACAATTCCGTAGTCCTGGAGGTTTCCGACACGGGCGTGGGAATCTCGACCGCCGACCAAACCGAATTGTTCACTCGCTTCTTCCTTACGAACGATGCCGTTAAGGGTGCGATCCAGGGCACGGCCCTTTGGACTTTCGATCGAAAAGTCGATCGTCGCCGGTCCCGAGGCGAGTCACAGTCGAGAGCGCCGAAGGAAAAGGCTCGACATTCCGGGTCACGCTCCCGTGCGCCGGTGCGGCCACGACTCGACCCCTTGCGACGGCGGCATGAGACGACGCTTGCCACCCAGCGGTAGGCCGGCACACGGCGCATGTCTACACTGGCCCGGGCGGGCCGGTAGCTCAGTTGGTAGAGCAGGGGACTTTTAATCCCAAGGTCGCAGGTTCGATCCCTGCCCGGCCCACTTGCCGTTTGAAGTCCGGCTCTTGGCCGTTTGAAGTCCGGCTCTTGGCCGTTTGAAGTCCGGCTCGCTTCGCGAGCCATGATGACTTCAAACGGCTTCTCGTTTCGACTCGCCGCGCTTGGGGCCGAAGCCGGCAAAGCCGACATCGGCGACGAAGGGGAACGGCGGTTCCAGCATGGACGAAAGATGGCTTGTCGCGAGTTTTCTCCTCCGCAGCACTAGATGAACGCGGGGAAACTTTGCGACCACCTTTCGCCGCCGATGCCGGCTTTGCCGGCGTCGGCCGTCAACGCACGGATCGAAACAAGAAAGCCGTTCGAAGTCATCATGGCGCGCGAAAGCGCGCCGGACTTCGAACGGTTACGACGCGGCGCGGCTTGCGCCTCTTCGGCGCGCGCGCGGTGATGGGTCCTTCGAGATCGCAGAGACGCCAGATGCCCTCCGCTCTCCGTTCTCTTCGACGACCTCGAACTGCACGGCCAGATGCGCACAGCGTCCAACGGGAATCTCTCCGGGAGAGAAGCCGTCGCGATGGACGTAGAGCCGCTCGCCTTCATCGGTGAGGATGAAGCCGTGTTCCTTCTCCTCGTTGAACCAGAGCATCTTCCCTTGCATTGGCCAGCCTTTCGTCGAAGTCGTTCCCTGCAAGAAAAAGAGAGATGCGCGCGAGGTCATAGCGCGCATCTCTTGTACGCGTACTAAGCCACTTGGACGACGTTCTTCGCCTCGGGGCCCTTGGGGCCTTCGGCGGCTTCGAACTCGACCTTTGCACCCTCGGTCAGTGACTTGAAGCCGTCACCTGCGATGGCGCTGTGGTGGACGAACAGATCCTTACCGGCGTCCTCGGGGGAGATAAATCCGTATCCCTTGGAGTCGTTGAACCACTTGACAGTTCCAGTTGCCATAGAAAAAACACCTCCTCTACCAATTCACGAACGGTAGATGGAGGCGCGATTGCCAACCAGTTACTCGCTCTATATCCGCAGTTTAGCAGCTAACCGTTCTAGCCGGCCCGCACGATGAAGAACGCTATGGCCACGTACTGGCAGGCGACGCCCACGATCGTGAACGCGTGGAAGAGCTCGTGGTAGCCAAAAACGGCTGGTATCGGATCCGGGCGGCGGCGTGCATAGACGACCGCGCCCGCGGTATAGGCGAGACCGCCGACGACGAGGAGGATGACCGCCGCAGCAGGAAGACGCGAGATCATCTGCGGAAGCACGACGACCGCGACCCAGCCAAGCGCGATGCCGATCGCCGCCGCAAGCCACTTCGGTGCGGCGACCCACACGAACTTGAGCAGCGTCGCTGCAGTTGCACCTGCCCAGACGACCGTCAGCACAACCGGGCGCCACGCACCCTCGAGTACGAGCAACGCCACCGGCGTGTACGTGCCGGCAATCAGGAAATAGACGCCGGCGTGGTCGATGCGACGTAACCAGAGACGCGCACGTGGCTTCCACGTCACTCGGTGGTAAAGCGCGCTCGCTCCAAAGCACGCGACGACCGACGCTGCAAAGACAGCGGCTGCAGCACGTGCGCGGCCCGCCTCTGCGCTCACGATCAAGATCGGCGCGAGGACGACCGCTATGAAGAACGCGACTTGGTGGAGAACGCCGCGTAACTTCGGCTTCTCGGGCTCGCCCGGCAACTCAAGGCTCTGCGGGCTAATGGTTCACGAGCCGAGCTGCTCTTCTCGTTCTGGTCCTTCTGCTTGTTCGGCTTCCTGTCCCTCTCGAAGATCGCCCTCGAGCATGGGCTCGGCCTCTCCCAAGAGTCGCTCGGCTGCCGCGTTCTGCTTCTTCTCCTGCTTGAGAGCGCGTTTCTCCTTAACCCTTCGCTCTCGTTCCATCTTCGCAAACGTCTGCTGTCTCTTAGAGCCCATCTAGCTCCTTTCACGGCGGTAACGAAAGGAATGTCTAGGGACCGCCGGACGTCACCATAGCCAGAACGGCGCGCGTCCGGCGGCTTTTCTGCTCTAGGAGAAGGGTCCGTCGTCGAAGTGGCGGAACCCTTCGCCGTGTCGGCCGGGATCGCCGGTCGAGTTCACGAGGTCCGTGATCCGCTGCTTCAACCCGGTTAGCATTTCGTTTGCCTGGGCTTGCGTGATCCGCCCCGCCGAAACGGCTTTGGCGAGCTCCTGCCTCGCGTTGGTGACGAGCGCGGCGATGAGCCCGTCCGCCGACTTGCCGTGGTCCTTCGCGACCTGGGCGAGGCTCTTGCCGCTCTCGATCTGCGTCCGAAGCTGTGCCTCCGTCAGGCCGATGTATCCCGCGGCAGCGTCCAGGCCGCCGAAGAAGCCGAAGTGGTGACCGCCCGCGCGGTGAAGTCCACCGATCAGCGGGTAGTCGCCGGAGGCGAGACGCTGCTTGAGCTCTGCACCTTGTTCCTTGGTCAATCGCCCGTCGGCGACTGCGGCGTCCACTTGATTCGCGAGCGCTTGCTTCAGTGCACCGCTCAGCTTGCTCGACGGGATGCCGAGTTGCTTCGCGGCATCGTCGATGACCGCCTTGCTCTCCTGGCTCGGCGAGCCGGCACCGGAGGCTGCGACGGCAACTCCGCCGCCTGCAGCGGCGAGGAGCGACGCTCCACCGATGAAGATCGTTTGCTTTCGAGTGAGTTTCATACGACGTAGGGAACCAGTCGGCCTTAAGAGCCCGCTAAGAAGTTCCTAAGAACTCCCGTTCAGCCGCAAAGTCATCCGCGTGCCGCCGCCGTCGGCCGCCTCTGCCACGACCTCGCCGCCGTGCGCGACGGCGACCTGGCGGACGATCGCGAGCCCGAGACCGGAGCCTGGCCGGCCACGGGCGGACCGTGACCGATAGAACCGATCGAAGACGTGAGGAAGGTCTTCCTCGTCGATTCCCGGCCCGTGGTCACGCACACTGAGCTCGCCGTCTCGCACCGCGACCTCGACCGCGCCATTCGCGGGGCTCCACTTCGCCGCGTTGTCGAGCAGATTGGCGACTGCGCGCTCGATCGTCGACGGCACTCCCTGCACGGTCGACTCCTGCAGATCGGTCGTGAACGTGACCGCGGGGCGGTTACGCCTAGCACGCTCCACTGCCTCGGAGGCGACGAGGTCGAGCCGCACCTCCTCGGATTCCGCCGCCTGCTGTTCGCCGCGTGCAAGGTCGATCAACCCTGAGATCAGCGTCGTCATCTCGGCCAGCTGCTCGACGACGTCGGTCAGTAACCTCTCACGCTCTCCGGCCGGGAGCTTCCGCTCGCTTGCGAGCACTTCGATGTTCGTCCGCAGGCTCGTCAGCGGCGTACGCAGCTCGTGCGACGCGTCGGCGACGAGCTGGCGCTGCGCACGCGACGACTCCTCTAGCGCACCGAGCATGGCGTTGAAGCTGCCCGCAAGCCTGCTCAGCTCGTCACGCCCGCTGACCTCGATGCGGTCCGACAGGTCTCCTGTCTCGGTCACGTTCTCCGTCGCCGTCGTGAGCCGGCGCACGGGGGCGAGCGCGGCTCTCGACACCGCGAGCCCGAGTGCGGCCGCGATCGCAATCCCTCCTCCCGCGATCAGGATGAGCAGATTCTTGATGCGACTGAGCGAATGGTCGACCTCGGTCAGCGAGCGCGCGACCTGGACCGCTCCTCCCGGGTACGGGAACGTCAGCACACGAAGGTGGATCTTGCGAACGTGCATGTCGCTGAAGAATGCGCGTCGCTCGTCACGAGCGACCGCAATCACTTCGTTGCTTACCGGCAACAACACCGTTGCGCCAGGGGCTGGATAGAGCTTCCCATTCTTGTCGACGCCCTGCGGATAGACCGTCGCACCACCGAATTCTCCGACGGAAGTCCCGAAGTGCTCGAAGTCATGGGGCGGCGTACCCTCGATGTTCGCGGCGGTCGCCTTGAGCGAATTGTCGACCGTCGAACGCAGCTGGTCGCGGACGACGAAATAGATCACGAACGACGCGGTCAACACCGCGAGCGCGACGGCACCGGCCGCAACAAGTGCAAGGCGGGCGCGAAAGCTCACGGCTCTCGCAGCGCGTAGCCGACCCCGCGCACGGTCTGGATCAGACGCGGCTTGCCGCCCTCTTCGGTCTTGCGCCGCAGGTAGCCGATGTAGACGTCCAGCGAGTTCGAGGCGAAGCCGAAGTCGTAGCCCCACACGCGTTCGAAGATGATCGACCGGGTCAGCACCTGACGCGGGTTCGTCAAGAAGAGCTCCAGCAGCGCGAATTCGGTGCGAGTGAGCTCGATCGCCTCGGCGCCGCGTCTCACCTCGCGAGTTCCCGGGTCGAGCTCGATGTCTGCGAAGCGAAGAGCCTCGTCGGTCGTCGGGGTGGTCCGCCGCAGCAGCGCGCGCACACGCGCGATGAGCTCTTCGAGTGCGAACGGCTTCGTCACGTAATCGTCTGCGCCGGCGTCGAGCCCCGCGACACGGTTCTCGATCTCGTCCCGTGCCGTGAGCATCAAGACCGGGACGTGGTTACCGCTGCGCCGCAGGCGCCGGCAGACCTCGAGGCCGTCAACCACGGGCATCAGCACGTCGAGGATGACGGCGTCCGGCTGGGCGTCGCCGTTCGACTGGAGGCGCTCGAGGGCCTCGTTGCCGTCGGCGGCGAGCTCGATCTCGTACCCCTCGAGCTCGAGAGCGCGGCGCAGGGACTCCCGCACAGCCCGTTCGTCGTCTACGACGAGGATTCTCACGGGCCCATTCTGCTGCCTGAAGCTGAGAGAGAGCTAAGAGCTACGCGCTAGGGCTTCGAGACGGTCAGCTGGACGCTGCCGCGCCCGCTGAGGGCGTTCACCCGCACCTTGTAGCTCCGGACGCCGCAGACCGCCGTCCCGCGGGAGACGATCGTCGCCGACACTGCGCGCGAGACCCGCTTCGCCCCGGCGAAGAGGCCGAGCCCGAGGCGCAGGCCCGCTGACGGTCGGAGCGTCACCTTCAGCGCTCCGTCGAGCTGGGTGGCGATCGTGAACGTGCGCCTGCGGGTCGTGCGCGTAAAGGCGGCCGCCTGCGTGGTGACGGTTGCCTGCATCCAGGGATTCGTCACGTCCCGCACCGCAGCTGCGAGCGCTGCTGTGGTCGGATACATCGCGTCGGAAACGATGTCCCACGGCGTTTCGGCACGGCCGGCGTTGCGCTCGTTGAGAACGCGATAGGTCTCGGCCCAGCCCTCGCCGGGGTTCTCGGTGTACTGGACCGGATCCTCGGCGCCTGGGACGAGCACTCCTGTCTTCGCCTTCGCGCACACTTGCATCGCCGAAGCCCAGCGCTTCGGGCCGTAGTCGAGCGCGAGCCAGGGAGCATTGGAACGATTGGCTGCGACGTGGTGTCCGTACTCGTGCGTGATGACCGCTTCTGCGGAGAGGTCGCTGCCAGGATCCTCGCCCGGCGTGTAGAGGAATGACCCTTGCGCGCTGTAGCAGGCGACCGCACCGCTTCCACACGTGCGGGCGATCTGTGTGGGAGTCGCGATCAGAACGGTGACCGTCGCGAGCTCGGACCCATGCACGAGGGTCGCGAGAAAATCAGCCCAGCGCTGGCCGAGCGCAGGATCGACGGGGTAACTGTTGGAGGCGTACACGGTCACGGATTCACCGGTCGTCGTTCGGTACTGCCCGCCCCAGAAACCATTCGGTACGGCGCTCAATGCAACCTGCTTGTCGGTGATCGGGCGAAAAGCGCGCGCAATCTGGTCGAGTTGAGGGGACTCGAGCCTTCGCAGCGGTTTCGACTGTGCGGCCGCCGCCGTCACAAAGGCGGTCGCGACGGCGGCGGCACACAGGATCAGCGCGCGGGCGGAGGGGGAACGTCCCGCCCGTCTGAGACGCCGCGAGTGGAGGGTCGCTGTGGGTTCCAGGTCTCGCGATGCCATTGCGTCGAAGGTGCCACTCAGCCCTAAGACCGTCCTAAGACCGTCGTAAGGAGTTTGTGAGATCCGAGTCTTAGCGAGTTCTTATCCGTTCCTCAGCCGGATCTTAGAGAGGACTGGTCAGATGTCGGCATGACACCCCGAACGACTCGCATCCTCTCCCTCCCAGCCGCGCTCGTCGCCGGTGCGCTGATCGGTGTCGGAGGTGGCGCGGCGACTTACGCCGTCCTCAAGCCCGCCGACGGCAAGACGGTCGTGCGGCAGGTCACCGTCGCGGACTCCCAACCCGCTTCGAGCGGGAGCGGACTGTCCGTGCAGTCCATCTACCAGCTCGCGCGCAAGGGCGTCGTCGAGGTCACCTCCGCGCAGGGGCAGGGCTCGGGCTTCGTCTACGACACGACCGGCCATGTCCTCACGAACCAGCACGTCGTGTCGGGGGCAAGCTCCCTGACGGTCAAGCTCTGGAACGGCAAGACCTACGACGCCCAGGTCGTCGGCACCGATGCATCGACAGACCTCGCGCTGCTCAAGATCTCCGCGCCGGCGTCGGAGCTCTTTCGGCTCGCGCTCGGCGACTCCGGCAAGCTCATCGTCGGCGACAACGTCGTCGCGATCGGGAGCCCGTTCGGATTGGAGGAGACGGTCACTTCCGGAATCGTCAGCGCCCTCCACCGCGAGATGCGATCCCCGAACGGCTTCGCCATCGACGATTCGATCCAGACCGACGCAGCGATCAATCACGGCAACTCCGGCGGCCCGCTGCTGAACGCACAGGGCAAGGTCGTCGGGATCAACGCGCAGATCGAGAGTGACTCCGGGGGCAACGACGGGGTCGGCTTCGCGATCCCCTCCAACACGATCCGCTCGATCGCATCGCAGCTGATCTCGAACGGAAAGGCGCAGCACGCCTTCCTCGGAGTCGTCCTCAGCGACTCCTCTTCAGGCGGCGCGAGGATCGGTCAGGTGCGGGCCGGTACCCCAGCGGCAAAGGCGGGGCTCCGAGCCGGCGACGTCGTCACCGCAGTGGCCGGCAAGTCCATCGCGTCGGCCAGCGAGCTCCGGGCCGCGATCAACGCGCATCGTCCGGGCGACCAGGTCTCGGTCACCTATAAGCGCGGCGCCAAGAGCCACACCGCGAGCGTGAAGCTCGCCAGCCGGCCGAGCTAAGAAGGGCTCTGGTAGGTCTTCGACATCGCCTGGAGGAGCTTCCAGGCGATGGAGCCGTGCGTCTCGACGAGAGGCCGGAACTCCCAGGAGGTCAGGCCGTAGCAGCGGAGATCGGTCTCCGCGGTGATCGTCGCAGTGCGCGCGCTCTCGTTCAGCAAGGCAACCTCGCCGAAGTAGTCACCTGCGCCGAGGCGGCGGCGTTCGTCTCCGCCGACGGTCACGGTCGCCTCGCCCTCCTCGATCACGAAGAACCCGACTCCGGTCTGACCCTCCGCGGTCACGGTGTCGCCCGCGTTGAACGTGCGCTGCTTCATGGACGCGGCGATCCGGTCTAGCTCCTTCGCGTCCAGGTCGGAGAAGATCGGTACCCGCTTGAGGAGATTGGCGGCGCCCTCTGGCACGTGAGGACTATGCCACACTGAGCAAGTGAAGCTGACGGTCGTCGGTTGCTCTCCGGCGTGGCCCAACCCGGGCGGCGCCCAGTCGGGATACCTCGTCGAGGGCTCGGGGCGGGTGCTGCTGGACTGCGGTCCGGGCGTCCTGCCGCGCCTGCGCGAGGAGGAAGGCTGGCCGCACGTCGACGCGATCGTGATCACGCACTTCCACCTCGATCACTGGGGCGACCTGGTTCCCTGGACCTTCGGCTCGATGTTCGGCCCGGGGCGGGAGCTGCCGGCGCCCCAGCTCTGGCTGCCGCCTGGCGGCCGGACCCAGCTCGGCGAGTTCGGCGAGCGGCTCGGATTCGCCGGCATGTTCGACGCCTTCGAGCTCTTCGAGTACGCGGAGGGCGAGCCGTTCGAGGCGGACGGCCTGACGATCACGCCTGTTCGCGTGCCGCACTACCAGCTGCAGACCTACGCGCTCCGCGTCAGCGACGGCAAGACGACCCTCGCCTACTCGGGCGATTCGGCACCGAGCCCGCAACTGGCGGAGGTCGGCAGGGACGCAGATCTCTTCCTTTGCGAGGCGACACTCAAGGAGAGCAAGGAAGGGCCCGACGGCCTCCGCGGGCACCTCTCCGCAGAAGAGGCGATCGCGGCTTTCGAAGACTCCGGCGCGAAGCGGCTCGTGATCATCCACCGACCGTCCGAGCTGCCGCTCCCCGACGGGATCGAGCGCGCCTCCGACGGCGATGTCTTCACGCTCTAGCCCGGCAGGCTGAAGGCCAGCTCGCCGAGCCTGCGATAACCCTCGACCGACGGGTGGTCGCCGTCAGAGGTCCACTCCTCACGCATTCGCCCGGGACGGTCCCGATCTTCGAGGGTGTCATGGAACGGGAGCAGGGCGACGTCTTCCACGCGGGCGACCTCTGCAATGAGCTCATTGAGCTTCCTGATCTTCGGCTCTGCGGCGGGCCAGCCGTTGTTCCACGGAAGCAGCTCGACGAGCAGAACCTGCAGTCCAAGCTCCTTGCCGCGCCGAACCATTGCGCGCAGGTTCTCGGCGGCAGCGTCGACCGAGCGGCCCTGCGCGATGTCGTTGATGCCGCCCTGCACGACGAGCACGTCCGCCCCGCCGGCGCACTCGTCGAGGCGCGCCATGATCTCGTCAGTTCGCTGACCATGGATTCCGCAGTTGCGAAACTCGAGTCGGCCGTCGGCGCGCGCGGCCCAGTGCTCCCACTGACTCGTTTCGTCGCCGCCCTTGCGAGAGTCGTAGCCGGGCGACCCCTCGGTGATCGAGTCGCCCAGCGCAGCGACGACGATCTGCTCAGCTGCGGGGATCCGTCTGCTCCGCGACCTGCTCGGGCACGCCGCTGTCCTTTGAGACGACGTCGTAGCCCTTGCGCTTGTCGACCACGGTCTCGACCTCGGGGAGCTCGTGTCCGGGATGCACGGCGAACTGATGTGGGTCGGAGCGGAGCTGCTCGTACTCCGCGTGGCTCATCGTGATGCGCTGAACGCAGCCCGCGTCTCCGCATTCGCAGACAAAGTCGAGTGGTTCCGATGTCAGGTCGAACGTTTCGGCGAGGCCTTCGATGCGCTCATTGACCTCTCGGAAGACCGCCTCGTTCAGCCCGATCTGTTCCTCGCGTGCGCTCATGGTCCGTAGGCGCGCGAGCTGCCCGATTCCTCCAGGTCTGCGATCTGCTTCTCCACCACGACGTATCCATCCTGGCGGGAGACCACTTCGCCCACCGGCTCCTCGGCCTTCTCGTGCCCGGTGACCGTGAAGAAGTGCTTCGAATTGGACCGAACCGCCTCGTACTCGCTCGGGGCCATCCATACGATCGTGGTGCAGTCCATGTCGGGGCACTCGCAGAGGAAGGGGATCCGCTCCATCGGCTCGTCGTATTCGGCTGCCTTCGCTCGGATCTTTTCGTTGGCAGCTCGAAACGTCAGATTGTTCTGCACGATTCGTTCCTCTGTCTCGCTCACAGTTGCGCCTGTTCTGCTCGGAGCGTGCGTATCTAAACGTCGCGGCGCGGCTTCAGGTCTTCCGGCAGCACTTCGACGAGCTCCGGGGGAAACTCTTTTCCCGGACGGATCTCGCGGACGAGATCATGGAGCTTCATGCGGTGCGTGCGGGCGGCACGCCTGATGATCTGGAAGGCCGCTTCGAGCTCGAGCCCGTACCGCTCGGCGACGATCCCCTTGGCCTGCTCGATCGCCACGCGGGACTGGAGCGCGTGCTCGAGCTGCGCGCGCCGCTCGTAGGTCGCCTGGGTGACCGCGAGTAGCCTGCCGATGGCGGCAGAGGCTTCGTCGCTCGTCCCGTCCCCGAGGGTCTCGATGGCCTGTATCTGGGCCCGGTCGTTCAAGGCGCGGATCTTAGCCGCCATTCCCGATCTGGAGAGTCGGCGGCTACAATGAGCAACAGACCGAGGGCGATCTCGCACTCCTGATGGACATTTCCCCCGGCCGAAGTTCCTTTCGGCTACCAAGGGGAAGTGATGAGCGGAGAGCAACAAGAACGAGAGCGACGCGCGGCGCAAAATCAGCTGCTCTTTCGAGCAGTGAACGAGCAGATCGTCGAGATGACCGAGAATTTCCGTTCGGATCTCTCGGACATCAACCTCGTCTGCGAGTGCTGGGCCCCGTCCTGCACCGGCACGATTAGCTGCCGGATCGAGGACTACGAGCGGCTTGACCGGAGCGGGAACATGTTCCTGGTGTTGCCGGGCCACGAAGACCTGCTGGTCGAAGACGTCGTCGAGGCGTCAAACGGTTACGTCGTCGTGCGCAAGCGTGACCTCGCCGCTCGCATCGTCCAGGAGGCCCAGGCCCTCTAGCGACGGGGCTTCAGGTCGACGACGAGCTCGCAGTCGAGCGCGTCTGCGATTCGGAGCAACGTGTCGATGCGCGGTGGCCTGCCACCGCGCTCGAGGCGCGCGATCGCGGACTGCGTCGTACCGACCAGCTCGGCCAGCTCGCGCTGCGACAGTCCGCGCTCCAGCCGCCGCTCCGACACCTGATCGGCGACGGCAGCGAAGAACCAGCCGCGGTCGGCTGTGCGAATCCGTTCCTGGAGACGCTCGAGGGCACCCTTGCTGGTGTTCCGCGGCATTGCAGGGATGCTATGCCAAGAGCTTGCGGTGTCGCTGCAGCGCTGCCAACACGGCATCCACGTCTTCGACGGTGTTGTAACAGTGGGCCGAGATACGCAGGCTGTCGTCGCGGTCCGACGTGACGATGCCTTCCTCGCCGAGCTTGGAGACGAGGGCCATCGCGTCGGTGGACTTCACGCAGATGAGCGCACCGCGTCGTTCCGGTGCGCGCGGCGTCACGACCTTTGCCTCGAGCTCGTCGAGGCCGTCGAGGAGATGCGCATTCAGGCCGAGCACGTGATCGCGGGTCTCCGCCACCCCGATCTGCTGCATCAGCTCGATGCCCGCGATGCCCGCGTAGATCGCAGGCACCGGCGGCGTGCCCGATTGAAAACGCGCGGCGGTGTGCGCCGGCGAATAGTCGGTGTGATCCATCGCGAAGATGTTCTCGTCGGCGAACCAGCCGGTCTGTGTCGGCCGCACACGCTCGACGAGGTCTCGACGGCAGTAGAAGAAACCGAGGCCTGCAGACCCGAGCAGATACTTGAGCACACCGGCGCCGAGGAAATCGACCCCGAGCTCGGCAACGTCGACCGGAAGCGAGCCGATCGCCTGGAAGGCGTCGAGCAGGACGAGCGCGCCGCGCTCGTGAGCGAGCTCGACGACGGCGGGGACGTCCAGCATCGCGCCGTTGCGATAACAGACGTGCGTGAGAGCGACGATCAGGGTGTCGTCGTCGATCGCGCTCTCGAAGTGCTCGAGCGGGATCGTCCCGTCAGCCGCCGCCTTGACGTGGGTAACCCGCGCTCCGCGCGCTTCCTGCGCGTGCCAGATCTGACCGATCGTCGGGAACTCCCAGTCCGTGAGCACGACCTTCGACCGCTGCGTGAAGCGTAGGCCGCTCGCGAGCGCACTCACTCCTGCCGACAGCGACGTCGTCACCGCGATCTCGTCGGCGCTCGCATTGACGAGCCCGGCGAAAGCAGTGCGCGCGGCTTCCTGGCGCTCCACCCAGTACTCCCAGGGTGCGCCTCTGTCGTCCCAGTCTTCGAGGTACTGCTCGTAAGCTGCGCGCACCGCGTCCGACAGCGCGCCCTGCGAGCACGAGTTGATGTACACCTGCCGCTCGAAGATCGGGAACCGCTGGCGGCACCTGGTCGCAAGCGAAGCGGCCTCAACGGCCAAGGTAGGCCTTCCGCAAATCCTCGTGCGCGAGCAGCTCCTGCGCCGGGCCTTCGAGCACCAGACGCCCGGTCGAGAGGACGTAGCCGCGGTCTGCGATCGAGAGCGCCATGTTCGCATTCTGCTCGACGACCAGCATCGCGACGCCGGACTGATGGACCTGCTGGATGATCTCGAAGCTTCGCTCGACGAGGATCGGCGCCAGCCCCATCGACGGCTCGTCCATGAGGAGTAGCTTCGGGCGCGCCATCAGAGCGCGGCCCATGGCGACCATCTGCTGTTCGCCGCCGGAGAGCGTCCCGGCGAGCTGCGCGCGTCGCTCGTAGAGCAGGGGGAACAGCGTGTAGACGCGCTCGAAGTCCTCCTTGCGCCCCTTCGTGTCGCGGATCAAATAGGCGCCCATCTCGAGGTTCTCGAGGACCGTCATCGGACCGAAGAGCCGGCGGTTTTCGGGAACGATCGCCATTCCCTTCTGGATCCGATAGCTCGTCGTGCGGCGTGTCACCTCCTCGCCACGAAACTCCACGGAACCGTTTCGAGGCTGCACGAGCCCCAGGATTGTCTTGAGGGTCGTCGACTTTCCCGAGGCGTTGCCGCCGAGCAGCGACACGAGCTCGCCTTCGCGCACCTTCAGGTCGAGGCTCTCGAGGATGTGGATCTCGCCGTAATACGTGTCGATGTTCTTCAACCTCAGAAGGTCCGGCGCGCCGTTGGTGCTCATTTGGTCTCCGCTTTTCGCAGGCCGAGGTATGCCTCGATGACGCGCGGGTCGGTCGCGACGGCTTCGAACGACCCTTCGGCGATCTTGACGCCGTGATCGAGGGCGACGACGCGGTCCGAGATGCCTTCCACGACGTGCATGTCGTGCTCGATCACGAGAATCGTGTAGCCGCCGTCGTCGCGAAGCTTGC
>JACDEU010000022.1 GCA_013816245.1 Actinomycetota bacterium | reverse complement strand
TCCTCCTGTCGATCGCTCGGTCGCAGAACTGCGGGGCGTTGAGATTGAGTCCTACGCCGCGCTGAAACGCCCGGCAGCTCAGCAAGACGTCGAGGAAATTGGACGGCGCCGGGTAGTCGGCCTGCCACGAGTGCACGCCGGCCTGGATCTTCAGGCGTGAGTCGCCGACATTGGTGTTGTAGAAGTCAAAGCCCAGCTGCTTCCCCCGTGCGTCATACCCGAGCTGCTTCAGAACCGCGACGACCACCGCGGCCTCCGGCCGGTGATTCGGCGGTATCCATACGGTCACTGCCACGCCACGCGTGCCGGACGCGGCAACCAGCTGCCGCGCCTTCGCGATGTCCGGCGCCGTCCAGGTACCGACGGTAGACGGCTGCAGCGTGAAGGGGCAGTAAGGACGGTAGCCTGGGAAGTTGGGTGGCAGGATCTGGCACGTCGGCTGCGCCCGCTCCGCACCGCCGAGCGCGCGCACGACGGCGGCCCGGTCGATCGCGTAGCTGACCGCACGGCGGACGCGGACGTCGTCGAACGGCCGCAGGCGCGTGTTGAGGAACAGGAAGGTCGTCCGCGGCGCCGGGTTCAAGCGCACCTGGCTCGCATACTGGGTCGCGACCTCCGTGAAGCGGTTCGGCGGTACGCCTTCGGAAGCGAGGTCGGCCCTCCCGCGCTCGACCGCGCCCACCTGCGGCGCCGGAAACGTACCGAGTGTCCAGACGATCGCGTCGGGGTAGCCGGCGGGCTGAGCGCTGCTCGACCAGATTCGGAAGCGCGGATTGCGGACGAGCGCCACGAGGCGTCCCGGCTTGTAGGTACCGATCATGTAAGGCCCTGTCGCCGGAACAGGATGTGTGCGGACATCCCTGGCCGGCGTCGTGGTCGGCACGGCGTACGCGGCCGGAAGCGCAAGCTTGGCGAGAAAGTCGGGATCGGGCCTATGGAGATGGAACGTCACCGTCCAGGCTCGGTCGTCCGCGACCACCCCACGCGAGAGATCGCAACGGCTGGGCGTCGAGGCGCAGGTGGAGGCGCCGACGATCGCCCCATAGACATAGGTGTCGTGAAACACGATGAACACGCGTTCGAGCGCACGCCGGAAGTCCTCCGGCCGAACGAGCTCCCCGTTCGAGTAATGGATCCCACGCCGGAGTCGGAACGTGTAGCTCCTGCCGTCGTCGGTCGGCGTCGGCAGGTCGAGCGCGAGGTCCGGCACGAGCTCGGCCCCCTCCACGCCGCCGACGCGCCGGAAGCCGGTCAGGCCGTCGTTCGTGAGGATGATCGCGGCGTAACTGCCAGCGTTGAGCGGGTCGATCGAGCCGTACGGAAACTTGTTCGTCACGAGCCGCAGCGTTCCGCCGCGGTGGCTCGCGGCCATAGGTCCGGCCGCGACCAAGACCGCTCCGTTCGCGGCCGTTGCTCCGGTAGGCCGTTGCCCGAGGCTAATCGTCCGGTCGACGCGGTTCGTCTGCGGACGGATGCGCGAAAGCGTGTCGTCGAACTCGTTCGCGACCCAGATCCCGTCGGAGCCGACCGCGAGACCGCTCGGTCCGGCGCCCACGGGCACGGTCGCGATCACTCGGTTGGACCGTGGATCGATGCGCGAGACCGTCGAGTCGAGGGTATTCGCAACCCACAGCGAGTCGGCGCCGAGCGCGAGCGCCGACGGGCCGTTGCCGACGTTGATCGTCAGGACGGGCTCGGTGAAGCCCGGCTCGAGTCGGGCGATTCTGCCGCGCGCCTGGTCGACGACCCAGACGGCGCCGTCGCCGGCGGTGATCGCGGCCGCATCCGTGCCGGCGGCGAGGGTGTCGAGGACGTTTCCCGTTCGAGGTTCGATCCGAGAGACGGTCTGATCGGCCCGGTTCGCCACCCAGACAGAGCCGAGGCCGTAGGTGATCGCAGTGGGGCCGCTGCCGACCTGAATCGTCTGGACGACCTTGTTCGCCCTCGGATCGATGCGAGCGACCGTTCCGTCGAGCCCGTTGGACACCCACACCGCCCTGCCGCCGGTCGCGATCCCGCTCGGCCCGTTCCCGACCTCGATCGTCTGGCGGACTTCCAACGTCTTCGGATCGAGACGTGAAACCGAGTTCGCGCCGGCACTGGCGATCCAGATCGCTCCACCTCCGGCGGCGATCGCGGCCGGAGTCCCCCCGGTGCGGGCCTGATCGACCAGGCGCCCGTCGCGAACGACTCCGATCGCGTCCGCCGAGAGCCGAACCGGCCGTCGCTTCGGTTCCGCTACGACCGTAATCGCGATCACCGCAGCCGCGGCTAGCGCAGCGGCGAGCATCCCGCCCACGACCAACCTCTTGGGCTTTTGCTTCGCGGGTCGCTCCGGTGTTGGTGCCGGTCGCCGCTCGCGAACCGGCGTCGGTGGGGCACTCGAGCGCTCGCTCGCCGGCGGATCGAGCGCCGGATCCTGCCGGAGAATCGCCTGCTGGAGCTCCTTCAGTGAACGTCCCGGCTCGATTGCGAGCTCGTCGACCAGATGGTCGCGCGTCTGCTTGTAGATCGCGAGCGCCTCCGCCTGCCGACCTGACCGGTAGAGCGCGAGCATGAGCTGCGCGGCCGGTCGCTCGCGCAGCGGCCGCTGACGGACGAGCGCCTCGAGCTCGTCCACGAGCTCCGGACCCGCGCCGAGTGTGAGGTCAGCCTCGATCCGTTCCTCGAGGGCGGCCAGGCGAAGCTCCTCGAGCCGAGTGCATTCATGCTCGAGGACGCGCCCCAGCGCAACGTCCGCAAGGGGTGGGCCGCGCCAGAGGGACAGCGCCTCGCGAAGCCTCAACGTCGCGAGTGCCGGATCGGCGACGAGCGCGTTCCGTCCCTCGGCGTGCATGCGCTCGAAGCGGTCCAGATCGAGCTCGTCGGGCTCGACCCGCAGGCGGTATCCGCCCGGCTGTGTGATGAGGCGCCGGTCCCGGCCCGTGTCGTCTGCGAGTGCGCGCCGCAGGCGCGAGACGTAGATCTGGATCATCTTCGGCGCGCTCTCGGGCGGCGACTCATCCCAGAGCACGTCGGTCAGTCGGTCGGTCGAGACGCGCTCGTTCCGATAGAGGAGCAGGACCGCCAGAAGTGCCCGCTCCTTGCCCGGTCCCAACGGAAACGGCCGCCCGTTGGCCAACACCTCGAAGGGTCCCAGAATCCGGAACTCGAGCCCGGCGGGCGCCACCTCGTCTGAGGCTAACACCGCGCCTCGCGCCGTTCCAGCGGCCGCCGAAGGATCGATTTACCGGGGATTAGGTCGCCTGCAACCGCGGGATCGCACGCTTCGACGTGTGAGAGATCGCCACCTGCTGGGAGGGACGATGAAGATGTTCATCAAACAAACGGGAATCGCGATGGTCGGCATGGTAGTCCTGGTCGCCTTGGGTTCGGCACCAGGCGCCCTCGGGGCGCCGATGCAGGTAACGCTGCATCTGGACGGCATTCATCCACCGGATGCGGATCGGCACGAGGGGACGTTCACCGCGTCGGCGCCGCTGTGCGCGTCGGGCAGTTGGCTCGGACGCATGGGCAGGCGCGTCTTCACCTGTTCCGACGCCAGCGGTACGTTCACCGCCGGGTTCGCGGGCGAGCTCGAACACCGCAGCGGCGCGTCCGGGCCGTGGACGATCGTGGAGGGTTCGGGGAAGTACACGGCGCTCCGCGGCACGGGAACAGGCACGGTCGACCACTCTACGGGCGAGAACGTGTCGCCGATCGTCTTCAACGACACGTGGACGGGTGTCGTGGACTTCGACGCGATAGGGCCCTCCGCGGCCGTCACGCGTGTCGAAGTGGTTCGTCCACACGCGCGGCGCGGCCGCTGGACCGTCCACGTCGCGTTCTCCGCTCGCGACAATGTCGAGGAGAACGCCGTCACGTTCACGGCGAGCGCCACCGCCGGCTCGTATGTCGCGAACAAGAACGGAACGGTGACCGCAGGCACGAGCGTCGTCTCCTTTGTCTTTCGTCGCGCGACCAAAACGCACTACCTGGGTGTCCAGATCCTTCTCGTCGATCCCTGGGGAAACGGGACCACGATCAAGAGAAGGGTCAAGCTGCGATAGCGCGACCTACCCAACGCGCAAGCGTAGGGTGGTCGCAAACGCCGGCAACGGTTTTCGCCGTGGTCTGTTCGAGGTGAGAGGGCGAGTCGGGGTGTCGGCCGTCTCGGGTCAGGTGGCATGCGGTTGAGCGCTCGGTCCGGCCGGGCAGGTTCAAATCCTGCGTCTTTAGAGGCATAGTGGTCTATTCAGGGCTGTCGGGTGAGCGCTCGCAGATACGACGCTGGAGGTGTTAGAGCGATCGCGGAGCGGGTAAGAGAATATGAGCGCGTAACAGTCACGCGATATCGAGGAACGAGGGGAGAACAAATGCGTAAGGTGTTGGCGGCGTTTGCCGCTTTGGCTTGTACTGCCGTAGTCGCGGTGTCGCCTGCGGGTGCGATCACCGGGAACTTCGAGAAGGACTTCATCCACGACTATGTCGGTCTGATCGCGTATTACGACGCGAACGGCAAATTCCTTCATCGTTGTAGTGGGGCGCTGATCAATCCGACAACGTTCCTGACCGCAGGGCACTGCTCTGATGTCGCTGATCCGAATGTGGATCATGCGATCATCTGGTTCTCGCAGTCAGGCGGATCGACCTACAATCCGGCTACGGGTGAAGCTGCCGTTACGGGCTACCCGTACAGCTGCATTGATACGGCCCAGTACCCGTGTCGCACGGCGAGCACACTGCTCAACAACGGCTTCACGGGCCTGAGGGGAATCGGTCAGGACAACCTCGATGTCGGCATGGCGATCCTGGACCAGCCGTTGTATCTGAGTAGGTACGGCAGCCTCGCTGATGTCGGCTTCCTCGACAGCGTTGCGGCGCAGACCGGCAAGAACGCGACGTTCACCGCCACGGGCTACGGCATCTCGGAGACTCAGCCCGCCACGATCTCGTACCGGGAGCGACTGATGGCGACGCTGCAGCTGGTCAACATCGGCAGCGCCTATGAGGGCGGCACGAACCTCCACCTATCGACCAACCCAGGCGGCGGCAAGGGCGGCACCTGCTTCGGGGACTCCGGTGGGCCGATCCTCTACGACAGCACTGACATCATCGTCGGCGTCAACTCGTTTGTGAAGAACCTCAACTGCGCAGGCAGTGCCTTCGCATACCGGACCGACACGGCCGAGACGCTCAACTGGATCCTGGCGAACGCCGATTACACGTACGGCGGCATCACTGTCGTGTCGTACGACGGCACCACGCGGGTCGTTACATCACCGCCTTCTTAGCCAGAGAGCGAACGAACCGCGGCGGGCTGGTTTCGATCCGGCCCGCCGCGGCACTCGCTGATAGACACAATCGCCTTGACGCTCGGCCGCAATGCGGCGCCCGTAGCGTTCTCTTGGCAGGCGAGAACTTTTGCCAACTTTTTGCCCGTCTGAGCCAACCTTGCCTGATCTCAGGCGATCTGGGCGGTCGTAACGTTATCTGACCTGGCAACGCACGTCTCATAACCCGGAGATCGCAGATTCAAATCCTGCCCCCGCTACAGGAAGGCCCTGGAAACAGGGTTTGTTGCTGCTCCGGAGAGCGCTCCCGGACTTTTGCCCAAGTTTTGTCAGCGAGGTTCCCGTTCCGAAAGCGATCCCGCCAAAAACGCGCTTTCGCCTTGCGATGAATGTGGTTCGCATAGGTCTGCGCTTCGCCGAGCGTGTTCGCTCCAAGACCCCGGCCCAGAGCGCGATCGACAGGCGGGGTATCTCGATGCAGCCTTGAAGCTGATTGCCATGCGACCGACTCTCTGCATCGCGTACGCAGGCGACCGTGCAGTCGCTGTCGAGGCGATCAGGCAGGTGGCAACAGACGATCTGGAGACACATCGGGGCGGAAGTCACCCGACCGTTGGCGAAGCCGTGTCGCTCGTCAGACTTTGCGGTAGCGCGCCTCGAACAGGCAGAAGACGGCGTAGGCGAGGAGGCCTGCCGCGACGATTCCGAGCAGCCACGAGCCGTAACTGTGGTTCGCCAGCTTCTGCAGCGCGCCGTCGAGACCGATCGCTTCCCGTGGGTTGTAGTCGTGGGCGGCCTTGACGACGAAAATCCCGATCAGGGCGAAGACGACCATCCGCGCGAGGAGACCGACGACGCCCGAGCGCGAGCCCCAGCTTTGCGCGGACGAGCTCATCTTTTCTGTCATCCAGTTCTTCAGGAACTTCTTCTCGACGCCGCGGTAGCCGTTCCAGAGGCCGACGCCGATCAGCACGAGGCCGGCCGCGCCGACGATCCACTTCCCGGCGGGCCAGGAGAGCACGGTCGCGGTCGTCTTATGCGCCTTTTGGTTCTGCGATTTCTGGGCCGCGCCGGAGATGATCTTGACTGTCGAATAGGTGAGGCTCGCATAGATCGTCCCGCGGCCGAAGTACCCCGTGCGCTTGGCAAGGCCTTTCGCGCCTGCGCCGACGTCGTTCTTGTCGAAAAACGTTTGGGCGAAGCGCCAGAGTGCGTAGGCGGCGAAGCCGACTGCAAGGAGGATCAGCAAAAACTTCCCGAACGAGTGCTGCGCCAGCGACTGGAGCGCGCCCTGGCGGCTTGTCGCCTTGCCGCCGCTCTCTACCGCCAGCTTGATCGCGAGGATGCCGACCAGGGCAAACGACGCGCCTTTGGCGACGAGGCCGACCCGCGCGAGCGCGTTCAGCCAGTCGGCGTTCTCAACCTGGTGTCGGGCTCGATCGGGGCCGGTGGCGGCAGTCATGTTGCGTTCATTTCCATTGAGCCTGGTTTCCAATCCGTGGATACAAGAAGTCTGTCATTCGCATCCACCGGCCTCTTGCGGCGGCGGTCTCCCAGTAGCTTGGGCTCTCCGCGACCTCCGGAAGATCATGCCTGCTTTGGTCGTTTGCCTCGGCTCTGGCGTCCTCGGGAGGTGTCCGCGCGAGGTACGTGTCGAGCAGTCGTGTCGCCTACTCCTCGTTACCTGACGACTCCGTTTCGCTCGAGGGCGTCGCGACGCCTAGGTCACTCCTCGACGTCCGGGTCGATCTCCTCTGCCTGCTGCCGATGCTCCTCGGCTGCGGTCTGTTCCTTGTGTGCCCGGTCTGTCTGCTCCTCAGCTGCAAGCCGTGCCTGCTCCGCCTTCCTGCCTCTCGTGTCCGCCTGCTCGCGGTGCTCGCGAGCCTCGACACGCTTCTGGTCGAGCTGCCGCGCACGCTGGCGCCGCGCGACGAACGCCGCAGCGGCCAGAACAACGATCACTGCAACGACAATCAGAATGATCACGGTAGTACTCATACCGTCACTCCCTTTTCGGTTGTCGGGCCGCAAGTATGGACATTCCGGGAGCCTGAAGGGCTGTCAAAAACCCAGATGCTCAGGTGCGGTTCTGTAGTAACAGCGCTTGGCGACCAGCCGACGGTGCCAGCGAAGCAGCGTCGTTGGAGTGACGACAAACGAGCGCCAGCTCGCTCGCGGCAGGAGGCGCCGAACCCCACCGGGCCGAGGTGGTGTCGGCGCCGCGTCTCTTCGGATGGCGGGGATGCCAGTCAGCGCACCGTGATTTCGGCGATCATCCCCTGCGCTACGTGCGGCGGACCGCCCTTGCGATCGCTGACAAAGCAGAGGAGGGCGTACTTGCCCGGTTTGGCGAGGTCGAGCTGGGTGATCTGCTTTGTACCGCCGTCGATCCTGGCGGTGTAGACGACGTTTGCGAAGTCGAGCGGCGGCTCGGGGCCTCCCGTTTGCCCGAACGCTTTGCGCAGCTTAGCGAGCGTGGCGCCGGGCTTGTAGGGCACCGCGATCACGTGGTGCGGCTCCGTGCCGGTGTTCGAGAACTCGATCGTGTTCCTGCCGACGGTCAGCCCCGATGCCTTGAAGCCGTACTCGTACGCCTCGATCTTGGCCACCGCCTTTGGCAGCTCGCCGCTGTCGTCGGCCTTGCCCTCGACCTTGAATGAGGCTAGCCCGAACTTCAGGCCCTTACCTTCGTTCTGGAAAGGTGCGTCGTAGACGATGTAGTTGCCCGGCCGCAACCGCTGTGTCGCCGAGCGCTTGCCACCCGGCGGTGCGGGGCCGGTACCGCCGGCTACGTGAATCCAGCCGGGGCTGGGCGCCCCTTCGGCGGCAATGACCTTCAGCGCGTCCTCGGGCGTGTGGCCGGGCTCGAGGCGAATGAGCTGGGCCTCGTGAAACGCCTTGCCGGTATTCGTGAGCTCGATGGTCACGAGCCCGGCTCGCAACGCCTTCGGGACGAAGAGACGCAACTGCTTGCCAGCCTCGCTCGCCGTGATGGTGAACTCGGTCGGCGTTGTCGCCGCCTGTTTGTTGCCGCCGCCGCCGCAGCCCGCGAGGCCGACCGAGGCGGCGACGAGCAGCGCGAACGCCACCACGCTGGGTTTGTGTGTGAGCTTGACTCTCATCGTTTCTCCTCTGGGTTCGTGTGCGAGAGCGCGTCCTCGGTCAAGGAGCAGCTCCCGATTTGCATTACCGAGCGACCCGGCTGGTTGCGCGCGCCCGCTTGACGTCGGCCGGGCCGAGCACGAGGCTCGGCCGCCCGTATCAATCCCGGTCTAGCTGAGGGCTACGAAGAGGACCATCTGGCCGATGGCCAAGACCGCGATCACGATCGCGACGATCGCTATCCGTGACCGGGCCTCGCCCGCGACCTCGCGGCGTGCGCGGATGCCGAGGACGATCGCGACGATGGCGAGCGGAAGGCCGATCCACAGCCCGCCCGCAGGAAGGTCCCAGGCGAGGGTCGAGCCGGGAATTGACAGTACCGCCAGCAACAGGGCCAGGCCGGGCTTTGCGCGGTGGGGGCCGACGTCGACGGCGGGGCGTTTTACGGTGCTTTCCATGGTGCTCCCTTCGAGAGTTGGTCGGATCTCTCGAACCTACGACTGCCAAGGCCGCGGCGCATCGCTGCGAGCACCTGACCTGGGCACGTGCCAGCACCTGTTTTCGAGCGAGTGGTGGCGCGGTTGTCGGGGCGGTGCGGGAGGGGGAAGATGGGCGGAGTGCGCGCTGCGCGGGTCGCTTCTTGGATTGTCGTCTCCCTGACCGTTGGGGTGATGGCGGGCGCGTCCCTGCTCGATGCCTTGTCCCGTTCGACCGAGCCCGCGTGGCTTTCGTTTGTCTTCCCGCTCGCCGTCGTGATGTCAACGAGTGTGGGCCTGGTGGTCGCCACTCGCCGTCGTTACAACCCGATCGGCTGGCTGCTGCTGGCAAATGGGCTCGTGCTTGCTCTCAACGGGTTGGCGGCCAACTACGCCGCGTACGGGCTGCTGGAGCGGCCTGGGTCGCTGCCGGGAACAGAGTGGGCGGTGCTATTCGATCAGTCAGGCTGGCCGACGGTGTTTGCGGCGTTCACCGCGATCGCATTCGTCTTTCCCGACGGCCGGCTTCCCTCGCCCCGTTGGCGGCCGATCGCGTGGGCAGCGATCGCGTCGTTCGCTCTCTTTCTGCTGCTCTCGTTTCTCCGGCCGGGCTCATTCGACAAGCCGTTCGGGGCTGTCTCGAAGCCGCTGCCACAACTTCCTGAGGCGATCTTCATCGCTCCCTTCACGATCGGCGCGCTGGGCATGCTCGCGAGTCTCTTTGCAGCGGCGCTCGCCGTAGGCACGAGGCTGCGGCGCGCTTCGGGCGTCGAGCGGTCGCAGATCAAGTTGCTCGCCTACGCGTCGGCGCTGATCCCGGCGGCAGTCGTCGCAGGGTGGGCGGAGGGCCTCCTGGGCAGCGGCTCGGACACCGCGACCGTCATCGGTCTTGTCCTGGTCGTGCTCGCGATACCGCTGGCGATCGGCGTCGCCGTGATGCGCTATCGCCTCTACGAGGTCGACCGGCTGATCAACCGCACGCTGGTTTACCTGGCGCTTAGCGCGCTTCTGGCTTTGACGTACGCGGCGGTGTCGCTGACGCTGGGGGTGGCCCTCGGTGCGGGGTCGACGTTGCCGACCGCCGCCGCGACGCTAGCCGTGGCACTCGCGTTCGGGGCGCTTCGCTCGCGGGTTCAGATGCTCGTGGATCGGCGCTTCAGCCGCGCCCGCTATGAAGGGCTCCGACGGGTCGAGCGCTACCTCGTGGAACTGCGCGCCGGCCGTGCCGCGCCGGAGGCAACCGGCCCGGTGCTCGCCGAGGCGCTGGGCGACCCGAGCCTCGAGCTCTTCTTCTGGCTGCCAGAGAGCGATGAACACGTGGACTTCGCCGGGCGTCCGGCGCCGGTGGCGCCCGACTCGCGGCGCGATCTGACTCCGGTGCGCCGCGGCAGCCTTCTGCTCGGCGCCGTGCTTCACGACCGCGCGCTCTCCGAGCGCCCCGATCTGCTCGAGAGCGTGATCGACGCGGCCGGGCTTGCGATCGAGATCGGACGTCTTCGCGCGGAGGTGGCGCGCCGGCTGGCAGAGGTCGAGCAGTCGCGGGCGCGGATCGTCACCGCCGGCTATGAGGAACGCCGGCGACTCGAGCGGGACCTCCACGACGGGGCCCAGCAGCGCCTGGTCTCGATCGGGCTTGCGCTCCGCCATATCCAGAACCAGGTGCCGGCGTCAAGCCGGGAAGCGGGCGAACTCGACGACACCGTCGTGGAGCTCGGCGAGGCGATCAAGGAGCTGCGCGAGCTGGCCAGGGGCGTGCGGCCCGCGCGTCTCGACGACGGCCTGGGCGCAGCACTGCGAGAGCTCGCGTCGCGCTCGGCGCCACGTACCACGGTCGACGTGACAGAGGAGCGCTTCCAGGACCATCTTGAGACCGCGGCCTACTTCGTGGCCAGCGAGGCGCTCGCCAACGCGGCGAAGCACGCGCAGGCATCGCAGGTCACTGTGACCGCGACGAGCCAAAACGGCAGCCTGCTCGTCTGCGTCCGCGATGACGGAGTCGGCGGCGCCTGCCCTGCGGATGGGTCGGGTCTTGGCGGTATGACAGACCGCGTCGCCGCTCTGGGCGGGAGCCTGAGCGTCGATAGCCCGCCCGGCCAGGGAACCGTGGTAACCGTGGAGTTGCCGTGCGAGTCGTGATCGCCGAGGATCAGGTCCTGCTCAGGGAGGGCCTTCGCCGGCTATTCGAGGATGCCGGACACCACGTGGTCAGGGCGGTCGAGGATGCCGATCGCCTCCGCGCCGCGGTTAGCGAGCACAAGCCTGATCTCGCGGTTGTCGACGTTCGAATGCCGCCTTCGTTCACCGACGAGGGGATCCGGGCGGCACGATGGATCCGCGACGCTCACCCCGAAGTTGGGGTGCTCGTCCTCTCACAGCATGTTGAGTCGGCCGGCGCGGTCGGGCTGGTCTCACAGGGTGGCTTCGGCTACCTGCTCAAAGACAAAGTGCTCCACGTTTCGGAGTTCCTTGAGGCCGCCGAACGCGTCGCGGGCGGCGGCTCCGCGCTCGACCCGCAAGTCGTGGCGTCACTCCTCGGCGGAGAACGCGACGCCCTCGAAGCTCTCACCGATCGCGAACGCGAGGTGCTCTCGCTGATGGCAGAAGGCCTGACCAACAACGCGATCGCCCGCCGCCTCACCCTCACCGAGCGCACTGTTGAGGGCCACGTCCGCAGCGTGCTGACGAAACTCGACCTCCCCGCCCGCGAGGACGGCCACCGGCGCGTGCTAGCCGTGATCGCCCATCTTCGCGCCGCCGACCTCGCGAGATAGCCCTTGCCAGGGACTTGGAGGGACAGCGTCGTCTGACCTTCGCCGATGACGACCGCGAAGTCTTGTGCATTGTGGCTCCTGTGCTTGTGACCGCCCTTCGCGGCGTGTTCGACTCGGTTGAAGGGAGCTACGCAGCGACCCTCTTAGCGCAACGCCGCCAGAATGCCAAAGGACGTCAACGAAATCGGGTCAACCCCAACCTCAGCGGACGTCGTGCACACAATCTGTGACGTGTGAGCGAGCCTCTGGGCCGGCCGGTTCGAGTGGCAGGTCTTCAATGAGCTCAAGGATTCCGCGTCGTTGGCCGCGCATGAGGTTGCGCGCGTAGAGTCGCTCGCCCGCGATGCGGTAAAGAGCGAGCGCATTTGTGCCCTCGCGTGGGTGCATGGCCCAACCGAAGGTGACGCGGGTGTCTTGCAGGTCGAGGTACGAATCTCAAGGGTGTAGGCACCGTCGGCTCGCGCGCGCCCTTCTTTCACCCTTCGGACGTACTGTTCCCGTCGGCCTCAGGTTGGGTCGCGATCGCGAGTGCCTCTTGGGGCGGATACCCAGCCTCCGTCAGGAGGCAATAGCGCGCGGCGAGAATCTCCTCTGCCTCCGAGTCGATAGACTGCGACACTTCGCACGCTGCGGGATCGGGTGTTGGGACGGTTGCTGCGAGCGCTGCAGTCTCGGATGTCACGAGGATAGCTGTGTGGGAAAGCGGACTGACGCGTATGCCGGATGCGCTCGTTTTGCTTCGTAAAGGAAGCGATCGGCGTCCTCGAGCAAATCGACTGACTCCTCGCCGTTGAAGGTGGAGATCCCGATCGAAACGGTTGTCCTTACGCGCGAATTCAGTGCCGAGCCAAGAGTCCGATTGAGGCGTTGGGCCAGCGCCTCGGCGGCGGCGCGTTCGGTTTGAGGCAACAACACCGCGAACTCGTCTCCGCCGAGTCTTGCACTAAGGTCAGGTGCGCGGAGGCTTGCTTGGAGAATCTTCGCGACCAACCTGAGTACATCGTCGCCGCGGGCGTGGCCATAGGTGTCGTTGACGGCCTTAAAATCGTCAATGTCGAGCAGAAGCAAGGAGAGCGGCGTACCGTAGCGGCGCGCGCTGGCGAGTTCCCGCTCGAGCTCTGTCCTAAAGCGCCGCCTGTTAGCCATGCCTGTCAGGTCATCGGTGGTCGCGAGCCGCTCGAGTTCTGAGCGGGTGCGCGCGTTGTCCAAGGCAAGCGCTGCCACAGCAGCGAAGTCAGCGACTAGCTCAATTTCCTCAGCAGCAAACGCGTGCGCGCTCCCACGCCGGTACAGACTCAGCACCCCCAGTAACCTCTCGCGCGCGAGCAAGGGCATGCAAGCGACGGACTCAGGGGTCGGTTCGGTACCTGGCACCAAGCCGGCCAACGGATCGAGGTGAGCGTCGTTCGAAACGATCGGCCGTCCCTCCAATGCCGCCCTACCTGTGAGCCCGTCCCCCAACTGAATCCGAAGCGAACGCATCGCCTCCTCGTCCTCGCCATCGACAAGCGCAACAGTAAGCATGTCGTCGCCCGCGCATTCCCACAGCACCACGTCCTCGCAGAGAATCAACTCGCGCAGCGTCGCGGCGACGCGGGCAAGCACCGAGTCAACAGACTCCTCAGCAACGACATCACGAAGCAGCGCCGCCAGGCGTCGATAACCGATCGCCAGGGACCCTTCATCCGCAAGTGTTGAAATGATTGCCATACCGCAGTCACACACGCGCGCGCGCACCGGGTCTCCCGACTCCAGTCAACGCCCGCAGATCCGTAGAAACAGGAGCTGAAGGGATGATCGGCCCTCAGATGCTCAACCGCAATAACCGAACGGGGGATCTCCTGGGTCTTCAACGTCCTGGGCGTGGTGGTGCTCGTCATCGTTGGTGTTTTCATTCGGCAGTCCAGATAACGGGACGGCAGCTGCTGTTCAGCGGCGGCGTAGTGTGGCTCACCGACGCGATCGCGTTCGGTCTTGCCTTCTGGGAGCTGGACTGCGGCGGGCCGGTCGCCGTGGCGACGTGAGCGGAGGACGAGATCCCACGAAAGGCGAGCTCGCGTTGAAGCGAACGGCAAACACGCATAGGATCGCGCGATGACCACTGTCGGTCATTCAGCGCCGCCGCTGCGTAGGCTCGAGCCGGTGTGGCTCGCAGCTTCGCTGCTTGGCGTCGCGCTCGCGACGTGGCTCGTGGTGATCGCGCGAATGGAGGGGATGGACGCAGGCCCGGGCACTAACCTGGGTGGGCTTGGCTGGTTCATCGGCGTCTGGGTGACGATGATGGCGGCGATGATGCTGCCCTCGGTCGCACCGATGGTGCTGCTCTTCGCGCGGGTCAGCCGGCAACGCGCTATCCAGAGGCGGGCCTACATTCCGACGTGGATCTTCGTGCTGGGTTACCTCGCAGTGTGGACGGCGTTCGGCCTGGTCGCCTATGGCGTGTACGCGCTCGTGGCAGCACTCGAGGGCGGCTTGCTTGCCTGGGATCGAGCTGGCCCGTACGTGGCGGGGGGTGCAGTCGCCGGTGCGGGTCTGTACCAGCTGACGCCGCTCAAGTCGATCTGCCTCCGCCACTGCCGTGGCCCGATGCACTTCATGCTGCACGGCTGGCGTGAAGGCCGGTCTGGTGCGCTTCGGATGGGTGTTGCGCATGGCACCTTTTGCGTCGGGTGTTGCTGGGGGCTCATGCTTGCTCTGTTCGCGCTCGGCGTCATGAGTGTCTTCTGGATGGCGGCCGTCGCAGCGGTCGTGTTCGCGGAGAAGGTGATTCCCTCTGGCGAGCGCGCGTCCCGGGCCGTGTCAGTCGCGCTGGTCGCGCTCGGGCTCTGGATCGCCGTCGCGCCAGAAAGGGTTCCCGGACTGACTGATCCACGAGGCACGCCCTCGATGCACAGCGACGAGATAAGCGAAGGCGTGCACGGAAGCCGTTCTTCGGGCGTGTCGGCGAGGGCATGGGCAGTCGTTAGGTCATACACCAATGGGCCAGCGCGAGCTGGCCAACGAAAGGAGTTTCCGTGGCGGACTGGCGGATGAAGGCGAAGTACTACGAGGCATGCAACTGTGCCTACGGTTGCCCGTGCAACTTCAACGGCTTCCCGACGCACGGCAACTGCACAGGGATCGTCGCGTTCGCCGTCGAGGATGGTGATCGCGACGGCGTCGATCTCAGCGGACTGAAAGTGGCTGCCGCCGTCGACTGGCCGAAAGCGATCCACGACGGCAACGGAAAGATGGCCGTCTTCATCGACTCTGCCTCGGACGACCAGCGCGAGGCAATCATTCCGATTCTCATGGGCCAGGACGGCGGGATGCCGTGGGAGATCCTCGCAACGACGATTAGCGAGATCCACGGCCCGTTCTTCGAAACTATCGAGATCGAGGACAACGGAACCGACTCGCGGCTCCGTGTCGGGGAGAAGATCGTTGTGGAGATGGAGACATTCAAGAACCCGGTAACTGGCGATCCGCACGAGGTTCATACGGTCATGCCAACCGGCTTCATCTTCACCGACGGGCTCGTCGGGGGGACAACGACCGCACGCGCAGACGCGGACGGCGTCTCCTTCGACTGCTCTGGCAACAACGCCTACTACGCCACCGTCGAGTGGTCGAACGCCAATCAACCCGCCGAAGCGACTCTGACCCCAGCCGGGTAACCGGATCAGGCCAGCCTGATTCAGCCCCGGTTCGCCTGCTCTCTCTGCGTTACATCAATCGATGCGTTTTCGGGGCGGGTTAGCGGGTTTTCGGCTCTTCGAGCCGGTCTGCGTGCGAGTAGGCCAGTGGTGCGGGTCGGAGATAGTCGCCAGCGGACGCTGATGGACGTGTCCAGTCTGCCGGTGATGCCTCGGTGCTGCATACGCTCGCCGGGTTACTCGGGCACGGCTTCGGGGCTGCAGAACGGTCTAGTACACCAGGAGGTGGATCGTCAGGACAATGAATCACTGGTCATGCGCGTCTCGAGGTACTTAGCTAGTTCGATCCCAGCTCACTCCGCCGAATCGGACTCAGCATCGCGTTCAGTCACATCATCGAGCGGGAGGCCCCGTGCACCGCGCGCGTGCGAGGGATGCGGGCGAACGCGTCGATGAAGAGCCACGCAGAACTGGACGAAGCAACGACGCTCGACGATGGCGATCCCGAAGATCTCGCGAGGCGGCACGGTCAGTTGCGGGCGAGCCTCCCGAACCTCAACGTCGTAGGCGGCTGCTGGGCACCGACCACCGACACGTCGAGGCGATCTGGCGCACGCTGCTGAACTGAGTTCAAGCGTTTTAGGCATCATCCGCCGCATATGGACAACGAGGCGGCTGCGGTGAAGCAGGCTTTCCTCGCGCTCGACGAGGCGTTCGAGCGAAGAGATCTCGATGCCGCGCTCGCGCTCTGTACCGAGGACGTGGTGTTCATCGGCTCGGGGCAAGCACGCCTTACAGAATGCTTACGTGAGCAGAACGCAACTCCGGCTGTTTTGCAGCGTCTTCTGTGGATACGCAAAGAAATCGAGGGGGTCAGGCGATGCGAAAGGTCCTAGTGCTTGTGTGTGGGGTCGCGTTGTTGGCGGTCGCGGGGGTGGCCGCAGCGAAGACGGTGACGGTGACGATAACGGCGAACGGCTACGTTCCGAACGCAACGATGATTGCTGTTGGTGACACCGTTCAGTTCACCAATAGCGACAAGGTTGCTCACCAGGTGAGCTTCAAGAAGACGACAGGCGTGAGCTGCACACCTACGCCGCTTGTGCTGCAGCCGGCGCAGAGCGGAAGCTGCACGTTCGGAAGCGCCGGCACGTTCAGTTACTCCGACCCGAACGTGAAGGGCAACAAGTTCCACGGCACGATCACCGTCACGGGCAGCGTGCCTGGTGGCGGCTCGATCACGCTTACGGTCAAGCCGCAGATCGTCATCTACGGCGGCAACGCGACACTTTCGGGCGCGCTCTCGAATCACAAGGCCGGCGAGAACGCCGAAATCCTTGCGCAGCCATGCGGCCAGCCCAGCGCAGCAAAGGTCGCGACCGTAACAACTACCACCGGGGGCGTGTACAGCGCGCAGGTTCAGCCGCTGAAGAACACGATCTACACGGTCAAGGTCAAGAACTCGACCAGTAACGCGGTCTCGGTGAAGGTTCGGCCCCGGCTTCGGCTCGGGAAGGTTGCGCCGCATCGCTACTCCTTGCGCGTCTTTGCCGCCCAGTCGTTTGCCGGCAAGGCGGCGAGCTTCCAGCGCTACAGCGCGGCACTTCGGCGCTGGGTGGTGGTCCGGCGAGTCGTCCTGCGCGCGAACACGTCCGGGGTCGCGCCAACCGTGATCTCGTCCGTCACGTTCAGGTCAAGCGTCCGAGCACGTCTGCGAGTGCGCGCCGTGCTCGGGCAAACACAGGTTGGCTCTTGCTACCTCGCTGGCCGCAGCAACATCATCTACAGCTAAAGCGACGCAATCGGTACGTTCCCGCCCCTAAGCAAACTAGGGGCGGGAACTCGTGATCACCTCGGCCGGGTCCTCGCCGCCAGTGAAACACTTTTCTGCGCAAACGGGTCTATAGGTGTGAGGCAACAATGAGTAGTCCGTTTCACGCCGCCCGCGGCAGGACATTCGCTTGGGTGCTCCCGATCGCGATCTTGGTCTTACTCGCGTTCGTGGGGGCCGTAGCGCTCATCGGCCGAGCCGGCGCGTCCAGGGCGGAGGAGAGCCCAGCAGGTCTGATTGCGTTCCACGCCGATCCGAACGGAGACAGCGGCCTCTACGTCATGAACGCAAACGGGAAAGGGGTGCGGCTCGCCAGTCCCAACCTCGCCGGCGACCCATTCAGCAAATGGTCGGCCGATGGCTCCAGGCTTGCATTCCTCTCCGGGTCCTTTGGTGCCGGTTCGCTCCGTGTGCTGAATCTCTCAAAAGGAAGAGAACAGCGAATCGGAACCCGCACGGTTCGTGCCTTCGACTGGTCTCCCGACGGAACGCGGCTCGTCTATGAGGCGACAGATCGCCGCATCTGGATCGCTGCGGCGAACGGCACCGGTCGTGCGATGCAGATCGGCAAAGGCCACGCACCCGTTTGGTCTCCTGACGGGAAGTGGATCGCCTACTTTGACGGCCCCGAGGAAAACAGTGATGTCTTCAAGGTCTCGGCTCGCGGATCACGCCCGATGCGCCTCACCCACAGTCGGTCCCCTGACTACTCCCCCCAGTGGTCGCCAAAAGGATCACAAATCGCCTTCATCTCAGAACGCAACGGAAACACTGAGCTCTACCTCGTCCGATCGAACGGATCAGGGCTGCGCCGACTAACACACGACTCCGCCCCGGACGAAGACTTCGAATGGGACCGAAGCGGAACCCAGTTGGTTTACGTCTCATACCGGGACGGAGCTGACCCATTATCGATCGGCATCGGAAACGCAGAGGTCCAGTCCGTCGAGGTCCGCACCGGGATCATTCACGACCTCTCAAACAATCCAGCTTGGGACGGCGATCCCGCTTGGTCGCCAGACGGACGCTGGATAGCCTTTACGCGACGCACAAGTCATGGCGTGGTAGCGGTTATGCGTTCGGATGGCTCCGAGCAAACAATCCTCGACGGCGCTGTGGGTGCACCCTTCAACGATTGCTGCCCAAGCTGGCAACCTCAACACTAGTCTCACGAGTCACAGGTGTCGTGAGGACCGTGCGTCGTCAACCACCCCGAGCTCACGGCAAGCGCTAGCAGACAGAAGGAGGCCATGACCGAGCTCAGCAACCGCGTTCACCTCTTTGCCCACCCGAGTGCCAGGGAAGACCTCGACCGCTTCTTCACCGACGTCCTCAGTCTGCCACCGGCTAGCAGTGTTGCCGCCCCAGGCCTGGACCTTCCGATCCTCATCTACCAGTTCGAAAACGGCGCATCGCTGAGCGTCCAGTTCGGCGAGGACGCACTTGGCGCGGAGGAGGCCCGGCGAGGGGCCTGGCTCGAGCTCGTCGCGGACGACGCGGACCGGCTCAAGGAAAAGGTTCTGCGGGCCGGTCTCCGCCGACTCGAGCACCTGGGTGGCGAACACTTCTACTTCCAGGCGCCCGGCGGCCAGGTGATGCGAATCGTTTCGCCCGACCAACTCTAACGCCGATCTACTGGCGCGGCATCGACGTGGTCGGACGGATCGAGCAACTCGACTACTGGGACGGCGAAGACCTCGAGTGATCGCGCACCGGGGCGACTCGACTTTCAGCCGCGTCGACTAAGCGGTTGCTCGTTTGTCGGCGGTCGACTCCTCCGTGGGGCCGATCTCTGTGTGAGAGAAGTGTCGTGCCTCGCCCCGTGCGGCCGCGCCGGGGAAGAGGACTTGTGCTGCGTGGATGTATTTCTCCGTGATTTGCGGATTGTGAGTGTCCGGCTTTTACTTGGAGGTAGCTCATGGGGTTGCCGGCGGCGGCGTGGCTGAGTGCGGTGTGGCGGAGGTCGTGGAAGGGTCGGAATGGCTTTGTGATGGAGGCTTTTTGGAGAGCGGGTCTGAGGTAGTTGCGGGAGAGTCGAGATGGGTCGAGTGATGTTCCTTTGTCTGGGTGGCAGAAGACGAGTTCATCGTCGTTTTGGTAGGAGGTTCCTTGCCAGTGCTCGGCTAGGAGTTCGCACGCGCGCGGGCCGAGCTGGATTGTGCGTCGTGAGCTGGGCGACTTGGGGGAGGTGAAGCGAGACCGCGAGCACGGCTGCGACACAGGCGTCGATCTTCTGGGAGCTTCTGAGCTTGACCTCGATGTTCTTGTCGGGACAGACCTGACGCACCTCGGACTGAAACTGGATAGCCGTCACGGTTTCCTGATCGTGACCCGCGCAGCCCGCCCGGCGCTGAACGTCGATCTGACGACTTTTCAAGGTCGCCCGCCTTCGACTGGCACCTCGGGGTTTACGTGGCTGCTCGCTGTCGTCCTGGTCTTCGGAGCATTTGCTATCGCCGCAGTCTTGCCAGCCTGGATTCGACGAACGAACGCTGGGACGCTTGCCGGCTCAGCTACCGATCAGCCCTGATGCCCGCGCCGCAAGGAACGACGTAAGGCGTCGAGGCGGCGGCGATCGAGCTTCGTGGGTCGCGCACCCAAATCAGAGCCGAGCGGTCTGGCGAGCCGCCGCTCGAGCCTGTGCTGCTCCTGCGCGGCGACCGATTCCGGTGTCTCGGTGTACAGCGTTGCCGCGACACTGGCCGGCCCGCGCTTGGCGCTCACGGCGGTCACCCTTACGGTGCGCTTGAGCGATTCGACGGTCACCTCGACCATGTCTTCGCGCCCGACTTCCTTGGACGGCTTCACGCGCGAGCCGTTGACATGCACGCGTCCACCGAGCACGGCGTCAGTCGCCGCACTCCGCGTCTTGAAGAACCGCGCCGCCCAGAGCCATTTGTCTATGCGCACTTGATCCATGATCTCGTGGTGAATTCTAGGATTGAGCCGTGGGATCGGAGATCTCCAGGGCCGCTGTAGTCGACCACGACGCGATCCTCGAGCTCCATCACGAGGCGGGCTGGGCACAGAGCAGAGTGGACGGCGAGGTCTGGGTGGCCCGGGAGAACGGAGAGCTGGTCGGCTCCCTTCAGTTCGAGGAGCTGCCGTGCGGGCTTCTCTTCATCAGGGCGATGGTTGTCCGCGCCGATTCACGCGGCAGAGGGATCGGTGGTCGCATGCTCGACGAGATCCTCGAGACGCGTCTTTCGGATTGGTGGCTCGAGTGCCGCGACGAGCGGATCCCGTTCTACTCGAAACACGGTTTCCACGTCGTGCAGGAACAGGTAATACCGGCGGCGGTGCGCGAGTTGGTGCGCCCTCGCACCGACCGCCGGCAGAACTTCATGCACAGAGAAACCTGAGCAGCGTCCAGCTGTGGGGGGAGATGCCGAAGGTGCGTCCGAAGCTCGTGGTGAAGGAGCGGACGCTTTGCAGCCCCGACGTCGAAGCAGCGCGACCGAGTGATCGGTCGGAGCAACGCGACCGCGCGCTCGAGTCGGCGCGTGAGGAGATAGTGGTGCGGCGTCTCGCCGAACGCGCGGCGGAACTCGCGGCTGAGTGCGCGGGCGATAGGTGTGCGGCGGGGGGGAGCGCGCGGAGGTCGAGCGGTTCGCGGTAGCGGGCGTCGATCAGATCCTTCGCGCGCAGCAGGTGTCGCGTGGGAGGGGCCGGTTTGAGGAGCAGTTGGCTCACGTTGCGCGCTGGAGAACCACGATTACTACCTCTCCGGCAGGCTTCGTCTCGACGATCTGCAAAGCGGTCCTGTCGACCCCGTCCTCGAAGAGTCGCTTGCCGCCTCCGAGCAGGACGGGGAAGATCATGAGTCGGTACTCGTCGACGACGTCGTGCTCCATCAACGTGTGCACGAGCTGGGCGCTTCCATGGACGAGGATGTCGCCGCCGGGTTGCTGCTTCAGCTTTGCGACCTCCTCGGGGACGTCGCCGCTGATCAGGATCGAGTTGTTCCAATCGGCTGACTCGAGGGTGTTCGAGACTACGTACTTGCGCATCGAGTTCATCCTGTCGGCGAAGCCGTCCTCGTCGGTCCTCGTCGGCCACGCCTCTGCGAAGCCCTCGTACGTCTTGCGTCCGAGGAGCATCGCCTCGGCATCGAGGGTCTCGTCGAGCTTGAACTTGTCACCTTCGGGCCCACGCTCGAACTGAAACGCCCAGCCGCCGCGGTCGGTGTTTTCGCTTCCGCCCGGGTCTTCCATCACTCCGTCGAGGGTGACGAACTCCGTTACGACGATTCTTCTCATGCTCGCTCTCCTTTGAGGACGCGGTATCGCAGATGGGTGACGGTCGGAGAGGCGATGACCCTGGTGATCTCGAGCTCGGGCCGATCATCGCCGAGCTTGTCGAAGAGGCGAACGCCGTCACCGAGGAGCACCGGGGCGACGTGAATCTGCAGCTCTTCGACCAGCCCCGCGTCGAGGTACTGCTGCCCAATCGTGGCGCCGCCCGCCAGGTGGACGCTCTTGTCGCCGGCGGCGGCTTGGGCCTGCTCGAGCGCGGCTTCGATGTCGTCCGTGACGAACGTGAACGTCGTGCCTCCCTGCATGTTCAGCGGTTCGCGGGCGTGATGTGTGAGGACGAACGCAGGGACGTGAAAGGGAGGCTTGTCTCCCCACCATCCGTTTGCGTTGGCGTCGTCCTCCCACGGGCCCGCGCCGCCGCTGAACATCCGCCGGCCCATGATTACGGCTCCTGTGCCGGCGAGGGCTTCCTCAATGACCTTGGAGTCCGCGTTGTCCTCGCCACCGGCGCGGCCGTGGCTCTCGCGCCAGCTTGCGGCCGCGAATGCCCACTCGTGCAGGTCTTCGCCGCCTTTGCCGAGAGGCTCGTCGAGAGTTTGGTCCGGGCCGGCGACGAAGCCGTCGAGCGAGGTCGAGATGTCGAGAATCACGTTTGCCATGGTCGGGCGTCCTTTCTGTCTTTGGTGTTCCACATAAGACCGGATCGGGTCGGGAAACTCATCGCTTCGGCTAACGAAACTTTCAAGGTCTTCTTACTGGAGCGCATAGCCCCAACACACGTGGGCGGGATAAAGGCTAGGTCGATTCCTTCCACACGGAGGCGACGTCCTGCACGCGCTCGCCAATGACAACACCCGCGACGTGATGGACTGCGGGGCCGGGCTCGATGTCGCGTAGGTGATCGAGCACGATCCCGTCACGCTCCGTGGTTGTGAGCAGATCGTCAGGCTCAGCCCGGAGCAGGCGGCTGCGCTGGCGGCCGCGAACGACGACAACGGCTAGCCGAATTCGGATCCGTTGACACTGGAGGCCCCGATCGGGGCCTCCAGTGCGGTTAGATGCGCGAGTGTCGTTTGCCTGACGGAGCTCTTCGGAGTCGACAAGCCGGCTGTCGCGATGGCGCACCTGCCGCCTATGCCGGGCACCCCGCTCTACGACGAGACCGCCGGTTCGTAGGGATCCCCAGGCGGCTTTGGCCGTCGCCGCGGTTACGGGCGCTTCGTTCATTCGCGAGGTCGCGACGGGCACGTACGAGTCCGACATGGGCTCCGGGCGCCTGACGCAGGAAAGCTCTTGCGCTATCGCCGCGAGCTGAACGCCCAGCACGTGGCGGTGTTCATGAACATCACGCCGGGCTGCGCCGACGAGACGCCGGTCTTCGCGAACACCGGCGTCAAGTTCACGAACGTCAGAGATTTCCTGGCGGTCGCGAACGCAACGATCGTCGGCTCGGATCTCAAGGTCGACGGGGGTACCTAGAATCCGGTCGACCCCGAGCACGCGAACCGGTTCATGACCGAGGTGCGCGCGGTCAGAGACAGCCTCTAGGCTCCGCCTATGCAACTCGCCGCCGAAGTTCTCCTTGGGATGGTCATGTTGGTGACGGTCGTCGTCGTCCTCGCCGTTTTCGTCTGGGGTGCGAAGAAGGACGGCGACGAGGACAAGGCTGTGCAGCGACGCCTCGGGATCAGGCGCAAGACGCGCCTCGGCCCCTAGGTCACGGTCACCGGCAGGGCTGTACGGACACGTTCCAGGGACTGTCCCTGGCATGCGTAGGATCTTGGGCACGCCATGAGTCAGATCGAAGCGACATCCGAGGCCCAGCTCGAGCAGCACCGCGTCGAGCTGACCGCGCACTGCTACCGGATGCTGGGATCCGGGTTCGAGGCGGAGGACGCCGTCCAGGAGACGATGGTTCGCGCCTGGCGGAACCTCGATCGCTTCGAGGGTCGCGCCGCTCTGCGCTCCTGGCTCTACCGGATCGCCACGAACGTGTGCCTCGACATGCTCGAAGGTCGCGAGCGCCGCGCACGGCCGATGGACCTCGGGCCCGCGCGCGACCCTGCCGGGCCGATCGGCGACACGCTTCCGGAGGTCACCTGGATCGAGCCGATCCCGGACGGGCTCGCCATCCCGGCGGACGGAGACCCCGCCGAAGTGGCGGTCGCGCGCGAGACGATCCGCCTGGCATTCGTCGCTGCGCTGCAGCACCTACCGCCTCGCCAGCGCGCCGTGCTGATCCTCTGCGAAGTCCTGCGGTGGAAGGCGACAGAGGTCGCCGAGCTGCTCGAGACGAGTGTTGCCTCCGTGAACAGCGCGCTGCAACGCGCGCGAGCGACCCTGGACGCGAGCAACGTGAGCGCCGCGAAAACGTCGCCCTCCGTCGACGAGGCGGACGCAGACCTGCTCGCCCGTTACGTGGACGCATTCGAGCAGTACGACATGGACGCGCTTACTTCGCTGATCCAGGAGGACGCGACCCAGTCGATGCCGCCGTACGAACTGTGGCTGAGTGGCCGCGACGACATCCTCGCCTGGTGGGTCGGCCAGGGTGGCGGCTGCCGCGGCTCGCGCGTCATCCCGACTGTCACCGCGAACGGGGCTCCCGCGTTCGGGCAGTACAAGCCGAGCGAGTCGGGAAGCGGCTACGACCCGTGGGCGCTGCAGGTGCTCGAGATCGCCGACGGCCGGATCGTCGAATTCACGTTCTTTCTCGACACCGAGCGTGTGTTCCCGCTCTTCGGGCTGCCCGCCCGGATCGAGTCGTAGTTTCAGTCCGGCGTTTCCGGCAGGACTTCTGCAAGGCCCATGAAGCCGAGCAGCTGTCGAAGCTCTTCGGACGGACGGCGCAGGCGAACCTCGCAGCCCTGCCGCCGGGCAGTGAGCTGGAGCCGGGCCAGGGCGTCCACAGTCACGGCGTTCGGGTCGGCGTCACAGACCTCGCAGAGGACCACCTTGACCCCGGTTGGCAGGTCGCCGAGGGCAATGGCGCCCGAAACTGGGAAGGCAATCGTGTGCGCCTTTGAGGCGGCCATCTAAGACCAAGACCCCGCAGCCTGGGAAAACTCATCGGTGCGGTGACCGATGAGTTCTCGGCGGTAACCCGGTCTAACCCCTCGAGACCGCTAGAACTCCGAAAGGAAAGCTCATGACCCTGGATAGACGCACACGCTGGCTCGCGCTCTACGTTCTCTGCCTCGGCGACTTGATGATCGTCCTCGACAGCACGATCGTGAACGTGGCGCTGCCTTCGATCAGGACGGATCTCGGCTTCTCTCCGACCTCCCTTGCCTGGGTCGTGAACGCCTATCTCCTCACCTTCGGTGGCTTCCTGCTCCTCGGCGGGCGACTCGGGGACCTCTTCGGCCACCGCCGGCTCTTCCTCATGGGGATCTCCCTCTTCACAGTCGCCTCGATCGCCTGCGGGGTTTCCAACTCACAGGGGCTCCTGGTCTCGGCGCGGGCAGTGCAGGGTCTCGGCGGCGCGATCGTCTCGGCCGTGGCGCTTTCACTGATGATGAACCTGTTCACCGAGCCGGCCGAGCGCGCGAAGGCGATGGGCGTCTTCGGCTTCGTGATTGCAGGCGGCGGAAGCCTCGGCGTCCTGCTCGGCGGCGTCCTGACCGACGTGCTCAGCTGGCACTGGATCTTCCTCGTCAACGTCCCGATCGGAGCCGCCGTCTACGCGCTCTCGCTCAAGCTCGTGCCGGAAGCGGGTGGGGCGAAGGCGACCGGACGTGTCGACATCGCCGGCGCGGTCACCGTGACGGCCGCGCTGATGCTCGCGGTCTACGCGATCGTCAAGGGCAACGACGTGGGTTGGGCAACCGGGCGCACGATCAGCCTGCTCGCGGCAGCCGCGGCGCTGATGGCGGTCTTCATCGCGATCGAGGCGCGAGTCAGCTCACCGCTCGTTCCGCTTCGCCTCTTCAAGCTGCGGAACGTCGCGACCGCGAACGTGGTCGGCATCTTCTGGGCGGCGGGGATGTTCGCCTGGTTCTTCCTCTCGGCTCTGTACCTGCAGCTCGTGCTCGGGTACAGCCCGCTTCGGGTCGGACTCGCCTTCCTGCCCTCGAACCTGATCATGGGCGTCTTCTCGCTCGGCCTCTCGGCGAAGCTTGTGATGCGCTTCGGCCTCAGGCTGCCGCTCGCCGCAGGGCTCTCGCTCGCGGCAGCCGGCCTCGTGCTCTTCGCTCGGGCCCCGGTCGACGGCCATTTCCTGGTCGACGTGCTCCCGAGCATGATCCTGCTCGGCGTCGGCGCCGGCATGGCTTTCAACCCCGTGCTGCTGGCGGCGATGAGCGATGTCGCGCCGGAGGAGTCCGGGCTCGCATCCGGTGTCGTCAACACGGCGTTCATGATGGGCGGCGCGCTTGGGCTCTCCGTTCTCGCGAGCCTCGCGGCCTCCCGGACCGACAGCCTGCGCGCCTCGGGCGACAGCGCCGTTGCCGCGTTGAACGGCGGCTACCACCTCGCCTTCCTTGTGGGTGCGGTCTTCGCGGTCGCAGCGGCGGTCATCGGCGGAACGCTTCTGCGCACGGCCGGGGCGACCGCTCATGCCGGTGCGGATGCCATCCCGGCAAGTGAGGCCGCCTAGCTCCTTGACACTGCCCTTCCCCCGACCTAAAAGGTGACTGCGCTCGCAACTTCGATCGAGGGGGTCGAAAGATGGAGCCGGGGGAAGCAATCAAGCTCGCAGGGCGGGTTGATTATCAAATGGGTTTCGTCGAGTTCTGGCCGGCGGGAGTCGCCACGAACGGTTGGTTTCTGTGTGCCGCGTGCGGTAACACCGTGATCGTGCGTCAGGTGCTGCCGCGCTGCATGATGTGCGGCGAGCGGTTGTGGGAACGCGCGCAGGTGAATGGGACACCGGCCTCGACGGCCGTCTGAAGGCGGACAGTTTCCAGAGTAGGCGGGTGCGTCGCACCCGCCTCGAGTCCACCAATCGGTCTAGGTCGAGCCGAGACCCTTCTTGCCGGCGGCGCGTTTGTCCTGCCTCTTCTCCTTCAGGGACTTCTGCGCCACCTTCTTGCCAAGCTTCTTTGGCTTCGATGCGCCTTTCATCATGACCTCCCGGTCGTTCGCCAGTCCTGCGTAAGCCTACGCTCTCAGCGGGTCGGCGTCACACCGTCAGGGCGCAGGTGGACGATCGAGACCGCGTGCTCCGCGGCGAGCCGCTCCGCGATCAGCGAGCGGTGGCACGCCTCGGGATCGCGTTCGACGCACATCAGAGCGCCTGCGCCGCCAGCCGGCAACTCCGCGACGAGCTCGTTCAGGTCGGCGCGGTCGAGGATCTCCTGGAGGTAGCGCTCGCGGTATTCCGGGGCGAGCTCGACACGGCTCCGTTTGCCGACGCCGACTCTTGCGTCCTCCACGTACTGCAGGTGCCGTAGCTCGGTGGTCGGAGCGAGCTCGGGATGGTGCTGATACTCGACCCCGGCCCGCGAGAGTGGCCTGTAGGCGCACCGAGTTCGCCCAGACGTATTCGCTTCCGCGCACGCCTCGGCGCTGGCGCACGTCGAAGACGACCCGGACGGCTGCGGCGTGCAGTGCATCGAGGAACTCGTCGAGCGTCCAGCCGTAAACGCCGATCGTCGCGAGAGTCACGAGACCGGGCGACCGGTCAGTCGCCGCGAAAGCGCAGCGCCCCGAGCTCGAGCAGCTCGCGGGTGACTTCAACCGCCTCTTCGCGCAACGCCTCTATCTCTTCGTCGTCGAATCCGAGCCGATCGGCGGTCGTGTCGACGACTTCGGAGAGCCGCAAGCGGCTGTCGAGGGAGGCGATCACCTCTTGCACGTCGGCCGAGGCATCGACCGCGTGCTTCGTTCCATCGGCGAGGTCGACGCTGCCCTCTACGTCGACAGCACGGCCGCCGGCGGGTTCCAGCTCCCGCTCGAGGCGGAGGCTCGACGCAACGCCGATGCGCTCCTCCAGCAGCGCCTTGTCGCTCGGGAGCTCCTCGAGGCGCGCGCGTGCCTCGAAGGCGCGCAGGATCTGGTCGCCCGCGTCGTCGAGATCTTCCTCGTCCAGTTCGTCGACCCGCGAGCTGTGTCCTCCGCCGGAACGCTTGTGCAAGATGACCGCCCCTTCGCTCACGAGCTCGACGCCGAGCTCGTCGAAGTAGCGAGCCCACTCGTCGAGCGCGTCGCCTAGGGCCTCGCCGACCAGATGCGAGTTCCACTCCGCGGCGTGCGTGAGCGGATCCGAGTTCATCGTCGAGAGGATCCAGCTGTTGCAACCGCTCGCCTCGGTCCAGCCGATGACGCGCTCGTCGGGTGCCTTCTCGTCCAGCGCGATCCAGCTCACCAGCATCGCCGCGTAGCCATCGTCGGCGAGATGCTCCGCCGCGGACAGCAACACGCGCTCCGACACCTCGTCCTCGGAGAATTCGCTGTCGCGATAGACCCAGCGCGTCTCGGGGGAGATGACGTAGGGAGCGTTGCACGTGATGAGCCCGAACGTCTCGCCTTCCACGGGCTCGAACAGGCTTCCTTGACGGCACTTGACATTGTGGATCCCGTTCAGCGCCGCGTTGAGCGTCGTGTACGCGAGGGCGCGCGGATTGACGTCCGTCGCGATGACCCGTCCCGCATGCTGCGCCGCGAGTAACGCGTGGATGCCGCTGCCCGTGCCGACGTCGAGCGCGCGTTCGACGCGAGGGCGTGGGGTGAGCGAGTCGAGGACGCGGGCGGTCGGCGTGTAGGTCGCGACGTAGTCGGCCGGATCGTCGACATCCCGTGAGAAGCCGTCGGAGGCGAGCAGCAGCTTGCCGATCGGCAAGAGCCGTGCGCGTGGGATGACCTGGTCCCCGATCTCGGCGAGCCCGGTCGCCTCGAGGGCGTCGACCCCGCTCCGGCCGAGTGCGGCTTCGGCTTCCTCGGTAGTCACCCCCAGCTGGAGGAAGAAGAGGCGCACGAGAGTCGCCGCCGGCGTTTGCGGAAGTCTCCGCTCGTCGGTCGGCGTGTCGCCTCGCTCACTGGAGTACGCGTCGTCCCCGAGCAGGCGATAGACCGCATCCTCCGAGTAGCCGCCGCGACGCAAGGCTGTCCCGAGCGTTTCCGCCGCGACGGTGTCGGCCACCAGATTTCCGCTCATCACCAAGCGGTGATCATGATGCCCGAACTGAACACACCGCACGCGGATCCGCGCGGTTGATTGACTAAGCGACATGACCAGTGGAACCAAGACGCCGCCCGCACGCCCGGCGCTCGACGAGCTACTCACCCGCGAGCTCGAGCGCTTCGACCGTGACCACCCGAGATCGAGAGAGCTCGCCCGGCAAGCGGAGCGCTCGCTGCTCGCGGGTGTCCCGATGCCGTGGATGATCCGCTGGTCGGGCGGCTTCGCCGTCTACGCCGCCGAGGCGAGCGGGGCTCGTTTTCGAGATGTCGACGGCCACGAGTACGTCGACTTCTGCCTGGGGGATACCGCCGCCATGACCGGCCACTCGCCGGCGCCGACGATTCGGGCCGTGGCCGAGCAAGCGGCGCGAGGAATCACGCTCATGCTGCCGAGCGAAGATGCGCTCTGGGTCGGAGAGGAGCTCGCACGCCGCTTCGGCCTTCCGCGCTGGCAGTTCGCGCTGACCGCGACCGATGCGAATCGCTTCGCCATCAGGCTGGCTCGTGAGCTCACCGCGCGACCGAAGATCCTCGTCTTCAACTGGTGCTACCACGGGACCGTCGACGAGACGTTTGCGTCACTCGAAGGCGAATCGGTCGTTTCGCGCGAAGGCAATGTCGGCCCTCCTGTCCTGCTCGGGGAGACGACCCGCGTGGTCGAGTGGAACGACGTCGCTGCGCTCGAGCGAGAGCTTGCCCATGGCGATGTCGCGTGCGTCCTCGCCGAGCCTGCGCTGACGAACATCGGGATCGTGCATCCCGAGCCCGGTTTCCACGACGCTTTGCGCGAAGTCACGCGCAAGACGGGGACTCTGCTGATCATCGACGAGACGCACACGCTCTGCGCCGGGCCGGGCGGCTACACCGCGTCGCATGCGCTCGACCCCGACATGCTCACTGTCGGCAAGGCGATCGCGGCCGGCATTCCGGCTGCCGCGTACGGATTTTCGCAGGACGTCGCAGAACGCCTCGAGGCGATGCTGCCGCGAGACGAGCGCGCCGACGTCGGCGGCATCGGCGGGACCGTCGCAGCCAACGTCCTGTCGCTCGCAGCGATGCGCGCCACGCTCGGTGAAGTGCTGACCGATGCTGCGTTCGAGCACATGATCAAGCTGGGCAAGCGGTTCGAGGAGGGCGTCGCGGGCGCGATCGACCGGCACGGGCTTCCGTGGCACGTCACGCGGCTCGGCTGCCGTGTCGAATATCTCTTCCGTCCCGAGCGCCCGCGGAACGGATGCGAGGCCGCGGCCGGCGGCGACGCGGGGCTCGACCGCCTGATTCATCTCTACGCGCTGAACCGCGGCATCCTGCTGACGCCCTTCCACAACATGGCGCTCATGTCTCCGGCGACAACCGAAGCCGATGTCGACCGGCACTCCGCCGTGTTCGACGAGGCGGCCAAAGAGCTCAGCGCGGTCGCCTGATCAGCACGGCGTCGCGGTGTCGGAGGCCGGTCGTCGAGTAGTTGGGTGCGAGACGGGAGTCATGGTGCGGTGCGTCTTTTCGCCGCACGCGGACTTGTTCCCAAGATCCACGTCCCGGTGTCAAACACCGTGACGAGAGTGTGACGCACGGTTCAGGGACGTGAGGGCGGTCCCAAGCTCGCCGAGGTCTGCGATTACGACGTCTGCGTCACCGAGAGCTTCTGGTCCGTAGTTCCCTGTCGTCACGGCGACCGAGCGGCAGCCGGCGGTGTGCGCGCTCGAGACGTCGAGCGGTGTGTCGCCGACGCCGACTGTGCGTTCCGCCGGCCAGTCGCCGGCACGCCTACGCGCCAGCTCGAACAGTTCGACCCTGCTCTCGCGCTCGCAGCCGAACGCGCCCGGTCCGCGCGGAAACAGCGCGTCGAGGCCGAGCCGCTCCATGCGCGCGTGCGCGACAGCGGGCGGATTGCCGGTGAGGAGAGCTCGGTGCTCCATGGCAGCCACTGCGTCGGCCGCGTGCGGCGCGAGCTCCCAGTGGCTCGTGTCCGCGGCCGCGAGCAGTTGGAGGTACTGCTCCGAGAACGTCTCGCACCAGTGTGGGAGACCGGCGTCGATCGCAGTGTCCGAAACGCCTGCGGCTCGAAGCGCACGGCGGATGTGGGCAGGAGCGGTGTCACCCGGGATGTCGGGGCCGTCGGCGTACGTTCCGAAAACGGCGTCGAGGGCGAGCCGGCTCGCCTCGACGTAGACCTCGTCGTGCGTCAGAAGCAGCGTTCCGTCGACGTCGAAGAGAACGAGCCAGGTCAGTTGGTCACCACCGAGTCGACAGCCTCGCGCAACGTGCAGACGTACTCTCTCAACGCGTCGGGGCCGCCTTCGGCAACCTCGACCGCGCGCGAGCCGACGACGATTCCGTCGGCAAGCCCTGCGGCAGCGCGCGCATCGTCGGGTGTCGAGATGCCGAAACCGGCATAGAGCGGCGCGTCCGTGATGGCACGCGCACGCGTGACGAGACCGGCGAGGGCGGGGGAGAGGCCGGTGCGCGTACCCGTCGTCCCCGTGACGGTGACGAGGTACAGCCAGCCGTCGGTCTGCTCCGCCGCGATTCGCAGCCGCTCATCTGTCGACGTCGGGGCGACGAGCTGGATTCGCTTCAATTCCGGTCGCTCCCCCGCCGGCAGGTCGGCGAGGATCATCGAGCTCGCGCCGGCGTCATGTGCGTCCGTTGCGAAGCGTTCCCAGCCATAGGCCTCCAGCAGCGCGGAATAGGTCATCGGCACCAGCGGAACGTTCGGGACGAGCTCATGCGTACGCGCGAGGCACTCGAGGCAGGCGACTGTCCGCATTCCCTCCCCGAGCGCTCGCTCGGCGGCTCGTCGGATCACCGGTCCATCTGCAAGCGGATCCGAGAACGGGAAGCCGAGCTCGACGAGGTCCGCGCCTCCCTCGACCGCCGCCGCAGCGAGCTCCGGGGTCTCCGATCCCGACATGAGGTAGACGATGAGCGTCTTCAAGCGTCGTCCGCGAGCAGCGCGAAGAGCGTCGCATCCACGCGGCCGCCCCCGTGGCGCAGGTACTTCCGTTTGACGCCTTCCCGTTCGAACCCGAGTCGCTCGAGGACTCGTTCCGACGCGGTGTTGCCGATGCGGACGTGCGCCTCGACGCGCCAGATCCCGCCGCCGAGTGCGTGCTCCGTCAGCGCGCGCACCACCCGGGTCGCAACGCCCCGGCCTCGTGCCTCGAGGAAGAGCCAGTATCCGATCTCGACCACGTCGCGCAGCGGGTCGAAGTGGTGCAGCGACGTACCGCCGAGCAATGTGCCAGCCTGTTTGTCCTCGATCACGTAGGCGGCAAGGAGCCCCTGCGCGCGCATTCCTGGGAGTTGGTCATGCAACATCACGCGCAGCGTGTCCGCGTCCACCGGAGGAAGGCTCGCCTCGCCTCCCACTGCCGGGTCGCGAAACGCAGGCGCTATCTCCTCGATGTCGGCGTCGACCGGCCCCCGCACGAGCAACTCGTCGACGGCGACCTCGTCCGGGAACCGGTACGTGGACATCTCACCGCTCGCATGATCGGAGCGGCTCATTGAGCGAGAACCTCTGCCAGGTCCTTGTCGCCACGTCCCGACAGGCACACGAGCACGAGCTCCTCGTCGAGCTCGCGCACGCGTGCGAGCGCATGAGCCGGCTCGAGTGCGGGGATGATTCCTTCAAGGCGAGTGAGGTCGCGAAAAGCGGCGAGTGCCTCGGCGTCGGTTGCGCCGACGTAATCCGCGCGGCCCGAGTCGCGCAGCCACGCGTGCTCCGGTCCAACGCCCGGATAGTCGAGGCCCGCCGAGATCGAATGTGCGTCGGTGATCTGGCCGTCGGCGTCGGACAACACCGACGAGCGCGCACCGTGGAGGACGGCTGCATTCCCCGAACCGAGCGACGCCGCGTCGGCAGCCTCGACGCCGAGCAGGCGCACGCCCGCGTCGTCGATGAAACCGGCAAAGATGCCGATCGCATTCGAGCCGCCACCGACGCAGGCGACGACGACTTCAGGCAGGCGGCCTTCGGCCTGTAGGAACTGTGCGCGTGACTCACGGCCGATCACGGCTTGCAGCTCGCGCACGATCTCGGGGTAGGGAGAAGGACCCACGCACGAGCCGATCAGGTAATGCGTCGTCTCGACGTTCGTGATCCAGTCGCGGATCGCTTCGCTCGTCGCTTCCTTGAGCGTGCGCTTGCCGAACTCGACCGGCCGGACTTCGGCGCCGAGCAGGTTCATGCGCTCGACGTTGGGCCGCTGCCGGCGCATGTCTTCCTCGCCCATGTAGACGACGCATTCGAGGCCGAACCGCGCGCAGACGGTCGCGGTTGCAACTCCGTGTTGGCCCGCGCCCGTCTCCGCGACGATTCGCCGCTTGCTGAGTCGGCGGGCCAGGACGGCCTGGCCGAGTGCGTTGTTGAGCTTGTGTGCGCCCGTGTGCAGCAGATCCTCGCGCTTGAGATAGAGCCGTTTGTCCGATGCGTAGCGTTCCGCACGGGTGAGCGGCGTCGGTCGACCCGCAAAGGTCCGGCCGAGCTCGTCGAGCTCCGCTTGGAACGACGCGTCCGCGCGCGCGGCGCGCCAGCCACTGTCCAGCTCGTCGAGGGCCGGAACGAGCGTCTCGGGCACGTAGCGTCCGCCGTACGCTCCGTACAGCCCGGCCGAGGTCATCTGGCCGCCTCGACGAAAGCCCGCACCTTGTCGTGATCCTTGATGCCGGGCTCGCTCTCGAGCCGTGACGCGGCGTCGACGGCCCAGGGACGGATCGCGCGCACCGCTTCGCGGACGTTGTCGGGACCGAGTCGCCCTGCCAGCATCAGCCGTCCGGCGACCGCCGCCGCGCGTTGCAGATGCAACGGATCTTGCTCCTCCCACGGCAGGTCGACTACCTGTGCGACCGTTTCGCCGTCGCGCAGCAGGACGGCGTCGCGTCCTCGGACCCGTCCTTGCTCTTGCGGATACAGCTGGACGAGATTCGACCCGGCGTCCTGCGCCTCGCCCACGAACACAGCGACGCTCAGACAATCGTCGGGAACGGTCAGGACCTCGGTCGCGCGGCGCGGGCTCCCCTCCGCGAGGATGAACCCGAGCATGTCCGCGCCGGCTTCGACTGCCGCGTCGACGTCGTCGCGACGAGTGAGGCCACAGACCTTGACGAGCGGACGCGCGAGGATCTCGCGCAAGCGTGCTGCCGGATCGGCGGCGCGCATCAACGCCGACCCGATGAGGATCGCATCGGCGCCTGCGAGCTCCGCAGCCGCCCCCTGCGCGCGTGAGTGCACGCCGCTTTCCGCGACGATCACCCCGCCGTGATGCCGCACGCGTGCGACCAGGTCGAGCTGGGCGGGGCGGTCGATCTCGAACGTCTCGAGATCGCGGGCGTTGATGCCGATCACCTCGGCCCCGAGCTCGATCGCCCGTTCGAGCTCGTTTGCTTCGTGCGCCTCGACGAGTGTCTCGATCCCGAGCTCACGCGCGTAGGCCGTCAGCGCGGCTGCACGCTGGTCGTCGACGTCACGAAGGAGGATGAGCACCGCGTCTGCTCCGGCGGCTTTCGCGTTCAAGAGCTCGCGCTCCTCGGTGAAAAACCCCTTCGCAAGCAGCGGTGCGGCCGTGGTTGCACGGGCGGCCGCGAGATCTTCGAGGGAGCCGCCGAAGCGCTCGTCCACGAGGATCGAGATCGCGGCAGCGCCTGCATTGTCGAACTGCTTGGCCAGCCGGGCGGGATCGGCGTCCGGGCGAAGGTCGCCGGCGGAAGGCGAGCGACGCTTGACCTCCGCGATGGCGGCGAGGCCTGGTGCTGCGAGAGCGTCGCGGAATCGACCCATCAGGCGGTGACAGTCTCGCGTGAGAAGGCGATCAGCAGGTCGAGGCGTTCCGCCGCCGCCCCCGAGTCGACGGCCTCACGGGCCAGTTGGAGGCCTTCCCTCAGATCCTCTGCGTGGCCTCCCGCCGCGATCGCGCCTGCGGCATTCAGCAGGACGGCGTCCCTGCGGCCCCCTGCTGCGCCCGCGAACACTTCCCGTATCGCCTCTGCGTTCTGGGCGGGCGTGCCACCGCGCAGTTCGTCGATGGTGCAGCGCGGGATTCCGAGCTCTACTTCGGGATCGAGCTCGCGCTCGCGCACCTCGCCGTCCACGACCTCCGCGACGACATTGGGACCGACCGGCGACAGCTCGTCGATCCCGCCGCCTCCGTGCACGACGTATGCCCTAAGGGCGCCGAGGCGAGCGAGCACCTCGGCGATCGTGCGCACGAGCTCCGGCGAATAGACGCCGACGACTTGCGCCCGGGCGCCGGCGGGATTCGTGAGTGGCCCGAGCACGTTGAACACCGTTCGGGTCGCCAGTTCCTTACGCACTGGTGCTGCGTGCCTCATCGCCGGGTGGTGCGACGGAGCGAACAGGAAGCCGAAGCCGAGCTCGTCGATCGAACGCGAGATTCGCTCGGGCTCCTGCTCGAGCGCGAAGCCGAGGGCCTCGAGCACGTCCGCGGACCCGCACGCAGAGGAGACGGCTCGGTTGCCGTGCTTGGCGACCGCGGCGCCTGCGGCCGCCGCCACGAGGGCGGCTGCGGTGGAGATGTTGATCGTGTGGGCGCCGTCGCCGCCGGTGCCGGCGGTGTCGACGAGGTCGTCACGTCGCGGCCGAACCGGCAGGACGTGCTGGCGCATCGCCTCAGCGCAGCCTGCGATCTCGTCAGGTGTCTCGCCCTTCGAGCGGAGTGCGATGAGAAAGCCACCGATCTGAGCGGCAGTGGCCTCGCCGCGCATGATCTCGTCCATCACGTCGCGGGTCTCGCCGCGGGCGAGGTCGTGGCCGTCGAGCAATCTCTGCAGTGCCTGCTGGATCATCGCCCGAGGAAGTTTCGCGCTAATTCGACTCCGAGTGGAGTAAGGACTGATTCAGGATGAAACTGAACGCCGTCCACGGGAAGCTCTCGATGGCGAACCGCCATCACCTCACCGTCCGCTGCGGTCGCAGAGATCTCCAGCGTCTCCGGGATCCGTGACGCTGCCAGAGAGTGGTAGCGGCCCGCCTCGAGCTCGCCCGGCAGTCCGGCGAAAAGCCCGCGGCCGTCGTGACGGACGGTGCACGCCCTGCCGTGGACGAGCGTCTGGGCCGTCCCGATCGCGCCGCCGAACGCCTCGACGATCGCCTGGTGACCGAGGCAGACGCCGAGTGTCGGCGTCGTGCGTGCCAGCCGCCTGATGATCTCCGGTGTCGCGCCGGCGTCTGCCGGGCGGCCGGGACCGGGGGAGATGACGAGATGCGACGGAGCTAGCCGGGCGGCTTCGTCCGCATCGAGCGCGTCGTTGCGACGCACGACCACTTCGGCACCGAGCTCGCCGAACAGATGCGCGAGGTTGTACGTGAACGAGTCGTAGTTGTCGACGAGCAGGATCAACGTTGCTCCGCCTCCGCCAGGTCGATCGCCTCTTCGACCGCGGCGAGCTTCCGCAGGCACTCCTCGTGCTCGGCGGTGGGATCTGAGTCGGCGACGATTCCCGCCCCTGCCTGCAGATGGGCGACGCCCTCACGAAGGACGATCGTCCTGATCGCGATGCACGTGTCGAGGACACCCTCGTCCGGCAGCGCATAGCCGACGGCGCCCGCGTAGGGGCCTCGCCGTCGTCCTTCGAGCTCGGAGATGAGCTGCATGGCGCGAACCTTCGGAGCGCCCGAGACCGTTCCCGCGGGGAAGCACGCGCGGAGCAGATCGAACGGCGAGACGTTATCGCGCAGATTGCCCGCCACCTGCGAGACGAGGTGCGTGACGTGCGAGTAGCGCTCGACCTCCAGAAACTTCTCGACTTCGACGGTTCCGGGGACGCAGACACGCGAGAGATCGTTCCGGCCGAGATCGACGAGCATCACGTGCTCTGCCCGGTCCTTCTCAGATGCGAGCAGCCGTTCGGTGTCACCGTCGCCGCGGTCGGTCGTACCCGCGATCGGATTGACGCCGGCGCGGCGGCCCTCGCACTTGACGAGCGTCTCGGGGGACGAACCGATCAGGGCGACCCCGTCCAGCTCGAGCAAGAAGAGATACGGAGAGGGGTTGACGCGTCGAAGTGCGCGGTAGAGCTCGAGCGCAGATGCGGAGGTCGGCCGCTCGGCTCGCTGCGAGAGCACGACCTGGAACGCATCGCCTGCGCGGATATGCTCCTTGGCCGCGCGAACCCCAGCCTCGTAGGCGTCGCGGGACGGCGTCCGGCGGGCGAAACCGCGCCGCCCGCTCGTGCCGGTGGGAAAGCGCGGCGCCGGTTGCGCGAGCAAGGCCGCGACCTCGTCGGGATCGCCGCGGATCACCTCGGCAGTTCCGAGCGCGTGGTCAAAGCGAATGAGCAGGTCCGCCACGACGAAGCGGCTCTCCGGCAGTCCGGTTCCCTCGTCCGGGAGCAGCACGGTCTGCTCCAACCGCGCTGCGTAGTCGTACGAGAGATAGCCGACGACGGGCTCGCCACACGCTTCGGCTTCGGCGAAGTAGCAGAGGTGCGAGCCGCAGCCGACGAGCGAATGCCGCCCGAGGCTTCCCCGTTCGACGGATTCGAGCAGGAAGGCCGCGCGGCCGCGACGCCGCAACCGCAGGTAGGCGCCGAGCGGTGTGACGAGGTCGGTGGCGATGTCCGGTGCGATGGTCATGGCGGGTCCTCCGTGAGTAGTCGGGCACGCAAAAAGACCTTCCGGTGGGAAGGTCTGGATGAGCGGAACGGGCTGTGTCTGGCCTAGCGCAGGCGCAGGCTCCCGCTCCGCTCGCAGCGCCAGGCCCAGTTGCGAGGTGCGGAAGTCATCGTTCTCCCAGGGTAGGCGTAGGCCGCTGGCAGGTCAAGCACGTTCGTACTTCGCCGCATAGGCTGGAGGCGGGCCGTGCACGCCTTCGGCGGGGACAGGCTCCGCGGGCTCGAGCGCGAGCGGGATCAGCCCCGCCCAGACCGGCAGCGACAGGTCGGCCTCGTCGTCGATCGGGGGTCCGCTGCGGACCTTCGCCGAGGCCTCGGAGAGCGGCAGCGCGAGGATCGTCGTTCCCTTGATCTCGCCGTCGTTCGGCTGACGAGCGTCGTCCCAGCGTCCGGGGACGACATGCTCGACGACGCGGCGCATGGCGTGCAGCTTCTCCGCGCGCTCCGTCAGCTCGTGCGCGCGCCCGAGGACGACGACCGACCGGTAGTTCATCGAGTGGTTGTAGACGGATCGAGCGAGCACGAGTGCATCGAGCAGCGTCACGGTCACGCAGACGTCGACCACTTGCTTCGCCGTCCTGAGCATCCGGCTTCCCGGTGACCCGTGGATGTAGAGCATGTCACCATCGCGTGCGTGGATCGTTGGGATCACGAACGGCTGGCCGTTCACGATGAACCCGAGATGGCAGATGAGCGCCTCGTCGAGGATGGCTTCGATCGTCTCGCGCTCGTAGTCCCCTCGCTCCGGGTGACGCTTGACCTTGGTGCGCGGCGACGGCACACCGGAAGGGTATTGGTACGCTCGAACCATGGCGCGTTCAGTAATCGTTTCCGCGGTGCGCACGCCGTTCGGCAAGCTTGGCGGCTCGCTCGCTGACAAGGCGGCGACCGAGCTCGGTGCGGTCGCGATCCGTGCTGCACTCGATCGCGCCGGAATCGAGAACGACGAAGTCGAGTACGTGATCATGGGCCAGGTACTGCAGGGCGGTGCCGGCCAGGCGCCGGCGCGCCAAGCGTCGATCGGCGCAGGGCTGCCGATCGAGGTCGGCTCCGACACGATCAACAAGGTCTGTGCCTCGTCGATCCGCGCGGTGGAGATCGCGGATCAGATGATTCGCGCCGGCGATCACGACGTCGTCGTCGCGGGTGGCATGGAGTCGATGTCGAACGCGCCGTTTGCCCTCAAGAAGGCGCGCTTCGGTTACAAGCTCGGTGACGGGACGCTGATCGACCTGATGACGCACGACGGGCTCACGTCGACGTTCGACAACAGACACATGGTCGAGCAGGCGTCCTTCGTCTCACGGGAGCTCGGCATTCCTCGCGAGGATCAGGACCGCTGGGCGCTTCGCTCGCACGAGCGCGCGATCGACGCGATCGACAACGGAAGGTTCGAGGAGGAGATCGTGCCGGTCGGAGCGTTCGCGGTGGACGAGGGACCTCGACGCGACACGTCGTACGAGAGGCTCGCGAGGCTCAGGCCGGTGTTCGATCCGGAAGGCACCACCACGGCGGGCAACGCGCCCGGAGTGAATGACGGCGCGGGCGCGCTCGTGGTGACGAGCGAGGAGTTCGCTAGCAAACGCGGCCTCGAGGTGCTCGCGACGATCGTCTCGCAGGCCTACGTTGCAGATGATTTCGCGTATCTGGCGCGAACGCCCGCGAAGGCCGGCGCGGCCGCGCTCGAGAAGGCCGGAAAGAAGATCGGCGACGTCGAGCGGGTCGAGCTCAACGAGGCCTTCGCCTCCGTAGTCCTCAACTCAGCCAAGATGCTCGACGTCGACCCCGAGAAGGTGAACGTGAACGGCGGTGCCGTCGCGCTCGGGCATCCGATCGGCGCCTCGGGCGCACGCATTCTCAGCACGATGATCTACGAGCTACGCCGAAACGGCGGCGGCCTTGGTCTCGCTGCGATCTGCTCCGGCGGCGGCCAGGGCGACGCGCTCCTGATCGAGGTGTAGGTCCGCGTGGACTTCGAGCATGTGCTCGTCGTGGGCGCCGGCCAGATGGGCGCGGGCATCGCGCAGGTGGTGGCGGCATCCGGCAGGCATGTATCGCTTCACGATGCCCAGCCAGGCGCGATCGACCGTGCCGGCGAGGTGATGCGGAAGAGCCTCACCAAGCTGGAGGAGAAAGGGGGCCCGCTGGCGGACGAGGTGCTGGCGCGCGTCGACTCCGTGGCGGACATCGTCCCTGCCGATTTGATGATCGAAGCGGTCAACGAGGACGCCGAGACGAAGGAGGACATCTTCCGCCGGGCCGACGGCCTGTTGCCGCCGACCGCTGTGCTCGCGTCCAACACCTCGTCGATTCCGATCGGCTCGCTCGCCGCGGCCACGGGACGGCCGGACAAGGTGATCGGCATGCACTTCTTTAACCCCGTGCCCGTCTTGAAGCTCGTCGAGATCATTCGCGGTCGGGACACCTCCGACGAGACCGCCGCGGCGATCACCCGGCTCGCGGGCGAGCTCGGCAAGACCCCGGCGGTCGCGAACGACTTTCCGGGCTTCGTCTCGAACCGGATTCTGATGCCGTTCATCAACGAGGCCGTCTGGGCGTTGCACGACGGCGTCGCCGAGGCGGAGGCGATCGACACCATCGCGAAGCTCGGATTCGCTCATCCGCTTGGGCCGCTGGCGCTCGCCGATCTGATCGGGCTCGATACCTGCGTGGCGATCATGGAGGTGTTGCAGGAGGGCCTCGGCGACGATCGCTATGCGCCCTGTCCGCTGCTCCGGGAGCTCGTGGCGGCCGGAAAACTGGGCCGGAAGAGCGGCGCAGGCTTCTACGAATACTCCTGAGAACTCCTAAAAGTGGGTATGTGCAGGGTTTTCGGCGCAGCGTGAGTCTGCCTCTCTGAGGGCTTAAGTGAGCCCACCTTCGTGCCGACAAAACTGAGGTTCGGGAAAAGGGAGGCACCGCGCGTTGCGAATCCTGCTGGTCGACGACGATCCTGCGCTTCGCACCCTGTTGAGGGCGACGTTCGAGGTCGCCGAGGTCGCAGTGGTCGAGGCCGAAAGCGCCGAGGTCGCACGGCGCCAGATTCGGGCTGCAAGGCCTGACGTCGTCCTGCTCGACATCAACATGCCGGGCACGTCCGGGCTGGAGCTGTGTGCCGAGCTGAAGAGCGAGCCCGCGACCAGGAGCCTTCCGATCGTGCTGCTCACGGGCGCAGACGACGGCACGACCGCAGCGGCCAAGAAGGCTGGCGCGGATGCGATCGTGCGCAAGCCGTTCAGCCCGCTCGAGCTGCTCGCGGTTGTAGAGCGTCTCGCCGGAGGCATGTCCGGCGTTCCCTTCCGCGCGACGAAGAAGCGCGCGCACAAGCCCGACGAGGAGCTGCTGCTCTACGCGCGCGATCTCCGGCACATGCTCGAGGTCGAACGCGGCCAGCGCGAGCTGCTCCAGAGCGCGTATCTGCAGACAGTCTCGGCGCTCGCCAGCGCGCTGGAGTCGAAGGACACCGGAACCCGAGCTCATTCTCAACGTGTGCAGAGTTATGCGAGCGCGCTGGCCGGCGCGATCGGCGAGGCGGCGCTTGCGAAAGACCAGAGCACTCCTTACGGCTTCCTGCTCCACGACGTCGGCAAGATCGGTATCCCCGACGGCATCCTGCAGAAGCCCGGACCGTTGAGCCCCGCCGAGCGGCGACGCATGCAGACGCACACCGTTCTCGGCGAGGCGATGCTCTCGGGTGTCGTGTTCCTGAAAGGCGAAGGGCTCAAGATCGTGCGTTCGCACCACGAGCGCTGGGATGGGCGCGGCTATCCGGACGGCCTTGTTCGGGAAGAGATTCCGCTTGGCGCACGAGTCTTCGCAGTTGCCGATGCGCTCGACGCCATGACGAGCCACCGTCCGTACAGGCGCGCGCTGAGCTGGAGCGCGGCTCGTAGCCAGATCGTGGAGCAGCGAAAGCGCCAGTTCGATCCAGACGTGGTCGACGCGTTCGTTTCGGTGGAGCCCGAGCTACGCCAGATCCGACGGGAGCTGGCAGCTGCATAAAGAGGTCGTTCCGGCGAAAGAGCTAGCTTTGCCAGCGTGGACTTCGATCTGACGCAGGACCAGCGCGAGATCCAGGCGCTGACCCGGGACTTCGCCCGAGCGGAGATCGAGCCGAATGCGTCCGCGTGGGATCGCGATCACCACTTCCCGCGTGAGCTCTTCGGGAAGCTCGCCGAGATCGGCCTGATGGGCGCGTGTGTTCCAGAGGAGTACGGCGGCGCCGGGGTCGACTTCCTCTCATACATCCTCGTGCTCGAAGAGTTGTCGCGCGCCGATGCCGGCGTCGGTGTCACCGTCGCAGTCCACACGAGTGCCGCCACCTTGCCGATCCTCACGCACGGCACCGACGAGCAAAAGGCGCGCTTCGTGCCGCCGCTCGCGCGGGGCGAGCACCTGGGTGCATTCGCCCTGACGGAGGCCGATGCCGGTTCAGACGCGGGCGCCTTGCGGACAAAAGCCGAGCCGCACGACAGTGGGTGGACGATCACCGGCGCGAAGCAGTGGATCACGAACGGACGCCATGCGGGCACATTCCTCCTCTTCGCGCGCACGGATCAACAGACCGCAGGCGCGCGCGGTGTCAGCGCGTTCCTGCTCGACGCCGAACACGTCCGTGTGACACGGGACGAGGAGAAGCTCGGGCTCAATTCGTCCGTGACCAACGACATCGTGATCGAGGCCGCCGAAGTCGGGCGGGATCGCCTGCTCCACGAGGAGAACCGCGGCTTCCGTGTCGCGATGGCCACGCTGGACGGCGGTCGTATCGGCATCGCCGCGCAGGCGCTCGGGATCGCGCAGGCCGGCTACGACGTGGCACGTGCGTATGCCACTGAGCGCCGCGCGTTCGGCCATCGCATCGCGGACTTCCAGGCGATCCAGCACAAGCTCGCGGACATGTCCATGGAGATCGACGCCGCCCGCCTGCTCGTCTACCGGGCGGCCTGGCTGAAGCAGGAAGGGCGCAAGCACACGGAGGAAGGTGCGAAGGCGAAGCTCTTCGCGTCGGAGATGGCGCGCCGCCAGACGGCCGAGGCGATTCAAATCCTTGGCGGCTACGGCTACACGAAGGAGTTTCCGGTCGAGCGCTACTACCGCGATGCGAAGATCACAGAGATCTACGAGGGGACGAGCGAGATCCAGCGGCTGGTGATCGCGCGCTCGATCCTCGGCCTGACGGAACGTGCGCTGGTGGCACGGTGACCGTCCGCTTGATGTACACGCGCGAGAACACCCCCACCCGGGTGGGGGTTTTGACCCACCACCCACTGCGTTCCACGCTACCCGCATTGTGCGTACACATCAGTGTCAACTTCGCGCCGATCCGGAGCAGGCGATGAGCTCGCGGCGCCGCGACGAGCCGGTTCGTCTTACCCGCATCTACACGCGCGCCGGCGACGGTGGTGAGACCTCGCTCGGCGACGGCTCGCGCGTTCCCAAGCTCGACTGCCGCATCGGCGCGTTCGGCACGGTCGACGAGCTGAACAGTTCCCTCGGTGTGGTGCTCGCCGATCCCGGCTTGCCGGAGCGACTGCGCGGGCCGCTCGAGCTCGTTCAGAACGACCTCTTCGACGTCGGCGCCGACCTCTGCGTTCCCTTCGGCGTCACCGATCGTCTGCGTGTCGAGCAATCTTCCATCGATCGGCTCGAGCGGGTGTGCGACGAGCTGAACGGCGAGCTGCCGATGCTGAAGAGCTTCATCCTGCCGGGTGGCACAGGGGCTTCGGCGCGCCTCCACGTCGCACGCACGACATGCCGCCGAGCGGAGCGCGATGCGGTTGCCGCGAACGAGGAGAACGGGATCAACCCGCTCGTGCTCGCCTATCTCAACCGGCTCTCGGATCTCCTGTTCATCGCCGCCCGCACAGCGAACGCCGAGGCGGGACGGGAAGAGCCGCTCTGGAAGCCGGGCGGCTAGCTGTGTCCGCCGGCGGCGGTGTGGTGCTTCGCCGGGCTCGCCGGCTTGAGCGGCTTCACCGGGCCGCCAAACAGGCGTCGGATCACGCGAACAAGGGCGCAGCCGGATAGTCCCGGTTGCCTGCGCGCCGCAAAGAGCTGGTCGTAACGTCCCGCCGGAAGCGTCGCGGTGGGAACTGCGCGCTGAACATGCAGACCTAACAGCCGCGCAGGACGCTGCAGCAACCCGCTGGCGTGCCAGGCGGAGGCACCGGAGAGCGGAGCGGCCACGAGCGCACAAATGACAACTGCAACGAACTCTTCATGAAATGAGTTATCGGCAGGGGAAGGCCGAGGGCAGGAGTCGGAATCTCGCCCGTACAATCGGCGGCAGCATGGCCACGACCGAGGATCCGCGCGCGCGGTCCGACTCGACAACCGAGTGG
>JACDEU010000066.1 GCA_013816245.1 Actinomycetota bacterium | reverse complement strand
ATGCTCTGGAGGCTGCGGGCACGATCGTCTGGGCGACGATCAAACAGCGGCACGTCCCCGGTTCGATGTTGGGACGGGTCTCGAGCCTCGACTGGCCGGTCTCGATTGCGCTCATGCCACTGTCATTCGCGCTAACCGCTCCGATTGCAGCTCTGGTCGGCGTGCGAGCGACCCTGGTCGGAGCGGCTGTCCTCGGTGCCGCTGTCACTCTCGGTGCGTACTTCCTGCCCGGCATGACTGCGATCGAACAGCGGGATGCTCGGGACCGCGGCGGCTGGCGGCTGCCGGTCGACGCGACGGACTGAGCGCGCAAGTTCTGAGGGGGGAAGCGGTCTACTTGGACATGGGAACCAAGCAGCGATTCAAGTGTGTGTGCTGCAGCACGGTCTACGCAAACGGCGGGCGCTTCGACCTGCCTCGTTGCCCGCGCTGCGGCTGCCACAGCAGTCTCTTTCCCGAGTGGCTCAAGGCACGTCGGTCGGGCGACTAACCTCCCGGCACGGCACACGACCACGACCACCGGCTGATCACCGACCGTAGAGCGCTGACCACCGCGCTCGTTCTCGTCCTGCTCCTGATGGCCGGGGAGATCGTCGCGGGCATGCTCGGGCACTCGCTCGCCCTGCTCGCCGACGCGGGGCACCTGCTCACCGACGCTGCGGCCCTCGCATTCGCGCTGGTGGCCTCCGCGATGGCTGCGCGGCCGGCCGCGGGTCGCTGGACGTTCGGGTACTCCCGCCTGGAGATCCTGGCGGCCCAGGCGAATGGGATCACGCTTGGTTTGCTCGCGCTCTGGGTCGTGTGGTCGGCGGCGCACCGGCTCGCCGATCCACGGGACGTTCGCGGCGGGCTCGTCCTCGCCGTGGCGCTCGCGGGCGTGGCGGTGAGCATCGCCGCGAGCGTGGTGCTCGCGCGCGCGAGTCGCGAGAGCCTGAACGTGCGCGGTGCGTTTCTGCACGTGGTTACCGACGTGGCGGCTTTCGGCGCGGCGGCACTCGCCGGAGGGCTGATCCTCGCGACGGGCTGGGATCGCTTCGATCCCATCGCCAGCCTGGCCGTGGCCGTGCTGATGCTTTGGTCGAGCGTCCAGCTTCTGCGCGAGTCGACGCTGATCTTCCTGGAGCGGGCGCCCGGCGACCTCGACCCGGAGGCGATCGGCCAGGCGCTGGTGGCGGAGCGCGACGTCGTCGAAGTCCACGATCTCCATGTGTGGACCGTGACGAGCGGGTTCCCGGCGTTGTCGGCACACGTGCTCGTGACAGCCGGCGCCGATTGTCACGCCGCGCGCCGACGCCTCGAGCTGACCCTCGGGGAGCGGTTCGGCCTGACCCACACGACGCTGCAGGTCGAACATGCCGAGCCGGGAACGACCAAGGTCGAACTGGGTGAAGCCGTTGCGCGTCACAGCCCGCTCCGTCGTTAGAGTCCAGCGGTGCCCAGCCTGGAGGGAAAGTCGGCAGTCGTCACCGGCGCGTCGAGTGGCATCGGTGCGGCGACGGCGCTGACGCTTGCGCGTGAGGGCGCACGAGTGGTCGGCGGCGCACGGCGGGTCGACCGGATTCCGCGCACTGTCACGCCGCTCGAGCTCGACGTCACAGACCCGGAGAGTTGCGAGCGCTTCGTCGCGCAGGCCGCCGAAGAGCTCGGCGGGATCGACATCCTCGTGAATGCCGCGGGCCTCGCGCTCGGCCGAGACCTGTTCGACGAGAGCACCGAGGCGGACGAGCGCACGGTGCTCGAGACGAACGTGAATGGCCTGATCCGGATGACGCGGCTCTGCCTGGCGCATTTGCGAGACGGTGGGCACATCGTCAACCTCGGATCGGTTGCTGGGAGACAGGCCTACGAGAAGGGCTCGCTCTACGTGACCTCGAAATTCGCGGTTCGCGGGTTCACCTACGCGCTGCGTGAAGATCTGCTCGGACGGCCGATCCACATCACGACCGTCGACCCCGGTCTCGTGGAGACCGATTTCTCCCGTGTGCGCTTCCGCGGCGACGAGGAGACAGCGAACAAGGTGTACCAGGGAGTCGAGGCGATGCAACCCGAGGACATCGCCGAGTGCGTTCTCTTCGCCGTCACGCGCCCGCCCCACGTGAATGTCGACGAGCTCGTGGTCAAGGCCCTTGCACAATCCTCCGGAGGTCGAATACTGCGAAGCGAGAGCTGATGCCCGAGCAGCTGCGAATCCTCGAAGGCGCGACCTTTTGCATCTGCGACGACGTCGGCGACCTCCAGCGCGAGGGCGAAGGGTTGTTCTCGGAGGACACGCGCTTTCTCTCGCGCTTCAAGCTGACGATCAACGGACAGCGGCCGCTCCTCCTCTCCTCGGACAAGATCGAGTACTTCTCGGCGGCGTTCTTCATGAGGAACCCACTTGCGGGGGGGCTGGAGCAGGACGTGCTTTCGATCCGCCGGGAACGCTTCGTCGGCGACGGGATGCAGGACCTCTTCGCCGTGCAAAACCAGGGAATGGAGCCGATCGAGTTCGACCTGGAGCTCGAAGTGGGGACGGACTTCGCGGACATCTTCGCGGTCAAGGACTACGACTTCGCGCTCGGTGACCCGCTTCGCGCGAAGCCGCTGCCGGCGCTCCGGCCGATCGAGTACGAGGACGAGAGCAACCAGTTCCTGATCTCCGACAACGGCGACCTGCCGCTCAAGACCCAGGTGATCTTTTCGCAACGCGGCGAAGTGAACGGTTCGGGCGTGAGGTTCCACCTTGCGCTTCAGCCACGCGAGCGCTGGAACCTTGACGTCGAGATCATTCCTCTGCCGGACGGCGAGCCGGTCGCCACTCGCTTCGTCCAGCGGCGCTTCGGCGAAGAGGTGGGTCGCGTCCGCGACTCCCTGGCGGCCTGGCAACTCCGGGTCCCCCAGCTGCGAGCGTCGTGGGACGCGCTCAGCCACTCCTTCGGGCAGTCAGTCTCCGATCTTGCGTCGCTCCGCATGCAGTCGGACGGCGCTGGGATCGGAAGGCTCCCCGGTGCAGGGGTGCCGTGGTTCATGACCGTCTTCGGGCGGGACACGATCATCACGTGCTTGCAGACGCTTCTCTTCGGTCCAGAGCTGGCGCGCACCGCACTCGAGGTGCTGGCCGAGCTCCAGGCGAAAGAAGACGACGCGAGCATCGATGCGGAGCCCGGAAAGATCGTCCACGAGGTTCGGCATGGAAAGGCCGCGCGCACCTGGCACGAGCGCTACTACGGGACCCTCGATGCAACGCCTCTGTACCTGATCCTGCTTTCGGAGGTCTGGCGCTGGACGGATGACGCTTCGCTCGTGCGCGACCTCAAGCAACCTGCGCTGGCGGCGCTCGAGTGGATCGACCGGTACGGCGACCGCGACGGGGACGGCTTCCTGGAATACGAGCGCCGCACCCCGCGCGGGCTCGAGAACCAGTCCTGGAAGGACTCTTGGGATTCGCAGCGCTTCCACGACGGCACGATCGCCAACGCACCGATCGCGCCCTGCGAGGTGCAGGGATACGTCTACGACGCGAAGCGTCGCGTGGCAGACCTTGCCCGTGACGTCTGGCGTGACCGCGAGCTCGCCGCCCGGCTCGACCGCGAGGCCGAGGAGCTGCGCACTCGGTTCGACGAGGCGTTCTGGGTCGATGAGCGCGGCGGTTACTACGCGCTCGCACTCGACCGCGACAAGCGCAAGGTCGACTCGCTCTGCTCGAACATCGGTCACCTGCTGTGGAGCGGGATCGTTCCGCCGCATCGGATCGACACAATCGTCGATCAGCTGATGGGAGACGAGCTCTGGTCCGGGTGGGGCGTACGCACGATGTCAACGGGCGACGCGGGTTACAACCCGCTCTCGTACCACAACGGCACCGTCTGGCCGCACGACAATTCGCTGATCGCAGCCGGCCTCGCACGCTACGCGCGCTGGGCCGAGATGCAGCGGATCACTCAGCGCATGCTCACCGCCGCACAACACTTCTCGTATCAGCTGCCCGAGGTCTTCGCCGGCATGCGCCGCTCCGAGACGCCGTTCCCGATCGCGTACCCGACCGCCGCTCGGCCTCAGGCATGGGCAGCGGGAACTCCCGTGCTGCTGCTGCAGCTCTTGCTCGGCCTCCAGCCGGACCGCCGGCGCCACGCACTCGAGACGGTAGCGCCGCAGGAGCTCCCCTCCTGGGCGGGAACGATTCGCCTCTCCGGCATCCGCGCCTTCGGGCGCCCCTGGGACGCTCGGCTCGAAGACGGCCGCGTCCGGGTCGAAGAAGCGTAAAGATCGAACCATGAAGGTCGCCGTCCTCGCCCCGGTCTGGTTCGCAGTCCCACCTACTGGCTACGGCGGCATCGAGTGGATCGTGTCGCTCCTCGCCGACGGGCTCGCCGACGCAGGGCACGACGTGACGTTGTTCGCATCCGGCGATTCGCACACGCGTGCAAAGCTCGCCGCCGTCTTCCCCGAGGCGCCGAGCCGCCAGATCGGCCGTACCTTCTGGGAGCTGAAGCACGCCCTCTCGGCGTTTTCTCGCGCAGACGAGTTCGACGTCATCAACGACCACACCGGAATGCTCGGCGCAACTCTCGGTGCCACGACATCGACGCCTGTCGTGCACACGGTGCACGGACCGCTGAACGGAGAGCCCGGCGAGATCTACGAGCAGGTCTCGCGTGTCGCGCCGGACGTCGGGCTGATCTCGATCTCGATGAACCAGCGCAAGCCGAAGCCCGACCTGAACTGGATCGCGAACTGTCCGAATGCGCTCGACTTCTCGGTGTATCCGTGTAAACCGCACCGCGGGGACTACCTCCTGTTTCTGGGCCGGCTCAGTCCGGACAAGGGCGCGCACCGCGCCGTCGCCGTCGCGATGGAGGCCGGTCTGCCGCTCAAGATCGCCGGCAAGATGCAGGAGCCGAAGGAGCGTGAGTACTTCCACCACCTCGTCGAGCCGCATCTCGTCAACGGCATCGAATACCTCGGCGAGGTCACGCACGGAGAGAAGGTCGAGCTGTTGCAGAACGCGCGCGCGACGCTCTTTCCGATCGAGTGGGAGGAGCCGTTCGGCCTGGTCATGATCGAGTCGATGGCGTGCGGCACACCGGTCATCGCGACCAGGTGGGGTGCGGTCCCCGAGGTGATCGAGCACGGACGCAGCGGGATCATCGTCGACAACTACCGGCAGATGGCGGACGCGCTCACGGAAGCGGACGAGCTCGATCCGAACGAGCTGCGTCGCTACGTCGAGGAGGAGTTCTCCCCGCAGCGGATGGTGCGCGACTACGTCGACGCCTACGAGAAGGCGGTCGGCTAGAGGTTCAGGGCCAGGGGGCCGCGTCCGACCAGCCGTGCCACCGCTCGGGCTCGAGCCACGCAGTCACACGTTTCGCGTCACGCCGGCCGAACGGCTTGCCTGTATAGCGCACCGCGAGCCGATCGATGTCCGTCAGGTCGGTGTCGTCCTTGATCGACACGACGCTGCCGATCAGGCTCACGTGCCGGTACCAACTCTGCTCATCGAGTGCGGTCAGCGCGGCGCGCGGATCTTTGCGCAGAAAGCTGAGCCGCAGCCGGCTCGCTTCCATGTTGACGAGCACGCGGCCGTCCTCCCAGTCGTACCAGGTCGGAACCGTGTGCGGAGAGCCGTCGGGACGAAGCGTGGCGATCACGGCCGGGTTCGGACGCGAGAGAAACTCGGTGACATCGGGCGGAACGGGGACGCGTGGCACTGGAGCAGCCTACGAGGCAGCCGCCGCCTGTGCGAGCTCAGTTCGCTCAGGAGCCAGAGCTGCGAGGCGGAGGTTCCTCACGTCAGGGACCGCGATAACGATCAGGGTCGTCACGACGACCCAGACGACACCGATCCAGAGGGACGTCGACGTGCCGATCACCTGCGTGATGGGCCCCGCGATCGCATACCCCAGCGGCAGGAAGGCCATCGCGCCGATCCAGTTGTATGCGCTGACGCGGGCGAGCTTCTCGGGAGCGATCGTCTGCTGCAGGGCCGTGTCCCAGATAACCGTGCCGAACGAGAACGCGAAGCCGGCGAGCACCGCCGCGCCGCCGACGGCGAGGGCCGGCGCATGGAGCGCCAGCAATGCGCATTGCAGCGCTGTCACGGTGAAGAGCGCGCCGATCGAGGTCATTGCACGGCGCGGTCGCCAACGAAGGCCGGCGAGGCCACCGGCAAGAGCCCCGACCGCCTCTGTCGAGACCTGGGCCAGTGTCCAGCAGGCGAAGGCGATGCCGACATCGGTTGTCGATCCGGGTTAGATCGAGGACGGCGAAGGCGACCGTGATCGGTGCGAGATTGGTGCCTGCAAACGAGATCGTCCGCGTGGCTGCGAGCAGCCGGAAGTTCCGTTCGCGCAGCGGGCCGAGATCAGCCATCTGCGCGCCCCCAGTACCGTTTCAGGCCGGCATAGGACTGCCAGAAGGGCATCGCGCGCTCATACGTCTCGACGTCTGCTCGTTCCGCTGCCAGGTCAGCGCGGGCCGATTCCGCGAACTCCTCCTCCGTTGCGCCCGCCTGCACTCGACCGGCCCAGTCTGCGAGCCGCTGCCGCAGCTCCGCAAGGTGGGGAACAGGGTCGTCGGCAACGCCGAAGTGCACGAGCGCGAGCCTGCTCGGCCGCCGTTTCTCGATCTCGCTGATCGTGTTGTTCCAGGCTTCGAGGTCGAAATCCGGCGGCGGCGTCGGCGGGAGCACAGTGCGGTCGGGCTGGAGTCGGACTCCCGCGGCGTCGCCCGCGTAGAGCGTCCCGTCGCCGGCGAGGTAACAGACATGGTGACTTGCGTGCCCGGGCGACGGAAAGCATTCAAGTCCGAGCACGTCCGTCCCGACGACACGGATGGCCTCCTGCGGGACGGGCGCGAGCTCTCCCCAGAGTGCGTCGAACGCATCGCCGTAGAGACGCCGTGCGCTCGCTTCGAGGCGGCTTGGATCGACCAGATGCGGCGCGCCTACCTCAGAGACATGCACCTGTAGGTCCGGGTGCTCGCGCACCAGGACTCCGGCCGCCCCGGCGTGGTCGAGGTGGATGTGCGAGAGCAGCAGGTGCTGGACGTCCTGGAGCTCGAGGCCCTGCTGGCGCAGGGCCGAGTGCAGCCGCTCGGCGCACGACGAAGGACCGCAGTCGTAGAGCGCCGGCCCGTCCCTGGTCTCGATGAGGTACGAGCCGATGACGCGCTCGGCACCCTGGTGGTGGAGGTCGAGAGGATCCGGGCCCACGTGAGCCCGGATCCTCCCATGAAGTTCAGCCGGAGGCCGAGCGGCGGCGGTACAGCAGTGCGAGCCCCGCAGCAGCCACAGCGACGCCCGCTCCGGCCCCGAGAGCGACGCCGAGCTTGCCGCCGTGGGTGGCGCTCTGGCTCGGTGCCCGTGCAGGCATGCCTGCCTTGACGAGCATCCGCTTCAACTGGATGTCGCCGCGAAACCAGCCGCCTGCGGTCTTCTGGCTGGCCCAGAAAGTTTGATTCGGGGCCACATAGCTGACGGGGCCGTTCGCGGCGTACGGGTAGAGGTCCTGGTGCAGGATCGAGTCACCGTTCGGGCCGCCCGGCACCGTATAGGTGACGTCGTAGCGCGGGCCGAGCTGGCTAGTAGGCCTTCGGCTCGAGGTCGGGCTGGGTGTCTGCTCGAAAACCTGGGCGAAGAACCCACTCTGCTCGACGAGGATGCCGAGCGGTGACGAGCTGTCGCCCTCGCCGTAGCCCTGAATGCTGATCGCGTGGTCGAGGCCCGGGCCGGAGATTGACGCCGCGGACGGTCCCTTGGCGGTCGCCGCGGCTGGAAGCAGCAGCATCGCCACCAGCGCCGCCACGGCGGGTAGTGCACGTCTCATGGTCGCTCCTTCGGTTGGTTCGGTGTGTTACACCGATCGCGCCGAGCGGGTTCCGACCGGCGCGAGCGCGAGCTCGAGATCCTCGAGGAGGTCCTCCGACGACTCGAGCCCGACCGAGAGGCGAATGAGATTCGACGGCGCGGCGAAGGGAGCGTCCGCGGTGGATGCGTGCGTCATGCGCGCCGGGAGCTCGATCAGGCTCTCGACGCCCCCGAGCGACTCGGCGAGCTTGAAGAGTTTCGTGCGAGCGACGATCGCGAGGGCTTCCTCGTCGGACTCGGCGAGGAACGAGATCATCCCGCCGAAGTCGTCCATCTGCCGAGCGGCGATCGTGTGGCCGGGATGCCTGGGCAGTCCCGGGTAGAGCACCTGCTGCACGCGCGGGTTTCGTTCGAGAAAACCGGAGATCGCATGCGCGTTTTGGCAGTGCTGCCGCATGCGCACGGCCAGCGTCTTGATGCCGCGGAGCACGAGCCAGCAGTCGAGCGGGCCGGGAACGGCGCCGAGTGACTTCTGCAGGAACGTGAGCCGTTCCGCAATCGTCGGATCGTTCGTCGCCGCAAACCCACCGATCACGTCGGAGTGACCGCCGAGATACTTCGTCGTCGAATGGACGACGATGTCCGCGCCGAGCTCCAAGGGGCGCTGCAGGAACGGCGTCGCGAACGTGTTGTCGACGACGAGGATCGCGCCGGCGGCGTGCGCGGCATCGGCTGCCTTGCGGATGTCGACGATGTTGAGCATCGGGTTCGACGGGGTCTCGATCCAGACGAGCCGCGTGCGCTCGTCCAGATGCGACCCGAGGTCCTCGAAGTCCGCCGCCGGGAGGTAGTCGAAGACGTAGCCCTTCGGCTCGTACACCTGCGACGTCATCCGGTAGACGCCGCCGTACACGTCGGCGATCAGTACGACACGGTCGCCAGGGTTGAGCAGGTGCATGATCGTCGTCACCGCGCCGAGACCCGAGGCGTACGCAAGGCCGTACTCGGCGGACTCGAGTGACGCGAGACACTGCTGCAGCGCAGTGCGTGTCGGATTCGCAACGCGTGAGTAGTCGTAGCCCTTGTGCTCTCCGACCGCGTCCTGCACGTACGTCGAGGTCAGGTAGATCGGAGTCGTGATCGCCCCGGTCGCAGGATCCGGCTCCTGGCCTTCGTGGATGGCGCGGGTCTCGAAGTCCATCTATGTCTCGATGCTACCGGCGCCGATGAACTTCGCGAGCTCCCGCAGCGGTCTCTGGAGGGAGACGGGGTCGACACCCGGCTCCCAGTGCACCGAGTTCACTTTCAGCACGCCGGTCTTGCGGTCGAGCACCGGATCGATGCGGCCGATCAGGCGATCGCCGCGGAGGATGGGGAGGGCGTAGTACCCGTACTCCCGCTTTGCCTTCGGGACGTACATCTCCAGCCGGTAGCGGTAGTCCCAGAGCGCCTCCGCACGGTCGCGGTTGTGGATGAGGCGGTCGAATGGAGACAGGAAGGTCAGGCGCCTCGGCACCGGGCCGTCCTCGGCGTCGGGGTGCGCCTGCCATTCGCCCTTCTCGTACCTCACGCCGAGCGAGCGCCAGCGTTTCTCCTCCAGTTGTCGCCGGGCTTCGGGCCAGGGCACGCTCTCCGCTTCCGGATACCAGCGTTCGGCCAGGTCCCAGAGTCGTTGCTTGCCCTGGCGGCCGGCGACGGCGACGACGCCGCGGCCCTCGAGCAGCTCGAGCATCAAGCTCACCTTACGGCTCCCCCACCAGTCGTGTGGGTCCCGCGACACCATCAGGTCGGCCTCGATCTCGCGTGAGAGGAGCGGCCCGCGCGTTTCGAGCTCGCGCAGCAGGTGTCGCTTGAAGCGCGCGTTCGTTCGCAGGAATTCGGTTCCTTGCTGTTCGAATTTGTACTTTCCACGCCGTCGGCGCATGCGTGCACGGAGGAGCGGGAAGTCCTCGATCGGCCAGATGAACGCGCCCCACTCGAAGAGCTTGCGCTCTCTCCACAGCAGGCGATCGAGCTCATCCGCGTCGTAGGGACCGAGCCTGCTCCACAGGACGAGCCGTTGCGGCGGTGCGACCGTGGAGATCGGATCGATCTGGAGAAAGCCGAGTCGGCGCACCGTTTGCAAGACGCCGGTCGCGCTGCCGTCGAGGAGCTGCGAGCGCACCGCGATGCGCCGGGCCTGTGCGAGGCTGACGGTCGTGGACTTCAAGGAGTACGCACTTTCGCAGCTCGAGCCGCCACCGGGACGTGTCCTCGAAGTGGGCTGCGGACACGAGGGCGGCATCGCGCCTGCGCTCGCTGCTGCCGGCTACGACGTGCTCGCGATCGACCCCGCCGCGCCGGAGGGGCCGCTCTACCGCCGAGTGACGCTCGAGGAGCTCGACGACCCGAGGCCGTTCGACGCCGTCGTCGCAGGCCGCGTCCTCCATCACGTCCATCCGCTCGGCGCAGCACTCGACAAGCTCGCCGGTCTCGCGCCGCTGCTCGTACTGGACGAGTTCGCGTGGAATCACATGGACGAGCCGACGATCGACTGGTACGAGTCGCAGCACCGCCTGCTCGAGGCCGCCGACCGCGATCCGCACGGGCCGCACGACATCGGGCACTGGCGTGAGCAGCACGCCGATCTTCATCCTTATGAAACGCTACGCGCAGAGGTCGACGCTCGTTACGAGGAACGGGACTTCGCGTGGCGCCCGTACTTCTACCGCTGGTTGCGCGGGCCGGCGAGCGAAGCGTTGGAGGCGGGGTTGATCGCCGCCGACGCGATTCGGCCGATCGGCTTTCGCTACGCGGGTGTGAGGAGAGAGACGGTGCGCTCCCCGGCCGACGAACGGTAGTCCGGGCCGAGCTTCTCCTCGAGCACACGAGTCAGCTCACCGGAGGCGGCCAGCTCCTGCGTGATGTCCGCGCCGCCGATCAGCTCGCCCTTGACGAACACCTGCGGGATCGTCGGCCAGCCGGAGATCTCCGACAGCTCCTGGCGAATCGCCGGGTCGGCTAGGACGTCGACACCGGTGACCGGTGCGCCCGCCTCGCGAAGTGCGCGAAGCACGCGGTCCGAGTTGCCGCACATCACGAACTGCGGTGTGCCTTTCATGAAGACCGCAACCGGTTCTTTCTCGATCACGTCCTGGATGCGCTGGCGGAGCTCGGTCATTCGGTTCCTTTCGTCTTGATTCGCAACTCGTGGATGGTGCCGTCCCGTAGCGGCTCGGCGAGCGCTTCGTTGACGAGGCGATGCTGGTCGATGAGCGCGAGGCCTGCGAAGCGCGGGCTCGCGACGGTCACCTGAAAGTGGTCGCCGCCGCCCGTGCGGTCCTCGACGCTCAGCTCAGTGGCGTCGGGGAAGGCTTGCTCGAGCAGGTTTTGCAGCGGCTGGGTCGGCACTCTTCCGATACTAGCCACGCTGGTGGGCCAGATAGTCGAGGAGGTCGGATCGGGTAAGCACGCCGATCGGCTTTCCGTGGTTGGCGATGACGACGGCATTGGTCTTGCCGGTCAGCGTCGCGAACACCTCGTCGAGCGTGACGTCGGTCTCGACTGCCGCGAGCGGCGGCTGCATCGCGGTCGCGACGTCTTCGTGCAGCGCGTCTGGATTCTTGAAGACGCGATCGAGGAGATCGCGATCCTGGAGTGAGCCGATCACGTCCGCGAGAGACTGGACGTCGCCGTCCCGTACGACCGGCAGCTGGGAGATCGAGTACTGCTGCATGACGTCGATCGCCTCGCCGACCTTCTGATGCGCCGCGATCGTGATCAGAGCCGGCACCTCGATCTCCTCGATCCGCTTCGAGCGCAGGAGCTCGGAAACCGTTGGCGTGGGAACCCGACGTTCCGCGAAGCCGTGCTCGAGCATCCAATTGTCGTCGTAGAACTTCGACATGTACGAGCGGCCGGAGTCCGGGATCATCGAGAGGATCGTCGCGTCCGGGCCGAACCGCTTTGCGAGCTTGAGCGCTGCCCAGACGGTCGTGCCGCCGGAGCCACCGACGAGCAGGCCCTCCTCGCGGGCGAGCCGGCGCGCAGTCAAGAAGGAGTCACGGTCGGAGACGCGCACCCACTCGTCGACCACCGTTCGATCCATCGTCTTCGGCCAGGTGTCCTTTCCGATCCCCTCGACGAGATAGGGATGCACGTCGCGGTCTTCCTGCGCCGTGTAGACGGACCCCTCAGGGTCGGCGCCGACGATCAGGACGCCGGAGCCGCGCTCGTTGAAGTAGCGGCCGACACCGGAGATCGTCCCCCCGGTGCCGACGGAGATCACGATGGCGTCGATCTCGCCGCCCGTCTGCTCCCAGATCTCGGGACCGGTCTGCAGATAGTGCGCCTCGGGGTTGGACATGTTCGAGTACTGGTCGGGCTTGAACCCGCCGGGGATCTCCTCGGCGAGCCGATCCGAGACGGAGTAGTAGGACTCCGGTGAGTCCGGCTCGACGGCCGTCGGGCAGATCACGACCTCGGCTCCGTAGGCGCGCAGCATCGAGATCTTCTCCTGGCTCATCTTGTCGGGCATCACGAAGATGCAGCGGTAGCCCTTGTGCGCGGCTGCGATGGCGAGGCCCACGCCGGTGTTTCCGGACGTAGGCTCGACGATTGTGCCGCCCGGCTGGAGCTTCCCCTCTGCCTCTGCCTTTTCGATCATTGCGAGACCGATTCGGTCCTTCACCGAGCCGCCCGGGTTGACGTATTCCAACTTGGCGAGGAGCCTCGGCTTGACGTCCGCGCCGATCGAGTCGAGCCGCACGATCGGCGTGTTGCCGACGAGCTCGAG
>JACDEU010000005.1 GCA_013816245.1 Actinomycetota bacterium | reverse complement strand
GGCGGGGCGGGATTCATCTCGTCCAACTTCATCCACCATCTTCTGGCGAAGACGCCGTACGAAGTGGTTTCGCTCGATGCGCTGACCTACGCAGGGAACGTCGACAACCTGAGCGGTGCGATGTCGCACGAACGGCTCTCGTTCGTGCAAGGGGACATTCGCGACGCGGAGTTGGTGCGCGAGATCGTCGCGGACGTCGACGTGATCGTGAACGCGGCCGCCGAGTCGCACGTAGAGAAGTCGATCGAGGAAGGTGCGCGCGAGTTCGTCACGACGAACGTCGAAGGGACGCAGATCCTGCTCGACGCCGTTCGTGAAGCGCCTGTCGAGCGCTTCATCCTCTTCAGCTCGAGCGAGGTCTACGGCACGGCGGAGTCGGCGCCCATGGACGAGGACCATGCCCTGAATCCGCGCAGTCCGTACGCCGCGACGAAGGCCGGCGCCGATCGCCTCGCCTACTCGTACTACGTGACCTACGGGTTGCCGGTGACGATTGTTCGGCCGTTCAACAACTACGGACCGAGGCAACACCCGGAGAAGGTCATTCCGCGCTTCATCACTCAGGCGTTGCAGGACCGCGAGCTGACGATCCACGGGGACGGGCACGCGAGCCGCGACTGGCTCTACGTGGACGACGACGCGGAGGCGATCGAGGCGATCATCGCGGCGCCGCTCGAGAACGTCGCGGGCGAAGTGCTGAACGTCGCGACGGGCATCGACATCCCGGTCACGGAGATCGCGGACGCCGTGTTGGAAGCACTCGGGAAGCCGGCGTCGCTGAAGACGTTCGTCACCGAGCGTCCCGGCCAGGTCGACCGGCACATCGGCTCGACGGAGAAGATGGAGCGCCTGACGGGTTGGACGGCGCGCACGTCGTTCGAGGAAGGTCTCGCGCGCACCATCGCGTGGTACCGCGAAAATGAGGTGTGGTGGCGGGGGATTCTCCAGAGCGAGACCCAGGCAAGCGTCTCCTCGTCCTAGGGGCGGGGCCGGCCCAGCTCGGGCTGCTCGCCGCGGCGCGTGCACGTGAGCTGCACGTGATCGCCGTCGACCGCGATCCGTCCGCACCGGGCTTTCGATATGCCGACCGGCGCGCGATCGTCTCGACGGAGGACGAGTCCGGCATCGAGCGGTTGGCGAGCGCGGAGCGTGTCGAGGGGCTGATCGCACCGGGAATCGACTGGCCCGTCGCGATCGCTGCGCGTGTCGCGGAGCGGCTCTCGCTCCCGCATGCGATCTCGTCGGAGACTGCGGCGCTCTCGACGTCCAAGTTGCGTCAGCGGGAACGGTTCGCGGAGGCAGGCGTGCCGCAACCGAGGTTCGAGATCTGCTCCGGGCCCGAAGAGGCGACGGCGGCTGCCGAGCGCATCGGCTTCCCGTGTGTGATCAAGGCGCCGGACCGTCAGGGACAACGTGGGCTGACGCTTGTCCGTTCCGCCGACGAGGTCGCCGAGGCCGTGCGCGTGGCGCTTGACGCCGCGCGGACCGCCACCCTGCTCGTCGAGGAGCACGTTCCCGGTCTCGAGGTCACCGTCAACGCGTTCTCGTCCGGCGGTCACTTCCATCCTTTGACGGTGACCGACCGGTTGACCGCGCCCCTGCCAGCCTTCGGCGTCGCGCTGACGCATGCGTGGCCGAGCGAGCTCGAGCCGGCACAGATCGGGGCAGTCGTCGAGGCGGCAGCCGCCGCGGCGGCTGCGGTCGGGATCACCGAAGGCCCGAGCTACACGCAGGTGCTGGTCGGTCCCGACGGCCCACGCGTGGGCGAGCTCGCTGCGCGACTCGGCGGCGGTCACGACGCAGAGCTCTGTCGTGTCGCGCTCGGCGTCGACCTGAACGGCGCCGCGCTGACTGCCGCCCTCGGCGAGGAGCTTCCGCCGGCGAAGCTCGCGCCGGTGGCCCGCATGGGTGGCGCCTGTGTTCGCTTCGTAGTCGCACCGCGCGGGGAGTTGCGCGAGGTGGCCGGCATCGAAGATGCCTTCGCCCAGGAGGGGATTCGCGGCATCCGGATCTACCGTCGCCCCGGCCATCGCTTCGAGGACTTCCGTCGCGGAGCAGACCGGGCGGGTGCGATCCTCGCCGTCGGCGACACTCGCGCGGAGGCGCTCGAGCGCGCCGCGAAGGCCGAGGCGATGATTCGATTCGAGACGGATGTCGAAGCTCTCGTCTGAATCCACCAGACGCCCGACGATGCTCGGGTTCCAGCCGCCGGCGATCGGCGAGGAGGAGATCGCCGCCGTTGCGGAGACGCTGCGCTCGGGCTGGCTGACTACCGGGCCACGTGCCGCGGAGCTCGAGGGCCGCATGGCCGAATACCTGGAGGCCGAGCACGTGCTCGCCCTCGCTTCCGGCACCGCCGCACTGCATCTCGCACTCGTCGCACTCGGCATCGGGCCCGGCGACGAGGTGATCACGACGCCGATCACCTGGCCGGCGACCGCGAACGTCATCGTGCACACGGGTGCGACGCCGGTTTTCGTCGACGTGCTCGAGGGCGATCTCAATATCGATCCTGCGCTTGCGGCCGCGGCCGTGACTGAGCGCACCAAGGCGGTTCTGCCTGTCGACCTCGCCGGGCAGCCCGCGGATCTAGACCCGCTGCTCGCGCTCGGGATCCCGGTCGTGGAGGACGCCGCGCACGCTGCGGAGAGCAGGTACCGCGGGCGCAAGGTCGGCTCGATCGCCGATGTCACCTGCTTCTCGCTGTACGCGACGAAGAACATCGCGGCCGGGGAGGGCGGGTTGATCTCGACGAATCGCGACGACGTCGCTCAGGCCGTCCTCGACCTCAGGTTGATGCGCCGCGGCGACGGCTCTCTCTACGACATTCCGGTCCCGGGCTACAAGGCGAACCTCTCCGACGTGCTCGCGGCGATTGCTCTCTGCCAACTCGACAAGGTCGACCGGCACACGGAGATCCGGCACCGTCAGTTCGCGGCCTACGACGAAGCCGTGGCCGAGCTTGCCGGCATCACGCCGCTCGCGCGTGACGACCGCGACCTGCATGCGCTGCACCTCTACGTCGTGCGCGTGGACGCTGAGACCGCCGGCGCTACGCGGGACGAATATCAACGCGCGCTTGCCGAGGAGAACATCGCGACGTCGATCCACTTCCTGCCTGTCCACAAGCTGACGTATTACCGGGAGCGCTTCGCCGACCAGCCGCCGCTGCCGGTTGCGGAACGTGCCGGCGACGAGGTGCTGTCGTTGCCGCTTTCGCCGGCTCACTCGGACGACGACATCGCCGACGTCGTCGCTGCATTGAGACGCGTGCACGAACGCTTCGCGGGATGACCCGTAAACGCTTCGTCAGGGTCCTGCTGACGCTTGCGATCACCGGCGGGTGTCTCGCCTACATCCTCTGGCAGCTCGACGTGCGCAAGACGGCGCACATCCTCGTCCACTCGAACCTCGCGTGGTTTGGCGGCGCCGTGCTCGTGATGCTCGCCGGGGTGCCTCCGATGGCCTACCGGTGGCAGAAGCTGCTCGAGGCGCGCGGGATTCGCGAGCGCATCGCCTGGCTGGTGCGGTCGTATCTCGTGTCGTACACCGCCGGCCAGGTGCTGCCCACCGCGGTCGGCGGGGACGCATCCCGCGTCTACGAGACGGCTCGCAGGCATCCGGGGCGACTCGGAGACCTGACGGCGATCGTGCTGCTCGAGCGCGCGCTCGGCGGCGTCGCCACTCTCGCGCTGGCAGCTGTCGGCTTCGCGCTCGCTTTCGGGCGTTACGACGTGGGCGCCTATCTCTGGATCGAGGGAGCCTTCGTCGTCGGCACCGTCGTCCTGGCCGTGATGTTCTTCTCGCAGCGGGCGCGCGGCCCGCTCCGCCGGTTCGTGCCTCTCCTCCGCAGGCTGCGACTCGCACGCCCGTTGCGCTCGCTTTACGAAGGCGTGCACGCTTTTCGCAGTCATGTCCGGCTCATGGCCTGGATCTCGTTGCTGACGCTCGGGGTGCAGGCGGTGCGGGTTCTTGCCATCTGGATGGCGGGCCGCGCGGTGGGCATCGAGCTGTCGCCCCGTCCGTACTACGTCATGGGCCCGCTGCTCTTCCTCGTCATCCTCGTTCCGTTCACGATCAACGGGCTCGCGGTTCGGGAAGCGTTCTTCGTCAGCTTCCTCACCCAGCTCGGCGTCGACAAGGAATCGGCCCTCGCCTGTGGGTTCCTGTTCTTCGTCGTGACCATCGCGCTAGCGCTGCCGGGTGCCGTGATCCTCGCTGTCGAGAACCTGCGTCGGATTTCCGGGCAAACCTCTAGCGGCGGTCGCGGTTTACGAAGATCGGAGTCTCGCAGGCCGTAGAACCGCAGACGGCCGCACGGCCTTTAGGGTCGGCGCCGACGAGTCGGCGCCTCAGCTTCGTCGTCACGATCGCGCCGGCTCTTCCAGGCGCTGTCATTCTCGCGGTGGAGAATCTCCGCGGGGTGACGCGTCCGCGCGCCCCCGAGCTGAGATAGCCTGCGCCGCGGTCATGCGCGTTCTCGTCACCGGCGGAGCCGGCTTCATCGGCTCACACCTTGCCGACAGGCTTCTCGCCGAAGGGCACGAGGTGCGGGCTCTCGACAACCTGGACGGGCAGGTCCACCCAGCGGGCGAGCGCCCCGACTATCTGGACGGTGACGTCGAGCTCGAGGTCGGCGACGTGCGCGACCGCGACGCGGTCCGGCGCGCGCTCGACGGCGTTGATGCAGTCGTGCACTTCGCGGCGGCGGTGGGCGTCGGCCAGTCGATGTACGAGATCGAGCGCTACACGTCGATCAACGCGATCGGCGCTGCCGTGGTGCTCGAGGAAGTGCTCGAGCGCCGCGACGAGATCAAGAAGCTCCTCGTTGCATCGTCGATGTCGATCTACGGCGAGGGCCAGTATCGGAACGCCCAGACTGGCGAGTCAGGCCTGGCGCCGGGGCTCCGTCCCGAGAGCCAGCTCGCTGCGCGCGAATGGGAGGTGCTCGCCGACGACGGGACGCCGCTCGAGCCCGAGCCGACGGCGGAGACCAAGCCGCTGCGCCCGACCTCCATCTACGCCATCGGCAAACGCGACCACGAGGAGATGGTGCTTTCGATCGGTGCCGCATACGGAATCCCCGCCGTCGCACTTCGCTTCTTCAACGTCTACGGAGAACGGCAGGCGCTTTCGAATCCGTACACGGGCGCGGCTGCGATCTTCGCGTCACGGTTGCTGAACGACCGCGCGCCGCTCGTCTTCGAGGACGGCAACCAGACGCGTGACTTCATCGACGTGCGCGACATCGCGCGTTGCTGCGCGCTCGCCCTCGAGCAGGACGGTGCGGACGGGCGCACGCTCAACGTCGGCACCGGGAGGCCGACGTCGATCGCCGAGGTGGCCCGGGTGATCGCGCGCGGGCTCGACAAGGACGTCGAGCTCGAGATCGTGAACGAGTATCGCGCCGGCGACATCCGTCACTGCTACGCGGACACGGGGCTCGCGAACGAGCTGCTCGGCTTCCGCGCGGAGATTCCGTTCGAGGCCGGGATGCAAGAGCTGCTTGCTTGGCTCGAAGGGCAAGAGGCGACCGACTCGGTCGATGCGGCGCGTGAGGCGCTCGTGGCGCGCGGCCTCGCGCGTTAGCGCGCTCGTTGGACCTCAGTGTCTCCATCGTCAACACCAACAGCCGCGAGCTCCTGCTCGCCTGCCTCGAGTCTCTGGGTGACACGGATGCTGAGGTCGTCGTGCTCGACAACGCATCGGAGGACGGCTCCGCCGCTGCGGTGCGCGAGCGCTTCCCGAACGTGCGCGTCATCGCGCAGGAACACAGGGCGGGCTTCGGCGCGAACCACAACGCCGTCATCCGCGCCACGACCGGACGCTACCTCTACGTACTGAACGAGGACACGACCGCGGCCGACTGGGGCCTGCAGCGGATCACGGAGTATCTCGACGCGAACCCGCGGGTCGCGGTTCTCGGCCCGCGCCTCGTCTATCCCGACGGACGTCTGCAGGATTCGGCTTGGCGGTTCCCTACACCGCTCGTCAGCACGATGGGTCTCGCAACGCTCGGAAAGCTTGGAATCAAGCAGTCGCGCGGTGCCAGGGCTCGGCCCGTGGACTGGGTGATGGGCGCCGCGCTCGTACTGCGGCGCGAGGCACTCGACGAGGTCGGCCTCTTCGACGAAGACTTCTTTCTCTACTCGGAGGAGGTCGACCTGCAGGCGCGGCTGCAGCAGGCCGGCTGGGAGGTCCACTACTTCCCTGAGCTCACCGTCGTCCATCACGAGTCGCAATTCAGCGCCGACCTCCCCGAGCGGCGTATCAACGAGATGTGGCGGAGCCGGCACCGCTACTGGCGGAAGCACCACAGCGGAGCGGGTGCGCGCGTTGCGGCACTTGCGACCGGAGCGCAGTACGCGGTCCGTGCGTTGCTGTCCCCAGTGGCGCGGCGCGACCCGGGGACAGAGGCTCGGATGCGCCTGCATGCACGCGACGCATGGCGTGTGACAGGCCCGGGCTTGCGTGAGCTCGCGGACGAATGGAACGGCAGTGTGGGCACTGCGCCGCGGCGCTAGCGGCGCGCCCGTTCTGCTCCTCGCGCTGCCGCTCCTCGGCATCGCGCGGCTGCTTCCCGCACACGGGCTCGGGCTGTGGCTCCGCCTCGTGGCCGCGTCGCTGGTCGTGCTCCTGCCGGGTGCGCTCGTCGCGCGTGCCCTGCGACTGCGCGGCGCCTCGGCCACGGTCGCGTGGGGGCTCGGTGCGCTCGGCCCCGCGCTTCTCCTCGTGCTGGTGGTGCACGGCTCGATTCTCTTGGCGCTCGCGGTCCTTGCGGCCGTCGCGATCGCCTCGCTGCCCTTCGCACTGCGTGTCGTGTCGGGACCTCCGGCGTGGGACACGCTCGTCGTGGCGTTCGCCGGCCTCGCGTTCGGGATCGCGCTCTGGCATGTGGCCGGTGCGATCACGGGCGACGCTCTTTTCCATCTCGGCCGGGTGCAGAAGCTCTACGCATTCGGTGATCTTCACGTCCGCTCTGTCGACGAGTTCGCAGACGGTGGGCTGCATCCGGGTTACGCGTTCCCGCTCTGGCACGCGTTTCTCGCGCTCGTCGCGAAGGTGGGCGGCGTCGACCCTACACAGGTGATGCTGCACGAACCGAGCGCGATCGCTCCGGTCGCATTTGCCGTCGTGTACGAAGCCGGGCTTGCTCTCTTTCGCTCGGTGTGGCTCGGCGTGGCGGTGCTCACTGCGACCGTTGCCGCGATTGCGCTTGCACCCGGGCACGGAGGCTCGTTCGCACTGCTCAGCCAACCGGGCACGCTCGACCGTCACGTGCTCGTCCCCGTCGCGCTCACGCTCTTCTTTCTCTTTCTCCGTCACCCGGGTTGGGCTCTCGGGCTATCGCTCGCAGCCGTCGGCGTCGAGGTGCTGCTCGTGCACACGAGCACCGCGGTCTTTCTCGGGATTCCGCTGCTCGGCTTCGTCGTCGCCCGCGTGCTGTTGATCCGAACCGACCTACGCAGCTCGGCAGCGGCGCTCGGTGCGCTGTTTCTCCCGGCCGCCGCAGCGCTCGCCTGGCTCTTGCCGCTGGTTCGCGAGACGGCATCGCATTCGCCGTCGGCAAAGGAGCTCCAACGTGCGCTCACCAAGTACGGCAGCGAGCTGAACGTCGACTCGCTGCATAACTACGCCCTGAGGCCGGAGGTCGTCTCCCGCAGCGGTGCTGTCGCCGTTGCAGCGCTTGCAGTCGTCCCGCTCGCGGCGTTCGCCGCCAGGCAGCGCTGGGCTGCCTACGTGCTCGGCGGCACGCTCGCAGTGCTGACGATCGAATTGTTCCCATGGGTCTTCCCGCATTTCGCGGATGCGGTGTCCGTGTCGCAGGCACGCCGCCTCGCCGGGTTCGTCCCCATTCCGTTTGCGCTCGCAGGTGGTACGGCGGTGCTGACGGGGATGATCGGCCCGCTCGTCCTTCCCGCCGCGCTCGCTGCCGGGATCCTGCTCCAGATCGAGTATCCGGGAGACTTCGGGCCCGGGCTCGAAGAGGGCGGCCCGGGATGGGCCACCTGGCTTGCGCTGATCGGCGGAGCGATCGCGGTCGTCGTCGGGCTGCGGCGAGAGCGTCGCATTGAAGCGCGGGGTGTAGTCGTGGCCTTCGCCGTCCTCCTGTTCTGCCTGCCCGTTGCGGTGCACGGCTTCCGCGCCTGGACACCCGCCGCGTCTCGAGACGGGCATGCCCTGACTCCGGGGCTGCTCCGTGCTCTCCAGACGAAGGTGCCGAAGCGTGCGATCGTCTTCTCGGACCTCGAGACGAGCTACCGCATCTCCGCGTTCGTCCCGGTCTACGTCGCCGCCGCACCGCCCGCGCACGTCGCAGATACCGCGGCGAACCGTCCCACCGCTCGGCGTCTCTCGGTGAACCGCTACTTCAGCACGGGCGACATCGCCATCCTCAGCCGCTATCACGCCGGCTGGCTCGTGGTGGACAAGCAGCGCTTCGACGTGCGACCGCCCTGGCCGCTGGTCTACGAGGACCAGCGCTACGCGCTCTACCATCGCGTCGAATGAAGGTTCTCCTGGTGACGATGTACTTTCCGCCTGCAGGCGGCGGCGGGGTGCAGCGTCCCTTGAAATTCGCCACCCATCTGCCTGCACATGGCATCGAGACGCATGTCCTGGCCCCGGACGACCCGAAATGGATTCACTCCGATCCGGATCCTGTTCCCCCGAGCCAGGCGTGGATTCACCGGGCCCGCTACCTCGGGCCGCGTGCACGGAAGCTCGCGGACGAGCTGCACGGCCGGCACGGGCTCGACCGGCTGTCGCGTCAGGCGCGCTCGCTCTCGCGGCGCGTGCTCGTGCCTGACGAGAACGTCGGCTGGAACCTGACCGCGATTCCGGCAGCTGTTCGCATCGCGAGGAACGAGGACATCGACGTCGTGATCACGACGTCGCCACCCAACTCGGTGCACCTCGTCGGCGCAGCGGTGAAGCGGCTCACCGGGGCACGCTGGGTCGCCGACCTCCGTGACTCGGTCGGAGCGCATCCGCATCGCCGCGTCGAGCGCGCGTCCGTTCGCGCGAAAGAGAAGGTCAGTGAGTCGGTTGCGCGGCTCGTCGCGCGCCAGGCAGATGTGATCGTCGCCGCCTCCGAAGCGATCGCCGACGAGGCGCGCAAGCTCGAGCCGGCCGGCCTCGTCACGACGATCCTGAACGGCGCCGATTTCGACGACTTCGCCGGGCTCGAATACCGTCGGGGAGATCGCTTTCGCATCACGCACACCGGCAGCTTCTTCGGGAAACGCGATCCGCGCCCCTTCCTCACCGCGCTCGCGGAGTCGGGGCTCGAGGACGTGGTTGCGCGGTTCGTCGGCGACTTCCGAGTCGCTGATCGCGAATGGGCGGAGTCGCTCGGCCTCGGGTCTCGCCTCGAGCTCCATCCCTACGTGCCGCGCCGCGAATCGCTCGCGCTCCAGCGCGACTCCGATGCGTTGCTGTTGCTGATCCCGGATGCCGGGGGACGCGGCCAGGGTGTGCTTTCCGGAAAGGTCTTCGAGTATCTCGCGGCGGAGCGGCCGATCCTTGCCGCCGTGCCTCCGGCCGGAGCAGCAGCGGACCTGATTCGCGAGACCGGTGCCGGCGTGGTCGCTGCTGCCGACGACGTTCCGGCCTTGACGGCCGCGCTGCAGGGCCTCCATCAGCGGTGGCAGGCCGGTGCGCTGAACGGGACGCCCCTCTCCGCAGAGGATCGCGAGCGCCTGGGCCGCGGTGCCCGTGTCGAGGAGCTCGCAGAAGTGCTCAGGAGCCTCGAATGAAGATCACGGGCACCCTGTTCCTGGCGACGCTCTTCTGCGTCACGTGGGAGAAGGTGCAGTGGAACGTCGCCGGCGCGGTTGGAATCGCGGACGTGCTCACGGTCATGTTCCTCGTCGCGTTCGCGCTCGAATGGGGCCGGCCCAGGTTCCCGCGTACGACCGTGACCGTGCTCACGATCTTTGCGGCGCTCCTCGTGATCTATTTGATCGGGTTCTTCAACATCGAAACGAAGCAGTCGCTCGACCAGTGGGGCAAGGGAATGGTGAAGTTCGTCCTCCACTTCCTGTTCCTCGGCGCCGGCGTCGCCTACCTGTCTCGGCGTTCTACGCTCTTTTACTGGAAGGCCGTCGGCGCGTTGACCGTCGGGCTGGTCGTGAACGGCGTCTACGGCGTCCTGCAGCTGCTCGCGGCACGCGCCGGAACGAATCTCGATCATGTACTCCTTTCGCCGCTGACCGGCGGAGCAAGCTCGATCAACGTCTACGGCGCCATCGGGGGCACGGCTGTCTACAGGCCGAACGCGCTCACAACCGACCCGAACCATCTCGCGGTGATGATCTGCATCCCGCTGCTCACCTTGCTGCCGGTGTACCTGAGGCTCGAGCGAGGCGACAGGTTGCGAGTGCCGCTTGCAGCCGCGCTCGGCTTCCTCTTCCTCGTCATGCTCTCGACGCTCTCGCGCAGTGGGCTGCTCGGACTTCTGGTCGGGTTGCTTGTGCTTGCGGTTCCGTACCGCCGGCGCCTCGTGTCCCGTGCTCTGGTCGTGCCGCTGGCGGGGGTCGCAGCGCTTCTCGTCGCAGTCGTGTGGAGCCGCCGGCATTACTTCGAAGTGCTGCTGAAGTCTCGCGTGCAGACGGGAGGCCGCTCCGAGAGCGCACATTTCGCGGTGTACGACTTCGTGCCGCAGGTCATTCATTCGCACCCGCTGTTCGGGCTCGGGCTGAACACGTTCTCCGTGTACTACGAGTTCGTGACCGGCAAGTCGAACTGGGGCCCGCACTCGTTCTACGTCGCGCTCATCGTCGAGACGGGCCTCGTCGGCGCGGTCGCCTTTCTGCTCTTCCTCCGTTACCTCTTCCTCCGGCTGCGAGCCTCCCGTGAGCTCGGGCGCCGCCTCGCTACGGAGGGAGCGGCGCTCGCGCGGCGCGTGCGGCCGCTGGCGTGGGGAATGACAGCCGCCCTCGCGGGAACGATGGCGGCGAACTTCTTCTATTTGACGATGCAGTTCTATTACTTCTACGCGTTCGCGGTGCTGGTGCTCGCTTTGCCCATCGTGTTCGCGCGCGCGGCGCGCCGGTGATCTCGGAACACACCGCCACCACCTTCGCCGCTGCGATCAGCTGGATCATCGCGGGGCTCTTCTTGACTGTCGCCCTGGTGATCGCCTACGTGATCCCTTTCCATGCGCAGGACGCGCTGACGTTCGGCGAGTGGTCGGAGCTGATTTCCCAGAACTGGCACTTCCACTACCCGACGGTGACGGGGCAGGAGTACGGGCGGCCGCTCGTCTACGTGTTGCAGGGCTGGCTGTGGGGGCTGATCGGGGTGGACGATTCGTCGGGCCGCATCCTCGGTCTCGGCTTTGCGCTACTGCTCATGCTGTCGCTGGTCTGGCTCGTCCGGCAGCAGCGCGATTGGGGCACGCTGGCCGGGCTCCTCGCAATGCTCGCCTTGCTCGCTACGCCCGTCTTCGCGTTCCAGATGGTCGCCGGTCTCACGGACGTTCCTGTCGCCGCATTCGTTGCGCTTACGGGCGCGCTGGTCTGGGGACGCGGCCCCTCGGCGAGGCGAGCCTGCTTCGTCGGGGCCGCCGCAGCGCTTGCGATGCTGGCGAAGCCGAGTGCGTTGCTTGCGCTCGTCGGACTCGCGCTTGCGCAACTCCTCGTCAGCGAGTCGTGGGGGGCCAAGCTGCTGTATTGCGTGGCTCCGATCTGCGCGGGCGTCGCAGGAGGGCTCGCATACGACTTCACCCAAGCCCGCTATGTCCACCAGGGCCTGCGGACATTCCTCCAGTCTGGCGTCAACACCGATTACTATCGGACACTCGCGGACGAGGCCCGCCGGTATGCGCTGTTCGACGGGAACTGGTTCGGCGACGCTCTTCGGGTCGCGGCGTTCTTCGCACTGCTCTATGCGGTCCTTCGCCTCGCCGGCGTCACCCACCGCCTTGCGGTGCTCGTGGGCGTGCCGGTCGCGCTTCTCGCCAGCTGGCTCGGTCCCTGGTATGCAGCCCATCAGGATCGCGTCACGGTCGGCTCGCTGCATTCGGTGGGAGCAGCGGCTGCCGCGTTCGGGACTGCTGCGTTCCTCCTGATCGGGTTGTTCGCACTCCAAGAGGCTGTACCGGCGCGGCTCGAGCTTGCCCGCTTCGGAATCTGGACGCTGCCCACGGCGGTTGCGTGGGCCGTATACGGCGCCTACGACGCGCGGCTGCTTGCGCCTGCATGGCCGCCGCTGATCGCCCTCATCGTGCTGGCGGCCCTGCCCGCAGCGAGCGCGTTCGCGCGTCGAGGGCCCGTCGTCGTGGCGCTTCCCTTCGCGTTATTCGCAATTCTCGTCGCGTCCAACGTCTACAACCTCGACGGGCTGCACAAGTCGGGCTGGGACCAGCTGCGCCGCACGGACGACTGGCTCGATCGCAGCAAGACCCGGGCGATCGTGCTGCCGGCGCTCAGCCGTGCGCTTGCGGTGGTCAAGCCGGCGATGCGACCGGGCGACTCGATGACGTCGCCGGAGGGAGCGTTCCGCTTCTTCTATCCAGGACACGTGGCGCAGTCGTTCCCGAACAGATGCGAGGACCTGCAACCGTTCCGGGTCTTCGTGCTCGCGACCGACGAGGGAAGCAGGCGCTACATGGAGGACTTCCTGCACGTGTCGGGAGAACCGCCCTTCTGGGCCGCCTGCGCTTCACCTCATCTGACGCAGCTCTCCGACGGCTCTGAGGGCTACGCGGTCTTCCGTGTCGGCACCTGATGCGCGTCGCGGTGCTGACGACGTCGTACCCGCGGTATCCGGGTGATGCAGCGGGCCGCTTCGTAGCGGACGCGGTCGAACACGTTCGTGCGCGTGGTGTCGACGTCGAGGTTGTCGGGCCGGAGCAGTTCCGGCACTACGGAGTCGCGTACAGGCACGGTGTGCTCGGCAACCTCCGCCGACGGCCCTGGCTCGGCCTGTTCTTGCCCGCGCTGCTCGCGAGCTTCGTGCGTGCTGCCCGCGCTGTCGACGCCGACCTGCTGCACGCTCACTGGCTTCCAGCCGGTTGGGTCGCGGCCCGCAGCGGCAAGCCGTACGTCGTCCAGGTGTGGGGAACGGACGTCGAGCTCGCTGCCCGTGCCCCTGCTCTGACACGCGGTGTGCTCCGTGGAGCGCGACTCGTGATCGCGGCATCTCACGACCTCGCAGACCGCGCCCGGGCGCTCGGCGCGAGCGAGGTGCGAGTCATTCCGGGCGGCGTCGAGCTGCCGCCGGACGTCGGCGCGGAGGCCGATCCGCCTGAGGTCCTGTATGCAGGGCGCCTTTCGCCGGAAAAGGGAGTCCTCGAGCTCGTCGAGGCGGCGCACGACCTGAACCTCGTCGTCGCCGGCGACGGGCCGTTGCGCGGAGAGATCCCGGATGCCCGGGGCTTCGTTCCGCATGACGAGCTGCAGCAGCTCTATGCGCGAGCCGCGGTCGTTGCCTGTCCGTCGAGGCGTGAAGGCTTCGGTGTCGCCTGCCTCGAGGCGATGGCACATGGGCGGCCGGTCGTCGCGACGGGGGTCGGCGGCCTGCTCGACCTCGTCGTCGACGGCGAGACGGGCATCGTCGTCCCGCCGCGTGACCCGGGTGCGTTGCGGTCGGCGCTCCAGCAGCTGCTGGCCGACCCCGAGCTGCGGCGCAGGCTCGGCGCCGCGGGGCGGGAACGCGCCCGCGAGCGCTTCTCGTGGCCGGCGGTCACCGACGCCACTCTCGCCGCCTATGCCGAGGCTGCAGGGACAATGCCCCGGTGAGCCGAGCTCTCGTCACCGGCATCGGCGGCCAGGACGGGTCCTACCTGGCGGAATTGCTGCTCGAGCGTGGCTACACCGTTACGGGAGTGGTGAGGCCCGGCGCTGCCGCCTACGGCAACATCGAAGCCGTCCGGGACCGGATCGAGCTCATCGAGGCCGACCTGCTCGACCAGGCATCGCTCGCAGCAGCGCTCGAACAGACGAGACCGGAGGAGGTCTACAACCTCGCCGCACCGTCGTTCGTCCCTGCCTCCTGGGATCAGCCCGTGACGACCGCGGAGTTCGCCGCGGTCGGCGCGACGTCTCTGCTGGAAGCGATTCGCGCCGTCGACCCTTCGATTCGTTTCTACCAGGCGTCGTCGAGTGAGATTTTCGGCGAGCCGCGTGAGAGCCCGCAGACCGAGGACACCCCGCTCGACCCCGTGACCCCGTACGGCGTCGCGAAGGCGTACGCGCACTTCATGGTCAACTCGTATCGCCGGCAGTACGGCCTCTTCGCCTGCTCGGGGATCCTCTACAACCACGAGTCGCCGCGGCGCCCGTTGCAGTTCTTGCCGCGCAAGGTCGCGCATGGCGCGGCTGCGATCTCCCTCGGGCAGCAGGAGGAGCTCGTGCTCGGCGATCTCGATGCGCGGCGCGACTGGGGATACGCGGGCGACTACGTTCGCGCGATGTGGCTGATGCTGCAGCAGGACGAGCCGCGCGACTACATCATCGCCTCCGGTGAGAGCCATTCGGTGCGCGAGCTCGTGCAGTGTGCGTTCGCCCACGTGGGCCTGGACTGGCAGGACTACGTGCGAGTCGACCCCGGCCTGCAACGCGGTGCCGCCGAGCTGCACCACCTCGTTGGCGACTCTGCGCGTGCGCGTGAGCAGCTCGGCTGGTCTTCTGAGCTCGACTTCGACCAGCTTGCACACCTGCTGGTCGATGCGGATGTCGAACGCCTGCAAGCGCTCGCAACTAGCATGGAACGGCAATGAGCGAACGCCGCCTCACGATCGACGGAGTCGAGGTCCACGACGGCAGCGCGTGCTACGTCGTCGCCGAGGTCGGCCACAACCACCAGGGCGATCTGCAGCAGGCGAAGGACCTCATCGCTGCCGCGAAGGACTGCGGAGCGGATGCCGTCAAGCTGCAGAAGCGTGCGAACCGCTCGCTGTACACCCGCGAGTTCTACGACCAGCCGTACGACAACGAGTTCAGCTTTGGGCGCACCTACGGCGAGCATCGAGAGGCGCTCGAGCTCTCGCCTGATGAGTACCGCGAGCTGCAGGCGCATGCGCGCGAGGTCGGCATCACGTTCTTCGCGACCGCCTTCGACATCGAGAGCGCGGACTTCCTCGCCGAGCTCGACCTGCCGGCGTACAAGTTCGCGTCGGGAGACTTGCGCAACACCCCGTTGCTGACGCATGTCGCCGGATTCGGAAAGCCGATGCTGCTCTCGACGGGTGGGGCGGACCTGGTCGACGTCGAGCGCGCGGTCGAAGCGATCCTGCCGCTCAACGAGCAGCTCGGAGTCCTGCAGTGCACGGCCGCGTATCCGGCCGACACGGACGACCTCAACCTCAAGGTCATCTCGACGCTGCGCGAGCGTTTCCAGGACCTCGTGATCGGGCTCTCCGATCATCAGAACGGGATCGCGATGGCGGTCGTCGCCTACATGCTCGGCGCGCGGGTGATCGAGAAGCACTTCACGCTCAACCACGCGGCCAAGGGCACCGATCACGCGTTCTCGCTGATGCCCGAGGGCATGCGGAAGCTCGTGCGTGACCTCCAGCGCATTCCCGGCGCCCTCGGCGACGGAGTGAAGCGTCCGCTGCCGATCGAAGAGGCGCCGATCAGGAAGATGGGCAAGAAGCTCGTGGCCGCGCGCGACCTCGACGAGGGTCACGTTCTTTGCGAGGAGGACGTTGCGATCAAGTCCCCCGCCGACGGCGGGCTTTCTCCGTACGAGCTCGACCGGATCGTGGGCTGCCGTCTGCGCAGGCGGCTCGCTCCGGACGAGAACGTCGAGCTCGCAGACCTCGAGCCGGTCGAGGAACCGGTCGCGGCGCACGCAGCTCCGCGCCGGTGACGGAGTTCTCACCGCTGCTCGAGCGGGTGCGCTTCGCGGTCTTCGACTTCGACGGCGTGTTCACGGACAACCGCGTCTGGGTGAACGAACGCGGTGAGGAATCACTTGCGTTCTCGCGGAGCGACGGGCTCGGCCTGCGTCGCCTCGACGAGGTGGGCATTCGCTACCTGATCGTCTCGTTGGAGAAGAACCCGATCGTCGGTGCGCGTGCGAAGAAGCTCGAGGTCGACTGCCTGCAGGGAGTCGACGACAAGCTCTCCGTGGTGCGAGAGCGGGCCCGTGACCTGGGCGTGACGCTCGAGGACACCGCCTTCGTCGGCAACGACATCAACGACGCGGCGTGCCTCCGTGCGGTCGGGATCCCGGTCGTGCCCGCGGACGCGTGGCCCGAGGTGAGGCCGCTGGCGCAGTGGGTCCTTTCCCGTCCGGGCGGCAACGGTTGCGTGAGAGAGTTCTGTGACGCGGTGTGGGAAGCTCAGCGCGCATGAATGATCTGTTCTCCCTGGAAGGGAAAGTCGCGGTCGTGACCGGCGGGGCCGGCCAGCTCGGCGGCGAGATCGCGCGCGGGCTCGCTGCACGCGGGGCGGAGGTCGCGAGCTTCGACATCGCGCCCACGGAGGAGGGCGACGGTGTGCGTGGCTTCCAGGTGGACGTCACCGATCGCGGGGCCATCGAACAGGCGACCGCCAGGCTCTCACGGGCGCCGCACGTGCTCGTGAACGCCGCCGCGCTCGACTCACCGCCGGACGCGCCGGCCGAGGAGGTCGGCCGATTCGAGGACTATCCGTCGGAGTCTCTCGACCAGGTCATGCAGGTGAACGTGAAGGGGACGCTGCTCGCATGCCAGGTGATCGGCGCGCGCATGGCGGAGGCCGGCCGCGGCTCGATCGTCAACGTTTCGTCGATCTACGGGATGCTCTCGCCCGTCCAGGAGCTCTACGACTTCAGGCGCGCCGGCGGTGAGACCTTCTTCAAGCCGGTTGCGTACTCGGTCTCCAAGTCGGCGCTCTACAACCTGACGCGCTATCTCGCGACGTACTGGGCGAAGAGCGGCGTGCGCGTCAACACGCTCACGCTCGCCGGGGTCTGGAACGACCAGCCGCAGGAATTCCTGGATGCGTACACCGCGCGGATGCCGCTCGGCCGGATGGCCGACGCCCAGGAGGTGGTCGGCCCGGTGGTGTTCCTCGCGTCCGACGCGTCGTCTTACGTGACCGGCGCGAACATCGTCGTCGACGGCGGCTGGTCGGCCTGGTGAGCGTGGCGGTCGATTCGGACCCAGTCGGCCGGGATTCGGCCCGCCTCGTTCCAGCGCGCGTCCTGTAGCCAGGGGCGGGGTGCGACGACGATCTTCGCCGGGCTCGGGTTCAGCCACGCGCCCCACCAGCTGAAAGTGCTGTTCGCGAGCACGTGGTGGTCGCAGAGCGTCATCAGGTGCATATGTGCGGCGCCCTTCTTGGCTTCCGCGCGAGTTGCTCCGACGACGACGTCCTGGTCGTTGAGACGCAGATTCTCCGTGCACCAGTTCGGGTCGTCGGTGAAAACGAACTGCCGCACGCTCCCAACGCCGGAACCGAGCGCGTCGAGCGCGCGGCTGTAGTACTCCGGGTCGAGCGTTCCCATGCGCTCGCGCGCTCCGGGATCGGTGACGTAGTCGCTCCGGCGCACGTGCACCGAGACTGCCGGCTGCGCGGACTCGCGAATCTGTCGTGCCAGCTCCAGGTCTTCCCCGGCGATTGCCGGGCTGAAGACGAAGTCCTGGCGCAGAAGCGTCTCCGCGTCGCCGAAGTAGTCGACGTTCTGCCAGTACCCGCGCAGGTACGTGTTGTTGCCGGCTTGCAGCAGCTCCGGGCACGATTGGCCGAACTGCGGCTCGACCAGCTCCTGCACCACGGGGCGGCGGCTCGGCACGAGCGAGCGCCGTAGGCGAGCGACGTCCTCGACCTGGGCGAGGGGAGCATCGAGCAGGAAGCAGCCGAGTTCGTACCGGCGGACTTCGGTCGCGACGCTGCCGCCGGTTCCCGTGATCCAGCTCGAATCGAGCATGAGCTGCGTCCCATTTCTGGCTGCGAGCGCTCGCCCCGTCGCGTACTGGAACATCTGGTTGCCGAGGCCGCCTGAGAGCTGGACGACGATCACCGCCCGGGAGTGTACGTTCGGGGCCGTGCGCTCAGAGATCGGAAACCTCATCGGCGGCCAGACGTCGGAAGCCGCAGGCGGACGCTTCGAGAAGCTGCGGCCCGGGGACGGGTCGTTGCTGTGCACGGCCCCGCGCTCGGGCGAGCCCGAGGTTCGCGCGGCGGTCGCGGCGGCACGCGGCGCTCAGCGCGAGTGGGCCGCCAGGACTCCGGTCGAACGCGGCGAGATCGTGCGGGAGCTCGCTCTTGCATTGCGCGCGCGTCGGGAGGAAGCCGCCGCTATCGTCGTCGAGGAGACGGGCAAGTCGCTCGAGCTCGCGCTCGGCGAGGCGGACGCCGCCGTGGAGATGGGCTTCTTCGTGGCAGGTGAAGGCCGTCGCCTCTACGGCCGAACGACCACGTCCGCCATGCCGAACCGCACGGTGCTGGTGACGCGCCGGCCCGTCGGAGTCGCCGGGCTGATCGTGTCGTTCAACACGCCGCTGCCGAACTACGCCTGGAAGGTCTTCCCTGCGGTGTTCTGCGGCAACGCCGCGGTGCTGAAGCCGTCCGAGCACACGCCTGCGTCGGCAGCGTTCTTCGGCGAGCTCTGCCAGAAGCTGCTGCCGCCGGGCGTGCTCAACGTTGTGCACGGCATCGGCTCCGAGGCAGGGCCGCCGCTCGTCGAATCGTCCGACGTCGACCTGGTCAGCTTCACGGGCTCGGCGGGGACCGGGCGGTCGATCTCCGAGCGGGGTGGCGCACGGCTCGCGAAGGTCGTCCTCGAGCTGGGCGGGAAGAACGCGCTCGTCGTCTGCGACGACGCGGATCTCGACCGCGCGGTCGAGTGGTCGCTTGCTTCGGCGTTCTCGAATGCGGGGCAGCGGTGCGCCGCCGCCAGCCGCGTCGTCGTCTTCGACTCGGTGTACGAGGAGTTCCGCGAACGTTTCCTCGCAGGCGCGCGCACGTATGAGACGGGGCCTGTGATCAGCGAGCAGAGCCTCGAGCGCATCCTGCGCGCTCTCGAGGGTCAACAGGTCGCGGGAGGCGGCAACCGGCTCGAACGGCCTGGCTGGTGGCTCGCGCCGTCGGTCGTCGAAGACGTCGCTCGCGACGCGTCGCTGTCACGCACCGAGCTCTTCGGCCCGGTCGCGCTGCTCTATCGCGTCGGCGACCTCGACGAGGCGATCGCGCTCGTGAACGATTCGCCTTACGGGCTCACGTCGGCGATCCACACCGCGAGCCTGCATCGCGCGATGCGCTTCGCAGAGGAGGTCGAAGCGGGTGTGGTCGTCGTGAACGGCGGCACGCACGGCAGCGAGCCGCACATGGGCTTCGGTGGTGTGAAGCAGTCGGGCACGGGGTGGCGGGAAGCAGGCATCGAGGCGCTCGACGTCTACACGGAGTGGAAGTACGTCAACCTGATCGCGGATCCGGCCAGGACCTGAAAACCTCTGCGACCCGTGCAGAACTCGACACACTTCACGCCGTGACGCCTTCAGTGACGGTCGGTGTGCTCGGGCCGGGCGCCGTCGGCGGAGTGCTTGCCGTCGGCCTGGCACAGGCGGGCGTTCGCGTCGTCTGCGTCGCGCGGCCCGACACGGCCAGGGTGATCGCGTCTCAGGGCCTGACTCTGAAGCACGGCTCCGAGACCGAGACCGCCCGGCCCGAGACGACGAGCGAGCTCCACGACTCTGTCGACCTCCTGCTCGTGACGGTGAAGGCGCCCGCGCTCGACGATGCGCTCGGGCGCATCGAGGCACGGGCCGAGACCGTGCTGCCGCTTTTGAACGGCATCGAGCACATGGAGACGGTTCGTAGCCGCCTGCCCGACAGCCGCGTCGTCGGGGCCACGATCGGTTGGATCGAAGCCTGGCTCGAGCGGCCTGGCGTGATCGTGCAGAACACGCCGCGCACGGTGATGACGGTCGCTTCGGATGCCGGCGCCGAGACCGCTCAGCTTCTCCGCAGCTCGGGTGCGGACGTCCGCGAGGACGGAGACGAAAAGGCGGTGCTCTGGGAGAAGCTCGCCCGGCAAGCTCCGGTCGCCGCCGCGACGGCGCTGACCCAACAGCCGATCGGCGAGCTGCGTAGCGATCCCGCGTGGCGCCGTCGGCTCGAAGAGGCAGTTGACGAGACCTGTGCGATCGCCGCAGCGGACGGGGTGGCGCTGACACCGGAGACGCAGTGGGAGATCATCGACGGGATGCCACCCGCGCTGACCTCGTCCACCGCACGTGACATCGCGGCCGGCCGGCCGTCCGAGCTCGACGCGATCACCGGCGCCGCGGTGCGCGCTGCACACCGGCTCGGAGTCGAGGCGCCGGTGCTCGAATGCCTGCTCGCCGAAACGGAAAGCGCATGCCAAGTGCCGTCGCACTGATCCCGGCGCGCTCCGGCTCGGAGCGAGTGAAGGACAAGAACATCAGGCCGCTCGCCGGCCATCCGTTGCTTGCCTACGCAATCGCGGCCGCACGGCAGTCCGGCATCTTCGACTGCGTCGTCTGCTCGACCGACAGCAGCAAGATCGCCGAGGTCGCGCAACGCTACGGCGCCGACATTCCGTTTCTGCGTCCCGCCGAGCTCGCAACGTCGACCTCGCCCGACATCGAATGGCTGAGGTACACGCTCGAGCAGCTCGGCGAGCACTACGACCTCTTCGCCATCGTGCGCGCGACGAATCCGTTCCGCGGCCCCGATGTCCTCGAGCGCGGGCTCGCACAGCTGCTCGCGACGCCGGAGGCGGACTCGATCCGCGCTGTCGAGCTCGTCAAGCAGCACCCGGGCAAGATGTGGGTCCTCGACGGCAAGGTCATGCGCCCGCTCCTCGAGCAGTCGCACCTCGACGTTGCGTGGCACGCCGGCCAGTATCAGGCGCTGCCCGAGATCTACGTGCAGAACAGTGCCCTCGAGATCGCTTGGACGCGCGTCGTCTCGCAGACCGGAACGCGCGAGGGCCGCATGGTGGCCCCTTTCTTCACGAGCGGCCACGAGGGGTTCAACGTCGACGACGAGGAGGACTGGGCCAGAGCTCGGGCGCTCGTGGACTCGGGAGAGGCCACGTTGCCGTCAGTCAGCCGGGACTGGTCTCGATAACGACGTTGACCGGGCGTCGGAGGGAGTTGCTGAGCGTTTCTGCGCTCGTGCTGGTCGCGTTCGCCGTCTACGGCCTCCTCGCGCACCTCGTCGAGAACCCGCGGATCTTCGTCGACGAGCTCATCTACATGGATGCCTCGGCGTCGGTGACGCATGGGCACGGGCTGCAAGTGCGAGGCGAGGCTTACGGCGGCGCTCCCGGCTATCCGCTCCTGCTCGCTCCGCTCCAACTTCTCTCGGCGAACCGATCGACCGCTTACGAGTTGATCAAGCTCGCCAATGCGTTTCTCTTCGCGCTGGCGGGCGTTCCGATCTATCTCCTTGCACGGAGGCTGATCGCCTTCCGCCCGAGTCTCGCGGTGACCGCTCTGGCTCTGTCGATTCCGTCTTCGGTCTATGTGGGTCTCGTCTTCACGGAGAGCCTCGCCTACTTCGTCGCAACCGCTGCCCTGTATGCGATGGTGCTCGCGCTCGAGCGTCCCACGGCAAGACGACAACTCGCAGCACTCATATGTCTCGCCGCCTGTTATGCCGTTAGGACCCAGTTCGTGGCCTTTTACGCGGCGTTCCTCGTCGCGCTTGCACTGCCCGTCCTTCGCGGGCTCGCCCCCCGGCGCGAGCGTCTGACGAGGCTCTGGCCGACGGCGCTGTCGTTGTTTCTGGCAGTCGCGGGCGCGGCCACTCTGCTCGCCCGTAACGGGGCGTCCGCGCTCGGTCGCTACGACAACCTCTGGCGCACCTACGACGCCGGTTCGGTTGCGCGCTGGTTCGTCTACCACGTCGCCGACCTTGCGCTCTACCTCGGACTCATTCCGCTGGTCATCCTTCCCGCCGCGTTGGTCGTTCTCCATCGACGTGCGCGCGCGGGCTCACCGGTTCACGGTGCCTTTCTCGCGCTGTTCGCAACGGTCAACGTCTTCGCAATGCTGCTGGTCGCGGCTTTCGCGACGACGCCGTTCGGCGGCGGGCGGCTGCACGACCGCTACCTCTTCTATGTCCTGCCCTTGTGGCTCGTTGCCGGAGCGGTCTGGCTATGTGACGGCGCACCACGGCCTTTCCGGCCGATTGCTGTGGGCGCTCTACTCCTCCTCGTCGTCATCGCGGTGCTGCCGTTCGATCGTCTGGCAGCCGACGACCAGTGGCGGCAGCTCGCGGCAGCAGGCACGACCGGCTGGGGCAATCTCGCGGCCTGGACGATTCGGCACGGCTTGAGCGGACACCGCATGATCGGGCTGCTCGCGGCCTGCGCGGTCATCTTTACCGTGTCCATTCCGCGTCGCCTGATGTGGCTTCTCGCCCCGCTCTGCGCCGCGATCTTCGTCGTCGACGCGGGCTTCCTCTGGAAGGATGGAATTGCGGCTTCGCACTGGGGCGTGTTCTCCGGGCGAAGCAGCGCCGAACGTGCATGGGTGGACTCGGTCCCGGCCGCGCGAGATGTGATGATTCTCGCCATCGGCGCCCCCGGATGTTCACGGCTGGGGTCCGCCTATCCCCTCACCGAGTTCTTCAACGATCGGGTCGCGCAGGTCGCTCAACCGGGACAGGTAATCGACTACGGCCTGTCGACGCAGCAGGTCACCATCGGAGCGGAAGGAGTCGTACGGCACTCCACAGGTCGGCCTCTCACGGCATCCTGGCTCGTCTTGCCACCGGGCATCGAAGCTCGGGGAACCCGCGTGGCGGAGGGAACCCGCCAGCACCTGACCCTCTGGCATGTCGCGGGGCCGGTCGTCCTTCGCGCGTATTCACCGGCGGAGGTCGCCGCCCGGGCGTGCAGCTAGGGCGCGCCTCCGAAGACCAACAGACCCGTATCCTGCCGCGGGATGAAAGTCGCGCAAATCGAGACGCTCTACTGCGACGCGGGCTGGCGTCCCTGGATCTTCCTCAAGGCGACGACCGGCGACGGAGCCGTCGGTTGGGCCGAGATCACGGATTCCCACGGCTCGCCGCGCGGCCTCGCCGGCATCGTCGAGGATCTTGCCCCGCAGGTCGTCGGCCGCGACCCGCGCGCCGTCGAGCGGATCGTCTGGGATCTCTTTCGCGCCACACGCCAGAGCCCGGGCTCCGTGATCCAAAAGGCGATCGGCGGCATCGAGAACGCTCTGCTTGACCTCAAGGGCAAGGCGCTCGGCGTTCCGGTGTACGAGCTCTTCGGTGGCCCGACCCGCGACGACGTCGACGTCTACTGGTCGCACTGCGGCACCACGCGTGCGCGCGCCTGGGAGGTGACGAACACCGACAAGCTCGCGTCGTACGACGACGTCGTCTCCCTCGGTGCCGAGGTCGTCGAGCGCGGCTTCCCGGCGTTCAAGACGAACATCGTGATTCCCGGAGACGTGCCGCAGGTGCTGATGCCGGGCTTCCACGGCGACGGGCTCGACCGCAATCCGTCACCCGAGCTGGAGGATGCGCTCGTCCAGCTGCTCGACGCATTCGCCGAGGGGACGCAGGGCAAGGCGGAGCCAATCGTCGACCTCAACTTCAACCTCACCGCGGAGGGAGTGCTGCGCATCGCGCGCACGCTCGAGGACTACGACCTGATGTGGCTGGAAGTCGACGCCTTCGATCCCGTCTCCCTCGCCGCGGTCCGCAACGGCTCGGCGATTCCGATCTGCTCCGGCGAGAACCTCTACACAAATCGCGGCTTTCGCCCCTACTTCGAGACGGGCGCAATGGACGTCGCATCCGTCGACGTGATCTGGAACGGCTTCCACCAGGCGAAGAAGATCGCCGACCTCGCGGAGACCTTCGAGGTCAACTGCGCGCCGCACAACTACTACAGCCATCTCGCGACGTTCATCTCCGCACAGTGGTGCGCGGCGATTCCGAACGTGCGCATCCTCGAGGTCGACGTCGACGACGTCCCGTGGCGCGAGGAGCTCACGACCGCGGTGCCGGCGATCGCGAACGGCAAGCTGACGATTCCGTCGGGACCGGGATGGGGCACGGACGTGAACGAAGACGTTCTGCGCGAACATCCGTGGCCGGGATGAGGCTGCCCGCCCCGGCCCGCGCCGTCGTCTGGAGGACCGGCCGTCGCGCGGTCGACTGGTCCGCGAAGAAGCTCAAGCTGGCGAGCTACGTCCCGCTGTACGACTATCGCGAGCAGCTTGACCTCCACACGACGTTCCACCGCGACGCACGGGCGGTGCGCGACAAACGACCGTCGACCGTCGACGACGCGGACTTCGACCTCACGCTCACGGTCGACGGGCTCGAGGACGTTCTCGCCGGTCGAGACTGGTCCGGCAAGCGAGTGCTCGAGGTCGGGCCGAAGCACGGCACGCACTCACTCTGGATCGATGAGCACCTCGAGCCGTCGGAGCTCGTCTTCTCCGACTTTGCTTCAGACCGGCACTTCCACGAACAGTGGGAAAGACAGCTGCGCGCCCCGCACCGGTGGGTCTACGGCGACCTGCGCTCGGCCACGGAGCTGCACGAGCTGGAGCCGTTCGACGCGGTGTTCTTCCTCGGCGTTCTCTACCACAGTGCGTTCCATCTGCCGCTGCTCGGGATGCTCAACCGGGTCACGCGTCTCGGCGGGGAGATGCTGCTCGAGACCACGATCGATCCGCGGCCCGACGCAGCCGTACGCATCCGCTGGCAGCAGGGCACCGGGAAGGCGAAGGCGGTCCCCACGCTCGACGCGCTACGCATCGAGCTCGCGTGGACGGGCTGGCGCGACGTGGCCTGGTTCACCGACTACAGGCCGGAATCGAGCGAGGTCGTCCTGCTCTGTCGCAAGACGGATGACCTGGACGACGGCGCCGACGTCGTGGACGTCGTCACGCCGCAGCGTCAACCGGCGTGAAGCGAGCTCTCGCGCTCGCGGCGATCGTCGTCGCGGGCATGGTCACCTACGGATCGCTGGGCGGGCTGCTGAAGGCGCCCTCGGTATTCGCGGACGAGCTGATCTACATGGATGCGACGAGGTCGGTCGCAGACGGCCACCGGCCGATGGAACGCGACCAGACCTACGGTCGCGGCCTGGTCTTCCCCGTCGTAGCGGCGCCCGTCGTTGCTCTTGCACCGAACCAGCTCGATGCCTACCGGGCGCTCCAGTGGTTCAACGCATTCGTCTTCTCGCTCGCGGCGATTCCCGCGTTCTTCCTCGCGCGCCGGTTGCTGTCGGAGGGCTGGTCGCTCGCGGTGGCCGGGCTCACGGCTGCGGTGCCGTCCGCGGTCTACGCCGGGATGATCCTCACCGAGGCTGCCGCTTACGCAACGGGGACACTCGCCCTGCTCGCGCTTCTCCGCGTGATCGAACGCCCGACGGCACGGCGTCAGATCGAGGCACTCGCCGCAGTGGCGCTCGCGGCGCTCGCCCGTCCGCAGTTGGTCGCGCTCGGCGCAGCCCTTCCGGTTGGCCTGGCGCTGCGGTGGTGGCTGATGCCTGCATCGATCCGGCCGTCCCTGTCGGCGGCGTTACGGCGGCTCTGGCCGACTGCCGCCGCGGTCGGCTTCGTCGTCGTGGCCGGCGCGGCGGCGCTCGCCTCCGGACATGCGTCGCTGCGTGACTACCGCGACGTCTTCACGACCTACGACGTCGTCGACGTCGCGCGCTGGAGCTGGTACACGCTCGGCTGCCTCGGGCTGTACGTCGCAATCGTGCCGCTCGTCGCCGCGCCCGCGGCACTTGCCGATTTGTGGCGGCGCGGCCGCGCCGGCTCGGTGCAGGATGCGTCCTTTCTCGGCCTCTTCCTGACCGTCAACGTAGTCACGATTCTGATCGTCGCGGCCTTCTCGAGTGCGACCTTCGGCGGCGAGCGCCTCCACGATCGTTATCTCTTCTACATCGTTCCGCTCTGGCTCGTGCTCTTCGCTCTCTGGCTCGTTCGCGGTGCCCCCGCGTCGCGGCGCTCGCTGGCTCTCGGCTGCGCGCTGACTGGCGCGCTGCTCGCGACGATTCCGCAGAACCTGTTGCTCCGCGACACGAATCTCCAGTTCGACGCGGTCGCGACGGCGGTGTGGTCGCGCATCCGCGCAGTCGATCCGGCCCGGCCCAGCGTGCTGAGGCTGCTGCTCGTGATCGCAGTGCTCGCCGCACTCGGCGCGATCGTTGGAGCCCGGCGGGGCTCGCCGGGGCTGCGGTCCGTCCTCCTTGTTCCCATCGCCGTCGTCTTCATCCTGAACGCCGTGTTCGTCTGGGAGTCGCGCGCGCATGACGCCGATCTGCACGTGTTCGCCGACGATCGTCCGGCGACCTGGTCGTGGGTCGACCGGGCCGTACCGGACGATGTGCAGGTGACCGACGTGTTCGTCGAGTCCGGCCGGTGCCGGCCCGTGAACATCGGCGCATTCCGCATGACGGAGTTCTTCAACGCCACCATCGCCCCCGTGCTCCGTGTCGGCGTGCCGGCCGACATCACGACTGACGGAAGGAGCGTGCGGATCGGTGGCAACGGGATCGTCCGCACGCTCGACGGCAAGGAGATCACGGCCGAGTACGCCGTGCTTCCTCCCGGCGTTGCGCTCGACGGCCATGTGATCGCGCAAGGCACGCTCGCCAATCTGCGCCTCTGGAAGGTGGGCGGAACTCTGCGCTTCCCCTTCGCAAAATCGAACGCAGCCGCCGTCGCGAGCGCCTGCCCCAGGGGAACGACGTGAAGCGCTGGCTCGACGGCTGGCGCGGTGTGGTAATCCTCTTTGCCGTAGCCCTCGTCGTCTATGCGATCGAGGCGCTCGCGTGGCCGCTCCAGCGAGGGCGCGACTCGTGGGACTACTGGCTCTACTACTTGCAGCTGGGCGACAGGCACCCCGTGTTCTGGGCCGTGCAGGTCTTCCGCACGCCGATCACACCGCTCGTGACGGGCATCCCGATGACCATCGGCGGCGCGCGGCTGCTGGAAGCCGTCATGTGCGTGATCTACGCAGCCGGGATCGTCGGTTGGGCCTGGGCGGCACGGCCGTTCGGCCGCGCCGCTGCGATCGCAACTGCGCTCGTGGCACTCGTGCTGCTCCCGTACGCGGCGATGTTCCACGAGGTCTCGAGCGACTTCCTTTTCGGCGCGCTGCTCGCGCCGTGGGCCGGTCTCGTCGTGCGGGCGATCTACCGCCCTACCGGCCGCGTGCTCGTCGGCCTGGGCCTCTTGACCGCCGTCCTGACGCTGACACGGCCCGCCGGACAGGTGCTCGTGCTGGTCGCGTGCGCGGTCGGCCTGATCGCACGCGGCGCCGCGCGCTCACGAGTGGTCCGGCTCGGTGTCGTCGCCGCGGCGGCAATCGTGCCGCTGCTGCTCTGGGCGAGTCTCAACGCGATCCGCTACGACGACTTCACCGTTGCCCGCGGCGGGAAGGCCTGGGTTCCATTCTTCAAGGTCCTGAGCCTGAAGACGATCGATCCCGCGAACGGGCCGGCCTCGCGTCGTCTCGCGGCCGCGATCGAACGCGACGTGCTGACTCTGCCGCAGTACCGCCGCCTTCACGTCAATCTGCACACGTACCTGCGCAGCCCGTCGAATCTCGAGGCGATCAGGCTGATCGCCCTCTCGGACCGCGACTTCGGCCGCGCGAGCAACTACAGCGTGCTGTTCGACACTTCGTGGGAGACGATCCGGCACAAGCCGCGGCCGTACATCGACTCGGTCGCGAGAACCTTCAAGCACTTCCTCTGGTTCCGTTTCTCGCTCGAGCCGGTGAAGCGCGAGCCACCTCCTCCGCCCGGCCCGGCCGTCCTGCACGTCGACGGAGAGCCGAGCCCCAGCCCCGAAGCGGTGTCGCCGATGGCGCAGGCGGCGCGTTACGGCTTCGTCTGGTGCCCGACCGATGCCATCGACCGCTGCATCTTCCGTCACCCGGAGCAGTTCACCTCGGCTGCGCAGCAGCGCCGCTACGTCGAGCTCACCGACCGCGTGCGCGACTGGAACTCGCAGCTACCGCTCGAGAACGGCCGCCGGTGGCTCGCGGCGAAGCTCGGGACGCTGAGCTCGGATCTGCCGACCGCGCCGGCGGTCTGGCTCGTGATTGCAGCCGTCGGGCTTCTCTGGCGGCGTTCCCGGGGCTGGCCTGCGCCGCTTGGCCTCGGCGTGGCCGGGCTGCTCGTGCTCTTCGTCCACGCGCTCTCGCAGGAGCCACAGAGCGAGTTCTCGATTCCGTTGACGCCCATGTTCGCGCTCGCCGCAGTCGCAGCGCTCTTCGGAAGACGCACGGACTCGGCTACGGTCCCCGAGTCGTGACGGCGCTGAAGCTGATACCGCGCAAGGAGTTCGAGCGCGCAGGGGATGACCTCGCGGTGCTCGCGGACATGTGTCGCGCGAATGCGCTCGTGGCGGTCAAGCGCGCAGGGTCGGGCCATCTCGGATCGAGCTTCAGCTCGCTCGACATCGTTGCCCACCTCCTGTGGCGCGAGCTCAACGTCGCAGAGCTCGGCTGGGACCATCCGGACCGCGACATCTTCTTCTCGTCGAAGGGCCACGACGTACCCGGCCTCTACGCAGCGTTGCACGCGCTCGGCGAGATCCCGACGGAGCGGCTGCTCCGGCTCCGGCGCCTCGGCGGGCTCGACGGTCATCCGGACGTAGGCGTGCCCGGGATCGAGGCCAACTCGGGATCGCTCGGCATGGGCCTCTCCAAGGGGCGCGGCATGGCGTGGGCGAAGCGCTACCTCGATCGCGGCGGGATCGTCGTCGTGATGACTGGAGACGGAGAGCTGCAGGAGGGACAGAACTGGGAGGCGCTCGCGTCCGCTGCGCATCAGCGCGTCGGCAACCTGTGGGCGATCGTCGATCGCAACGAGCTGCAGTCGGACCGCCCGACGGAGGAGATCCTCGCGCTCGGCGACCTCGAGGCCAAGCTGCGCGCCTTCGGCTGCCACGTCGAGGTCTGCGACGGACACGATCACGAAGCGCTCGCCGCCGCGTTCGCGTCGATGCGCGCCGCGCCCGACGACGTCCCGAAAGTCCTCATCGCCAACACGATCAAGGGCAGCGGCGTGTCCTTCATGGAGCACCCGCAGGCCCTTCGCGACGGCGACGGCACCTACCGCTGGCACGCGGGCGCACCCGACGACGATGCCTTCACGCGCGCACACGCCGAGCTGATCTGCCGCATCGAGGAGCGCCTGCCTGATCTGCAGCTCGAAGACGTCCCGCCGCTCGAGGAGCGCGTCTCCCTCGAGGGTGAGCCGGAGTCGGGCGCGGGAACCCATTCGAGCGTGACCGACGAGTACGTCGCGGCGGCGTACGGCGAGGAACTCTTGCAACTCGTCACAACGCACCCGGAGCTCGTCGTGCTCGACGCGGATCTCGCCTCCGACTGCCGCGTCCGTACCGTCGAGCTGGAACAGCCGTCCCACTTCGTCGAGGTCGGAATCGCCGAACAGGACATGGTGTCCATGGCCGCCGGCCTTGCGCGCCAGGGTCTGCTGCCGGTCGTGAACTCGTTCGCGAGCTTCCTCTCGTCGCGCGCGAACGAACAGATCTACAACCAGGCGAGCGAGGGAACGAAGGTCATCTACGCGCTCCACTATGCGGGCCTGATCCCTGCGGGGCCGGGCAAGTCACATCAGAGCATGCGTGACATCTCGCTGCTCGGAGCGCTGCCGAACGTGACGATCGTGCAGCCGGTGAATGCGGACGAAACGCGCGCGCTGCTTCGCTGGGCGGTCGAGGACGCCGAAGAGTCCGTTGCGATCCGTCTTGCGATCGGTCCGTCACCGCGCCGCATCGAGCTCGACGGTGGCCTCCATCCCGGGCGCGGCACCGTGCTGCGCGACGGCGACGGGCCCGTGTTGCTCGCGTACGGGCCCGTGCTCGTGCACGAGGCCCTCGTCGCCGCAGAGGCGCTTGAAGCCCGCGGGGTCGACCTGCGTGTCGTCGCGATGCCGTGGCTGAACCGCTTCGACGCCGAGTGGCTCGACGAGCTCGGCGACGAGGAGGACGTGTTCGTCCTCGAGGACCATGCTCCGGTGGGCGGCCTCGCCGACGGGCTGCGCCGCTCGCTCGACGCGAGGACACGCGTGACGGCCTTCGGCGTCGAGGGCTGGCCCGCCTGCGGAACACCACCCGAGGCGTTGCGGGCGCACGAGCTCGACGGCGTCTCCCTCGCCGCTCGCATCGAGCGCGCCAAGTCCCTCGCAGTACGCCCGTGAACGACGGGCGGCCCGTGTGGCTCGTGCTGGCGGATCCGCTCTCGGCACGGAGCTTCCTCGACTGCGGGATCACGGAGCTCCTCGTGGAGCAGTACGGCTCGCGCCTGCAGCCGGTCTTCTTCGACGAGGCGGCCGCGTGGGCTTCCCGCTTCAACGGCAGCGGCGTTCTCTTTCAACGTGACCTGGTCCGCGCAGCGCGACTGCTCGAGCGCGCATTCATCCGCGGTGACCGCTGGCTCGACGAGCGGATCGGCTACTACCCGCTCGCGATCCGGCTCAACTACCGCCATGGGTTCCACCTCGAGCGCATGCAGCCGGGGCACCGCAACTGGCTGCTCGACTCGTCTCGTGTTGGGCCGCTGCCCCGCTGGGACGCGCTCGAGCGCGCGATGCGCCGCTGGTATTTCTCACCGCACCGCCACGTCCCGCAGGCGTTGCTCGAGCGGCTGAAAGCCGACCGACCCGCAGTCGTCTTCAGCAACGTGCAGATGCAGGCGGCCGTTCGGTACATCGTCGCGGCGCGACGACTGGACCTTCCACTCGTCGGCTACGTCGCGAGCTGGGACCACACGGTGGGCAAGGGCGTGATCTCCCCGCATCTCGATCGCTACATCGTGCAGAACGAGGTCATGCGCGAAGATCTCGTCCGCTACCACGACATCGATCGTGCCCGGGTGATCGTGACGGGGTGGCCGCAGACGGACGTTTTCCAGGAACGCCGACCCCGCAGCGCATACGAGGCGGTGGTGCGCGACTACGGATTGGATCCCGCTCGGCCCGTGGTCCTCGTGATGGGCAACACACCGACGAACGCGCCGTATGAGGGACGCTTCGTCGAACGGCTCGTCGCCTGGCAGGAACGGACGCCGGGCGCGCCGCAGCTGCTCTTTCGGCCCCACCCGCGAGACCGTCAGTGGCGTGAGCGCTTCGCGCCCGCTCTGACGAACGACGGGACCGCCGTGCAGGAACCGAGCTACACGGACCTGGAGACGCTGGCGACGCTGCTGCAGTACGGCGACTGCGTCGTCGCAAACGCCGGCACGATCCTGCTCGATGCGCTCGTGAACGATCGCCCGGCCGTCTGCGTCCTCTACGACGAGGGAGCGCCCGCCGGCGAGTCCTGGGCGCTGAAGAACGTCGTCGGTGAGCACTACCGCGAGCTGGTCGACTCCGGCGCATTCCTCCGCGCCGACCGTTTCGAGGACGTGGTCGCGGGGATCGAACGCTGCCTCGCCGAGCCCGACGAGCTCGCAGACGAGCGGCGGCGCGTCGTGCAGGCCGTCGTCGGCGACGTCGACGGGCGCGCAGCCGAGCGCGTCGTGGAAGCAATCGTCGAAACGGTCGGCGGATGAATCCGATCCACGTGGCGCAGAAGGCCCGCGCGACCCATAGGGCTCTCTCCAAGGCTCCCGTATCCGGCGATTGGGTACGCGAGGCGGTGAGGACACAGGTGCGACTCGCAGCGGGCCGCGTCGGCCACTCAGATGGCCTCGTGGAGCTGAACGTCGGCCAATTCGCCGTGACGGGCTTCACCATCCCGTCGCTCGCGTACCTGCACCGGGAGATCTTCGTCGAGCTCCAGTACTACTTCCGCGCCTCCCGCACCGACCCGGTCTCTTCGACGGTGGCAGCAACATCGGGATGTCCGTGCTGTTCTTCAAAGCGCCCTATCCGACCGCCCGCGTGGTCGCCTGCGAGCCCGCCGCGCCTGCATACGAGTTGCTCCGTCGCAACGTCGAACAGAACGCGCTGGCCGATGTCGGGCAACTGCTCGTCGAGTACCACCATCATCTGGACGGCGAGCGCGACTTCGTCGGCCTGTTCGCCGAACGTCTCCGCGACCAGGGTTCCGCTACCAGATCGCGGCCTAGGCGCCGGTGAGAAATCGCGCTGGGCTCGTCCCGACCTTCCAAGACGTGCTCGTCCACGCCTTCCGGCCCTAGACGGGACCGACGTCCTCCCAGTTCGACCCGAGACGCTGTACCAGTTCGGCTTCGTCGCGTCGGACGTAGAGATCGTTGTGCGCGAACGTCAGCACGTGGTCGTACCCCCGCTCACCCACGTAGCGTCTCACCGCGACAGCTGCATCGTTGTTCTCGACGAGCAGGGCACTCGGGCGCCAGCGCTCGAGGTCGAACCCTTCGAGCGCCGCCAGCTCGTGACCTTCCAGGTCGAGCACGACGAAGTCGATCCCGCCCGTGTGGCCGTCGAGCAACGCGTCGAGCGTGGTGACCCGCACGACACTGCCGTGCTCGCCTTCACCTAGCTTCGAGTACCACTCGATCTCGTCGCGCGTGAACGTCGCCGTCGCGGGAGCGCCTGGCCGGGAGAGTGCCGCGGTCACGACCCGGCTCCCCTTGCGGCGGTCGGCAGCCTGCGCCGCGCGATCCGCCAGCGGCTCGACGAGCAGTCCCGCCCACCCTGCGCATTCGAAGAGGTAGCTGACGCTGAACTCGTAGCCGTCGTAGGCGCCGGCCTCGATGAAGAAGCCCTCTTCGCGATCACCCACCAGATCCCAGAGCAGAGCGTCCTCGCCGTTCTGCGACCGGGCTTCCGGACGGGCGCGGTCGCCGGCGGCGACGCGCCAGCGGGCGACCGCCTCCGCCTCGCTCGCGCGCAGGCGCCAGCGGGTCAGCAGCTTGTTCGGCCTCAGCCGCTCGGGCCAGAGCAGGTTCGCGAGCTTCCACCGAACGCGCGAAACGAGGGACGGTTTATCGCTCGGCATCGGCGCCAGTCTAGGCTTGCCGCGTGCAGCTGGCCCTCACACTCCTCGCGAAGAACGAGGCCGACGTGATCGACGCGAACATCGCGTACCACCTGGCCGCGGGAGTCGACTTCGTCGTCGCGACGGACAACGGCTCGACCGACGGGACGCGCGAGATCCTGGAGCGTTACGAGACGGAGGGCGTCCTCCGGTTGATCACCGAGCCGAGCACGGATTTCCGGCAAGGGGAGTGGGTGACGCGCATGGCGCGGCTCGCAGCGGAGCAGGGCGCCGACTGGGTGATCAACGCGGACGCCGACGAGTTCTGGTGGCCCCGCGCAGAAGACCTCAAGGAGGCGTTCGAGCGCTTGCCTGGGCGCTACGGCGTCGTCCACGGCGTCTGGCGTCCGTTCGTGTCGCGCCCGGACGACGGTACGCACTTCGCCGAGCGGATGACCACGCGACTGTCGATGCAGGCGGCGATCAACGATCCGACGAATCCGTTCCGTCCTGCCCGCAAGGCGACGCACCGCGCGCACCCGGGGATCCGCGTGCGCGACGGGAACCACGATGTCGAGGGCGCGCCGCTCGTGACGCTGCACGGCTGGTACCCACTGGAGGTCTTTCACCTCCCGCTGCGCTCGCGCGAGCAGATCGAGACGAAGTACGCCGGCGGCGCCCGCCGGGGATTGCGTTTCGTTCCGGACGAAGACCGAATGGATGCTGCCGCGGATCCGCTCGTCGTCGACGACTCAGAGCGCGAGCGAGGCCTGGGCGAGAACCTGCTCGTCGAGGACACGCGGCTGCGGGATGCGCTGCGTACTCTCGCCGGCACCGAGCAGCTGGGCACCGAGCCCGAGTTCACGCGTGAGCCGCTGGCTTTCCCGCGGCCATCCGTCGTCGACGACGCGCTCTTCGCAGTCGAAGCCGCAGTCGTCGCGCAGGCGGACGAGATCCGTCAGCGCCGCCAGGTGGACGACCTCGAGCGCCGCCTTCAGGACGTGGAGGCGCTCCTCGGCGTCCGCATCCAGCGGCGGTTGCAGCAGCTGCTCACGCGCCGTCCGACCTGACGGACTTCTTGCGCAGCCCGAGCTGAAGGCCGGCGAGCTTGGCGAGCTCGTACACGACCGCATACGGAATCCACCGTCGCTGCCCGGTCTTCCAGAGCCAGTGCAGCTCGCCGGTGGCATAACGCCGGAGCGCCCGCCGGATCGCAGCGCGCGATTCGTCACCTGCGACGTACGAACGGTCGGCCGACGCGCCGGAGTCGTAGAAGCGCTTGAACGCGCCGCGCAGCGTGTAGGCGTGCGAGTGGCGGACGGCCGCGTTCGGCTCGTAGACGATCGTGTGGCCGGCGAGCAGCATGCGCCGAGACCATTCCTGGTCCTCGCTCATCGTCACGTCGTCGCGGAAGGGATTCGCCTCCCAGACGGCGCGGGGGATCACGGAGTTGACGTTGGAGAAGAGCGTCTGCTCGAACGTGAGCTCGTCGATCCCACCGATCCGCTGAGTCCGTGGTGCGGGCCCGTACATGAAGTCGAGAAAGAATCGCTCCGGCGGTGTTGCACTCTTGTGCGGAAGCTGGCGCCCGTACGCGCCGACGGCGTCGTCGGTTGCGAGCGCGCCGGTCAGGCGTGCCAACCAGTGCTCGTCGGCAGGCACGGCGTCCTGCGTCGTGAACACCAGCACCTCGCCGCGGGACAGGCGTGCCGCCAGATTCCGGGTAGCGCCGTGCACGAACTCGGCCGGCGCGATCTCGTGCACCGTCGCGCCGAGCTTACGAGCGCGTGCCGCGCTCCCGTCGGTCGAGCCGGAGTCGACGACGACGACCTCCACTTCGTCGTCCACTTCCTGGGCTGCGATCGCCTGTAGGCACCGTTCGAGATCGGCGCCGCCGTTCTTCACGGGGACGAGAACCGAGATCACCGCGGTGTCGCGGCGACGACGAACTGGTACGCGAGGAGCGAAGGGCGCACCCGTGCGAATGCGTGCGCGGCCCGCTCGAGCGCAGGCGCCCCGATGCCCGGGACCGGCGCCGTGACGTCGAACGCCGCGATCTTGTAGCCGGCGCGCTCGAGCGTCTGCTCGAGCGTCTTCTTCGTGAAGAAGTGGGCGTGTGTCCGGTCGAGGATTCCCCGGTCGGTGTAGCGCCACCGGCCTGCGAGAAGGCCCAGCCGCATCGCCCAGTTCGCGACGTTTGGCGTCGTGAGCACGACCTTGCCGCCCGGGCGAAGAAGCGGCCGCACCCTGGCGAGGAACGCCTCGGGGTCCCGTAGGTGCTCGACGACGTCCCCACAGAGCACGACGTCGAAGGAGTGCTCGGGAAAGGGCAGCTCCATCGACTCGACGTCACCGACGAGCACCTGCTCACAGATGGCCCGCGCTTCCTCGGCGGCGCGCTCGTCGCTGTCGATGCCCACGACGGTCGCGCCGCGCTCGACGAGCCGCCGGGCGAGGTAGCCGGACGAGCAGCCGACGTCGAGCACTCGCTTCGGCGAGCCCGCGAGGGCGAGCAGGCGCTCATGCCCTCCGTACGGCCGCGTATTGAGAGGGACGTATGCCGCGCCGCTCACGCGGCGGGACGTCCGTTGCTCGCCTGGATCGAAGAGGCGCCGGGCCAGCGCATGGTCAGGAGGCTGAGGAAGAACGAGCCGAGCACGACCTGGACGCCCAGGCCGAAGAGCGTGAAGCCGAGCGCGGTCGAGTGCGCGTGCCCGAGCCGGCCGAATCCACTCGCCGCCCAGCTGCCGAAGATGATCCCGACGATCACGAGCCCCGCGAGCACGAGGCCGAAGCCGAGGACGAGCCCGTGCTCGAGCCTGATCCGCTTGTGCAGCCGGTCGATGAGTGGATCGTGCTCGTTCAGATGTACGAGCGCATAGGTGCGTGCGAAGAGCCCGAGCTGGAGGACCTGCGCACCGACGAGTGTCGCGGCGATGCACGCCAGCATCGTGTGGATCTCCCAGGTCCGGCCGAAGATGTCCACGGGACCCGTTGCGAGCACGAGTGCGCCGATCAGCCCCAGCAGCAGGAGGACGGCCCCGGGGAGGAAGTAGAGCCAGCTCGGGCTGTACACGAGCATGAAGCGCGCGTGACGCCACGCGTCGCCGAACCGGTTCAGCTTCGACTCGCCGACGCGCGGGAAGTAGTCGATCGGGATCTCGCTCACGTTCAGGCCCCGGCGGTAGGCCTTGAACACCATCTCCGAGGCGAACTCCATCCCCGTCGAGTGGAGGTCGAGTTTCCGCAGGGCGTCGCGGCGGACCGCTCGCATCCCGCAGTGCGCGTCCGAGACCTTGACGCCGAAGAAGAGGTTCAGCAGCCCCGTGAGGATCGGATTCCCGATGCGCCTGTTGAGCCACGGCATTGCATCACCGTGGATCTGTCCCTGGAACCGCGAGCCGAGGACGAGGTCGTCGCCCTCCTCCAGCCGGTCGACGAACGGGCCGAGTTCCTGGATCGGATAGGTCTCATCGGCGTCTCCCATGACGACGTAGTCCCCGCCGGCATCGGCGAGGCCGGCGAGGTAGGCGCTGCCGTACCCGCGTCTCGGCTCGCGGACGACGCGCGCGCCGTGCTCGGCCGCGACCTCGGCCGAGCGGTCGCTCGAGTCGTTGTCGACGACGATCACTTCGCCCTCGCGCCCCGAGCGGCGAATCCCCTCCCAGGCCTGGTCGACCACGGCGCCCACGGCCTCCTCCTCGTTGAGGCAGGGGATGACGACGGAGATCTGGAGGGGCGACGACATCGGAACGCTCCCCAGTATGATCGCGCCCCGCGATGCTCTCGGCGCGGTCGACCGCACTCCGTACGCGTGGCGTGCCGGCGTTCCAGGGTCTCGAACGGCTTGCCGGCACGCCTCGCGGCGCAGCCGTGCTCGTTGGCGCAGCCGCCGCCGTCTACGCCTTCGAGACCATCGGCTGGGCCCTCCGGCCGGGGCGGGACCTCGGCGTGTACCTACGCTATTACGCACAGCTCGGCCAGAACGACCCAGTTTTCCCCTGGGCGATGCTCACCCGGACCCCGGTGACTCCGCTGTTCGCGGGGGGCGTGCTCGCTGCCGGCGGCGGCCTCGCTGCGGAGATCGTGATGGCGCTGCTCTTCGCAGGATCGATCATTGCGTGGGCGCTTGTCGCTCTGAAGTTCGGCGGACGGCGGGCAGCGATCCTGGTCGCTGTCGCACTACTGCTCTATCCCGGCTACGGCGGCCTCTTCCACGAGCTTTCGAGCGATGCTGTCTTCGCGGCTGCATTCGCCGTCTGGGCGCTGCTCGTCGCACGTGCGTTCGAGCTGCCGAGCCTGCCCCGACTCGCGGCGGCCGGGGCAGGCGTTGCGCTGCTCGCGCTTACCCGGCCAGCGAACCAGGTGCTCGTGCTTGCCGCGCTTTCCGTCTTCGCGGTTCCTGGACCGTGGCGGGTTCGCGCCGCCAGGGCGGCGGCGTTTACCGCTGCGGCAGTTCTGCCGCTCGTCGCCTGGGCGGGAGTCAACGACCTCCGTTACGGGGACTTCACGGTGGCGCGCGGCGGGCAGGCGAGCGTTCCGTTCTTCCGAGCGTTCGTGACCGACCGGATCATGTCCCCCGACAACGGACCGGCCTCGCGCCGGCTCGCGACTGCGGTGCAATCCGATCTGTTGCCGCGCCAGCCGTACCGCGCGTACGGGATCGACCTGCATGAGTTCTTCACGCTCGGAAGCCCGCGGATGGAAGAGGATCTGATCAGCATGTCCGACCGCGTGTTCGGTTGGAACAGCGACTACGACGTGCTCGGGAGCGCGGCGCGGGAGGCTGTGCGAAGGCACCCCGGGAAGTACGCTCGCGGCGTGACCGGGTCGATGTGGGATGAGCTGAACCAGCCGCTGTTCGTTTCCCTTCGCGCGCCCACAAACAGCTCGACGCCTTCTCCTGCTGCATCGGCGAGCGGCACGCTTCCGACACCGACGGAGGGTGAGCCGATCCCCGCTGCGCATCACGGTGCGTACACGTCGACTCCCGACAATCACATCCGCGAGGTGTGGACGTCGGCGACAGACCACCGGATCGTCTTCGACGACCCTCGCGACCAGCGGCGGTACGACCGTCTCAACGAGAGACTGCGTGAGCTCGGAGCTCGCTTTCCCACGCGCGGCGAGAGCAGTTGGCTCGGCCTGCAGCTGAACCATGCGTCGAAGGCGTTCCCCCGACCGTGGCTGTGGCTGCTACTGGGCCTCGGCGCGTTTGCGCTCCGGCGCCCGCGCCACTGGCAGGCACCCGCCTTGCTGGCAGCTTCGGCCCTGGTCGTGCTCTTCGCGACCGTGCTCGGGGTCTACGCGATCCCGGAGTATTCGGTCCCCGTCGCCCCCTCCTTCATCCTGCTCGCGGCGGTCGGGCTCTTTGGAACGCGTGCCCGGGCATGAAGCTCGCGCTCGCAACGAAGCTCGGGATCGGAGCCGAGCCGCTTGAAGCTCACCTGGCTTTCCATCTCGCTGCGGGAGTCGACGTCATCCTCGTCGAGAGCGACGGCGCGCTTGCGCTTCCCGAGCGGTTCACACGGGCAGACGGCGTCGAGCTCGTTCGCGGCTCCGCAACGGCAGCCGCAGAAGAGCTCGGTGCGGACTGGGTGATCGAGAGTCGCGCGAACGAGTTCTGGTGGCCGCGCGGCGGAACGCTCAAGCAGCTGCTGCAGCCTGTGTCGTCCAGCTACGGGAGCGTCCAGGCTCTGTCTCGTGAATTCGTGCCCGCCGACATTCCGGGAGCCCCCATCGCCGAACGGATGATCTACCGACGCGCGCAACCGTCGCCGGAGCTGCGCTTCGTGCGACGCGGCCGGACCGACGACGCGGAGACGTCTCCCGTCCGCGGTTGGTATCCGATCGAGGTGTTTCACCTCTCGGCGAACGACGACGGCTACGACAAGGCGTTCCGACGAGCCGTGGACGATGGCTCGCTCACGCTCGACACCCGGCTGCGCGCCGCGATGCGCATGATCGCCGAAGGCCGGGCTCCGGACTTTGCACGCGGCAGTGTCGCCGAGGAGGCCCGGTTCGCCGCCGACCTTGCAGCACTACGTGATGCTGAGCTGGCGGACACGCGCAATCGTCTGAACGCGCTCGAGCATCGTCTCGCTGCGGTCGAGAGCGGCGTTATCGAGAGCGTGAAGCGCAGATTACGAGCAAGCTGGAAGCGCACTTGAAGATCGTGATGACGATCACCGTCCGCAACGAGGCGGACATCATCGAGGACAACCTTCGCTATCACCTCGGTGCGGGAGTCGATTTCATCCTTGCGACCGACCATCGTTCCGATGACGGCACGACTGAGATCCTCCAACGTTACGAGGATGAGGGCAGACTTCATCTGCACCGCGAGGAGGGCGAGGCCTTCCGGCAAACCGAGTGGGTGACCGACATGGCACGGCTTGCGGCGACGAGGTTCGGTGCCGACTGGGTGATCAACACGGACACCGACGAGTTCTGGTTCGCCCGAGGGGGCACTCTTCGCGAGGTGTTCGCGGCGGTGCCTCCGGGCTATGGCGCCGTTCGCGGCATCTGGCGACACTTCGCACTCCGGCCGGACGACGACGATCCGTTCTACGAGCGGATGATCGTCCGCCGCGCACCGGCGCACGATCCCGCTGATCCCTACTGCGCCAACGCAAAGGTCGCGCACCGCGCGAACGGCAGGGTTCGCGTCGGGCGAGGCAATCACGACGTCGAGGGCGACGGGCTTGCGTTGCTGCGGGACTGGGTCGCGTTCGAGATCCTCCACTTTCCGATCCGAAGTCGCAACCATCTGCTCGGCAAGTACTCCCGGACGCTTGCAGGGCATCGGCTCGCAGGCGGGGATCTCGTTCCCTCGCACGTCGCGAGACTTGCACAGAGCGTGCAGGCCGATCCGGAGGAGCTCTATCGCGAGCTGCTCGTCGACGACGAGGCGATGGAGCGCGGTATTGCAGCGGGGCTGCTCGCAATCGACACACGTCTGCGCGACACGCTGCACGGCGGCAGCGTCCGGTCGTCGTCTCCGGCCGAGGACGTCGCGTTTGCCGAGGAGATCGACGCGATGCTGGCCATGGACTCGGCTGTGCGCCTCGCCGAGCGCGTGGGTGCGTTCGAGCGGCGCCTCGCCGCCGTCGAGTCGAAACGGGGCGGGTAGCATCGGCCGCGTGAACCGCCCTTCCGAGAGCGCGGTCGCCGAGCCGAAACCAGGGCGCTCCGTGGGCCGGCGGGCCGTCGATCGCGTTGGTGACGCCCTTGCGTTCCGGCCCGACCGTGTGACCGTAATCCGGCCGCCCGCGCGCTTGCCGCGCCTCGATCTCCGCGAGCTCTGGCATTACCGAGAGCTGCTCGGACGCTTCGTCTGGCGCGACGTCAAGGTGCGCTACAAGCAGACCTTCATCGGCGTCGCGTGGGCGATCCTGCAGCCCTTTCTCACCATGGTCGTCTTTACGTTGGTCTTCGGAAAGTTCGCGAAGTTCCCAAACCAGGGCCAGCAGTATCCGGTGTTCCTCTACTCGGGCCTGCTGCTCTGGTCGTACTTCTCGTCCGCGCTGACGGGAACGAGCATGAGCCTCGTCTCCAACGTTCCGCTCGTGACGAAGGTCTACTTCCCGCGCGTTCTGCTGCCGGCTTCGGCAGCGCTCGTTCCGATCGTCGACCTGCTGATGGCCTCGACGGTGCTGGTCGGGCTGATGGGCTACTATCACACGCCGCTCGGCCACAGGGCGTACCTCGCGCCGGCGTTCCTGCTCCTCGCCATCGCCACCGCGCTCGGCACCGGCCTGTTTCTCTCGGCGCTGAACGTCCGCTACCGCGACGTGCCCTACGTGATCCCCTTCATCGTGCAGACCTGGCTCTACGTATCCTCCGTCGTCTATCCGATCGCGGCCCTGCCGCTGAAATGGCAGTGGGTGCTCGCGACCAATCCGATGAACGGGGCAATCACCGGCTTTCGCTGGGCGCTCGTCGGCACGCCTCCGCCGGACACCGGCCAATTTCTCGTGAGCGTCGGCTCGGCGATCCTGATCTTCCTGCTCGGGCTCGTGTTCTTCCGCCGCTCCGAGCCGAAGTTCGCGGACACGATCTAGGCCATGTCCGCGGCGATCACGGCAGAAGCTCTCTCCAAACGCTACCGCATCGGTGAGCTGCAACGTGGCTACGGGACGTTGCGCGACACGATCGCCGGCGCGGCCAGACGGATCCGGCAGACGGGGCAACATCACCACGAGGAGATCTGGGCCCTGAAGGACATCTCCTTCGACGTCGCGCAGGGCGAGGTGCTCGGCGTGATCGGGCGCAACGGTGCGGGCAAATCGACGCTGCTCAAGGTTCTGACGAGGATCACGACGCCCACGTCGGGCCGCGCCACGATCCGTGGGCGGGTCAGCAGCCTCCTCGAGGTCGGAACAGGTTTCCACCCGGAGCTCACGGGCCGCGAGAACGTCTTCCTGAACGGCGCGATTCTCGGCATGAAACGGCGCGAGATCATTCGCAAGCTCCCCGACATCACGGAGTTCTCGGGCATCGAGCAGTTCATGGACACACCCGTGAAGCGCTACTCGAGCGGCATGTACGTGCGGCTTGCCTTCTCGGTCGCTGCGCACCTCGAGCCGGAGATCATGCTCGTAGACGAGGTGCTCGCCGTGGGCGACGCCGAGTTCCAGCGCCGTTGCCTCGGCCGGATGGAGGAGATCGGCGGCACCGGGCGCACAGTGCTGTTCGTCTCGCACAACATGCAGGCGGTCGCACAGCTCTGCGAGCGGGTGATCCTGCTGGAACGCGGTGCTGTCGTGCAGGACGGGCCGAGCACGGAAGTCGTCGCGCAGTACTTGCAGATGGGACACGGCTCGACCTCGGAGCAGGCGTGGCCGGACGTCAACACGGCTCCCGGCGACGATCTGGTGCGCATCCGGCGGGTTCGAGTAGTCGACGAGCACGGGGAGCGCACGGATGCCGCGGACGTCCGTCGTCCGGTAGGAATCGAGATCGAGCTGAGTGTGCTGCGCCACGGCGAGCCGATCTTTCCGAAGATCAAGCTGTTCGACGGCAAGGGCGACGTTGCGTTCAACGCCATGGACACGAGCCCGCGCTGGAGCGACGCGCGGCCGCCCGGCGACTACGTCGCGACGGCCTGGATCCCCGGGAACCTCTTGAACGAAGGCCTGATCTCCGTGCACGTCGACGTCTGCTCGATCGGGCCGACGAAGCTCTTCCACCACGCGGCCGCGCGCGATCTGATCTCGTTCCACGTGCACGACCCGGGCGAGGGCGGTTCGGCCCGTGGCCAGTTCAGCGGCCAGTTGCAGGGAGTCGTGCGCCCGCTGCTCGAGTGGACCTAGACTCTTTCTCCCGGGAAAGCTCTTTCGCCGCTAGCGTCGGATGGGCACGCTCCAGCGCTCGGCGTTCTGCTCGTAGATCTCGCGCAGCGTGTCCTCGATTCCGTAGGTCGGTTGCCAGTCGGGATAGTCGCGGCGAAACTCTTCGAGATCGCTGATCCACCAGCGATGGTCGCCGACGCGGGGCTCGTTCGCGAGCTCCCAGTCGAGCTCCCGTCCCGCAATCTGCTCGCAGAGCGCGATCGCCTCGAGCATCGAGCAATTGGCGTAGCGCCCCCCGCACCAGGTTGTAGACGGCGGCGATGCGTGGCTCGCCGTGAAAGTCGGCAAATGCGCGCACCAGGTCAGCGCTGTGCAGATTGTCCCGCACCTGCTTACCGCCGTATCCGTGCACGGTGTAGCGCTCGCCCCTGACCGTGCAGCGCATCAGGTACGACAGGAAGCTGTGTAATCGAGCCCCAGCGTGGTTCGGTCCCGTGAGGCACCCTCCCCGGAAGCAGGCCGTGGGGATACCGAAGTAGCGCCCGTACTCCTGCACGAGCAGGTCGGCAGCCGCCTTCGACACGCCGAAGAGCGAGTGCAGCGACTGGTCGATCGAGAAGGTGGTCGGAATGCCGGCATAGAGCTCGTGGTCTCCGGCGGCTCGAGCCGCGTCTCGAGCTCGACAAAGGGAAGCGAGTTCGGGCGGTCGCCGTAGACCTTGTTCGTCGAGGCGAAGACGAACGTCGCCTCGAGCAGGTTCAGTGTGCCGTTGGCGTTCATCGTGAAGTCCGTCGTGTGCACGATCAGTTCGAGCCCGGCTCGGTTCTCGGCGAAGAGCGCGTCGACGGCATCTTCGTCGCGAACCTCGATCGACGGAAGGCGCTCCCGTACGCCTCGAGGAGTCGCTCCGTCTGAGGGCGGGTCGAAGCTTCGGGACCGAAGAAGTACGACCGCATGTCGTTCTCGATCCCGATCACGTCGAAGCCCGCTTGGACCAGATAGGCCACCGTCTCCGAGCCGACGAGGCCCCCGGATCCCGTCACGACGGCGCGCCGCACGACCCCTCCGACGCTATCGCCATTCCTTATCCGCAGCGGCCGCCAGAATGGGCCATTGATGCTGGAAAGTAAGCGATTTGTGAGGTGGGACCAGACCGCAGCTTTTCCCTGCTACTTTCCTGGCCGCCATCGAGGGCGGTAAGACCGAGTCGTTCTGAGAAAGGGGTTTGATCCTTGAAACGCTTGCTTCAGGTCACATTTGCGTTCGCAGTGCTCGCGTGCCTCGCGGCGGGCAGCGCGTCGGCACTCACGTTCCAGGACCGAACGTGCGACAACAGCAAGCCGACCTGCGTCATCCCCGCAGGCAATGCCGAGGTGCCCTACCAGTTCGACATGTACGCACGCTCGGGCTGCCCGCCCTATCACTACAACTTCACCGGCGGCACGCCTCCGCCCGGTCTGACGCTCTCGACCGTCAACGACTCGTCGAGCGGCGGCATCGGCCGGTTGCACGGCACCCCGACGACGCCCGGTCATTACCAGTTCTACGTGACGATCACGACACCGGAGTCGCCGACCTGTCTCGGTGATCGCGCCGACCGGTTATTCGAGATCACGATCGGCCCGGCACCGCTCGCGATCAAGACGTCATCGTTGCGACGCGGGGTTGTTGGCGCGGCATACACCGAGACGCTCACCGCGTCCGGTGGTGGCAACCAGACCTGGTCTGCCTCGGGACTCCCGGCCGGCCTCGCGGTCAGCGGCAGCACGATCACCGGGACCCCGACGACCGCCGGTAACTACACGGTCACGGTCACGGTCAACAACGGCACCTCCTCGAGGTCGGCTCAGTACACCCTGCAGGTCATCGATCCGTTGAAGGTCACCGGGCCCGGCGCACGTCCGGCCGAGGTCGGGAAGCTCTTCACCGCGACCTTCCAGGCGACCGGCGGTCTCGGGACGTACTCGTGGGCGGTGTCGGAGGTTCCCGCCGGGCTGACGTTCGACCCCGCGACTCACGTCTTGAGCGGGACACCTTCGGTTGCCGGGCCCTACACCGTCAAGGTTACGACCACCGACGGCGCTGCAGGTCTGACACAGAACCTGATCTTCAAGGTCAACGTCGCGGCGCACATCGCCATCAAGACGACGAAGCTGAAGGCAGCGACAGTCGGTAAGCCGTACTTGCTCAAGCTCAAGACGACCGGCGGTGTCAAGCGCTTCAAGTGGCGCAGCCTCGGGAAGCTTCCGGCCGGCCTGAAGCTCGACGCCAGGACCGGAGCGATTGCCGGGACGCCGACCAAGGCAGGCAAGCTGACGGTCGCAATCCGCGTCACCGACGGCCTCCGCGTCTCGGCCACGCAGACGTTCACCATCACCGTCAGGTAATCGACAAATGCAGACGTTCGGTTCCGACCTTGCGGAAGGAACCGAACGTCTAGCTTGTAACAGGGGTGTGGATGCGACGTTGCGCCAAAGCTGTGCTCTTCATGGCTCTGCTGGCAGGAGTCTTCGCGGGCGTTGCGTCTGCGCTCGACTTCAACGACGACGCCGAGGAAGCGCCGCGCGGCGAGGTCGGAAAGATCTACCGCTTCGAGATGCCGAGTCACGGCGGCTGCTTCTACGCGCCGTACAGGTACGTGCTCGAGTCCGGGGAGCTCCCGCCCGGCGTCAAGCTCGGGAATGCCAGGAACCTCGTCGGCCTGGTCGACGGCGTGCCGACCGAGGCGGGCGTCTATCGCGCGTGGATCGCCCTGAAGGACATCTGCGGCAACAGCGCCGAGTTGCTCTTCACCTTCGAGATCTGGGCGCGTCGCTGGTCGATCGCAACCGATTCGCTGAAGCCGGCGACGGTCGGCGCCGACTACTCCGCTCAGCTGCAAGACCAGGGAATCCAGTCGAACGTGACCTACGAGGTGACGAGCGGGACCCTGCCTGCCGGCTTGACGCTTTCGCCGGCCGGACAAATCTCCGGCACGCCGATGGCCGTCGGTTCGTCGACCTTCACCGTGAAAGGCACGGCGGTCAGCACCAATCCGTCGGCGGACGGCACGCGAGTCGACTCCAAGACGTTCACGCTGAACGTCAGCGAACCGCTCGTCGCGCGGCTCTCTACCCGTGCTGCCGAGGTCGGCGTCCGCTACGTCGGTTCGCTCTCCGCGAACGGGGGACAGGGGCCGTACACGTGGGCGGCATCCAGTCTTCCGGTTGGGCTCTCGCTCGGAAGCAGCGGCTCGATCACCGGGACGCCTGCCACTGTCGGCTCGTACTCGTCGCAGATGACGGTGACCGACGCGAACGGCAACTCGAAGACGACCGCCGTCACCTTCCGCGTCGCTCCGAAGCTCGTCATCTCGACGAAGAGTGTCCGTGGGGCGAGCGTCGGTAGCGCCTTCAGCTTCAAGCTCGGCACGAAGGGTGGCGTCCGGCCGGTGCGTTGGTCTATCGCCCGCGGTGCGCTTCCGACAGGGCTCAGGCTCAATGCCGTCAAGGGCACGATCGCCGCCATCGCACGGGCAACGGCTAGCGCTCGCGTGACCCTCCGAGCAAAGGATGCTGCCGGCGGGATCTCGACGAAGACGTTCGTCGTCTCCGCGTCGGGCTGATTCAGCTCACGGCGTAGCGCCCCTCCCGGCTGAGCCCGCTCAGCCGGGAGGGGTCTACGTCGTAGTTCCGTTCCGAGAGAGCAGCGAGTGACGCGGGTGAGCAGTAGGTCGCAGTCGCGAGCACGCGCGCACGGCTCGTTGCAAAGCCTCCGCGGTGCAGGCCGCTCGTGTTGCAGAAGATGATCGTCCCGCGCGGCGCGGTGAACGTCCTGATCGCTTCGTCCGGGACCGCGCGTTTCACTTCGTCCTCCGGCACGCGCCCGAAGCCCATCGGCTTCCACGGGCGCACGTCGTGGTGCGGGCCGCCCGGTTGGCTTCCGGCGACGTACTCGAAGGGGCCTGTTTCGGCGTCGACGTCGTCGAGATACAGGAACGCCTTCAACAGATGCTTGTCGTCGAAGTCGTAGTGCCAGAGCTGCGACGCGACCCGGTCGGCCTCCGGCGGCTGCGGAACCGTGTACCAGAGGTCGACGTAGGAAAGCTTCGGCCACATGCGGAGATATGCCCGCGCGACGTCGAGCAGGTACGGCGACAGGCAGGCGCGCAACCACGCGTGGTCGAGCCCGAGGCGCACGCCGTCGAAGCTGTGCGCCCTGACGAGGAACTCCTTGCCGGGACGGCGCCGGAGCTCGGAACCCTGGCCGTCTTCGCGCGACTCCTCGCGCAGGCCCGCCTCCGTGCTCGCGACGAAGTCCGCGCCCTGAGCGAGCACGGCGTCGCGCAGTGCCTCGTCGGTGACGAGCTCGTCGAAGCGAAGCGTCGCGTAGCCCTCCCGGTCGACCGCCTCGAGAGCGCTGCGCTGGACGTCGTTCAGGCTCGGGGGGTCGGATTCGTGCAGCCGACGGCTCGCGCGATTCGAGAGCAGGTGCTCGTGCAGGGCGTATGTAGCCACGATTCCCCGGTTCTCGACGGCTTTCGCCACCGGCCGGGCGCGCCCTGGAACACGCGCGGCGAGACGTGTGCGCTGTCGGTGCATCGAGGCCCAACCGTACCGCGCGATAGCCTCGGCACGCGCAGATGAAGATTGCGTTCGTCCATTTCCCAGGCCGGCTCTCGCGGCTCGAGGCGGCGCGGGCCGGGGCTGCGCCGACGGAGTTCCTCTTCGGCGCGGTCGAGCTCGAGAGACACGGTCACGAGATTCGGCATCACGAGGTTGATCCCGACGCGCCCGCGTCGCGCATCGGTCGCCGTCTCGTGGATGCAAATGCCGGCCGCGGCCGTCTGGCTCCGCATCTTGCCTCGATGACGCTGGCCGGGACACGCCGGTTGCTGCCTGCTCTTCGCAGTGCGGACGTCGTGGTCGCGACGACCACGGGAACCGCGATGGCGCTCGCGATGTGGAGCCGGGCCGGCTTGCTGCGCACACCGCTCGTGGGAATCGTCGCCGGTCTGCTGAACGATCCGTGGCGCCGGACGCGGCGGCTCACCACGTTGCCGCTGCTGCGCAGGTTGCAACTCGTTCTCTACGGCCCCGGTGAGTTGGAGGGACTGACCGCGTTCGGGCTCGGCGACCGCTTGCACGTAGTCCCGTTCGGTGTCGACGCGAGTTTCTGGACGCCGGGCGCCCCGACGTCGGAGCGAGACGTGCTCGCGATCGGCAACGACGGGCACCGCGACTGGGACACGCTCCTCGCCGCAGCTCCCACGATCTCCGCGCCGGTGCGGATCTTTACGCGTCACCCACCGCCACGGACGTTGCCGGACAACGTCACGTGGCAGCCGGCCGACTGGCACACGCAAGTGCTGAGCGACGCTGCCGTCCGTGACCTCTACCGACAGGCGTCCGTCGTCGTCGTTCCCACGAAGGACGTCCCGCAGCCCTCGGGTCAGAGTGTGACGTTGCAAGCGATGGCGACCGGCCGGCCCGTGGTGCTCTCGCGGACACGCGGGCTCTGGGCGCCGGACGAGCTCCGTGACGGTGGGAACGTCATGCTCGTGCCCCCCGCAGATCCAGTCGAGCTCGCGCATACGGTGAACCTGCTCCTGGACGACCGCGCCCGCGCAGGTGCGATCGGAGGAGCGGCGCGGGAGAGCGTCCTGCGCGACGCGACGACCGCGCGGTACGCGGAACGGCTACTCGAAGTGTGTCGGCTAGCGTTGGCGGCCGGCTGATGTCCCTCCGCACGAAACCTCGCGCTGCGGTGGTGCACACGCGGCGACTCCTTCGCCCTGCACGCACCTACGTCGACTGGATGTCGTCGCGACGCGACGGCGCCGACCTCTCGGTCTTCCACGAGTACGTGCCGCCGCCTTCCGGTGGCGGCCATCAGTTCATCCGCGCTCTGTCCCGCGAGCTCGAAAGTCGCGGGCTCACGCTCGAGTCGAATCGCATCTCGGGCTCGACGAAGACATGCCTCTTCAACTCGTTCAACTTCGACGCAGGGCGTTTGCGCCGCTTTGCGCGGGCCGACGTGCGCATGGTGCATCGCGTCGACGGGCCCATCGGCGTCTACCGTGGCTTCGACGACGGAACCGACCGCCGGATCGTCGAGCTCAACCGGACGTTTGCCCACGCGACGGTGTTCCAGTCTTGCTACAGCCTCGAGAAGCACGCGGAGCTCGGGCTCGATCTGCGCGAACCCGTCTTGATTCCGAACGCCACCGACCCGGCGATCTTTCATCCGCCGACCGTGTCGCTTGATTCCGCGGGTCGCCGGCTGCGTGTGATCGCGACGAGCTGGTCGGACAATCCGCGCAAGGGAAGCGACGTGCTGACCTGGCTCGACGCTCACCTCGACCGCGACGAGCTGGAAGTGACGTTCGCCGGCCGCACAGATGCACGATTCGAACGTATTCGCGTCGTCGGGCCGCTGTCCTCGCACGAGCTCGCCGGGCTGCTTCGCGAGCATGACGTGTACCTCGCCGCGAGCCGCGACGATCCGAGCTCCAACGCCCTGCTCGAGGCGCTCGCGTGCGGTCTGCCCGCGGCGTTCCTGCGGAGCGGCGGGCATCCGGAGCTCGTCGGCGAGGGCGGGATCGGCTTCGACAGTGCAGAGGAGCTGCCTGCCGTGCTTCGTCGGCTGCGCGGCGAGCTGGGCGAGCGTCGAGCTGCGATCCGCGTCCCCGAGCTCGCCGACGTGGCAGACCGCTATCTGGACGTGCTGCGCGGATGAGCGTGCTCTCGCGCGCCGTTCTGCGGGCATACGTTCCGCCACGCACGGTCAGCTGGCCGGATCACTCTCGCCTCTTCGTCGTGGGTGACGACATCGGCTGGTCGATCGACGACGACAGCGCACGTCTCACGCGCACGGCGCGCCGGCTCGGGTATGACGTCGCGCCCGGGCCCTGGGCTCGCTTCGCGCGCCGCCAATCCGTGTTTCACGCCGAGCACTTCGGCGCGCTCCGGCCGCGCTGGCTCGAGTCGTCGCACCGGCTCGGTCTCTCGTACTTCCACGGACGCCCCGGCACGCCCGGCTACCCCGAGTTCGACGACGCGCACGACGCTTTACGCAAACACGCGGCGCGTGTCGACCGGGTGCAGGTGACGCACGACGAGATGCGAGATCTCGTGCTCGAGGCAGGGGTCGCTCCCGCGCATGTCTTTCGGATCCCGATCGGAGTCGACCTCGAGCGCTTTCCTCTCGGTGACGACGCTGCGCGGCAGGGCGCACGCAAGGAGCTCGGCCTGCCGGAGAGCGCGTTCGTTGTCGGCTCGTTCCAGAAGGACGGTGTCGGCTGGGGCGACGGCTTCGAGCCGAAGACGATCAAGGGCCCGGACACGCTCGTCGCGGTGCTCGAGCAGGCGAGATCACGCATTCCGACGCTCGCGGTCCTGCTGACCGGCCCCGCTCGGGGCTATGTCCGCCGCGAGCTCGAGCGACTGCAGATTCCCTACAAGCACGTGCAGCTCGACTCCCGCGACGGGCTCGCCCGTGCCTACCACGCGCTCGACGTCTATCTCGTCACGTCGCGGCAGGAGGGCGGCCCGAAGAGCGTGCTCGAGTCGATGGCGGCGGGCGTGCCCCTCGTGACGACGCGGGTCGGCCAGGCGCCTTCGCTCGTCGCAGACGGGGAGAACGGCTTGATCGCCGACGTGGACGACGCCGACGCGCTCGCCGCCGGTGTGCAACGCGTGCACGACGACAGCGGGCTCGCGCGGCGTTTGCGTACCGCAGGTCGCCCGGTCGCCGAGGCGCATGCAGACGAGCGGCTCGAGTCGCTGTGGGCGGAGCTGCTCCACGGCTTCGTCGAGAAGGGGCGGACGCTGTGAAGGTTGAGCCGGGACGGGTCGGGCCGTACGCGCGGGCGGCCTGGCGGTGGTTGCGGCTCCTGCCGCCGAGGCAGCGCCGTGGGTTGCGCGTCTTCTACGGGCACGACCGCGTACCGGGCCCGGGAGAGCCGGTCGCGGGCGGGTCGGCAAAGTTTCAGCGGCTCGCGTCGCGGTTTCCGAACGATCCGACCGGCTTCACCGTTCTTTACCTCGGGTCGACGTGGCTGCCGCGCGACCTCGGGCCACTCCTCGCTCTCGCAAAACGTCGTTCGGTTCCGGTCGTCGTTAACATCGACGGCGTCGCGTATCCCGGCTGGGCCGGTGAGCGGACGGAGGAGCTCAACGAGCCCTACCGCCGGGCTCTACGTTCAGCAGCGCACGTCCTCTATCAAAGTGACTTCTCGAAGTCCTCCGCCGACGAGTTCCTGGGTGCTCCTCCCGGCACCTGGGAGGTCCTCCACAACGCAGTCGACGTGAATCACTTCACGCCTGCAGCGCAACAACCTCCGGCGGAGGGGCCCGTGCTTCTGCTCGGAGGAGACCAGACCCAGGCCTACCGACTCGAGCTCGGACTGCGCACGTTCGCACGCGTGCTCGTGTCCGAGCCCTACGCGCGGCTGCTCGTCACCGGGCGACTCGTCTCTCCGGCCGAGCCGCTCATCGACGAGCTCGGTCTGCGCGGCCGGGTCGAGCTCGTCGGCCGCTACTCCCAGCGCGAGGCGCCCGACATCATGCGACGCGCGCACGTCCTGCTGCACACGAAGGTGCAGGATCCGTGCCCGAGTGTCGTCATCGAGGCGATGTCGTGCGGGCTCCCGGTCGTGTACCCGGCGAGCGGCGGGACGGTGGAGCTCGTCGGCGAAGAGGCAGGTATCGGAGTCCGGCATCCGACCGGGTGGGAGCGCGACAAGCCGCCCGCTCCGGAGGAGCTCGCTGCCGCGGTGCTCCGGGTCCTCGATGACCGGCCCCGGTATTCCGAGGCCGCCCGGAGTCGCGCGGTGGACAACTTCGACCTCGGCCCGTGGCTCGAGCGCCACGGCGAGCTGTTCAACGACCTGCTCGTGAAGCGTCAGCGTCGATAGCCGGCGAGGCGCCCGCGCAGGGTGGAGAGGTAAAAGCGCGCGCGCGCCGGCTCGCGCCTGACGAGCGAGACGGCCGCGCCGCCCAGCGGGCGAACGAACATCTTGCCCACCGTTCCGGCCGAGTAGCGGTGCTTGCGCAGCAGATAGCCGATGCTCGCCCCTTCGCGCGCACCCGCGCTGCGGAGAGCAGCAGGCCCGAACGTCTTCTCGTCGTGCAGTACGACGAGCTCCGGGTCGTACTCTATTCGCACGCCCGTGTCGAGCGCGCGGATGAGGTAGTCCGTCTCTTCTCCCGACGACCACGGCTGTCCTGATCCGAGCCCGAGCTCCTCGTCGAACGCGCCTACGACGCCGACTACAGACGAACGCAGAAAGATGGTGAACGAGATCGCCCGCTGCCATAGGTTCTCGCGTGTAACTTCAGCGGCGGTGACTTCAGCGGCGGTGACAGGCCAGGTCGCCGCCGACTGTCCGTGCAGGTCCGCCGCGCGTCCCGTGAGGCCGCCGAGGCTCGCATCGACGGCGAAGCGACGAGCGATGCGCTGAAGCAGGTCTTCCGGGTAAACGCAGTCGTCGTCCGGGAACGCGACGAGGTCGGCGCGCAGGTGTGCGAGTGCGGCGTTGCGCGCCCGGGACAGGCCGCGTGGTGCGCGGAGGTGCTTGACCTCCAGGGAGGGATGGCGGCGGATGATCTCGTCGAGCCGGTCGTCCTCGTTCTGGTCGACGAGCAGGACCCTGAACGCGGGATGGGCCTGGCGCTCGAGCGACTCGAACAGCCGCTGCAGCTCCTTGGTGCGATCGACGGTTGCGACGACGAGATCGAATGAGGGGAGCTCGGCGCGGGCCACGGCCTTACGCTAACGCCCGTGCCGCTCGTCTCGGTCATCCTTGCCGTCCACAACGACGCCCGTTATCTGGGGTCTGCAGTCGCGAGCGTGTTGAGGCAGTCGCTCGACGACCTCGAGCTGATCGTCGTCGACGACTCCTCGACCGACCGAACTCCGGAGCTGATCGCCTCTGTTAGGGACCCCCGGTTCGTGGCGCTCACCAACGAGGAGCAGCTGGGTCTCGCTGCGTCGCTCAACCGCGGCCTCGACCAGGCCTCCGGGCGCTATGTCGCGCGGCTCGACTCGGACGACGTCGCGCTGCCGGGGAGACTCGAGTCGCAGATCCGGAGGATCCGTGCGGCTCCCGCCGTCGGTGTCGTCGGTGCAGGCATCCTCGATCTCGACGAGGCGGGGCGCCCCGGGGCCCTGCACCGGAACCCGGTCGGCCCCGTCGCGGTCCGCTTCCTCGCCCTCTTCGGCGCCCCGTTCTTTCATCCGACGGTTCTCGTCGATCGTGAGCTGCTCGACGGCAACGGGCTTCGTTACGACCCTGCCTATCTCGAGAGCGAGGACTACGACCTCTGGTCCCGGCTGCTCGAGGTGGCAGACGGCGCCAATCTCGCCGACGCGCTCGTCCTGAAGCGCGTCCACCCTGGGCAGGCGTCCCTGCGCCGGAGCGACGTCCAGGAGTCGTTTCAGCGGCAGGTGGCGCTGCGGGAGATCGCAGGTGTCGCACCCGACCTCGGGGCCCCGGAGGCCGAGGCGGCCTGGCTTCTCGGCAGCGGCCGGGGCTCGGTCGATTCGGAAGGGGCGGCTCCGTTTCGCGCCCTTCTCGATGCCTTCGAGCGCCGCTACGGCGTCGACCCGGAGGTGCGTGAAGCGGCGGCGAGAGTGCTCCTGCGCGCCGATGCTCGCTCCGGGCTCGCCCTGGGTCCGTCGTATCCGGCCCGGCTCGCCGCCGGCCGGGCCACACGGCAACGGGCTGAGCGGAAAGCGAGGAAGCGCGCCGCTTCCTGGGTTGAGCAGCTCGCAGCTGCGCCGGGCCCGCTACGCGTCACGGTCGTCTCTCCGGAACCGACGCCTTATCGGTCGCCGCTCTTCGATCTTGTCTCCGAGCGTCCCGAGGTCGAGCTTGCCGTGATCTACGCCGCGCGGACGGTTGCGGGCCGAACGTGGTCGGTCGAGCCGCGCCACAGGAGCACCTTCCTCCGCGGGCTGCGGCTGCCCGGGCTCGCGCGGGTGCTCCATCACGACTATCCCGTCACGCCGGGGATCGCCCGTGCGTTGCGGGAATCCCGTCCGGACGTCGTCGTGGTGTCGGGGTGGAGCACGTTTGCTTCGCAAGCGGCGATTGCCTGGTCTCGTAGGCGCGGGATTCCGTACCTGCCGCTCGTCGAGAGTCACGATCTCGGTCCCCGTAGCGCCTGGCGGCGTGCCGTCAAGGGAGCCGTGGTTCCGCGCGTGTTGCGCAAGGCTGCCGGCGCGCTTGCGCTCGGGACGGCGTCACGTGAGTCACTCGTTGCCCGTGGCGCGGAGCGCGAACACGTTCGTGTCTTCGCGAACACGATCGACGTTGCTGCCTGGGAGGAACGCGCTCAGGAGCTCCGCGCGCGGCGGGCCGAGCTGCGCGGCCGCCTCGGCGCGGCGGACGACGACGTCGTCGTGCTCTCGGTCGCCCGGCTCGGGCCGGAGAAGGGCCTGGACACGCTCGTCCAGGCCGTCGTGGAGACGCGCGACGCGCGAGTGTTGCTCGTCCTCGTCGGCGACGGTCCGGAACGCCCCGCGGTCGTACGGCTCGCCCGTGCGGGTGGAGTGCGTCTGCACCTGACGGGTGATCTCCCCGCAGACGCTGTCGCCGAGACCTACGTCGTCGCCGACGTGTTCGCACTCCTGTCGACGCGGGAGACGTGGGGAGTCGTCGTCAACGAGGCGGCGGCGTCGGGACTGCCGCTCGTCCTCTCCAACCGCGTCGGTGCGGCGTATGACCTGCTGCGCGACGGTCAGAACGGCGTGCTCGTGCCCGCGGGGGACGTCACTGCGACCACCGCTGCGCTCGCGAGGCTCGCCGCCGACGGTCGCTTTCGGGAGCAGGCGGGACAGCGGTCGCTCGAGCTCGTCCGGGAGTGGGGTTACGAACTGTCGGTCGAGAGCTTCGTCGCCGCGGTGCGCGAAGCCGCAGCCCGATAGATCTCTTCCTGCGCTTCAGCCACGCGATCCCACGACATGCGTCTCGCCGCCGCAGCGCCTCCCCGGGCCAGCCGCTCGCGAAGGCCGGCATCGGAGAGAACCTGACGGACGGCCCCGATCACCGCAGCGCCGTCGTACGGCACGACCAGGGCTTCGCCGTCGTCGAAGAACCCGGCGATGCCACAACGGTCCGACACGACGACGGGGGTTCCGGCAGCGGCCGCTTCGGCGGCGACCATCCCGAAACTCTCGCCCGCCGAGGCGAGGACGAAGACGTCTGCCTGGGGATACAGGTCGCGCGGCGGCTCGTCGCTCACCGGCAAGGTATGGATCCGGCCGCTCGTCGCCGTTTCCGACTGTGCTCGTTGCAAGACGGCGCCCAGGCCGTGACGATCGTCCGGCCCCGCGACGACGACGTGCGCTTCCGGAATCTCTCGGGCTGCACCGAGCAGGTGCTCGATCCCTTTGCCCGCAGCGATCCTGCCGACGTAGAGGATCAGGGGGGCGGTCTCGGGGATGTGGAGTCGCTCGCGGAGGTCGCCGTTCGACGTGACGGTGTGGGGCTCGGGGAACCCGTTGCCGCGAACGTGCACCTTCCGGGGGTCGACGCCGCAGGCGATGACGTCGTCGCGCTCGCGCTCGGACGCGACCACGACCGCAGTTGCGCCGCGCGCCACTCCACGGTAAAGCGTCGCGTCGAGCGCACGCTTGAGCAGGACCTTGCGCAGCCGTGGCTGGAACATTCCGAGCGGCTCGAAGACGTACGGGACGCGCGCGATCCTGCACCAGGCGGCGGTGCACGTCGTCACCGGATCGCGAAAGCCGAACACGTGCACCGCGTCGGGGCGGTGCGCCCGCCCGAGGGCGATGGGAAGAGTCGGCGTGATCCCCATCCATCTGTAGCGCAGCGGGGTCGCGAGGTAGTGGACGGTGGCGCCGTCGACGACGTCGACGGACGAACGAGCCGCGGGGCGCCGGTCGAGGTCGAGGATCGTCGTCGTCAGCACGTCGACCGTGTGCCCGTGGGCCACCAGACGCCGGACGAGCTCTCCCGCTGCCACCACGGGGCCGCCGAAGGCGCGTGAGGGAGCCCAGACGGGCGACGCGAAGAGGATCCGAAGTGGCCGATTGCTCACGTGGGCAGGCTAGCCTTGCGCGGATGCCGAGACCGCGCCTCCTTGTTCTGAACCAGTACTACTGGCCGGGCGTCGAGGCGACGGCGCAGCTGTTGACGGAGCTGTGCGAGGCGCTCGCCGAGGACATCGACGTGAAGGTCGTGACGGGGATCCTGCACGGGCACGAGGACGAGTCGCGGCGGCTGGTGCACAACGGCGTCGAGATCGTGCGCGTTCCCTCCACGTCGTTCGAGCGCTCGAAGCTCTTCGCCCGCGGCGCCAACTACCTCACGTACCTCGCAAAGGCACTCTTCAGCGGCCTGCGAGGTCTTCGTCCGGACGTCGTTCTCTGCATGACCGATCCACCGATTGTCGCCGACATCGCGCTGCTCGTTGCGCGGCGCTACCGCGTACCGCTCGTCGTGATCAGCCAGGACGTCTTTCCCGAGGTCGCGATGGAGCTCAAGCGTCTCGAGAATCCCGTTGTCATGGCACTGCTGCGTGGCCTCGTCTCGCTCTACCTCAAGCGCGCAGACCGTGTAGTCGCGATCGGCACCACCATGCGGGACCGGCTCGAGGAGAAGGGGGCGCACTCGGATCGTCTCAGCGTCATCCCCAACTGGGTCGACACGCAGCGGCTTCGCCCGCTCGACGAGGACAACCAGTGGGCGCTCGAGCGCGGCTACGACCAGAAGTTCGTCGTCATGCACTCGGGCAACGTCGGTCACGCACAAGATCTGGACTCGCTCGTCCGCGCGGCGACGTTCCTGCGGGACCTCGACGATCTCGCGATCACGATCATCGGCATGGGCGCGCGGCACGCCGAACTGGTCGCCCTGGCAGAGCAGCTCGAGGTCGACAAGGTGGCCTTCGCCTTCTACCAGCCGCGCACGTTGCTGCAGCAGTCCCTTTCGGCTGCAGACATTCACGTCGTGGGACTTGCGTCGGGTCTCGCGGGCTATGTCGTCCCGAGTCGCCTTTACGGGATCCTCGCCGTAGCGAAGCCCGTCATCGTCGCTGCCGACTCGGAGAGCGAGACCGCTCAGGCGGTCGAGGAGGTGGGCTGCGGCATCGTCGTTCCGCCTGGCCGCCCCGAGCTCTTGGCGCGTGCAATCCGCGACGCGCACGACGGCAAGTACGACCTCGAGGCGATGGGCGCGCGCGGGCGTGAGTGGGTGGAGCGCGAGGCCGACCGCTCCGTCGCCGTCCGCCGCTACCGCGACCTCCTGCTCGAGCTTGCGTCGTAGCTACGTCGCGGTGGGCTTGATCGCCGCGCTGGCGCTCGTCGCCGGCTGGAACACCTACAAGTATCCGAGCGGATCCGGATATGACGTGCGCCAGCATCGCGAGTACGCAGACCTCCTGATCCACCACGGCGAGATCCCCGGACCGGAGACGCGCAGCGAGTACTACACGCCGCCGGTCTTCTACACGCTCGCGGGCGCAGCGACATATATCGGCGAGCACGTGCATCCCGGAGATCCGCACAAGCTCGGCCAGCTCTTGAACTGGTTCGTGTTGCTCGCCACCGCCGTCGTGCTCTGGTTGCTCGCACGCGAGCTCTTTCCGCGGCGCCCCTGGGTGCAGCTCTCGGCCCTCGCGTTCTTCTGCTTTCTCCCGGTCGTGTTGCGAGTCGGCGCGATGTTCCACCCGGAGCCGCTGTCGATGCTCCTCAGCGCCGTGGCATTGCTTCTCGCCACCCGGATGCTCGGCCGGAACGAGTACGGCTGGCATCTCGCGGTTGCGACGGGTGTAGCACTCGGGCTCGGCCAACTGGTGCGCGCCTTTTCCCTCTGGACGCTCGCCGCCGTGGTGCTCGGGTTCGCGGTTGCGCGGGCGTGGCGTCCCCTGCTCGTGATCGTGCTCGCCACTGTCGTCGTGACAGCTCCCTGGTACATCCGGCAGACGATCAAGTACGGCAACCCGGTCTTCGACCGGCCGACGAAGCAGCAGGCGATCTGGGAACGGCGTCCCGCCCGGTTCTACTTCGGGCTGGGACTGCCCGACGTCGTGACCCATCCCGTCAGGCCTCACTTCCTGAACGAGGCGATCCCGACGACGTACAGCGAGGTCTGGGGGGACTACTTCGGGGTCTGGCGTGGTAGCCGCGAGCGGCAGAGCATCCTCGGGCTGCTGCCGACACTGCTCGCGGTCGCCGGCTGGCTCGTCCTGCTCGTTCGCTCAAGGCGGTCACCGGCCCGCCTTCCTGTCGCGTTGCTCCCGGGCCTGGGTCTCGTGGGTTACCTCTACTTCACGGTCGGCTATCCGACGCCGGACGGCGACGTGCTGAAGGCGAGCTACATGTTGACGACGGCGCCCGCCTGGGCTCTTGCCTTCGGCTACGCCGTCGACCGCCTCCCCGGCCGCTGGCGCCTCGCGGCGGCTGCGTTGCTGGCCGCCTCCGCGCTCGCAAGTCTCCCGTTCCTGCTGTACTGACCGCCGTGACGGCGGTCCTTTTCACGTGTGCGGGGCAGCGCGTGGACATCGTCGGCGCGTTCCGGCGCGCCGGCGCCACGGCGATCGCCACCGACGCGAACCCGCTCGCACCCGCTCTGTACGCGGCCGACGAGCATGCGCTCGTGCCCCGGATCGACGATCCGGGCTACCTCCCGGCCCTGCGGGCGCTCGTGCAGGAGCATGACGTGCAGCTGGTCGTCCCGCTCACCGATCTCGACCAGGTGCTGCTCGCACGAGGCTGCGACGAACTGTCCGGCGCACTCGTCCTGCTCCCGGCCGCCGAGATCGTCGAGCGACTCGAGGACAAGTACCTCGCGCACGTGCTCTTCGAAGAGCGGGGGATCGCATCGCCGCCGACCTGGCTTCCAGGGAACGTGCCCGACGATGCGGCGTTCCCACTGCTCGTGAAGGCACGCCACGGCTTCGGCTCGCGACACATCTATCGAGCGGCCGATCGCGCGCAGCTCGGCTTCTTCCTCGGCTACACGCCGGTCGACTCGATCGTGCAGGCATGTCTCGCCGGAGAGGAGTTCTCGATCGACGTCTTCTGCGACCTCGAGGGACGCTGCCTAAATGCGATCCCGCGGACGATGATCGAGTCGAAGGGCGGCGAGTCGATCAAGGGCATGAGCATCAAGGACGAGGCGCTGATCGAGCTCGCGCGTGACGTCGCCGAGAGCCTCGGCGTCGTCGGGCCCGCCAACATCCAGTGCTTCCGCGAGGCGGACGGCACGCACTTCATCACGGACATCAACACGCGCTTCGGCGGTGGATTCCCGCTTCCCCTCGCAGCCGGTGGACGGTATCCGGAGCTCGCACTCGCACTCGCGCGCGGCGAACGGCCGGAGCCGCGCCTCGGTGACTTTCGCGAGGGCATCGTCATGACCCGCTTCTTCTCCGACCTCAGCCTCACCCCGAACGGCGATGGAACACTCAAGCCGCTCGCGCCTGCGGAATGAAGTACGTCGTCACCGGCGCGGCCGGGTTCATCGGCTCGCAGCTCGCGGAGCGACTCGTCGAGTCAGGACACGAAGTGGCCGGCGTCGACTGCTTCACGGACTACTACGACCCTGCGCTGAAGGAGGAGAACGCAGCGAAGCTCGACGTCGCGCCCATCGACCTCGCCGAGACGGACCTGGAGCTCGACGGTGTCGACGGTGTCTTCCATCTCGCAGGCCAGCCGGGCGTGCGGAGCTTCGGTGACGTCTTCGAGGAGTACGTGCGTAGAAACCTGCTCGCGAGCCGGCGTGTGTTCGAAGCGGCAGCAGCGGCAGGTGTGCGCGTCGTCTTCGCGTCGTCGTCTTCGATCTACGGCGACGCCGAGTCGTATCCCACGTCCGAGGATGCGGAGCCGCGCCCGATCTCTCCGTACGGGATCACGAAGCTCGGTTGCGAGCAGCTCGCGTATGCGTACGCGCAGGGCTTCGGACTGGACGTCGTCGTGCTTCGCTACTTCACGTTCTACGGTCCGCGCCAGCGGCCGGACATGGCACTTGCCCGCATCGTCGACGCGCTCGCACGTCGAGCTTCCTTCGAGCTGTACAGCGACGGCCTGCAGTCGCGCTCGTTCACGTACGTCGCGGACGGAGTGGACGCGACCGTCGCCGCGATGCAGAAGGGTGTCGCGGGCGCCGTCTACAACGTCGGTGGTGGAGAGGAGGCGACGATGCGCGACGTGATCGCGACGCTCGAACGAGTGTCGGGGCGCACGTTGGATCTTGTCGAGCGCCCTGCAGCGGCCGGCGACGTGAGACGCACCTCCGCCGACGCGACGAGGATCGAACAAGACCTCGGCTGGCGCGCGACCACTTCCCTCGAGGACGGTTTGCAGGCCCAGTGGGATTGGGCCTCAGCTAGAGTCGCCGCGCCTTGAGCACGCGTGACGTCGATCCCGACGCCGAGCAGGAAGTCGATCTCGGCCGCTACTGGAGCGCGATCGTCGCGCGCTGGTGGCTTCCCCTGCTCGGGCTCGTGGTGGGCGTCATCGTCGGGTACCTGATCTCGCTCGGCGGCAAGCAGGTCTGGAATGCGAGCTCGACGGTCTACCTCGGCGCGTCGTACAGCATCATCGGCGGGAACCTGCTGCAGGGCCCGCAGGCGAATCCGGCCACGGTCGGCACGATCGCGCGCGCGCAGGACTCGATCGCTCAGGCTGCGGCGAAGGCCGGCATGCGTGCGAGCGACCTGCAGGGCAACGTCTCGACGAAGAGCATCTCGACGGGTGCGGGGGCGAGCACGCTCCGTGTCACGGCGAACCCGCTCGTGCGCCTCATCGTCCAGGGACCGACGCGGCGCAAGGCGCAGGTGGCTGCGAACACGCTCGCGCAGATCGTCGTGCAGCGGCTGTCTGGGTTCGCTGACAAGAAGATCGCCGGCCTGCAGGAGCGCATCAACGCGGATCAGCACCAGATCGACGCGATTCAGCGCCAGGAGCGCGGCGCAGCGGATCCGACGTCGAAAGCGGTGTTCGCCCTTCATCTCGGTGATGTCCTCGACGACCAGCTGCAGGCGAAGCAGTTGCTGATCCAGGCGCAGGAGGTCGAGCGTCCCAAGGTGCTCACCCGCGCTGCGGCGGTGAAGACGACGGCGCGGAGCCGCCGGAACGCCGTGGTCGTCGCCGGGTTCCTCGGGCTGCTGGTCGGATTCCTCGCAGCGTTGCTGTGGGAGCCGGTCGTCCGCCACCGCGCCCGCTGATGCTCGAAGGCAAGACGGTGGCGGTGGTCGTGCCCGCCTACGACGAAGAGGCGCTCGTGGCCACGACGATCAAGGGTGTTCCCGCCTTCGTCGACCGGATCTTCGTCGTCGACGACGCCTCGAGGGACGGCACCGCCGCCGCCGCATGCGCGGCGGGCGATCCCCGTGTCGAGGTCGTGGCACACGCCCGCAACTCGGGAGTCGGCGCCGCCATCATCACCGGCTACCAGCGAGCGCTCGCCGAGGGCATCGACGTGTCGTGCGTGATGGCGGCCGACAATCAGATGGACCCGGCCGACCTGCAGAAGATCGCACTGCCGGTGGTTCGCGGTGAGCTGGACTACGCGAAGGCGAACCGCCTCATCTCCGGCGAAGCGTGGCGCGTGATCCCCCGCTCGCGCTATCTTGGCAACGCCGTGCTGTCGCTGCTGACGAAGGTCGCGTCGGGCTACTGGCACGTCGCCGACTCGCAGTCTGGCTACACGGCCGCAAGCAAGGAGATGCTCGAGCAACTCGATCTCGACCGCATCTATCCCGGCTACGGGATGCCGAACGACATGCTCGTTCACCTGAACGTGTGGAACGCACGCGTGCGCGACATCCCCTCGCGGCCGGTCTACGGCGTCGGCGAGCAGTCAGGGATCAAGATCCGCAAGGTCATCCCGCGCATTTCGTGGCTGCTCGTCAAGGGCTTCTTCTGGCGGATGAAGGAGAAGTACGTGATCCGCGACTTCCACCCGCTCGTCTTCTTCTATGCGTTCGGGTTCCTGATGACCCTGCTCGGCCTCGGCCTCGGGATCGCGGAGGTCGTGCTTCGGATCATGGGCAACGCCGTCTCGGTGGGAACGGTCGTGCTCGTCGCCCTGCTGCTGATCTTCGGCTCACAGTTCACGCTCTTCGCGATGTGGTTCGACATGGAGTCGAACAAGGATCTGCGGTGAATTCACCTTCTGTAAAGCCGCGGTAAAGCCTGGCGCCCAGGTCCGGATGCCCCGGTAGCATCCCGCCGATGCCTACGGCCGTCGTGACAGGCGGGGCTGGTTTCCTCGGCTCCCATCTCTGCGATCACCTCGTTTCCAAGGGGTATCGCGTGATTTGCATCGACAACCTGGACACGGGGTCGCTCCAGAACGTGGAGCACCTGAGAGGGGACGAGTTTCTCTTCATCAACCAGGACGTGACGCGGCACCTGAGCATCGATGAGCCCGTCGACATCGTCTATCACCTTGCCGCGCTCGCCAGTCCGATCGATTACCTGCGGATGCCGCTGCACTCGCTCAAGGTCGGGTCCTACGGCACGCACAACGCGCTCGGGCTCGCGAAGTTCAAGCGCGCCCGCTTCCTGCTCGCCTCCACCAGCGAGGTCTACGGCGACCCGCAGGTGCATCCCCAGCCGGAGACCTACTGGGGGAACGTCAACCCGATTGGGCCCCGCGGCGTCTACGACGAAGCAAAGCGCTACGCGGAGGCGATGACGATGGCGTACCACAGCCAGCAGGGCGTGGACACGTCGATCGTCAGGATCTTCAACACCTACGGGCCCCGCATGCGCCCCAGTGACGGGCGCGCGGTTCCGACGTTTGTGAGACAGGCTCTGGAGGGCAAGCCTCTCACTGTGTTCGGAGACGGCACCCAGACCCGGAGCTTCTGCTACGTCGACGACCTCATCCGCGGGCTCGTCGCGCTGGCGGAGTCGGGCGAGCATCTCCCCGTGAACCTCGGCAATCCCGCTGAGTTCACGCTCAACGAATTGGCCGAAGTCGTTCTCCGCATCACCGGCTCGAAGAGCGAGTTGGTCTACGAAGCTTTGCCCGTCGACGACCCGCAGGTCCGGCAGCCGGACATCACCCGCGCGCGCCAGCTGCTCGGTTGGGAGCCGCAGGTTCAGCTCGAAGAGGGCCTGCGCCGCATGCTGCCGAGTTTCGGACGGGAGCCGGTCGTTGCGTAGGCGTATCGGGGTCGCGGCGGCGATCGTTCTCGTCGCTGCGGGTCTCGCCGTGCCCGCGGCGCAGGCGAAGGCGCACATGCTCGTCGGGATCCAGGACGACGCGATGACGCTGCGCGGCAATCCCGCCTTCACCTTCACGACCCTGAAGCAGCTGCGCACGCAGATCGTGCGCATCAACCTGAATTGGAACGACGTGGCCGACAAGCGGCCGGCGCATCCGCAGGATCCGGCCGATCCGGCGTACGACTGGCGACTCTACGACCGCGCGATCAAATATGCGGGTCAGTACGGCATGCAGGTCCTGCTTACGATCCTGTTCACGCCGTCGTGGGCGAACGGAGGCGGGGCCCGCAACATTCCGCCGACCAACTACACGGATCTCCGCAACTTCGCGTACGCCGCAGCCACGCGTTACAGCGGGCACTACCTCCCGAATACGGATCAGTTCGACGAGGTCTACCTGCCGGCCGTGAAGTACTGGCTGGCCTGGAACGAGCCGAACAATCCGAACTGGCTGCAGCAGTCCGTCGGCGGCAGGTTCGTCAGCCCACGGTCGTACGCGCGCATCTGCACGGCGATCTGGCAGGGCGTTCACTTCACGAACTTCATGGGCGAGAAGGTCGCCTGCGGAGGGACCGGCCCGCGGGGTAACAACGCGCCGCGGTCGAGCCGTCCGTCGGTGTCACCCGTCGCGTTCATGAAGCTCGCCCGTCGCGCCGGGCTGAGGAGCCTGGACGCGTACGCGCACCACCCGTACTACAGCCGGCCAAGCGAGACGCCGGCGTCTCGTCCCGGTGGCTCGGCGGTCGAGCTCGGGAACATCAACACGCTCATCGCTCAGGTGAACAAGCTCTGGGGGAAGAAGCGAATCTGGATCACGGAGTACGCCTGGCAGACACCGCCCGATCGAACCTTCGGCGTGTCGTTCGCCCGTCAGGCGGCGTACGTGCGCCAGTCCTACGCGATCGCCCGGGCAAACCCGCGCATCGACATGATGGTGTGGTTCATGTTGCGCGACGACACCAACATAGGCATCGGCTGGCAATCCGGTTTCCTAACCGCGGCCGGCAAGAAGAAGCCCGCGTTCAGCGTCTTCGCACGGCTGCCGCACTGAGCAGCGACCGATAGAGCTCGTCGACGTCCTCGACGAGGCGCTCGACCGCGTAGCGCGGTAGCACTCGCTCGCGTCCCTGGCGGCCCATCCGCTCGCGAAGCTCGGGATCGCGTGCGAGCCGCTCGAGCCGGTCGGCCAGGTCGTCCGTCTCGCCGGCCTCGACGAGGAAACCGTCCTCACCGTCACGCACCACGTCCGGAACTCCGCCCACGCGGGTGGCTACGACAGGCCGTCCGGCCGCGAGCGCTTCGATCGCGCTGACCGGTGTTCCTTCGTTGCTCGACGGCAGCACGAGCGTGTCGAAGGCTGCATAGAAGGACGCAACCTCTTCCTGGTAACCGAGGAAGAGAACCTGGCGCATGATCCCGAGCTCGTGGGCACGACGCTCGAGCTGGGCTCGGTCCGGTCCGTCTCCGACCATGCAGAGCATCGCGTCGACACCGTTGTCCCGCAGCCGCTTGAACGCGAGCAGGACGTCGTCGGTGCGTTTCACCGCGGTCATCCGGCCGATCCAGCCGACGGCGAACCGGTCGTCCGGGATGCCGAGGTAGCGACGGCTTTCGGCACGACCGTTCTGCTCGCCCGAGACGCGTTCGCCGAGCTCGATGCCGAGTCGGATCACCACGAAGCGTTCGGGCGGCGCGACGCCCAGGGCGACCAGATCGTCACGCACTTGCGGGCTCACTGCGATCAAAGCCGTCGTGCGGGAGGCGAGCCAGCGCTCGAGCAGCCGGAAGAGCAGCGAGCGAACAGGGCCGAAGTAGCCGCGGAGGACGTGGCCGTGGAAGGTGTGGACGACGATCGGCGGTCGTCGCGAGCCGGCGAGCAGCGCCGCCACGCGGCCGACGGTCCCGGCCTTCGCGGTGTGCGTGTGCAGGATCTGCGGCCGCTCCTTCCGGATCAGTCGCGCGAGGCGGATCGTCGCGACGAGATCCTTGAGCGGAGAGATCTCGCGGCCGAGCTCATCGATGTGGGCGATCTCGACGCCGTGCGCGTCGGCGACGAAGGACATCGAGTCCTCGCCGCGCGCAAGCGAGCCGGCCACGAGTGTCGTCTCGTAGCCACGCTTCCGCAATCCCTCCGTGAGATAGGCGACGTGCAGCGCCGGCCCGCCCATGTTGAGCCGGGCGATGACGCGCAGGATCTTTACGGGTTGCTCAGACCGGGGCAACGATGGCCTCGGCCGTGAGCTCCAGCCCGGCGGCGAGGGCGACCCGCGGCTCGTATCCGAGTAGCTCCCGTGCGGCGGAGATGTCTCCCCAGGAGTCGCGGATGTCTCCCGGCCGGGGCGGCTCGAAGCGCTTTTCCACCGGCTTTCCGAGCAGGGCGCCGATCGTCTCGGCGACGTGGTTCACGCTCGCGGGCGCTCCGGCCGCGACGTTGAAGACGCGTCCGCTTGCCCCTGCCGCGTCCGCTGCGCTGATCGTGGCATCGACGACGTTCGCGACGTAGGTGAAGTCACGGGACTGCTCACCGTCCCCGTGGATGGTGATCGGTTCTCCCTGGTCGATCGCAGCGATGAAGAGCGGAACGACCGCGGCGTACTGCGAGTGCGGGCTCTGGCGCGGGCCGAAGACGTTGAAGTAGCGAAGCACGACCGTCTCGAACGACTCGTAGACGCGGCTGAAGCTGACGCAGTAACGCTCGGCGGCGAGCTTCGCGACTCCGTAGGGCGAGATCGGGTCGGGTGGAGTCGTCTCGACGGTCGGAAGCTCACGGTTCAAGCCGTACACGGAGGTCGAAGACGAGAAGATCACTCGCCGCACGCCTTCGTCGCGCGCGGCCAGGAGGACGTTGAGCGTCCCTTCGACGTTGACGGCGCTCGAGGTCAGCGGGTCCTGGACGGAACGCAGCACGGAGCCGAGTGCGCCGAGGTGGTACACAACTTCGATCCCGCGCATCGCGGCATGCACGCGCTCGTAGGAGCGGAGCTCGCCCTCGATCACCTCGATGTCGAGGCCTTCGAGATTGGCCCGGTTGCCCGTCGAGAAATTGTCGAGCACGCGAACGTCGTCGCCACGCTCGACGAGCGCGTTCACGAGATTCGAGCCGATGAAACCGGCCCCTCCGGTCACGAGTGCCTTCATCCGTCCCATTTTCCCCGAGCGGCCACCGGACTCCTCTCGGCAGCTGCGGTGGCGGCCAGGCCGAAGGCCACCCAGGTCATGGCATCAAGGGGGATTCCGGCCACGAGACCCTGTGCTCCCCAGATGCCCATCGCCGCGAGAATCGTGAAGGCGGCGACCGCTCCGGGTGGGGCGTTGGCCCTGAGCGCCAGCACGAGAGCGAGTGCAAACGGGGCCAGCCAGAGCACGAGGCCGATCAGGCCGAGGTCGGCTGCGGCCTGGATGTAGGCGTTCTGCACGCCCCATTCGTGGTCACGTGTCGGAAAGGCGAGGGCCGGCAGCTCCGGGAACTTCTTTCGGGCCGCAGGCAGTTGCGGGTCGACGACGCTCGGGTTCGTCGATGCCTGCCAGCCCGCGCCGACGACCGGATGATCACGCCAGATTTGGTAACCGACGTACGCGAGCAACGTGTGCTGCGAGTACGTCTCGATGTTGCTCGTCTGCGCCTCCTTCCCTTTCACGTGCAGGAAGCGTAGGAAGCTTTCGAAATCCCCGGCTCGCAGGACGAGCACGCCGGCGGCCACCACTCCGACCACGAGTCCGCTGACAGCGAAGTCACGAAGCACAAGTGGCCGTCTCCGCCAGATGGCGAAAAGCAGCGCGATCGTCCCCGCAGCGATCCCGATGAGGCCTGCGCTCGCACCCGAGAGGATGAGCCCGAGGCCGCCGCCGGCGACTGCAAGCCACCCGACGCGTCTGTTCGCCAGTAAGACGGCGGCAAAGCCGATACCGAGCGCGAGCGCCGAGAGCGCGGCGAAGTCGGAGTGCCCGAGGAACGACGGTTGCCGCCGTCCCGCCGCCCACGCGTCGGCGATGTCGGCGCCGAAGAATTGCAGCAGTGCGAAGCACGTCGCGGCAACGCTCCAGGCGACGATCGCGGCGGCCACGAGCTCCCAGTCGGCGCGACGCCGCAAGAGCAGCGGCGCGGAGAGTGCTAGGAGCGCGTATTCGGAGAACTTCACCGCCGTCACGAGATGCACGAGTGAGTCGGAGCGAATGAGGATCCACACCACGAGCGCGACGGAGGCAATCCAGAGCGGGAGTGCCGGCCGCAGCGGCGCAAAACCGGCGCGCAGGCCCTCTCGAAGGGCGACGAGAGCGACGACGACGACCGCGAGATCCGAGGCCTCGATGCCCAGGTGGGTCGACCCGAGAGGCACCCGTACTCCCGGTTGGTACTTGATGTGCAGAAAGAGGAAAGGAACCGCCAGCGCCAGAACGAGCGCGCGCCCTCTCGCGGCAGGTGTCTCCGGCGTGGGCACTCGGCGAGTCTAGGTATTGCCGTCCCTACAATGGTGCTCCTGATGCGTTCGCGGCTCTTCTGGCGCCGTTCGGCGGCAGCCGCTGGGATCTACGCCTCAGTAGTCCTCGGCTTCTTCGGCACGGTCATCGCAGCGCATGCGTTTTCGACCCGGGTCCTCGGTCTCTACGCCATCGTGATCGCTGGGACCGGGTTCTTCCAGACGCTGCTCGACCTGACGATCGAGGAAGCACTCGTCAAGTACGGGTTCAGGTTCCAGGAGCGGGCGGACTGGGGGCGGCTGCGCCGTCTCTTCGGCCGGGCGCTTCAGGTCAAGTTCGCGGGAGGGATCCTGGCCGGCCTCTGCCTGCTCGCGCTGGCGCCCGCCGCCGGGACGCTCTTCGGCGACGACCGGCTCGTGACGCCGCTCCTGATCTCCGCGGCACTGCCGCTCGTGCAGTCTCCGGAGAACGTCGGCGGTGTCGCGCTGATCCTTCGCGGCCGCTACGACATCCGCGCGTTCTTTCTCTTTCTCTCGATGGGGCTTCGCCTGATGGCGATCGCGATCGGGACCCGCTACGGATTGACGGAGACGATCGCTGCGATCGTCGTCGCGCAGGTGCTTGCCACGGTCGCGGTGCTGGCGGCCGGGTGGGTTGCATTCCGGCGGAACCCGCGCGTCGATGCGGTCTCGATCGGCGACGAGCGGCCGGAGCTCGTTCGCTTCGTGATGCAGTCGAGCGTGGCGACGGGAGTGGTGGCGCTCAGGAGCACGTTGAGCCCGCTGCTTCTCGGTGTCGTGTCGTCCCCGCCGCAGGTCGCCTACTTCCGCGTTGCGCAGGCGCCTGCCCAGGGGTTCGCCGCCTTGTCGGCGCCCGCTCGCCTGGTGCTCCTCACCGAACAGACCCGAGACTGGGAGCGCGGCACGCGGAGCGCCGTCTTCGCGGGGGTCCGCCGTTACTCGCTCGGCGCCGCTGCGGCCGTGCTCGTCGCCGTGCCGCTGCTGCTCTGGCTCGCGCCCGACCTCGTCCGGCTGTTCTTCACGTCGAAGAACGTGGGTGCCACAAACGCGCTTCGTCTGATCGTGATCGCCGGCGCGCTGCAATTCGTGTTCGGCTGGACGAAGAGCTTTCCCGTTTCGATCGGCCGGCCGAACCTGCGCATCTGGGCGCACGGTGTGGAGACACTCGTGCTCGTCCCGCTCGTCGTCGCATTCGGCGCCGCGTGGGGCGCGACCGGGGCCGCAGGCGCGGTGCTCGTCGCGACGGTCGTGTTCGTCGCGTTCTGGACCGTCCTCTTCCTACGGATCCGCCGTGAGCCCGAGAGCGCGAACACACCGACTCCGCAGCCGATCGAAATGGCGACACCGTGAGGGTGCTCGTCGTATCGGGCATCTGGCCGCCGGACGTCGGCGGTCCCGCAAGCCATGCCCCCGATGTCGCCGACTTCTTGCGCTCACGTGGGCACGAGGTGGAGGTCGTCACGACTGCGGATGCCCCGCCCGCCAAGCGTCCGTATCCCGTCCGCGCCGTTCCACGGCACCATCGGCCCGGAGTGCGGCATTACCGTGGCGCAGCACTCGTCCATCACCGCGCGCGCGAAGCCGACGTTGTCTACACGACCGGGATGTTCGGCCGCAGCGCGCTCGGCGCAAGCTTTGCCCGAAAGCCGTACGTCGTGAAGCTGACCGCCGACCCGGCGTTCGAGCGCTCCCGTCGCCGGGGCCTGGTCGAAGGCGACGTCGACGAGTTCCAGCAGGGCGGTGGCGGCGCGTCATCAGCGCTCCTGCGGTTCGTGCGTGACGTGGAGCTTCGCCATGCAGCGCACGTCTTCACGCCGAGCGCCTATCTCCGCGAGCTCACTCTTGCCTGGGGCGTTTCGCCGGAGCGCGTTACGGTGCTGCCGAATCCGGCCCCCTCGCTCCCACCGCTACGTCCGCGTGACGAGCTGCGGCGTGAGCTGGGCCTGAATGGCGCAACACTCGCCTTCGCAGGCCGGCTCACCGCGCAGAAGTCACTGGAACGGGCGCTCGAAGCGGTCGCCGGCGCAGACGGCGTCCAGCTCGTGATCGCCGGGGAAGGCCCCGATCGTGAGCCGCTCGAGGGCAGGGCGCGTGAGCTCGGAGTCGCGGAACGTGTGCGCTTCATCGGCGCGCAGCCGCGAGAGAAAGTGGTCGAGCTCTTTCATGCGGCCGACGCGACGATCCTCTCGTCGAGCTGGGAGAACTTCCCGCACACGGTGGTCGAGGCGTTGTCCGTCGGGACGCCTGTGCTGGCGATGGAGGCGGGTGGCGTTGCGGAGGTCGTCCGCAACGAGGTCAACGGGCTGCTGGTGCCGCCGGGAGACACTGCCGCGCTCGGGGAGGCGGTGCGACGATACTTCGGCGACGAGGCTCTGCGCGAGCGCCTGCATGGCGCAGCTGCGGGCTCTGTCGCGGAATACGCCCCGGAGCGGGTCTTCGGCGAGCTGGAACAGACGCTTCGTCGGGTCGCACGGACATGAAGCCGCGCGTGCTGTTCGTCTCACGGCGGATCGAGCTGCCGCTCGCGCCGAGTCTCGCGCGCAAGTGGGATGCCATCGGCGACGAGATCGACTTCCGCGTGCTCGCAGGCGGCACTGGCGGCAACGGCACGTTTCGGCTCGCGCGCGAGCTGCCGGTGCTGGACGGGCCGGCGTTCTTCGCCGCGCTGCCGCTCCGCATCGCGCGGGAGTTGCGTTCCTTCCGGCCGCATGCGGTGCTCGCGCAGGGCGCGCACGAGACGGCCGCAGCGCTGAGCGCGCGGAAGCTTGCCCAAATGGGCGGCACGGCGGTGATCGCAGATCTCCACGGCGACTGGCGCGCGCCGACGCGCCTGTACGGCTCGCGCCTTCGGGGAGCGCTCAGCCCTGTCGCCGACCGGGTGGCACTCGCCGCGCTCCGCAAGGCCGACGGCATCAGAACGGTCACCGGCTATACGACAGGCCTCGTGCGCGAGCTCGGCCTCGAGCCGGCGGACGAGTTCCCGGCCTACATGGACTTCGACTCCTTTCTGCAGTCGTCGCCGACGAAGTTGCCCGAGCGTCCGGCTGCGCTCTTCGTCGGAGTCCTCGAGCGCTACAAGAACGTCGACGGGCTGGCCGAGGCCTGGCGCCGCGCCGCGCCGCAGGTTCCGCAGGCGCAGTTGCGGCTCGTCGGCTCCGGCACGATGCGACCGTTGGTGGAAGAGCTCGTGCGAGAGCTTCCCGGGCAGACGAGCTGGACGGAGCGGCTGACACAGAGCGAGGTGTCGTCCGCGCTCGACGACTCGACGCTCCTCGTCCTGCCTTCGCGCTCCGAAGGAATGGGCCGCGTGATCGTGGAAGCCTTCTGCCGCGGCCGTCCTCTCGTCGCGAGCCGTGTGGGCGGCATCCCGGATCTCGTCGAGGACGGTGTGAACGGGCTCCTCGTCGAGAAGGGCGACACCGAGGCGCTGGCGGCCGCGCTGGTTCGGATGCTCAGCGACGACGCCCTCGCGCAGAGACTCGCTTCGGGCGCGCAGGGGAGCGCCGGAGAGTGGACGATCTCGCCTGAGGAGTTCGCCTCCCGCCTCCGCGCACTGGTCGAGCGGACCGCCGGACTAAGCTAGTCGGCCATGCGGGCAGACCGGTTCAAGCAGGTTCTGAAGAACTCCGTGTACCGGACGATCGGCGAGACGGCGACCGCCATCGGCGGGAACGGCGACGGCGACCGGACATTGCGCGTGCTCATGTACCACAAGGTGAACGACGTTCCGGCGAATCCACTGACGATGCCCGTATCGATCTTCGACGAGCAGATGGACCAGCTCCGTGACCTCGACTACACCGTCGTCGATCTCGACGCCGTGCTCGACCACTACGTCGACGGCAAGGCGCTCCCGGAGCGCGCAGTGCTGATCACGTTCGACGACGGCTACCACGACAACCTCGACAACGCCGCGACGGTGCTGCGCAAGTACGGCTATTCGGCCGTCCTCTTCGTTCCGATCGGCTACCTCGACGACCGCCATCCGCTACCGCACGAGGAACACCTTGCTGCACAGGGGATCCTGAACCGCACGATCGAATGGGGCGAGCTCGCGGATCTCGAGCGCGAGGGAATCCGGATCGAATCGCACGGGATCTCGCACCGGCCCCTCGCCGATCTGGAGGTCGACGAGGCGGCCCGCGAGATCGCGCTCTCGAAGTTGAGGCTCGAGGAGCGCCTCGGCAGGCCGGTGCGCGCCTTCTCCTACGTGAAGGGCTCCGAGGCGCACTACAAGCCCGTGCACCTGTCGCTCGTGCGGCAGGCGGGCTACGACGTCGCCTTCACGGCGGTCTCCGGCGCGAACTCCGAGGCAACCGATCCGTTGCAGCTTCGCCGCTACAACATCGAGCCGTACTCTCCGCGCACGTTCGAGCTCGTGCTCGCAGGAGCGTGTGACCTGATCTCGCTCAAGGACACGGTCACCGGAACGCACGCACGGCGCATCTTCAACGCGGCCCTCGGCACGTCCACCAAGTAAGTGTCCGGCTACGAGCTGGCCGCCTACGAACCGGGGCAGCGGGAGGACTACCTCCGGCTGTTGCGAGACGCGTGGGGCGACGCGGCGCTCAGCAGTGCCGAGTTCGACTGGTGGTTCTCCCGAAATCCCGAGGGCTCACTGATGTCGGTCGCCTTCGATGACGGGCGCGTGATCGGTGTGGCGGCGCACTCGATCTACCGGATGGCGCTCGGCGGCGGCCGGCGCCCCGCGACGTTCTCGGTGCACGCGACGACCGATCCGGTCGCGCGCGGCCGCGGCATCTTCGTCGGCCTCGAGCGAAAGCACGAGGAAGAGGCAAAGGCCAAGGGTGCAGCCGTCGTGCTCGCGTTCGCGTCAGCGCCTACTGCACCCCTCTTCGTCGGGCCGCTCGGCTGGACGTCGATCGCGAAGCTGCGTGTCTGGGCGCGACCGTTGCCGCGGATCTCGCTGCGACGCGGTGGCGCGGAGCGGATCGAGCGGTTCGAGTTCGACGGCGATGCGGCCGCGGGGTGGCCGAACCACATCGTGCGCAGCGCGGATTACCTGAACTGGCGCTACCTCGATTCGCCGCGTGACTACGTGGCGTACCGCTCGGGTGACGGGTACGCCGTTCTCGGGCACAAACGGCACCGGGGCCGGCCGATCGCGCTCGTCGCGGATCTCGTCGGCCCTGTACGGCCGCTGCTGCGAGCTTGCCTCGCCGGTGTCAAGCCTCGGACGCAGGCATTGTTCGCGCTTCCGGGCCTCGGCCAGCGAGCCGCGTATGCCTCCTGCGGCTTCGTTCCGACACCGATGTCGCTCGACTTCATGGGGAAGCCCCTTGCCGGCGAACTGGACATCGACCCCCAGTCGTGGCGCTTCACTCTCGGCGACACGGATTTCTTCTGATGCGCCGTCTGCTCTTTCTGACCCAGAGCGTCGATCCGGCGCACCCCGTTCTCGCGGCGACCATTCCGCAGATCCGCGCACTCGCGGAGCGAGTCGACGAGGTGGTGGTGCTCGCGCAGGCCGGCAGCGGCGAGAGATTGCCGTCGAATGTGGAGGTGCGCACGTTCGGTGCGGCAACGCAACCGGGTCGCGCGTGGCGCTTCGAGCGTGAACTGGCCCGTGCCCTGCCGGCAGACGCAGTCGTCGCTCACATGATCCCGGTCTACGTTCTCCTGGCCGCGCCGCTCGTGCGCGCGCGCCGCACGCCGCTCCTGCTCTGGTACACGCATTGGAAAGCATCTCCGACGCTGCGCGTGGCCGAGCGGCTGGCGACCGCCGTCGTCAGCGTAGACCGCCGTTCGTTTCCGCTCGAGTCGGCGAAGGTGCGGGGGATCGGGCACGGTATCGACGTGAGCGAGTTCTCCTGCACCGATCGCAGCGCGCACGCCGTCCTGCGCGCGCTCGTGCTCGGACGCTATTCGCCGGCAAAGGGAATCGAGACGATCCTGCGGGGCGTGCAGCAGGTCGACGGAGTCGAAGTGAAGTTGCACGGCGTTGCGCTGAACGATCTCGAGCGCCGGCATCGTGCAAAGCTCGAGGAGCGCGGCTTCCCGCTCGGCGACGCGGTCCCGCGTGCTGAGGTGCCCGACCTGTTCGCGCGCGCCGACGTCCTGGTCAACAACATGGAGGCTGGCGCTCCGGACAAGGTCGTCTACGAGGCTGCCGCGGCGTGTCTCCCGGTCCTCGCGTCGAATCCCGTCTTCGACGAGCTCTTCGACGGCTTCCCGCTCTCGTTCGAGCGCGACTCGCCGGAGAGTCTCGCGGAGAGGCTGCGCTGGCTTGCGAGCCTGGACGAGGGTGAGCGGGCGAAGATCGGCCGAACGCTCCGCGAGCGTGTCGCGGACCGCCATTCGGTGAACACGTGGGCCGACGGCATCCTGGCGGCGGCGCGATGACCGGCAACGGCTTGGTTTTGCATCTGCAGAAAGTGGCGGGAATCTCGGGCTCGGAGGCTCACCTGCTCTCGCTCTTGCCGCGCTTGAAGGAGCGAGGGTGGGACGTCCGGTTTCTCATGTTGCACGAGCACGAGCCCGGCGCTTGGGAGTTCGCCCGCGAGCTGACGGGTCGCGGCATACCGCTCGACGCGATCTCCCTCGCGGCCGACGTGGATCCGATCGCCTTCCTGCGACTCGGCGCTTACCTTGCGCGCAAGCGTCCGAAGATCCTGCACACGCATCTCGTGCACGCCGACGTGTATGGACAGCTGACGGGTGCGCTGACAGGTATCCCGGTGCGTGTATCGACGAAGCACGGCTTCAACGAGTTCCGCGAGAACCCCGGGTTCGCGCTCGGCGACCGGGCAATCGCGACCTTCGCGCACACGCACATCGCCATCTCCCGCGGGCTCGCGCGTTATCTGGAGGAAGTCGAGGGGTTCGACGGCGCGAGCTTCGAGATCGTCCACTACGGCATCGAGCCCGACGGAGCGCCGCGACCCTACGAAGGCGACGTGCCGCGACTCCTGTGTGTGGGCCGCCTGATTCCCATCAAAGGGCACATCGTGCTGATGCGCGCATTCGCGGAGGCGCGGCGGCGGATTCCGGGGCTCGAGTTGCAGATCGCGGGCCGCGGTCCGCTAGAGCCGGCGCTGCGGGCGCTCGCCAAGGAGCTCGAGATCGAAGACGCGGTTCACTTCCTCGGCTACGTCGCGCCTGTGCAGAAGGCGGTCGCGGACGCCGCGATCGTCGTGGTGCCGTCGATGGGTGAGGGATTCGGCATGGTCGCCCTCGAGGCGATGGAGCGGGCGCGGCCGGTGATCGCCGCCGAGATCGGCGGCCTCGGCGAGCTCGTTCAGGACGGTGTCACGGGTCTCCTGGTTCCGCCGGGCGAAGCAGATCCGCTGGTCGACGCAATCGTCCGGTTGGCCGGCGATCTGCCGCGAGCCCGGGCGATGGGGGAGGCGGGCCGGCGCAGGGCGCTCGAGCATTTCCTGCAAACCCGCTGCACGGACCGGACGGAGCTCCTCTACGAGGGCGCGCTGGCCGCCCGAACCTGACACGTCCCCGGGACAGTCCCTGGCACGTGTCCCGCGGGGACGCGTCCGAGCTCGCGAGTTGGCTCAGGCTTGGAGAGCTGACTCGTAGGTGCGGAGCGTCCGGCTCGTCATCTTCTCGACGCTGAACTCGGCGCTCGAGCGGGCGAGGCCTTGCTCTCCGTAGTTGCCGGGATCGTCCAGGACGCGGTTCACCGCTTCTGCGAGTGCGGCGGGGTCGTTCGGCGGGACGAGCAGTCCCGTCTCGCCGCCGACAACGATCTCGGGGATGGAGCTGACGTTCGTCGCGACGACCGGTTTTGCGGCGAGCATCGCCTCGAGGAGCGCGAGACCGAATCCCTCCCAGCGTGCGGGATGCACGAGGAGTTCTGCCCGCCGAAGCCAACTCGCGACGTCGGGCACCCGTCCGAGCAGATGCACCGGCACTTCCAGCTCCCGTGCGAGCGCCTCCAGTTCGCCGCGTTGCGGTCCTTCGCCGAGCACGACCAGCGCAGCCTTGGGATGACGGGCCCGGATCGCCGGTAACCCGTGCACTGCGACGTCGAGTCCCTTCTGCGGCTCGAGGCGCGAGATCGCGAGCAGCACCTGCGCATCGTCCGGCACCGGGTCCGGCTCATTCGTCCCCCACGAAGCGGGCAGGTCGTCGAGGCCGTAGTGAATGACTTCGACCTTTTCTGCCGGAAGACCCACACGTTCGACCTGGAAGCGCGCTAGGGCGCTCGTGATCGCCACGATCTTCGCCGCACGCCGCGCCAACGCGCGCTCGACGTAGCGGAAGGCGCCCGCGCGGAACGGGTCGTCGTTGTGCTTCGTCGACACGAGCCGTCGAGAGCCGAGCGCACCGTAGACGTCCGCGTGCACCAGGTGCGTGTGCACGAGATCCGCTTTCCGCGTCGCTCGACGCACCGCAAGTGCGAGCCGCACGTCCAGATCCCTCGGCGAGGGGAGTCGTTCATACGGAACCGCGAGTGCGTCGTAGAACGGATCCGGCGCGCGCGACGTGTCGTCGAGCCCGAGAAAGCTGACGTCGACGCCGCGCTCGGCCAGTGCGGGGAGCAGCGCCAGGAGATGGCGCTCTGAACCGCCGATGCCACCGATCCGATGAACGTGGAGGACTTTCACGCGCGCTTGCGCCATCTCGTGAGCGCCCAGTCGAGCGCCGTGGCCGCGAGCAGGGCGATCAGGAAGTCGGTCGCGACGCGGTAGCGGGTCGCTCCGACGAAGACCATCGCTGCGGCCGTTTGGTACACGAGCACCGCCGCCGCGAGCGCGACGAACCGCCCCGGCGCGACGAACAGGCCGATCAGCCCCAGTGCGTAGAGGAAGGACGTGTACAGCGGCTGTGCCAGGTTCCGGATTGCGCCGTGCCCTGAATCGGTCGCGGATGCGGTCGTCCGTGGATCCCATTCCATGCGCACCGCCTGTGCAGCGAGCCGTGTCTTCTCGCCCGGATGGTCGCGCACGAACACCCAGGCCTTGTGCTGGTAGTAGGCCTGATTCGCGCATTCGTCCACGTGGATCTTCTTGCCGTTCAGCCTGTAGAGGTCCCGCGCCTCTTCGGGGTTCGGATAAGGATGACCGGGTGGATCCTTGACGTCGTCGATCCACTTCCCTTCGGCGAGCAGGTGGTACGTCTGGTCGTTGTTCGCCTTCCAGAGCGCACGCCCGTCCGTCGTGAGCGCAAAGCATCCGACCTCGGCCCTGTTGCGCACGGCCCACGGGATCACGACGACCGCGGCTGCGACGACGACAGCGAACGGCGCGACCCAGTTTCGACGGGAGCGAATGAGCAGGTACGCCGCGACGACGACGGGGATGAGGGCGAGGCGCACGTTGCCGAGGATCGCCAGCCCGGCATAGATCCCGGCAGCCGCCGCCGAGGCAACGGACCGTCGGTCAGCTGCGATCAGCGTGCAGAGGATGAGTGCCGCCGCAACGAGCTGGTCGAGCACCTCGCGGTTCAGGTGCACGTCGTGCCAGACGAGGTACGGATTGAGAGTTGCGAGAACTGCGGCGACGATGCCGGCACGCTGTGACATCACGCGGGCGCCGATCGCGTAGACGAGCAGCGCGGTGATGGTGGCGACGAGGATCTGCGCGCCGCCGACGGACCACCAGGTCCGGCCGAAGATCCAGTAGATCGGAACGAGGAAGAACCCGTACAACGGCTGCGTGTAGGCGGAAGGCTCGCCCGGGACGAAACCGAACGTCCCGTGCTGCACGAACGTCTGGGCGAAGTCGTCGCTCTTGTCGGTGAACGCGGTGAGAATCCGATCGCGCTCGTGCACGAGGACGATCAGGCGGGGGACGATCGCCGTCGCGGCGATCAGGCAGAGGTGAGGCCGCCTCACGCTGCCGGGACGAGAATCGGCGCCTCGACGTGCTCGCGCACCCAGAGCTCGAGCATCAGCAGGCACCACAGGCGGTGGCCGTGATCGACGCGGCCTGATTCGTGCTCGTCCAGCAGACCGCGCACGGCCTCGGGGCGGAACCAGCCGCGGTCCGTCGCGAGCAGGTCGTGCGCAAGCTCGCGCAGATCGGAGCGAAACCAGCGGCCGAGCGGCACGCCGAAACCGGTCTTGCCTCTCTTCGTCACCTGAGCGGGCAGCATGTCGGCGAACGCACGTCGAAGGGCGACCTTCCCTTCGCGGCCGCGCACCTTTAGGGAGTCGGGCAGAGCCAGGCCGAGGGCGACGACCTCATGGTCGAGAAACGGTGAGCGCAGCTCGAGCGAGTGCGCCATCGAGGCGAGGTCGGCCTTAAGCAGCAGATCCCCGGGCAGATACGTCTCGAGGTCGAGTTGCTGCAAGCCGGTGATACCCGGATGGGACGGCGTGAGCACCGTCGGGCGTGCCGCGCCGGAATCGACCCAGAGTGCGCGTCGCGCTTCCATTGGGAAGACCTCCATCAAGCGCGCGTAACGCTGGTGTGCCGGGGTCGCAGCCACCTCGAGAAAGCGTGCGGCCCGGAAGAGCGGCGAGCGAGGCTCGCGGCGGGCCTTCGGAAGAGCCCGGAGCACCGAGACGCCTGCTTTTGCGACCGGAAGCGGAATGCGCCGCGTGAGTGCGAGCGCGGCGTAACGCTCATAGCCCGCGAACGCTTCGTCGCCGCCGTCGCCCGCAAGCGCAACCGTGACATGCCGGCGTGCCTGTTCGGCGATCAAGAAGGTCGGAAACGCCGCCTCGTCGCCAAGCGGTTCGTCGTACGTTGCCGCCAACCGCGGGAGCGTCGCTGCGACGTCCTCCTGGATCTCCAGCTCTTGATGGACGGTTCCGTATCGGGTCGAGACAAGTCGCGCGTAAGCGCGCTCGTCGTAACGCGCGTCCGAGAAGCCCACCGTGAAGGTGCGTACCGGATCCGACGAGGCCTGAGCCATCAGCGCGACGACGATGCTCGAGTCGATCCCGCCGGAGAGCAGCGCGCCGAGCGGAACGTCCGCGACGAGTCGCTTGCGCACCGCTTCTCCCACCGTCGTGCGGACGCGTTCCAGCCACTCCTGCTCACCGGCGCTCGGCTCCGCCGGTTCCGCGCGCCAGTAGCGCTCGATCCGCTCGGTCTCACCTTCCGCGACGAGCACATGCCCGGGTGGAAGCTTGTGGATGCCGCGCAGCCCGGTCCGGCCGTTCGGCACGTACTGCAGCGCGAGGTATGCGTCGAGCGCTTCGACGTCGACGTCTCGCGAGACTTGGGGCAGGCGGAGCAGCGCCTTCAGCTCCGACGCGAACGCAAGCGTGCCGTCAGGGAGCCGGGTCCAGAGGAGCGGCTTCTTGCCGAGCCTGTCGCGCGCGAGCATGAGCCGCTGGCGCGAGCCGTCCCAGAGGGCGAGCGCGAACATCCCGTGCAGGCGTTCGACGAACCTCGGACCGCTCTCCTCGTAGAGATGCGGCAGCACCGGTGTGTCGCCCGTGCCGCGCACCTCGTGGCTGCGGAGCTGGGCTCGCAGCTCGCGGAAGTTGTACGCCTCGCCGTTGTAGACGGCAACGACCTCGCCGGTCTCGTTCGACACGGGCTGGTAGCCCGTGTCGAGGTCGATCACCTTCAAGCGCTGATGGCCGAGCACGCAATGACCGAATGTGTCGGTCGAGCCTTCATCGGGCCCGCGGTGTACCAGTGCCGCCCGCATGGAGTCGACAAGCTCCGGATTCGGCGTACCCGTTGGCGAATAGAGTCCGGCGATGCCGCACACGGGACACATACTGCATGGGCGGTACGCGGTCGTCTCGTGTCATGTGGAGCGCCCCCTGGACGACCAGGTCTGGAAACGCTTCAGCGCGCTACAGGAGCGACGCCCGGGCGGCTTCGCGATCGCCGCACTCATGCGGCTCCCTGCCGCAGGAGAAGACGAGGCTCGCTGGCTCGAGCGCGCGCGCCAGGCACGGGCGCGCGGGCCCTTCGGCCTGCACACCCACTGGACTGCGCCGGACCATGCCCGACCGACCGGAGGAGCCGATCCTGCCGAGCTCGTGCGCGAGCAGGGCGGCTGGCTCGACTCGGTCGGCCTCGAGGCGACGCTCTTCTGCGGCGGCGGCTGGTACTTCGACGAACGCGTTGCGGAAGCCGTAGCCGACCTCGGCTACGCCGACTGCACCGCGACCGCGTTCAGGCCCGCGTACCTCGCGCCCGAGGCTCCCCATCTGCAACTGGCCGAGCCCGCGTGGCTGGAGTTGGCCGGAGAACGCCGCTTGCTGGAGCTGCCGACGACGCACTCGATCGGAATGCTCGCGCGCGGCTTGTTCGCGCGGTCATCGGCGCAGCGGATCGTGCACGCGTACTTCCACGACACGGATCTCCTCGACCGGCGCCGCTCGGCGGCGTTGCGTCTCGGGCTCGGTGTGCTCGGACGCAGGCGAACCGCATCGGATCTGGACGAGCTTCAACACGGCTTGCGGCCGGAGAAGACGATGTCGTTCGCGAACCAGCGTGCGTGAAGCGGCACGAGACGTCCCGCGATGAAATGGAGCTGCGGGTCGTCGAAGTCCGCCAGCAGCAAGCGCACGTCCGCTGGCGCGAACATCTGCAGGTGGGTCGGGTCGTTCTCGGGCTTTCGGCCAACGAGAAAGCGCGCGCGGTTCTTCAGCCGGTAGGCGTTCGGTACAGAGGCGACGAACGTGCCGCCGGGACGTAGGACGCGCCGGACATCGGCAACGACACGGCGCGGATCGCGCAGGTGCTCGAGCAGCTCACCGGCGACGACGACGTCGAAGCTGGCGTCCGCGAAGGGCAACGGCTCGTCCAGGTCCGCCCACTGGGGCTCGATCCCGAGCTTCTTCGCCTCGGCGAGCGCTGCGCGGTCGGCATCGACGCCGACGATCTCGTTCCCGCCGGCGTACGCCTGCGTGAGAGCGCCGTCGCGGCAGCCGAGATCGAGAACCCGCCGGCCGGGGCCGCCGACGTAGTGGCGGAAGAGCTCGACACGTTCCGCGCCCGCGAAGACGAAGCCCGCTCCGCGCTCGTCGCGGTTGTGTTCGGCATAACGGTCGCTCAGCTCTTCCAGGCCCACAGCGGGCCAGAGACTAGACAGAAGTACACTCCGGCGGGTGAGCACGAAGCCAGCCGCGCCGACGGAACCGCGGCCGGGCCCGGTCGAGGACATCCGCTCCGCGCGGCCGTACCTCTTCTCCCGCACCACCCTCCTCGCCGTCAGCCGCCGGCTTGCCAGCGTCCTGGCGCTCGTCACCATCGATCTCGCCGGGTTGATGCTCGCCGTGTTCGTCGCGCTGATACTGCGCGAGCTCTACCTCGGGCAGTGGCCGCCGATCTGGGGAATCCTTTGGGACACGGAGACCAAGTGGCTTCCGTTCCTCACGGTGATCACCGTGCTCGTCTTCTGGGTCGGTGGCCTGTATCGGCGGCGTGAGCTCCGCGCGGGCGTCGGCCAGATCGTGCTCTCACTCGTGCTGGTCGCGGTGATCACTCTCGCGTTCGGGCTCGGAACCGGCTACCACTTCACGACGTACGGCCTGACGCCGACGGCCGTCGTGACGACCGCGTTCTTCATCGGCATCCTGCGTGCGAGCTACGAAGTGCTGACGCGGGACGTCCTCCGGCTCACCGGCGCTCGACGGAGAACGGTGCTGGTCGGAGAGGGAGAGCAGCTCGCCGGGCTCCGGCGGACGCTGGGCGGCGATCGTAGCGGCATACGCTACGAGTTCCTCGGCGCTGTCGCCCCCAACGGCGACGCCGGGGATCTGCCGGTGCTGGGCGGGTTCGAGGACGTCCCCCGCATCCTCCGCGAGCACGACGTGCACGAGCTGATCGTCACCGACGGCGGTTACGCCGAGCGTGAGCTGCTCGAGCTCGTCGAGGAGGCGCATCGGTACGGCGTGAAGGTGAAGATCGCGCCGCGCACGACCGAGCTGCTGTTGCAGCGGGCGGAGTACATCCCCGGTGAAGGCGCGCCGCTCTTCGAGCTGCGTCCACCTGCGCTCGCCGGGTCCGAGTGGGCGTTGAAGCGTGGCTTCGACCTGGTCGTCTCGAGCATCGTGATCATCGTCGGACTGCCCGTGTGGGTGGCCATCGCCGCAGCAGTCAAGCTGAGCTCTCGTGGCCCCGTCTTCTATCGCGACCGCCGCATCGGCCTCGGTGAGCACGCGTTCGGAATGATGAAGTTCCGCACGATGTACGCCGACGCGGCGGAACGCCAGTCCGCGCTCGAGGCCGCGAACGAAGCCTCGGGCCCGCTGTTCAAGATCAAGGACGACCCACGCGTGACTCCGATCGGCCGGTTCCTGCGTCGCTTCTCGCTCGACGAGATGCCACAGGTCCTGAACGTGCTCTCGGGAGAAATGTCGCTCGTCGGCCCGCGCCCGCTTCCGATTCGTGACTTCGAGCAGCTGCAGACGTGGCACCGGAAGCGCTACCTCGTGCTGCCGGGAATGACGGGCCTCTGGCAGGTCTCGGGCCGGATCGACCTGAGCTTCGACGACCTCGTCCGGCTCGACTTCTACTACATCGAGAACTGGTCGATCTGGCTCGACATCACGATCCTGGCCCGTACGTTTCCGGCCGTCCTGGCCCGGCGCGGCGCCTACTAGCCGGCTAACAGGGCCGACACGCCCCTTCGCCATACTGGGACCGTGCCCGGAGCGCCAAAAATCCTTGCCGTAGCGTCCGCGACCGACCTCGATTTCCGGTACGGCTGCACGCCCGCCTGGTGGCAGATCTGGAAGGGCTTGAACGAGGTCGGCGTCGATCTCATCGTCACGCCCTACCGCGGCCGGGCGATCGAGTCGCCCTGGTGGCGGACGGCCCCGAACCCGCTCTACCGCGAGGCGGAGCTCTTCGCCGGCGCGCGTGGATTTGCCGCCCGCCTGAAGGGCGACACGCTCCTTCGCCGCGGCGAGGACAACCCGGAGGACACTGTCGGAGACAAGGTCACGCGCGAGGCGATCTGGCGCTACGTCACGCCGCGCTGGCAGCGTCATCTGGAACGCATCCTCGAGCGCGAGCGTGACGTCGCCGCCGTGATCGTCTTCACCGTGCCGATGGCCCACCTGCGAGGCATCCCGGCGCGGCTGCGCGAGCGCTTCGACGTGCCGGTTTTCTTCTACGACGGTGACGTGCCGATGAGCTTGCCGGAGTTCGGCGGCATGGACACGGGCTTCAACTACTACCACGGTGCGGATCCGTCGGAATACGACCTCGTCATCTCCAACTCCGAGGGCGGCCTCGACCGTCTGCGCGAGCTCGGAGCGCGCCGTGCCGCGGCCGTGTTCTGGGCCGCCGACCCGGAACTGTTCCAGCCGGCGGCGGTCGAGAAGGAGCACGACGTCTTCTTCTACGGCTACGGCGACAAGTTCAGGCGCGAGTGGATGCAGGCGCTCATCGGCGAGCCGAGCCGCCGAGATCCGGAGATCGACTTCGCGCTCGGCGGCAAGGACTTCCGTGGCGACATCGGCAACGCTCAGGTCATCGGTGACGTGCCGTTCAACGTCTTCGCTCAGGCCATCTCTCGCGCCCGCATCAACCTGAACATCACGCGCCGCTCACACGCGACCGTCTACGCGTCGTCCACGTGCAGGCCGTTCGAGCTCGCCGCCTCCGGGGCGGCGATCGTGTCGAACCCGCACGAGGGGATCGAGCGCTGGTTCGACGTCGGCTCCGAGCTGAGGGTCGTCACGACGCCCGACGAGGCGCTTGCGGCCTATCGGGAGCTCCTCGAGGATCCGGGTGCCGCGGAGGCGATGGGGAGGCGTGCGCGAGAGCGTGTGCTCGACGAGCACACCTACGCTCACCGTGCCCGCCAGATCCTCGAGCTCGTCGGGGTCGCGACACCGGTGGGCGCTCGTGGCTGAGCTCGCCGCGGTTCCTGCGCCGCCACGCGACGCCGTGCTCGCACAGCTCGGCGAGCTGAAGCGGCTCGCGATCGTCCCGGCCTGGAACGAGGAGGAAAGCGTCGGGCGGGTGATTGACGAGATCCACGCCTTCGACCCCGGCTTCGACATCGTGGTGGTCGACGACGGTTCCACGGACCGAACGGCCGGGATGGCGGCGGATCGCGGTGCTCACGTGCTGCGTCTGCCCTTCAACCTCGGGATCGGTGGTGCGATGCAGACCGGCTACCGGTTCGCGTTCGAGCGCGGCTACGACGTTGCGGTGCAGGTGGACGGCGACGGCCAGCACGACCCGGCCCAGCTGCCGGCGATTCTCGAGCCTGTTCTCGCCGGGGAGGCGGATCTGTGCGTCGGCTCCCGCTTCGCGCACGGCAGCGGGTATCAGTCGTCCTTCACGCGACGTCTCGGGATCAGGGTCTTCGCGATGGTCGTCTCCGCCGTCGTGCGCCAGAAGGTCACCGACACGACCTCTGGCTTTCGCGCCGTCAACCGCCGGGGCATCGCGCTCTTCGCAGCCGACTATCCCCACGACTATCCCGAGGTCGAGACGACGGTGATGTGCGTCAAGCACAAGCTGTGCCTGCGCGAGGTGCCTGTCCAGATGCGCGAGCGCGCCGGCGGTGCGTCGTCGATCACCGCTCTGCGCTCTGTCTATTACATGACGAAGGTGCTGCTCGCGATCTTCGTCGGACTGTTTCGCCGTTACGCCGTTCCGCCAGAGGAGGATCACCACCGATGACACCGCTTCCCGTTTCGATCGCTGCGGCGGTCGCGTCCTTTCTGCTCCTCCTCGTGGTCTTCGAGCTGATCCGCTCGCGCCGGCTGCGTGAGCGTTACGCGCTGCTCTGGCTGCTCACCGGCGTGGTGCTGCTCGCACTGTCGGTCTGGCGTGACGGCCTCAACACGATCGCGGGCTGGTTCGGTGTCGAGACCTATCCGCCCGCCATCCTCGGCGCGATCGGCGCTCTCTTCATCCTCGTGGTGCTGTTGCACTACTCCACGGTCATCTCGCGGCTCTCGGACCAGAACACGATCCTCGCTCAGCGGCTCGCGCTGCTCGAGCAGCAGCTGCGCGAGGGGGCTACGGAATCGTGATGCCGACCGGCTCGCTCAGGACGTACACGTCTCCGAGCCGGCCGTCGTTCAGCCAGTTTGCCGACACGGCGACGCGATAGCTCCAGGTTCCCGGGCCGGGGTGGTCGTCGAGTGAGGTCGACCGTGTCGGGATCGAGTTCTGCACCTCGAGACGGCAGTCGACGCTCGCATCGGCGACGTGCGCGCACGTGACCCCGCCGCCGGGGGCATTCGTTCGCAACACGACATAGAACGTCTTGGCGGGCCGTACGTGTTGTCGGTTCCACGTGAGCTGTACGGCGTTGCCGTTCGCCGACGCTTGCAGGCCGAGATCTCGCACGGGCACGAGCGTTCCGGCGTAATCCATCATGTGACTCTCGTCGCCCACCTGTCGGGCCGCGGCGATCACGACGACCGGGAAGATCGCGAAGACGACGCAGATCGCAACGGCGACGGCACCGAGCCTGCGGCCGCGCAGAAGCGGTCTGGCCGGGGCGGGCGCGGGCTGCGGACGCCAGCCGGGAAAGAGGAGCGGTACGGCGGCCATGAGCAGCACGAATGCGGGGAAGGCGGGTAGCAGGATCCGGAAGAAACTGGCGTCGTCCATGCGGGCGTCCAGGTAGCTCCCTTTGATCGCGAGGAAGGCGAGGAACCACGGCACGATCAGCCAGAAGGCCGTGCGCCCTCGCGCGAACAGGGCGAGCGCCCCCGCGACCGGAAGCCATTCGAGCACCCGGGCGACCCAGAAGTGCTCGCGGACGGCGATGAGGTTTTCGTGGAAGTGCGACCAGCTGTTGGCGTCCGGATTGTGAATTCGCCGCAGCAGGTCGCCGACCCCACTCGCGAGCCGGACCGGTTCTGGCTCGGCGGCGCCCAGATGCCCGAGGCCGCGGTACTTCCAGAGCGCGAGCGTCGCGAGTGCGGGCGCGAAGCCGAGGACGAACGGCAGGACCGTGCGCCAGCGTGTGAGCAGGAGGAGAAGTGCGGGGGCGAAGAAAAAGATCGCGCTCGACGGCTTCACTGCGATCGCGTAGCCCGCCGCGAAGCCCGCCGCCACCATCGTCACGCGGCTGCCGCTCTCCAGCGCACGCAGGCACAGATAGGCGGAGACGAGGAGGCCGACCATGCTCGGGAAGTCCGACATCGCGGTCAGCCCGACGATGTGGGGAATCGTCAGCTCCGTGTACTTCTGGTGGTACCCGGGCTCGACGAAGAGAATCCCGAAGTAGGGCAGTGCGATCCAGAGCGCCGCGGCCCAGTAGCCGAACAGCCGCCCGCCGACACGCGCAGCGATGCCGTAGATGCACAGCAACGCGACCGGAAGCAATACGAGAGTGTTGAAGAGGACGATCACCGGCAGGGCCGACACGAGATTGGGCCCGGTGAAATAGGTGACGGGTAGCAGCAGCGTCGACCAGCCGTAGCCGACGTATGAAGGCGGTTGTAGCCGGTGGCCCAGCACGTATGCGCCTGTGTAGTGCCAGAGCTGATCGCCGCCGGAGTAGAAGAGCCAGCCGTTGTGGCGAACCGTCACGGCGAACGCGAGCACAGCGAGCCATTGGACGGCGACGAGCCCCCCGAGGACGTACGCCGCGCGAACCGACAAGACCAGCTTCTTCGCGCGCCGGAGCTTCTCTGCAACGGCGGCGAGCGGAGCGGGAGTCGAGGCCGCGGGTGCGCTCACGAAGGAGTAGCTGTGGCGATCGCGCCTGCGTGCTCGCGATACCACGCGATCGTTCGCTCGAGGCCTTCACGCAGTGGCGTGCGCGCCTCGAAGCCGAAGAGCTCCCGGGCGCGGCTCGCGTCGAGGCTGCGACGCGGCTGGCCGTTCGGCATCGAGCTGTCCCACTCGATCTCGCCGTCGAACCCCGTGAGCTCCGCGATCAGCTCCGCTAGATCCCGAATCGAGATCTCTGCACCGGTGCCGAGGTTGACCGCATCTGCGCCGTCATAGCGTTCGGCGGCCAGTACGAGCCCTTCGACGCAGTCGTCGACGTAGAGGAACTCACGCGTCGGAGACCCGTCGCCCCAGAGCGTGACCCGCTCCGCGTTGTCGAGCATCTTCCGGATCAGCCCCGGAATGACGTGCGACGTCTCGAGATCGAAGTTGTCACGCGGCCCGTAGAGGTTCGCCGGCAGCAGGAAGATCGAGTCCAGACCGTACTGCTCGCGATAAGCCTGCGCGCCGACGAGGATCGACTTCTTCGCAACTCCGTAGGGCGCGTTCGTCTCTTCGGGATAGCCGTCCCACAGGTCCGCCTCGCGGAAGGGCACGGGTGCGAACTTCGGATACGCGCAGACTGTGCCGGCGATGACGAGCTTGTCGATGCTGTGCTCGCGAGAGAGCTCGAGGATGTGTGCTCCCATCATCAGGTTTGCGTACCAGAAGCGTCCCGGGTTGACCCGGTTCGCGCCGATGCCGCCCACCTCACCCGCGAGGTGGAACACTCGCTCCGGCTGCGTCTCGCGGAAGAGACGCTCCGCGTCGTCCCAGTGCGTCAAGTCGTAATCGGCTCGCCGGGCGGCGGCGACGTCGTGGCCGTCGGTCTCGAGGCGCGCGACGAGATGCGAGCCGAGGAAGCCGCCGCCCCCCGTTACGAGCGTCTTCACGCCGGGGCTCTGGTTTGCGCGTGCCAGTCGACGCGGCCGATCCAGCGCGGGCGGTTCTCGGCATACCACGCGATCGTCTGCGCGACACCGTCCTCCCACGATACGTGCGGCTCCCAGCCGGTTTCGCGGTTCAGCTTCTCATAGCCGACGCGCAGCGCCATCACCTCGCTGGCGCCCGGACGGAAGCGGTCGGCCGTCGAGACGATCTCTCGCTCGCCCCAGTGCCCCTGGTCGCGCCCGACCCGCAGGATCATGTGGGCCCAGTCGCGCATCGAGATGTTGTTGCCCTGCCCGTAGACGTAGACGTCGCCGGGGGTCCCGCGTGCCGCCACGGTGAGATGTCCGCGGACGCCGTCCGTGCAGAAGCAGAAGTCGCGCAGCGGATCGAGCTGCCCGAGCTCGACTGTCTCGCGCGTCAGAGCCTGCGTGATGATCGTCCCGGTCACGTAGCGCGGGTTCTGGCGCGGCCCGTAGTTGTTGAACATCCTCGTCACGACTCCCGGCAGGCCGAAGGCGTCGTGGTAGTTCATCGTGAGGAAGTCCGCGGCAACCTTGGATGTCGCGTAGATCGACTTCGGGTTGATCGGCGACCGCTCGTGCAGGATCAGCCCACCCTCCTCGTCGAAGTCGTGGTGATGCGCGACCGACTCCCGCGGGTTGCCGTACTCCTCAGACGTCCCTGCGGTGTCGAACTTCTCGAGCTCGAGCCCGTAGTCGACGATCGACTGCAGGAGGTTGAGCGTTCCGACCGTGTTCGCCATCACGGTCTCGTACGGCCGGTGCCATGACTCACCGACGTGCGCCTGCGCTCCGAGGTGGAAGACGTAGGGCTTGTCGGGCGCGTCCAGCAGCTCCTTGACGAGGTAGTCGACCGACGTCTTGTCGGTGAGGTCGGCGAAGTGGATCTTCAGCTGGTCGCGCAGCGACGAGATGTTGTTCAGCGCACCGCTGGAGGTTGCGCGCACAAAGGCGTGGACGTTCGCATCGAGCGAGACGAGCGCCTCGGTGAGGTGCGAGCCCATGAATCCATCGGCGCCCGTGACGAGGCACGTGCGTCCGGTGAAGAACTCGCCGAACTCTCGCCGCAGATCAGCGACGGTGTCGTCCGTCCAGGTGGAGTGGTGTTTGTCTGCTTTCATGCAGCGGTGCCCGCCGACGAGCAGCCCAAGGGTAGCCCGGAGCGCGGCCGGAGCGCCGTTCGAAGCGGCGCCTTTACAGGTCTCTCATATGTGGCTCTGAGCCTGGCCGCCGCGGTGGCCGGTGCCTTTCTCGCGCACAAGTTCGGCCGGGACGAGAAAACCGACGGCTTCATGGCGGCCTACGGCGTCTATCTGGTCCTGGTTCTCGGCGCGCAGGCCTTTCGCATGGTGGTCGTCCCGGACCTCACGCGTGCCGAGGCGGAGGGGAACCTCGGATCGGAGTTTCGCGCTTATGGCGTCGCCTTCCTCGCCGTTGCGGTGCCCGCCACGGTGATAACCGCGGTCTTCGCGGATTTCTGGGGCGAGTTGATCACCGGACGGCTGCCGGAGTCGTCTGCGCACGTGGCCGCCCAGGCGCTCCCGTGGCTGGTGCCTGCCGCATTCGCACAGCTGATCGCCGCCCTGGCCGCCAGTGCGCTTGCGGCGAAGGACAGCTACGTCCCGGCCGCGCTCGGCTTCGCGATCGGCGGGATCGGCGGCGTGGTCTTGTTCGTTCTCGCTGCCGACTCACACGGTCTCGTCGCGCTCGCGTGGGGGCTGGCTCTGAACGGCGCGATCGCGATCGGGCTGCCGCTCGTGGTGTTGCTTTTTCGCGGCAATCGCCTGCGGCGGCATCGCGGTGTGCCACTCAGGCTCCGCTACCGGCTTTGGCGCCTTGCCTACGGTGCGTCGGTCCCCCTGGCCCTCCAGGGCCTCTACGTGATCGCGCTCAGGTTCGCCGGCGGTACCGGCGAGGGGAATGTGACCAGCCTTTCCTACGCCTACCTGCTCGCCGCGACGTTCGTCAGCACGACGGCGTTCTCGCTCTCGCTGATCTCGGCCGCCCCGCTGACCCGGCGTGGTGTGGATGCGGAGAGCGCCGCAGAGCACGTTGTCCATTCGGCGTGGGTCTCGCTCGCGTTCGTCGGCGCAGCGGCCGGCCTCGTCGCGCTCCTCGGCGGCCGGGTCGTAACCGCGGTGCTCGGTCAGGCCTTCTCGGGGCACGTTGGCGACGAGCTCGGACGGCTCGTCGTCTTCCTGTCGCCGTGGATGATCGGGAACGCGGCGTTCCTGATCATGTATCCGCTTCTCTTCGTCATGCACCGGACTCGCTTGCTCATTCCTCTGGCGCTGGCCGGTGTCGTGATCGATATCCCGATCTCGGTCGTGGCCCGCTCGCTCTGGGGCCTGACCGGTGTGACCGTGGCGCTCGGGATCACGACACTGCTCGTCGTGCTCGGTCTGATGGCCTCGCTCGCTCCGAGGATGCTCTGGCTGACCGTGAACGGGCTCGGCCGGCTCTCGCTGCTCGTCGGCGCGGCAACGGCGCTCGCTTTCGGCGGCGCCTCGCTCGTTTTCGGCGCGGTGCCAGCTGCTGCGGCGGGCCTGGCGCTCTACGCATTGCTCCTGCTGGCGATCCGACAGCTCGGGCTCGCCCAGGCGTGGCAGTACGTGCGCGCCCTCCACTGACAGGTTCACCCCCTACAATCCTCTGAATGTCCGGGCCGGAGGCAAAAAACCCGGCGCCTGCAGGTATTTCCTCGCCGGAGGAGATCGACGTCGCCGCCCTGTTCGAGCGGCTCCGCGAGGAGCTTCGACGTGGTGCTGTCCAGGGGGACTCGCGCGGGGCGGAATTCGCCTCGACACGGGCCCTGGCCGAGCGCTTCTGGCCGGTCACTGCGGAGCGGCAAGCTGGCGGGGGGCCGAAGGGCTTGGTCAAGCGCTTTCTGCGCAAGCTCATGCGCTGGTACGTGGAACCGCTGGCCGCAGACCAGCGGGTGTTCAACGACTCGGTGCTGAAGCTCGTCGACGCTCTCTCCGAGCGCGCCGATTCTGCGTCGGCCGCTCGCGAACAGGCCGAGCAACTCGTGCGCGAGCTACAGGAGCGTCTCGAGCGGCTGGAGCGGCGCGCTCCGCTCGGCGGCGGAGCTTCGCCCGTGCCCGCCACCGTTGCAGCACAGCCTGCGGCGGCCGCGATTCCCGATTACTTCGCCTTCGAGAGCCGGATGCGTGGCAGCACCGACTCGATCCGCGAGCGCCAGCGCCGATATGTGGAGGATTTGCGCGACGCGGCGCCCGTTCTCGACATCGGCTGCGGCCGCGGCGAGCTCCTCGGCCTGCTGCGCGAGGCCGGCGTCGAGGCACGCGGCATCGACGCCGACTCGGACATGGCGGCGTACGCCCGCGGCGACGGGCTCGAAGTCGAGCAGGCGGACCTCCTCGAATATCTGGGCCGCACCGCGGACGGATCGCTCGGCGGGATCTTCATGGGCCAAGTGGTCGAGCATCTCCCGGGGCCCACGCTTGCCGAGTCGCTACGCCTCGCGGCCGCGAAGCTGCGGCCCGGCGGCGTGCTGATTGCCGAGACGATCAATCCGTTGTCGCCGATCGCGCTCCGCAACTACTTCGCCGACCTGACGCATGCGCAACCGCTGGTGCCCGAGACGCTCGAGCTGCTCGCGCGTCAGGCAGGCTTCGCCGACACCGAGATCCGTTTCCTGAACGAGCCCGCCGAGCGCCTCACGGAACCGGACGATCCCGTGATCGCAGCCAACGTTCGCCGTTTGAACGAGATCCTCTTCGCGCCCCTCGACTACGCCCTCGTCGCGCGAACGGCCGCGGATGCATAGACGCGCCTCTGTCGCGGTCGTGACACTGACCTATGACGGATACGCGCCTAGTGTGTCGGTGGGCGGGCGTGGTGGGACCCGGCAACACGCGCGTGTACCTCTAGAGGTCGCACGGTGAGAATCGCCGTTTGCGCGCCGCAGGTGCCGTTTGCGCGTGGTGGGGCAGAGATCTTCGCCGACGACCTCGTCGGCGAGTTGCGGGAACGTGGTCACGAGGCGGACCTGGTCACGATTCCGTACAAGTGGTACCCCGGTAAGCGCGTGCTCTCTCAGGCGTTCCTCTGGCGGCTGCTCGACCTGAGCGAGTCGGACGGTCGCACGATCGAACTCGTGATCGCGACCAAGTTCCCGTCGTACGCCGTCCGTCATCCCAACAAGGTCGTCTGGCTGTTGCACCAGTTCCGCCAGGCGTACGAGCTCGACCGCACCGACCTGGGGCAGTTCGGCGAGAGCTCCGAGGATCGTGCGACGCGCCGCGCCGTGCAACGCCTGGACGGTGTCGCCCTCGGCGAAGCGCGAAAGGTGTTCGCGACGTCTCGGAACGTCGCCGACCGCCTGCAGCGCTCGACCGGGATCGAGGCCGAGGTGATGCCGCACCCGCCGCAGGAGCTCGCCTACCGGACGGAGAGTTACGACGACTTCGTCCTGTCGGTCGGAAGGTTGGACCAGGCAAAGAGGCATGAGCTGCTGCTCGACGCTTTGGCTGCGGACACCACGCTGCGCTGCGTGATCGTCGGCGACGGGCCGGATCGCGAGCGGCTCGAAGACGTGGCGCGCAGGCACGGTCTCGACGGACGCGCCCGCTTCACCGGCCGAATCGACGAGGCGGAGCTCGCAACGCTCTACGCGCGCTGTCTCGCGGTCTACTACGCGCCGGTGGACGAGGATTTCGGGATGGTTCCGTACGAGGCGTTCCTCGCCGAGAAGCCGGTTGTGACGACGACCGATGCGGGAGGTCCGCTCGAGGTCGTCTCCGACCGCAGAACGGGAATCGTCTGCGAACCGCGGGCCGACGCGCTTGCCGAGGCGTGCTCGTGGCTACGCGAACACGTGGATGACGCGAAGACGTGGGGGCAGGCCGGCAAGGAGATCGCGAGCCGCGTGTCCTGGGACGAGACGATCGCGCGTCTGCTCGCGTGAAGGTCGCCTATTACTCACCGCTACCGCCGGAACGGTCCGGCATCGCGGACTACTCTGCGTTGCTCCTGCCCGCACTCGGCCGCCTCGTCGAGATCGAGGTCGTCAGACGCGGGCGCACTCGTCCGGTCGCGGCCGACGTTGCGCTGTTTCACGTCGGCAACGATCCAGAGGCGCACGGGTGGATCATCGACGCGCTCAGACGGAGGCCGGGCGTCGTCGTCTTGCACGACTTCGTGCTGCATCATCTCGTCGCCGGGCTCACGATCGGTCGCAAAGACGGTCACGGCTACCTCGCCGCGATGGAACGCGACGCGGGCATTCCGGGGCGGCTGCTCGCGCACGGTGTTCTAGACGGGCGTGTGCCTCCGCCATGGGAGACGAGCCCCGCCGAGTTTCCGCTGGCGGGCGAGGTGCTGGCAAACGCAACCGGCCTGATCGTCCACTCGCACTACGTCGAAGAGCGCGCACGTGAGGCCGGCTACCACGGGCCGATCTGGCACGTCGACCACCCCGCGTGGCCGCCGGTCGACGTCGAGCCGGCGAGCGTCGAAGTGCGGCCGCTGTTCGGGTGCTTCGGGCACCTGAACGCGAGCAAGCGGATTCCTCAGCTGATCGAGGCATTCGGACTGGTGCGCGAGCGCCATCCGGACGCGAAGCTCCTGCTCGTCGGCCCCTCCTCGCCCGGCTTCGACGCCGAACGGTTGGTGACCGAAGGCGTCGAACGCATCGGCTACGTCCAGGAGGACCGCCTCTGGTCGTTGATGGCTGCATGTGACGCCTGCATCTCGCTGCGTTCGCCGACCATGGGAGAGACATCGGGCAGCGCGATTCGAGCGCTCTCGCTCGGGAGGCCGCTCGTCGTCAGCGACCTCGGCTGGTTCTCCGAGCTTCCCGACGACGTCGCCTTCAAGGTGCCGGTCGACCAGAACGAGATCGCCTCCATTGCGACGGCACTCGAGCTGCTCGTGTCCAGCGAGCCGACGCAGCTCGCGATGAGCGACGCCGCGCGTTCGTACGTCGAGCGGGAGCACGACCTCGGGAGGGTTGCCGAGAAGTACGCGGCCGCACTCGAGGACGCCGCAGGGGGAACGAAGGTTGCCGACGCCGTCGTCGCGGACGTCGCACAGGCCGCGGCAGAGATCGGCATCGAGCCGGGAACGCCGTTCGCCGCGGAGCTCGCCGGCCGGCTGGACGAGGTCGGTCTTGCGCGCAACGGCCGGCCCGCGCAAGAACCCCAGCCCTCGCCGGGCGTCAATCTCCTCGCGCGCGTCCCCATCTGGGCCTGGCTGGCGGCACTCGTCGTCGTCTCCTCGGTCTTTCGTTACGGCCTGTCGCGCAGAGTCGTCGCGCCGTGGATCATGGTCGACGAACTCATCTACTCGGAGCTCGCGAAGAGCTTCGCCGATACGGGTCACTTCTTGATCCGCGACGTGCACCACGGCGCATACGGCGCCGTCTATCCGCTGCTGATCGCTCCCGCGTGGAAGCTGTTCGCCTCAGTTCCCGACGCCTACGCGGCGGCAAAGACGATCGGCTCTGTGCTGATGTCTCTGACGGCGATCCCCGTCTACTTCCTGGCCCGGCGGGTGATCGCGCCGATTCCGTCGCTGCTCGCGGCAATCCTCGCAGTCGCGGTCCCGTCGCTGATGTACACGGGAACGCTGATGACGGAGACGGTCTTTTACCCACTCTTCGCCTGTGTCGCGCTTGCGCTCATCCTCGCACTCGAGCGACCGACGATCCAGCGGCAGCTCGTCCTGCTCGCACTCTGTCTGCTCGCCTTCCTGACGCGCTCTCAGGCGATCATCCTGATCCCCGCAGTCGCGACGGCGCCGCTGCTGCTCACGTGGCTCGATCGCCGCCGCCTGCGCACGCTCACGGACTTCAAGGCTCTCTACGGTGCGCTCCTCGCCGCGGTCGTCGCCGTCCTCGTCGTGCAGCTCGCCCGCGGCCATTCGCCGTACGACATCCTCGGGAGCTACAGCGTGACCGGTCATGCGACCTACAGGCCCGGTCAGGTCTTGAAGTGGGTGCTGTATCACGTGTCGGAGCTCGATCTCTATCTCGGGATCGTTCCTTTCGCGGCCCTGCTCCTGCTCGCCGTGATCGGCCGCTCCCTCGACCGGCCGCTTCGGGTCTTTCTCGCCGGCGCGATACCGCTGATCGGCTGGCTTCTCCTGGAGGTCGGAGCCTTCGCCTCGGCGCTCTCGCCTCGGATCCAGGAACGCAATCTCTTCTACGTCGCACCGCTGTTCCTGATCGCGCTGCTCGCGTGGATCGAGCGCGGGCTCCCGCGTCCGCCGCGCGCGGCCGCGATCGCCGCCGTCCTGGCCGCTGCGCTTCCAGCGGTGCTTCCGTATCAGCGGCTGATCGACGCGTCTGCCGAATCGGACACGCTCGCGCTGCTGCCGCTCTGGTGGCTGCAGGAGACCGTCGTCGGTCTCGACACGATCGCGGTGGTGGTCGCCGCCGCCGCGGTTGCGCTCGGCATCCTGTTCCTGACCCTGCCGGCGCGCTACGCGTTCGTCCTGCCGGGTGTTGTTCTGCTCTGGTTCGCATTCGCGACCGAGCGCATCGAGCGCTTCGACCACGGCTTCCCCAAGGCGTCCATCGGAGCGCTCTACGAGGGCATCGCTCTGCCCGACCGGGACTGGGTCGATGCAGCGGTGGGCCGGAACGCCGACGTCGCGTTCGTCTTCTCGGGCAAGGATCCGACGCACCACCCGAACACGCTCTGGGAGAACGAGTTCTACAACCGGAGCATCGGCCCGGTCTACGACCTGAAACAGCCGTCGATGGGCGGACTGCCCGAGACGAAAGTGACGGAGCGAAGCGACGGCGTCCTGCTCGCAAACGGCGAACCGGTGCGTCATGCGTACGTGCTCACCGGGGAAGCCGTGCCCATCGCGGGGGACATCGTTGCCCGCGATGAGCGCAAGGGAATGGCTCTCCGTCGTACGGACGGCCCGGTGCGCCTCGGCTATCGGGTGCGCGGCCTCTATCCAAACGACACCTGGTCGGGAAAGCGCGTGACCTACACGCGCCTGCGATGTACCGGGGGCAGGGTGACAGCGCAGCTGAGGCGCGACCCGAATCTGATCAGCGGTCCGCAGACTGTCCGTGCGGAGGGGAGGAGCGTGACGTTTCGCTCGAATGACGATGCGAGCATGACCGTGCCGCTTCGACCGCATGACGGTGTATGTCGTGCCGTGTTCACAGTGAGCCCAACAGCCGTTCCCGGGCCGGCCGACCCGCGCGTCCTCGGCGTGCACTTCCTCGCCTTTCTCTACGCCGCTCCGTGAGGATCGCCTATGACGTCACGCCGCTCTCGCATCCGCGAACCGGCGTCGGCAACTACATTCTCGGTGCGCTGAAGGGGATGCTCGAGGCACCGGGCCAAAAGCACGAGATCGTGGCGTTCGGTCCCGTGAGCATCCGTGGGCGAACGTTGCTCGACGAGACGCTCGACGGTCTCCCGGTCGAGAAGCGCCTCTTCACGGTGCCGTTCGCGCACGCCACCCGGCGGGCCTGGGGAGCGCTCGGGCGTCCGCTCGCGGAGACGTTCATCGGCAACTTCGACGTCCTGCACTTCAGCGACTGGATGATCCCGCCGCAGCGCGCCGGCGTGCGCGCGACGATGATTCACGATCTCGGGCCGTTGCGGTTTCCGGAACGCCTGTATCCGCGCACGGTGAACATGCACTCCGCCACCGCGCGAGAGGCGCAGACGTGCGACGTCGTCTTCGCAAACTCGAGCTACACGGCGAACGACGTCATCGACCGGCTCGGCCTTCGACCTGAGCGGGTGCACGTCGCCTATCCCGGCGTCGACGGCCGGTTCCGGCCACACGGCGAGCGCCATGACCACGGCCGTCCGTACGTGTTCACCACCGCAACCGAGGACTGGCGCAAGAACCGGCGCGTCGTCGAGCTTGCCGTCGGGCTGCTCGGAGACGAGCTCGCTCTTGCCGCTCTGGGCCACGAAGGGCTCGGCTATCCATCGGACGAGAAGCTGGCCGCGCTCTACCGCGGTGCCGCGGTCTTCGCGTACCCGTCCCGGTTCGAGGGTTTCGGTATGCCCGTCGTCGAGGCGATGGCCTGCGGTGTGCCATGCGTCGTGTCGTCGCATACATCGCTCGACGAGGCGTGCGGAGACGCGGCCGTGCGTGCTGATCCCGACAGCCCCGAGGAGTTCGCCGAGGGCATCCGTCGCGCCCTCGCCGATCGCGACGAGCTCGTGACGCGTGGCCTCGACCAGGCGCGCCGCTTCAGTTGGCTGGAAACAGGACGGATTCACCTCCAGAGCTACGCTGACGCGCTGTGATGCGCGTTGCAATCGACGTCTCTCCGCTTGTTCAGACACGTGCCGGCACGGCCAGGTACCTCGAGAGCCTGCTGCGAGAGCTGCGGCGCCGGGACGACGTCGAGGTGACGACGCGAACGTTCGGGCGAACCGACAGGGCTTCGACGCTGGCGCGTGATGCCGTTTGGTACCCGTTCCTGCTCGGCCGCGAAGACACTGCGGACGTTCTTCATTGCCCGACCTATCGCGGTCCGACACGCTCGCGCGTTCCGCTGGTCGTGACGGTTCACGATCTCGCAGTCTTCCGGCATCCCGAGGCCTTCAACCGCTGGACGCGTGCCTACAGTCCTCGTGTCGTCCCCCGGGTGCTGGCAGCGGCGCAAAGAGTGATCGCTGTGTCCGATTTCACGCGGAGGGAGCTGATCGAGTTGCTGCGCGTGCCCGAGGAGAAGATCCGCGTCGTGCCGAACGCGGTCGGCGACGAGTTCACGCCTGTGGGGGAGGCCGAGGACGGCGACTACGTCCTCGCCGTCGGGACACTCGAGCCGCGCAAGAACCTCGAACGCCTGGCCGAGGCCGTGCGAGCCGGCAACCGAGAGCTCCGCGTCGTCGGCGCCCGCGGCTGGGGAGGCGTCGAGGTCGGCGGAAACGGGGTGCGCTGGCTCGGCGAGGTGAGTGACGCGGAATTGGCGCGCCTGTATCGGGGCGCAACCTGCGTTGCCTATCCCTCGCTCTACGAGGGTTTCGGCATTCCTGTGCTCGAAGCGATGGCCTGCGGCACACCGGTCGTGACGACGCGCGGCACTGCGATGGAAGAGGTTGCCGACGGTGCCGCGGTGCTGGTCGACGCTCGCGATCCCGCAGAGATCAGTGCGGGCATCGAGCGCGCCGCGACCGATCGGGACGAGCTCGTCGCGAGAGGGCTCGAGCGGGCGCGCGAGTTTCGCTGGGATGCGGTGGCAGACGCGACCGTGCAGGTGTACCGGGAGGCCGCGGCGTGAGCGACAAGCCGCTGGTGCTCGTCGATGCGGACGTGCTCGGCCGGCGAAGAACAGGCGACGAGACCTACGTCACGCAACTGCTGCGTGAGCTTCCCGAGGTGGCGGATGATCTCCGAATAGCGGCGGTGACACGCGACCCGGCTCTCGTCCCCGACGGCGTCGAAGCGATCCACCTGCCGGCGCGCTCCCAGGAGTTACGCATGGCGGTGACGCTTCCGCGCCTGTTGCGACGGCTCCGTCCGGCAGTTGCGCACTTCATTCACGCCCTGCCTCTCAGCTGCCCGGCGCCGGCGGTCGTCACGGTGCAGGATCTCTCGTGGGAGCGTGATCCGAGCGTCTTCGGCTTTTGGGACCTCGCGACCTTCAAGGTCTTCGTGCGGCGGGCGGTGCGCAAGGCCGATCACGTGCTCGCGATCTCGGAACGGACGAAACACGACCTGATCGAGCTCTACGGCACCCCGGCAGGCAAGGTGACGGTCACACCGCTTGCGCCTGATCCCGCCTATCGGCCTGCAGGCGAGCACGACTCCTTCCTGCTCTTCGTCAGCGCGATCGAGCCACGCAAGCAACCGCTCGCCGCGATCGACGCAGCAAACGCCGTCGGACGCAAGCTCGTCGTCGTCGGCCCGAAGAAGGACGAGGAGCTCTCCGCCGAGCTCGCCCGGCGCGGCGCAGATGTGCGTGGCTATGTCCCCAAAGCCGAGCTCGTCGACCTGTACCAGCGTGCTGCCTGTCTCGTGTTCCCGTCGCGCTACGAGGGTTTCGGCCTTCCCATCGTCGAGGCGATGGCCTGCGGGACGCCCGTCGTCGCTGCGCCCGAGCCCGCGATGCAGGAAGTCGCAGGAGACGCCGCGATCTTCACCGACGATCTGGCGGCGGGGATCCGGCAGGCGCTCGCCGACCGTGAGCGGCTCTCGGCCGCTGGGCTCGAGCGTGCAAAGACTTTCTCCTGGCGCGAAACTGCGCGCATCACCGCCGACGTCTACCGCAGCGTGATCGCGACGTGAAGGTCTCCGGCGTCTTCGTCGTGACGGGGGCGGGGGAGGCGAAGCTCCTCGACCGCTCGCTGCCCGCACTGCTTGCGCAGGTGGACGAGCTCGTCGTCGTGGCCAACGGGCCCGGCAGCACGCCGATGGACCTGCCGGAAAACGTGCGCGTAGTGGAGAACGACCGTGCGCTCGGCTTCTCTGCGAACGTCAACAAGGGCATCGCCGCGACCAGCGGGGACTACGTTGTCATCTCGAATCCCGATGCCGTGCCCGAGCCCGATTGCGTCCGCGCGCTCGTTTCGTTTGCAGACGCGCATCCGCGTTGCGGCACCGCCGGTCCGAAGATGATCAACCCGGACGGCACGCTGCAAGCCTCGCGGCGAAGCTTTCCGACGGTGGGCGGGACGATCGTGCGACGCACTCCGCTGCGCGTATTGTTCCCCCCGCTTCGCTGGCAGCGGCGCCACTACCTGCTCGACGCGCCGGCAGACGAGCCGATGCGCGTGGACACGATGCTCGGTGCATTCCTGCTCATGCGCCGTACGATGCTGGACGAGATCGGCGGCTGGGATGCCGGCTACAAGCTCTACGTCGAAGACATCGATCTCAGTTACCGCGCGATGAAGGCCGGCTGGGAACGCTGGTGGGTGCCGGACGCAGTCGTTCACCACGAATATCAGGCGGTGATCGACAAGCACTTCTTCACGCGCCGAAATTTGTGGCATCTCCACGCGATGGCGCGCTTCCTGCGCAAGCACCCGGAGCGCCTCTTCGCTCTGCGATGACGACGGAGAAGTACGGCCCCAAGGCGGAGCGCTGGTCGCGCGACGCATATGCCGACGCCGCGACGTACTTTGGCCGTCGCGGCGGGTTGATCCTTTCGCTCGGCCCCTCTCTGCAACCGGGAGACGCGTTGGTCGACCTGGCGTGCGGCGACGGCGCATTGGCCGACTACCTGCCCGGGATTCGGTACACGGGCGTCGATACGAGTCCCGAGATGGTCGAGGTGGGCAGGAAGCGAGGCCGGAACATGGCTCTCGGTGACCTCAACGACTACGAACCTCCTGAGCCGGTCGCGGCCACGACCTGCTTCCGTGCCATCTACTACGCCGGCGACCGTGCCGCCTTCTTTCGCCGCGTCGCCGGCTATACCGAGCGGAAGTTCGTCTTCGACCTCAATCCACGGCAGTATCGGCTCACCGACGTGCGGGCCGACCTGCGGGACGCCGGGTTCGACGAGCTGGCCTTGCAGCCGTTCTTCTCGCCGCAGCACCACTCATTACCCAGGCCCGTCCTGAGCGCACTGCGTGCGCTCGAGCAGACAGGGCCCATCGCGCGAGCCATGCTCGCGCTGCGGTTCAGCTACTTGTGCGCTGCCTTCCGCGGCGGCAAGAAGATGTAGCTGACCTTCGCTCCGAGCTTGCGCCGGTCGCCCGACCCCGGATCGAGGTCGTGCGGCACGAAGGTCGGCGTGATCGTGACCTCGACGCGGAAGCGCGGTCCCGGCGCCTTCAGAACGACGGGTTTCACTTCCTTGCTATGGATGTCGAATCGCTTCACGTCGGTCGCTTTGCCCAGATGCGGTTGTTTGTCGTCGCCGACCACCATCGGCCCGATTGCCACTGTCACGTGTCCGGTGACGTTCGTCCCGCCCCAGGGGGCCCGGGAGACGATTACGCGAATCCGCCCGGGCTTGTTCCCTTCGGTCGAGTAGCGCGTGTAGGCGCTGAACAAGCTCATCCAGCCGTCGGAGTAGACGCCGGTGACCGAGCCTCGTAGCCGAAGCGGCGGAGCGATCTTCACCAGGCGCCACGGCTCGAGCCCGCCGCCGGCGCGGTGCAGGTGCGTCGCGACCGTCTTGCCGACGACCTCGATGCCCTGCTCCTCGACGACGTACGGATAGCCGGGGTCGTGCGAGAGGGCGCCGTTCGACGCGCCCTGGTCGGGCGTGAGGAAGGGGCCGGGGCCCTGCGCGGTGCCGTCCAGGCTCCAGACGGCCTTGATCGAGCGGTTCCAGAACTCGAGCAGCCACTCGCCGTTCTGGTCGGACATCTGCTGGCCGAGGTACAGCGTCGGCGCGCCGCCGGTCGCGTCGTCGACCCACGTGAACGGTGCGCGAAGGTTCTCGACGAAGCGGTCCGAGGTGCGGTTAGATGCGGAGGCAAAGGAGAGCTCTGCGGTCAAGTTCCAGGCGAGGACGGCCGCGGCGATCGCGAGCACGAGCCACCTGGTGCCGCGACCCACGAAGCGTGGCGCGAGCAAGAGTGCGACCGAGAAGCAGAGCAGAGCGACGAGACCGATCTTCGCCCCGGTCGGATCGAGCTGGAGATAGCGATTCGCCTGCTGAAGGATCGCCAGCCCGGGGGCGTTGTACGAGAGATCCTGGCCCATCTCGTACGGCGTGGTCAGGATGAGCAGCAGGACGAATGCGGTCGATGCTCCGAGCGCGATCGGATGCAGCCGCCTGCGCTCCAGCCAGAGCGCTGTACCCGTGAAGAGGAGCGGCGCGAGGTAGATGAGGTTGCGCTCGTAGGTGTACGTCGCGAAGGTGATCGAGACGTATGTCGCCTTGACTGCGGTGTAGAGCCCGAAGCCGATGATCGCCGCGAGTAGGACGCTGCGGAAGCTGCGGAGCTCGCGCGTCACCGGTTCGCCGGGCGCGCGCCAAAGGGAGGCCAGGCCCGCGACTACGGGCAGCACTCCGAGCCCGATCGTCAACGCGCCTGCGGCGTTGAGGCCAAGATCGAGCATGCGGTCCTTGTAGAGCCGGGTCGAGTAGTTCCACTCGAGCGAACGATGACCGAGTACGGCGCTCACGATCACTGCGACGCCGACGACGAGCGTCACGAAGCCGGTCCAGTCCCAGGCGCCCCAGCTTCTGCGCCACGCGGTGAAGTACTCGGACCGCCAGAACAGGAACGTGCCTGTGAGCAGGAACACGGCGGGGATCACGGCGAGCTCACCACGTACCAGTGGTGCGATGAGCGACGCGAGCACGGCCCCGCCGATCCACCAGCGCGACGGAGTCACGAATGCGCGCAGGATGAGGAAGAGCGCAAAGGTCGAGAAGAGGTACGCAGCCGGTTCCTCGACGATCATCGACGAGTAGGCGACCGCGGGTATCGCGGCGGATGCTGTGGCGACGAAGAGCGCCGGCCGGCGCCCGACGGCAAGACGTGCAATCCCGTATGCGGGAAAGACAGTGGCTGTCATCACGATCACCGTCAGGTACTTCACGGTCGCGTACGCGGCGTGCAGGTTGTCGATCAGCCAGGCGGGCGCGAGCACGTAAGTCCAGAGCGTCGTGAACGAGTACGGCGCGCCGCGCCGGGCGGCATGACCAGTGTCGGCGATCGCGCGGGACAACTGTGTCAGCTCGAGCTCGTCGCCGAAGAGCCACGGTGTCTTGTGAGCCCAGGCCTGGATCATGAACACGATCGCGAGCCAGACGAAGACGCTGAGAAGCGGCACCGCCGCCAAAAAACGGTCGACCAGCGTCTGTTCAGCTGGCGCTCGGCGGGCGGTCACGACGGCCATCGGCGGATCAGTCGAAGGTAGCGCCGAGTGCGACGTCGGGGTCGAGGTCGGTGTGGCGCCGGACGAAGCGGCACGGCAGCTGGGCCAGCGCACAGGCGTCGACCACGAGCCCGAGTCGCTCACGGGGAGCGTCGGGAATCGTCACGAGGACGGTGTCCGGGTGCGTACGCGAAAGGATCTGCTCGATCTTGCTCGTGTCGCCGACCACGGGCACACCCTGCAGGCGGCGCCGCGACAGCCGCGGGTCGTCGTCGACGAACCCGACGACCTGTTCTCCCGGTGTCTCCCGGAGCTCGCGTAGCAGGCTGCGTCCGCCTCGGCCCGCCCCGACGATCAGCGTCCGGTGGCGCTTGCCGCGGCCGGTAAGCGACGAGACGCCGCGCACGAACGCCCGCTCCCAGAAGCGGGAGGCCCCCACCAGCACGGTGCAGATGAGCGCGTCGATCACGAAGACGCTGCGCGGAAACGGCCCCAGGTTCTGGGTCGCATCGAGGATCAGGTAGGCGGCGGCCTCCGACACCATCACGGCGGCGACGATGCTTGCGGCATCCCGTGCGCCCGCGTAGCGCCAGACGCCGCGGTAGAGCCCGAACGGGATGAAGGCCAGATAGCGCACGGCGACCACCACGCCGATCGAGACCGCGAAGATGTGCCGCTGGTAGTCGCTCCCTCCTCCCTGGAGCCTCAGGTAGTACGCCAGGGCGAACGAGGCGGTGATCAGTGCGAAGTCGACGAGCGACTCGACGAGCCTGCGTGGATTTGCGACGAACGTGTGCAACCAGCCGCGGTCTGAAACGAGGCCCGGCGCGCGTTCGACGTCCGAAAGGACGCTCGCGAATTGGACGAGCAAGGCAAAGCTCAGGAGCACGCCGATCAGAGTCACCCAGGCGTTGTCGAGCACGCTGTAGAACAGGCTCGTCGTTCCGAGCGCAGCGGCGATGACGGCGAGCAGGACGACCGCACGCTTCTCGGAGAGCCCGTGGTACACGAGGCGGTGCGACGTGTGATCGCGACCGCCCTGGTACACGGGCCGCCCGTCGAGCAGCCGCACGACGGTGACGAGCGTCGTGTCGAGGATGGGAACCGCGAGGACGAGAATCGGCAGGAGGAGGGTGGCGACCGTGGTCCCGGCGACCTTCCAGCTCGCCGTCAGCCCGAGCGCCGCGAGCAGGAAGCCGAGCACCTGGCTCCCCGAGTCGCCCATGAAGACCGCAGCCGACTTGCCGTAGCGCAGGTTGAAAGGCAGGAAGCCCGCACAGGCGAGCGCGAGCGCGAGCGACAGCGCCAGGACGCCGTGGTTCTTATGGACCTCGAGCGCATCGATGGCGAAGAACACCGCGGCGATTCCGGCGAGCGTCGCCGCGAGGCCGTCCATGTTGTCGAGCAGGTTGAACGCGTTCGTCATCCCGACGAGCCACACGAGTGCCACGACCCCCGCGAGGAAGTCGTTCGAGATCAGCCCCGAGATCGTGAGTCCGTTGAAGATCACGAGGCAGGCCGCCGCGATCTGGGCGGCAAGCTTCGGAATCGGGCCCAGGGAGAAGAGGTCGTCGAGCAGGCCCGCTACGAAGAGGATGGAGCACCCTCCGAGGATCGCCACGAGCTCGCGGCTCGCCGGGGCCGCGCCGACCGCGACCGCGACCCAGAATCCCGTCAGGATCCCGGCGAAGATCCCCATGCCGCCGAGCACCGGCGTCGTTCGCTCGTGCCAGCGATCTTCACGCGGGGCCGCGCCGAGGCGGGCGGCCAACGGCGTGTGGAGCAGCAGCCAGATGGCCGCGGCCGCGGCGGGAAACGCAGCGATCGCCACGAGCACCTTCACGGAGCAGAAGGGTAATCAAGGGCTGTAAGCACCATGTGATTCCGCCTCTAGACTAGGCCGCGCCGATGACGACGGTATACGGAGACCTCCTCCGCTACCGGGAGCTGTTCGGGAACCTCTTCCGCCGGGACGTTCAGGCGAAGTACCGGGGCTCGCTCCTGGGTGTGGCCTGGACCCTCGCGAACCCGGTCCTGCTGATGGCCGTCTACCTCCTGGTCTTCTCGGTGCTCTGGAAGACGCCGTTCGGGTCCGAAGGCCACTACGCGCTCTTTCTGCTCGTTGGGCTCTCGGCCTGGATCTTCTTTGCCACGTCGGTGCAGTCGGCCTCGCGGTCGCTGCTCGACAACGCGAACCTCATCAGGAAGACGCGTTTCCCGCGGCAGCTCGTACCGCTCTCGGTCGTCGCGACTCACCTCATCAGCTTCGCGGTGATGCTCGTGGCTTTGCTTGCAGTCAACTTCGCGTTGCTACCCCGCGTGCGTGCGACCGAGTGGCTCGCACTGCCCCTCGGGGTCGCGATCGTCGCGATCACGTCCGGTCTCGCGCTCGCGCTCGCCGCGCTGAACGTCCTGTTTCGCGACATCGAGTTTCTCGTCTCCGCGCTCCTACTGCCGCTCTTCTTCCTGACGCCCATTCTCTATCCGCTGAACGACCCTCAGATCGCGCGGCGCGACTGGGTCGTCGACCTGATCCACTGGGGAAACCCGTTGGCCCCGGCGATCGAGGCGCTTCGCGATCCGCTCTTCTACGGCCGGCTGCCCGGTCTCGGCGACACGATCTACACCGTCATTGCCGCGGTGGCGGCCCTCGCGCTCGGCGCCTACGTGTTCAACCGCGTCGACGACCAGATCGCAGTCGAAGTCTGATCCTGGCGTCGTAGATCCAGGGCTCGTCGCCTTCGGGCCGCCAGGCCGGGAGTCCGGCCACCTCCGTGTTCGGCTCGAGCGGGGGTAGCAGCGACGGCAGGACCAGCGGGTGCGCGAACGCGGGGTTGCGTCCCCCGCCTGGTTCGTACGGTTCGAGCTCTCCGGGCGGCCGTCTCGTCTCGATCGACCCGCCTACCGCTGCATAGCCCTCCAGGTGCGCTGCGTAGACGCGCTCTTCCCAGTCGGGGTCGAGATTCGCCGCCGGGGGCAGGAAGGCTCGCGCAGCGGTTGCGTCGCGCGGCGCGACCTCGATGTCGAGCTCGGGCGAGAAGTTGCCGAGCTCGGCCAGCCAGAAGCGCTGTTCGTCGACGAGGTCAAAGGCGAGCTTGTACGCCCCCGGCGGGATCGGGCCGCGGATCTCGAGGTCGCGCTCGACGCGCTCACCGGGCGCGGCGCTCACCTCGTAACGCAGACCGTCCCAGACGATCGGATTGCCACGCTCGTCGAGCCAGTGGTACGAGAGGTTCAGGCCCCGCCAGGGTGCGCTGCCCGCGTTCTCGAGCGCAATCCGCGCGCGGTTGAGCGCGCCCGCCTGCGGCGGCTCGACCTCGTACGCGAGCCAGCGAACCGCGAGCGGGCCGGCAGGTACGTGATGCTCGCCGACCGTTTCCAGTGCGCGACTAGCCTACGTTGTCGTGGAGCCGCTTCTCGTCAGGGCCTGCCGCCGAGAGCCGGTGGAGCACACGCCGGTGTGGTTCATGCGCCAGGCGGGTCGCTCGCTCCCGGAATATCGCGAGCTGCGCAAGCGCTACGGGCTCTTCGACATCGTCGCCGAGCCGGAGCTCTGCGCCGAAGTGACGCTGCAGCCCGTCCGCCGGCACGACGTCGACGCCGCGGTGATGTTCACGGACATCATGTTCCCCGTCCTCGCCATGGGGGTTCAGGTCGACCTCGTCGAGAACGTCGGCCCGGTGATCGCGGAACCGGTGCGATGTATGGCGGACGTCGAGCGGCTCGTCGTGCCGGAGCCGGAGGAATCGGTGCCGACGATCCTCGAGGCGGTGCGGCTCGTGCGCGCGGCGCTACGCGACGATCAGGCGGTGATCGGTTTCTGCGGCGGCCCGTTCACCGTCGCCGGTTATCTCATCGAGGGAAAGCCGAGCCGCGAGTTCGCGACCGTGAAGCAGATGATGTACCGCGAGCCCGTGACGTGGCACGCGCTGATGGAGAAGTTGGCAGAGACGTTCGCGGGCTACGTCGCCGCGAAAGCGCGGGCTGGTGCCGACGTGATTCAGGTCTTCGACTCGTGGGTGGGCGCACTCTCGCCGTCGGATTACGAGGAATTCGTCGCGCGGTACTCGGCACGCATCCTCGCTGCGGTCGACGTGCCGACGATCCACTTCGGCACCGGGACGGCGACTCTCCTGTCGTCGATGGCGGAGGCGGGCGGCGACGTGATCGGGCTCGACTGGCGCATTCCGCTCGACCGCGGCTGGTCGGAAGTCGGTGAGGAACGAGGCGTGCAAGGGAACCTCGACCCGGCGCTTCTGCTCGGCCCGTGGGAGCGAATCGAGTCCGAAACCCGCGCTATTCTCGCGCGTGCCGGAGGGCGGCCGGGTCATGTGTTCAACCTTGGGCACGGTGTGCCACCCGAAACAGACCCGGCTGTTCTTCGGCGTCTGACCGAGTTCGTTCACGAAGCCACCGTCGAGGCTCGCGTCTGAGCACACGGCGTGCCGGGACGGCGCCGCTCCAGCCACGTCCCGGTGTCAGACGTCGTGCCGTCGGCCTGGGCACCTGACGGGCCCTACGTCGCACCCGCCCGCGGAGCGACGTGGCAGGACGCACCGCTTCACGTCCGGTGTCAGACACCATCGCGGAAGCGCGACTATCTCTCCACACCGTCGGCTAGCGTCTCGTCGATGAAGGCGGTCGTCTTGATGGCGTACGGATCACCCGAGCGGCTCGCCGACGTGCCCGCCTACTACAGCGACATCCGCGGCGGTCGGCCGATCAGGCTCGCACTGCTCGACGATCTCGTCGAGCGCTACCGCCGCCTCGGCATCGACCAGGGCTCGCCGCTGAATGCGATCACCGAGGAGACGCGCGCGGCGCTCGAGGCCGAGCTCGAAGCCGTTCCCGTCTTCACCGGCATGAAGCACTGGACGCCGCGCATCGCCGAAGCGGCAGACGCCGCGGTGGCCGCAGGCGCGGCCACGGTCGTCGGCCTCGTGCTCGCTCCGCACTACTCGGCGATGTCGATCGCCGGCTACCGCACCCAGCTCGAGGAGGCACTCTCCGGCCGCGCGCAGCTCGCCTTCATCGACAGCTGGCACGACGAGCCCGGCTTCGTCGATCTGCTTGCCGACCGCGTGCGCGGTAGCGAAGCACACGTCGTCTTCACCGCCCACTCGCTGCCCGCCCGGATCCTCGAGGCCAAAGATCCGTACAAGGACCAGCTGCTCGAGACGTCCCGGCTGATCGCGGAGCGCGCCGGGCTCGACGACTGGTCGTTCTCGTTCCAGAGCGAGTCGCAGACCGGGGAGCCCTGGCTCGGACCGGACATCCTCGACCACCTCGAGGAACTGCAGGGACGCGGGATCACAGACGTACTCGTCTGCCCGGTCGGGTTCGTCGCCGACCATCTCGAGATCCGCTGGGATCTCGACCACGAGGCCGCGGGCAAGGCTCGCGAGCTGGGACTCGGATTCCGCCGGATCGAGATGCCGAACGCCGACCCGGCGTTCATCGGGGTGCTCGCGGGGCTGGTGCGACGGGTGCTCGCGGTACCCTCGGAAGCGTGATCCGACCCGGGGAGATCGAAGCCGAGCACGCTTCGCGGCACTTCAAGGTCTATCCGCGGGAAGCACGGCGGCTGAAGGACGCGATCGTCGCACGGGGCCGGTCGAAGCCGGCCCAGGTTGTGGCGCTTCGGGATGTCTCCTTCCGAGTCGATCCGGGCAGTGCGATCGGTCTGGTCGGGCGCAACGGGTCCGGCAAGACGACCCTCCTGCGCCTGCTCTCCGGAATCATCAAGCCCACGTCCGGCCGTGTGGACGTCGGTGGACGCGTCGGCTCGCTGCTCGAGCTCGGCGCCGGCTTTCATCCCGATCTGAGCGGACGTGAGAACGTCTTCCTGAACGGGTCGATCCACGGCCTCACGCGCGCGTACGTGCGAGAGCAGCTCGACGAGATCGTCGCGTTCGCGGGGCTCGAGGAGTTCATCGACCTGCCGGTGCGAACGTACTCGTCGGGGATGTACATGCGGCTCGGGTTCGCGATCGCCGCGCACATCGACGCGGACGTCCTGTTGCTCGATGAAGTGTTCGCCGTCGGCGACGAGCAGTTCCAGCGCAAGTGCTTCGGCAAGATCTTCGAGTTCAAGCAGCGCGGCGGAACGATCGTGTTCGTCTCGCACGACGCATCGGCCGTCGAGCGCCTGTGCGACCGCGCTGTCCTCCTGCGCGACGGAGCAGTCGAGTTCGACGGCACCACGCACGATGCCATCGTCCGCTACCGGCAGCTGCTCGCCGGCGACGTCGATCCCGCGGAGCGCGGCGCAGGACTGAAGGAGTGGGGAAGCGGCGACGCGCGCATCGAAGGGGTCGAGCTGATCGGCCCGGACGGCGCCGCGCGCACGCAGTTCCTCGCCGGCGAGCCACTCACGCTGCGCCTGCGCATCACCGCCGCGCGCCCCATACCGGCGCCTCGACTCTCGCTCGAGCTGCGTGACTCGTCCGGCCTGCTCCTGACGGGCTCGGGCCGCTCGACCGGCGACCTCGGCTGGGAAGACACGACGACCGAACTGGGTGTCCGCTTCGAGGTCGAGCAATTGCCGCTCGCCGACGGACGTTTCCAGGTGCGGCTCGGCTTGACCGACGAGAGCGGCGAGCGGCTCTACCACTGGCTCGACGAGGCGCTTACGTTCGTCGTCTATCCGGCCGGCGGCGAGCGCGGGGTCGTGCGCGTGGAGGGCCGCTGGAGCGGGGAGGAGATCGGGGCACAGGCGGAAAGGATCCCAACGTGAGCTCGCGCACCTGCCCCGATTGGCCCAAGCTGATGGAGTACGCGCCCGACCTGCAGTTCAAGCACTACACGGTTGCCGAGGCGAGGCTCCCGGGCGAGGCACTGATGGAGATTCCGGACGTCGTTCTCGAATCCGTCGCGATCTGCTGCGACCTCGAGCGGCACGTCTTCTACGGGGCGCATACCGACCCGCAGGTTGCGGAAGCGCTGCGGGCGACGCACTGGTTTGAGCTGGCGGAGTGGACGTCCAGCGGGCCAGGCGCCGCGCTCGGCTAGACCACCGGCGTCAGGAGCGGCTCGCCCCGCTCGAATGCGAGCACGTTGTCGACGACGAGACGGGTCATGGCCTCGCGCGTCTGTCGTGTCGAGGTGCCGAGATGCGGCGTGAGAACCACGTTCGGAAGGGAGAGCCATTCCTCCGGGACGTGTGGCTCGTGCGCGTAGACGTCGAGCCCTGCGCGCAGGCGACCTGACACGAGCTCGGCGCCGAGTGCCGCCTCGTCGACGATCTCGCCGCGGGCGGTGTTGACAAGGGACGTGCCAGCACGCAACAACGCGAGCCGTCGCGCATCGATGAGGCCACGCGTCTCAGGTGTCAGAGGGACGTGGATGGTGACGATGTCCGACTCTGCGAGCAACTCGTCGAGCTCACGGAATTCGCCGAGGTCTGTCTCGACCTGCGTCCGCTGCGTGTAGAGCACGTTCAGGTCGAATCCTCGCGCGCGGCGCGCGACGGCCTGGCCGATGCCGCCGAGCCCGACGATGCCGAGAGTCGACCCGGTCAGCTCCTCCGCCAGGAAACTGTCGGCCCATGAGCCCGTCCACTCGCCTCGCCTAACGCGCGCGTCACCCTCGACGATCCGCCGCCGCACGCCGAGGATCAACGCCAGCGTCAGATCCGCGGTCGCCGCCGAGAGCACTGCCGGCGTGTTGGTTACGGCGACCCCTCGCCGGCGGAGCTCCCCGATGCCGAGCCGGTCGTAGCCCACGCTGAAGTTGGCCACCAGTTCGAGCCCCGGCAGGAGCTCAACCGGCACCGGCTCGTTGGCAACGATCAGAGCCTTGACGTCCGGCAGCGCCGACTCGAGCTCCCCGAGCGCGCGGATCTCCACGTCCGCCAGCTCGTCGAACGCCGAGCCCGGGTACCTCCGCGTGGCGAGAACCTTCAAGGGATGAGTCTCCCATGCCGAAACGATGAGCGGTGAACGTGAGACTTGCGGCGATTCTCGGCGTTGTGGCCGTGGCCTGCGCCCTGCCCTCCACCGCCGGCGCTTTCCGGCTCGAAGGCGGACGCTGGCCGACGCGGACGATCAGCTACTACAACAAGGTGCCCGCCTACAACTGGGCCGTCGACACCGCTGCCTACGCATGGAACACGAGTGGTGCCCGAGTCCAGTTCGTCAAGAGCTCGCGCCGTGACGCGAAGGTGCTGGTCGGGGTCCGCTGGTTCAAGGTCGCGGGAGACGCGTACGTGCAGCGTATGAAAGGCCGCTTTCTCGGCGCCAAGGTCGGAATCAGGAACGGTCAGGACCGTTACACGATGACACTCGTCGTCGCTCACGAGCTCGGATACGTTCTCGGCCTCGACCACGAAACCGCGTCTGCGCAACCACGAACTCGTACCTGACCGACAGTCATCCCGAGTACTGCCCGCCGCCCCGGCAGGCAAGTGGATCTGCCGCCTGCTTCGCACCGACGATGTGCGTGGCGTCGTCAGTCTGTACGGCGGCACCGTGCGTCCGCTGCGCGGGCCGGAGTTCTGCACGAAGTAGTCAGCGCCGCCTCAGGACCTCGGCCAGAGGTCGTGTGTTGACGATGGCAGCCGCCGTTGCCCAGCCACGACGTGCCGTATGGATGGCGAGCCGCATGTTCCCGAGGCCGCGCACCGAGTGCGCATCGGTCGAGACGACGATCGGGACGCCGGCCTCGATCGCCTGCTTGATCTCCGCTCCCGACAGATCGAGCCGGTCGG
>JACDEU010000021.1 GCA_013816245.1 Actinomycetota bacterium | reverse complement strand
CGACGTGGGACTCGGAGTCAGCATGTTTTTGATCGCTGTAGGCGCGATCCTCACCTGGGCCGTCAACACCGAGGTATCCGGCCTAGATATCACTGTCGTCGGCGTGATCCTGCTTATCGTCGGGATCCTCGGTCTCGTACTTTCGATGATCTTTTGGTCATCGTGGGGTGGCTTCGCCGGCGGAACCCGGCGGCGCACCACCACGCAGGTGGACGACGGCCCACCGGTGTAGCTCTCTTCATGGGGTGGGCACTGCTGGGGTGCGTAAAGTCGGTTCGCCCTGCAAATCGGCGATTGCATGTTTCGGATCGAATTTACGCACCCCACAGGTTTGCGGGCGGGTTGGGCCGGACGTCGTGCTCACATTCTGTGACGCGTGTGAGCGAGCGCAGGTTTCTGTCGCACTTCCACCAGAAAGCGACAACGCTACTCGAACCAGCTTCTAGCGAAACCATAAAACCTGATGTTGGTCACCTCCCACGTCGCGTGCGTTGTCGGCTGTTATCGGTGCTTTTGAGCTTGGCCTACCGCCTCCTCGAGTGTGAGGCGCCTACCCTCGGTCCATGCTGGTGTGCCCTCCAGTCGTGCGAGGCGACTCTCGTAGCGGCGCCGCTCTGCTGCCAGCATGCGAAACCCCAGTGTCTCCTCGGCGGCGCCGACCGCCCCCCAGATCGTCGCCGCCGCCTCGTCACGTTTACGCTCGGCGAGAACGCTCGCGATTCCCGCGAGGCAAACGACGAGGTCCCCTGGCGAGCGGCCGCGGAGCTCATCGACGATCTGGCGATAGAGGATAGAGGCTGTGGCGAGGTCGCCTCGGTCGAGGGCCAGGTCGCCGAGGCTATGGGTGTTCGCAGCGATGACTGATTCCGGTGCGCTGGCCCCGCGATAGATGGCGTCGGCCTCGAGAAGTGCTCGCTCCGCCTCGTTGAATCGTCCGAGGTCGCGCAGCACCTCACCGAGTACGTGGAGCGCGTCGGCTTCGCGGTGGCGGTTGCCGCTCGCACGGGCTTGCGCCAGGTTTGTCTCGTGCAGCTCGCAAGCGAGCTCGAGGTCGCCTCGCTCCCACGCGACGCCGGCCGCCTGCTCTCGATCCAGGCGATCTCATCAGCCTCACCCAGCTGTTCGGCAACGGCTCGAGCGCGTGCCCAGTAGCGATCGGCCTCTTCGGTGTCGGTGAGAACGAAGAATGCCGTCAAGCCGGCGACCTTGAGCGCCTGCAGCTGAACGCGCGGTGGAGCAAGCGGGATCCTTGGTGCGGCGACCTCGAGCCAGGCGGCGGCATCGCGGAAGTGCGCTCGTACGATCCAGCACTTGAAGCATGCAGCGCCCAAGCGCAGGCCAAGTTCGTCTTCATCAGTTGCCCATGCCCATCCGAGAGCGCTTTGGATGTTGTCGTTTTCGTGCTCAAGGCGTTCGAACCCCTCTTCGCTGTCGCCTCCATGCTCGTCCATATGACCCGGCAAACTGATCAGTCGCTCCGCCAGTACGCAGCACCATTCCGCGTGTCGCCGTCGCAGCGCCATGGCGGCGCCGCTCTTCTCAAGCCGCTCGGCCGCGTACTCCCTGATCGTCTCGAGCATCCAGTAGCGCGAGCCGAACGTCGAGTCGCGCCGTCGCAGCAGGCTCTTGTCGAGAAGAGAGTGGAGGTTGTCGGGGTCGGCGCCGCAGACCTCCTCGGCCGCCTCATAGGTGCAACCGCCGGCGAACACAGACAGGGAGCGGAACAGTCGCTGTTCCTCGGGAGCGAGTAGGTCGTACGACCATTCGATCGTCGCGCGCAGCGTTCGCTGGCGGGGATCTGCGTCACGTGCTCCCTTGAACAGGCCGAGGCGCTGTGAGAGGCGTTCGAGCAGCTGCTCCGGCGAAAAGAGCGTCGTGCGCGCCGCCGCGAGCTCGAGCGCAAGCGGCAGGTTGTCGAGCCGTGAACAGAGCTCGCCGACCGAACCGTTCGCCGCGAATGCAGGCTCGAGCGTCCGCGCTCGCGTGAGGAAGAGGTCGACGCCGTCTCGCTCGGCAAGCGTCGGCACCGGATACACCTGCTCACCTTGTAGCTGCAGGCGCTCGCGGCTCGTGACAAGGAGTGCCGGCCCGCTCGTCGGGACCAGCCGAGCAATCTCCTCGGCTGCCTCGGGCAACAGATGTTCGGCGTTGTCGAGCAGGATCAGCGCCCGCTTCCCAGCCAGCTCGGCGGTCAGCGTCTCGTCGAGATCGCGGCCGGGCTGCTCCTTCACCCCGAGCGCTTGCGCAACGGCCGCGAGGAGAAGCGCAGAATCACGCAGCGCTGCAAGCGGCACCCACCAGATTCCGTCTGGATAGCGGTCGGATGCCTCAGCCGCAGCCTGAAGCGCAAGCCGTGTCTTCCCCGTCCCGCCGGGGCCGGTCAACGTCAGCAGTCGGACGTCCTGGCGTACGAGGAACTCGACCACGCGTTGGAGCTCGAGCTCGCGGCCGAGGAACGGTGTCGCCGGCACAGGCAGACGAACGTTGCGGAGACTGCGGAGCGGCGGATACTCATCGCCACCGAGCTGGAACACGCGCTCTGGCGCGGCGAGATCCTTGAAGCGATGCTCGCCAAGGTCCCGGAGCTCGATCTGCACGAGCCCCGCGGTCGAGGCCGAAACGAGCACCTGCCCGCCGTGGCCGGCGGCGGCGATCCGAGCGGCGCGATGCACATCGGCGCCGACGTAGCCCTCATCGGTGACGAGCGGCGTCCCGGTGTGCAATCCGAGCCGCACCCGGATCGGGCCGGGCCCGAGCCCGTCGCTAATCGCCTGCGCCGCCTCGACCGCTCCCGGTGCGGTCGGGAAGGCGACGAAGAAGGCGTCTCCCTGGGTGTCCACCTCGACCCCACCGAAACGTGTGCAAGCCTCGCGGATCAGTCGGCGATGTTCGGCGAGCGCCTTCGAGTACTCCTCGGCCCCGAGCTCCTCGAGCAGCCGCGTCGAGCCCTCCACGTCGCTGAAGAGAAAGGTGACGGTCCCGGAAGGAAGATCCCGCTGCACAAGCGGCATGATGCGCCACAGACCAGGTGTATGTCAGGGGTGAGCGCTTTACGGCCGTCTCGCGAAAGCGCCTGCTTGATCTGATAACCAGACCCGGCCTGGCCTCGCGCACGAGGCGAAGGGGGCCACCAGACTCCCCGATCAACGGCTTTAACCGAGACGGCAAAGAGCTTTCGCGGTTTCGCTAGAAGCAGGGATCGCCACGCGGATTCAAGTTTCGCGATTTCGCTAGAAGTGGGTGTCAGGTCCGCCGCTTCGTCTCGTCAATCGCGTGCGCGATGGCCGGGGGACCTCTTGTTGAAGAACACCGTCGGCGCGAGCGGTGTCGCTTTCTGGTGGAAAGGCGACAGAAACCTCGGCCGGGTACTTGGCGGGTTGCAGGGAGCCAATCAGTGGCAACAAAGACACCGACAATGAGTCCTTGAACGGTTGCGAGAACCACTTCGGCGATCAGCTGGCGGATGAACGGGTCCTCAGCAGTCACGGGCGTCCTGGCCACTTCAGGTGGACGGTTTCGTCCGCTCGCGGCAGCGCGATCAGACGAAAAGGATACGTGACCCGGGCCCTGACCCCAGTTTCCCCGAGCGTCGGAGTTCGCTCGTGGACCACGACCACAATGTGATCGCCCACATCGCGGATTTTCACGATGCGCAGCGCGTAGCCAGTGCTCGACCGAGGCCCCGTAGAGACGAGGAAGACTTCCTGCCGACTGAAGTCGAGCGGGGGCAGGCGAATCGGGCGCCCGGGGTTGTTGCGCTCGAGGACGTAGAGCAGTTTGACACGGTCATGGAAGAGCGCGACCGTAATGCTCGTGAACTCGAGCGCTCCAACTCGCAGCGTCAGATCGGTGTACGAAATAGGACGCGACGCACTTCCGCAGCCCACGAGAGTCAGGAGCACAAGGCTAGTACACGTAGACCGTCTAACCGTACGGCGTCGTCGCATAGAGCAGCGGCGCGACCCACATGGAGACGCGGACACAACCATGACTTGCCGGATAGGGCGGAACAAAGGGATTGCCGTGGATCGCATAGGCACCGGTGAAGTACATCGAGTGGTAAAGGGTCCTGAGGGGGACTACGGTCGAAGCCCAGATATGAGTACCCGCAGTGGCCTCCTCCCACTAGCACCACCACCGCCCGCTCTCGTCATGACGCAATTGCAGAGTTCGCGGGCCTCGTCAACGAGCTTGACAGGAAACGGTGGCCTGCGCCCGCCCTCTCGCTCGGCGATGAGGTGTACTTCGGAAACGAGCCGAGGGTGCCCGAGTCGTGAACGGCGGGCGTCTCGCTTTCCGCTTGAATGAGGCCGCGAAGGCACTTGGTGTCTCGCAGGACTACTTTGACAAGCACGTCAGGCCCGAATTGCATGTCGTTCGACGCGGGGGGGCTGATCCTTGTCGCTGTGCCCGAGCTGGAGCGCTGGCTCGCGGAGTCGGCTGCGCTGACGCTTGGTGATCTATCCACTCAGCTACGGGGGGCGAATCAGCGAGCGCGCCGCGAGCTTCCTGAAAGCATGTCTCCGTCGTGGTTCAAGCGTTTGTTTTGGATCGACTGTGCGCAGAACCAGGAAATTAACTGCGCGGAGGTGAACGTGGCAGAGGGCTTTATCCACATACCGTCTATAAGAGTGAGCAGTGGATCAATGAGGCCGAGGAAGGTAGCGCGTTCGGCGGTTCGCATGCAAACAAGGAGGCGGCGGTCAGGGCTGGCCGCGCTCGCGCCCAGCAGGATGACTGAGCACGTAATCCACAACCAGGACGGCGTGATCGGCGAACGGAATTCATATGGCAACGATCCAGCTGGCCGGCCCGGCTAAAGGCAGTCCAGTTCCTACTCGGCGCATCTACCGGTGCTGACGCGGGTCGTGGCGCTTGCTGCGTCGGCGGTGCTGTGCGCTGGTTGCAATGGCGGCACCGTTGACCGTCACGCGCTAAAAAACGACTCGGCGTCGATCGATTCGATGGCCTGCGAGGGAGCGCTGTTGGCGCATGATGTCGTGCGGGGGAAGACGACTGCGTTTTTTGCGCGCGAGCAGGCTGAGGAGCTGCAGATCCAGGCGTCCAACCTCGCCAACGCCTTGTTGAAGAGGAAGACGGTTGCGTCTATCGAGCGGCGGGTTCGTGCCAAGTCGCGGGATGCGGCGAGTCTGTCGGCGACGCTGCAGCGTCTGCACGACCATCCCTCCGACCCTGTGGTTGCCGGCTCAGTCGAGCAGCGGCTGAGGAAGCTCGGCGGCTGCGCGTGAACAAGATCTTCGGTCTCGCGCTCGGGATCCTGGCCGCGATCGGCGGGTTCGTTGACATCGGCGACCTCGTCTTTAACACTGCAGCGGGCGCGACCTTCGGCTATCAGTTGATGTGGGTGATTCCGATCGGCGTGATCGGGATCGTTGTCTATTCGGAGATGTGCGGCCGGGTCGCAGCCGTCTCCGGGAAAGCGGTCTTTGACGCAGTGCGGGAGCGGCTCGGTTTCAAGGCTGCGCTTGGTGCGCTTGTTTCGTCGGAGGTCGTGAATCTGATGACGCTCGCGGCCGAGCTGGGCGGCGTCGCGATCGCTCTGCAACTGCTGTCGGGTCTTCCCTACCGTTGGTTGATCCTGATTGCGGTTGTCGGCTTCGCGGTGATCATCTGGGTGACCTCGTTTAACTGGCTGGAGCGGGGCTTCGGCTATGGCGGACTTTGCATGCTCGTCTTCGCGGTCGCGGCGGTGAAGCTCGGGCCTGACTGGGGGCAGGTCGGGAAGGGGTTCATCCCCCACATCAGCCAGAACAACCCGATGCTGTACGCGTATTTCGTGATCGGGCTACTCGGCGCCGCGATGACCCCCTACGAGGTCTACTTCTACTCTTCAGGCGGCGTCGAAGAGGAATGGTCGCCGAAGGACATCGGCCTGAACCAGTCCAACGCGTTCGTCGGCTACAGCCTCGGCGGCACCCTCTCGCTCGCGCTGATGATCGTTGGGGCAACCGTGTTCCTCGGGCACGGAATCTCACCGCAGCACCTCGGCACGATCGCGCTCGGCGCCGGCGACCCACTCGGCAAGATTGGACTACTGCTCGCGCTCGTTGGGATCCTGTTCGCGGTCGGGGGCGCGTCGATCGACACGGTCTTCTCGGGTGCGTACAACCTCGCGCAGTTCTGCGGCTGGGAATGGGGCCGCTACCGACACCCGAAAGGCGCGCCGCGCTTCGCCCTCACCTGGCTCGTGCTGCTCGTGCTCGCAATGGGAATCGTGATGACCGGCGTCGACGCAGTCGTGCTCACCGAGTACGCCGTTATCTTCTCCGTCGCCGCGTTGCCGCTCACCTATATCCCGATCCTGCTCGTCGCTAACGACAAGGCCTACATGGGACGCTACGGCAACGGCCGACTCGGGAACATCCTCGGTATCGTCTATCTGATTGTGATCATGGTCATTGCGCTTACGGCTATCCCGTTGATGGTGCTGACGAACGCAGGCCAGAATTGAGCCGCAGCGAGCTCGACATCGGCCTGCACGTGCTCGACCACCAGCTCCTCGACGTAAACGGCCGCCGCTGCGGCAACGTCGACGACCTCGCAATCGAAGGCGGCCCCGGCGAGACCCCACAGATCGTCGCGCTCCTCGTCGGCCCCGGCCACTGGGGGCCAAGGGCGGGCTGGACCGGCCGGCTCGCCGGCTGGATCGGCGGCAGCAGAAAGGTACGAATCCCCTGGGACGAAGTCGAAAAGATCGACTCGGCCGTCCACCTCAAACACGACGCAACGAGCCTCGGCCTCGGCCGCGGCGACGACCGCCTCCGCCCTTACGCCGAAAAGATCCCCGGCGCCGGCAGATGAGAACCCTCTCCTCACTCCAAAAACGCAAGGTCGAAACCCAATCCGGCCGCAAACTTGGCCGCTGCCACGACCTCCGCGGCGAACTCACCGGCACAACCCTCACCATCACCGGCCTCTGCGTCGGCCGCAAAGCCTGGCTCGCGCACCTCGGAATCCGAACCCACGACCAACACACCACCATCCCCTGGGACGCCGTGGCGCGGATCGAAGGCAAACGAATCATCATCCACGACGACACCAACACCGGCTAGCGGTGTTCAAAGCCGAGCGGCAAACGCATTTCCGCGGTCGGTTAACTCGAAGCCTCGGCCCAGCACGCAGGCGACGGGATTTTCGGATGCCGCCGCTCAGTTCAGCCAGGGCGCGAGGAAGCCTTCGATCTGGCGAGCGCCACGTGGCTGCTCGAGCCTGGCGCGAACTCGCGTGCCTTCAACGACGATGATCGTCGGTAGGCTGGCGACCGCGAAACGTTCCAGCAGATCGGGACGTTCTTCCTCGGCAACACGCAGCAACTCGAAGGTGTCGTGGTTTCGCCGGTGCTGCAACACGTGCGCGAGATAGCCCTCGACGCGCCGGCAGCGGCCGGACACGCTCGAGTGGAAAAAGACGAGCCGCGGCTTATCCGATACCAGCGACTTAACGGCCATCTCTCAGCACCTCGATACGGGAAAGGGAGGGCGAGGACTTGGCCCCGCCGATCCACTTGGCTGGGCGTCCGAGTCGTCGCTTCATCATCTGCGCCAAGCTAACCGCTCGGCCCAAGCGCGGACCACTCGTAGGGCGAGCACGAGCTTCACCGGTCAGAGCCTCGCTAGGCGCTCGCGTCGTCTGAGCGAGCAAGGATCCGCTGGCTGAGTCGAGATCGGTCTGGAAGGCTTGGAGGTATAGGGCCATGGCTAAATTCGGTCATGCATCACAGAACATTAGATTGGGACGGGACCGTTCCTTCAGCCTCACAACCGAGTTGGGGGCGCTGCGTTGGCCGGTATCTGGGCTCCACGGCAGAGACCGGCACGCGCTTGCAGGGTCGAACTTGCCGGCTGCTCGTCCACGACCGTTCGGCGGCGGCTGAAGTAGCCGGGCCCCCAAGACCGCCAGAAAACCGTTGAGGTGATGCCCCCGACGATGCCGACGATCATCAGGATCCAGCCAATTGTGTGCACGCTGATCCCACGAGTGCCCAAGGGCCGCGAGCCCGAGTCTAGATGACGCTTGCCCGCAACTTACGCCGCGAGCGGAACAGACTGAGGTCGCGCGCATGCCTGAGTCGTACCAGGGCGCGAATCGGCCGACGCGGCATCTCGGGCTAGGTGTAGTTCCTAGGAAGGTTGTTCATCCGGGCCTCCCTGGAGGCCCGCCACAGCCGCACCAAGCCCAGGCGACCTCAGACCAACGGCAAAGCGGAACGCTTCATCCAAACCCTCCTCCACGGCTGGGCCTACGCACGCCTCTACCAAAGCAACACCGAACGCGCTCAAGCCCTACCCCCCGGGCTAAACCACTACAACTACACACGACCACACGGCAGTCTCGCCCACCAGCCACCAGGATCACGACTGAACAACGTGGCTAGGAACTACAGCTAGGCGTTCGCAGCGGTCGACAAGCTGGATAGGCTGGAGCCGTGCCTCGTCGGCTGCTCGTCGTCGCCACCGCCTCCGTCCCCGCGGCAGATCTGCGCACGTCGGTCCGTGCGCACGCGGGCGAGGATGCAGAGATGCTCGTTGTTGCGCCAGCCTCCGACATCTCCCGGCTCGATTGGTTGACCAACGCCGACGACGACGCCCGCACCGACGCAGCCGAACGGGCCGACGAACTGGCGGAGGCGGCACCGACCGACGACGTTGAGTCCCGGGTCGGTGACTCCGACCCAGTGCAAGCGATCGCGGATGCCCTTCGCACCTTCCCGGCCGATGAACTGATCGTCGTCACACTCCCCGACGAGGACGCCGCCTGGCTTGAGAAAGGAAGCGCGGAAACCGCCCTCAATCGCTTCTCCCTCCCAGTCACACACCTCGTCGTCGAGCACTAGGAGCGTTTGGCGAAATAGCTCGCCCCCGACGAAGTGATGAAGTTGTCGGATAACTCGCCGTCCCGCCGGACAACCTGATTCGGGAAACGTCGCCTGCTTTCCCCTCTGGCGGAATCCTGTGCCCCCGATGAGGGTCGGTAGGCCGAATGTTTGCGGGAGAGAGTCTTCCGGGATGAAGCCAGGGCTGCGCAACTCGTCGAGGAGCCGCCGCCACTTCGGTGGCCCGTGGCGCCGCGGGTCGGGCCTAGCCGAAGAGGTCGACGCTCGGTGGGGAAAAAAACCATTGTTGTCGTAGTCGAGAACGGAACTACGATGACCGCCGAAGATGTCAGCGAGGACGCAATTAGCGAGGCCAACCGGCACCTCGAGATCTTGGAGGCGGCCCCCGCGTCAACGGAGGAGCAGCGGCAGCGCCCCCGCCCGCAATCAGTGGCGGCCGTGCCCGCCTCTCTCACGTGCTCGGCTCTCCCCCAAGCCGGGGGTGTCGTTTCTGAGGCACCGCGCGCCCACCCGCCGCTCGGCTCGCGGACGAAGCATCCAGCCGCGGACGCTTCGAAACCGCTGCAAAGAGCCGATGTGAGCGTTGGACGCTTCAGCGACACGCCGGCCGCTCGTCAATACCAGCAACGCGAGCGGGAATCCGGGCCCAGAAATGCCTAGTCCCTGCGAACCCGAGGGCCCACAGGGACTTGGCAAGGAGAAGCTTCCCACCTGAGCGGGCACCCGTCAAGAGGCGGGTGAACTGGAGCCGCCTTTTTTAAGCGGGCGGACAGCGTCCACCCCAGCTCGTCGAGCGCGCGCAGTCGCGAAATCAGCGCCTCGTTTTTCTCATTTCGAGACGAGACGCCGACGGGCGATCGGCAGCGGCGAGGAAGAGCTCAAGGTTTTGCGCGTTTCGCTCGACAAGTGCTTGCTATGAGCGACTCGGGACGCAAGCGGATAGCTTGAAGGGTGTCAAAACCACGTTCACTCAAGCCGCGGCTCTGTAGTACTCGTGCACGAGGCCGCCGAGCCGGCCGGGCGGCGCTGGACATCGCCGCCCGGCCGTAGCTTGAGCCGCGGCGCTAAGGGCGGCTGCAGCGCGAGTCCGCGGTGCGGGCGCTCGCGGTTGTAGTGCTGGATGTAGATGCGCAGGACGTGTTCAAGGTGGCGGCGACCGACGATCAGGAGCCAGTCGAGACACTCCGTTCTGACGGTGCGGACGAAGCGCTCCGCGTAAGCGTTCGCCTGCGGCGCTCGCACCGGCGTGTGGATCACGTTGATTCCTTCGCTGCGGAACACTTCGTCGAAGGAAGCAGTGAACTTGCTGTCGCGATCGTGAATCAGGAAGCGCATCCGTTCGAACAGGTTCGCGAAGCTGAGGTTGCGCGCCTGTTGAACGACCCACGCTCCTGTCGGGTTGGTCGTGCAACCGACAAGGTGGACACGCCGGCTGCCGAGCTCGATGAAGAAGAGCACATAGAGGCGACGCAGCGCGACCGTCTCGACCGTAAAGAAGTCGCACGCGAGCATGCTCGCGGCCTGCCCGCCAAGGAACACCCGCCAGCTCGTTCCTCCGCGCCGCGGCGCAGGCTCGAGCCCAGCGGAGGCAAGCAGGCGCCGCACGGTGCTCGGTGAGAGGCGGAAGCCAAGCTTGATCAGCTCGCCAGCGATCCGCTGATAGCCCCAGCGCGGGTTCTCGCGCGCAAGCCGCAGTACCAGTTCGCGCAGCGCGTCGCCCGTCGGAGGACGGCCAGGTTTGCGCTGCGGATACGTCCACTTCCTGCGCACCAGCTCCCGGTGCCAGCGCAGCAGTGTCGCCGGCGTCACCACGAGGCCATGCCGGCGACGATGCGGAAGCAGTCGAGCAAGCGCAGCGATGAACGCACGATCAGCGGGCAGAAGCCTCGGGCGCTGCTGCTGGCGAGCCAAGACCGAGAGCTGGTGCCGCAGCAGCACGAGCTCCACGTCCTTGGCGAACTCGGGCCGCCGATCCCGAACGAGCAGCCTCAAAACAGCAGTGAAGGCAAGGTAAGAGAAGGAGAGGAGCATCGACCGATACTCCCAGGCCCAGCGAACGCGCTCCACGGCCGGCGGTTCTTGCGCCGTTCAGGCGGTTTCTGGTACTCGCGCGCGCGTAAACCAGTAAGACATACCAACGAGCCGAGCCGCGACCGAATAGGCAAAGCGGAGGCGAACCATCCCGAAATCTGCCGCTTGGTCGCAACCCTGCCAGACCTCTTCGAACCTGGCATCAGAGTTTTGACACCCTTCAGGGTCATACTCGCTTGCAAGCGTACTCCTAGCTCCGCGAGTCGAGGGAGGCATGGTCGTGGCGGGCGGAGGCAGAAAGGCACGCGGGCCGAGTACCGCTGCGCAGCCTGCGGCTACGGCAACGTCGGCACTGCGCCGCGGTCGCTACTTGAGCGTTTCCGCGCCAAACCCGTACGCCGAATGAGTGACCGCGTCGCCACCCAACCGCGAAGTCCTGGTCAGAAGCTTCCCGATCCTCGTCCGCGCTTCGCTGATCACGATCACTCGCCGTCTGATCCTGATCGCTCGCCGTCTGGTCGCGATCACGCGCACTCTGGTCTCACAACCCGAGGAGGCCTGCACCGCCGGTTCGCCCAGATCCTCATCCGACACGACCGCCGCCGCGGAGGTCGGCGGAACGAGCCGCGTCGTCCGCTGATATCACGTCTGTCTCCTCGAGGGCAGCGTGTGGGGTGCCACAACTCGGGTCCGTCGCGCGCGACGTGCCGATTTGCAGGCGGAACCGAATTAACGCACCCCACAGGCGCCGCTACATACGACGGTCTCAAGACAGGCGCTAAAGCTGGAGTTCAGCAGGTGAAGGACAGGCTGAACGGGGGGCGATAAGTCGAAGGACTGAGGAGCGCCCCGGTACCCCGTCTAACTGGCGGGCTCGTCCGCGCTGGAGTCAAGGAGATCGAGAAGGTGAGCCACGGCTGACGCCTCTTCGGTGAGGCGCTCTTGTTCTCCTGGCGCCACGACCGCCCCCGACTCGACCCTCCCTAACACCTCCTCGTACCAAGCGAGGAACTCGCGGAGCTGCGGGCGGACATCGGGTCGCTTCTCCTCGGGCATTCAGGTAAGGGCCACGCGCGCGGCCCTTTGAAGGTCGCGCAGATCGTCCGGCAGCGGCGGTTCCTGCTGCTCCATCTCGTGGAGGATTTCGAGCAGTTCCTCCGTGAGGGGGCCGTCCAAAACTGCGGCTGCCGCGATCGCCGCCCGGATCTTCCCACGAAGCTCCCTGTAGCGCTCGCTGTGATCAAGTGACCAGTTGGATACGAACAGCGCGCTGTCCTCGCTGACTTGAGCGCGCTCTCTACCCATCAAGTCGAAGTTCACATCGCCCAAGGGCCTCCCACCCTACTCCTGCCCAGACACCTTCAGCGGGCGGCGGGAGGGTGCGGCGCATCTCAATGGGCGTGCTCATCGGGCTGCTCGCCGCGGCCGCCGGAGCCGCGGCCGGCATCGCTGTTGTCTACGCACTTCTTGCCGGTGAAGATGCCCTGATATGGGTCCCGACAATGATGGTCTTCGCGGGCCGTCGAGCGTGTCACTCAGGATCCGCTCGAACCCCTCCAAGAGATGCTGCGGCGGACTTGGATGGCGCTCAAAGAATCCCCATCTGAAGTGCTTGACGACCTCTTCTCGCAGCGCGTCGGTGGGCCATGGGTCCCCCTTCCCTTGAGAATGCGCCGATCCTATGCCGCGCCCTCTCCGCGCGGCTCTCGCCACCACTCGATCGTCCGCGCGATCGTGCGCCCGCTTCGGCGCAGGTCGCGCGCTCTCGCCGTTCATGACTCCCATCGCCGCGCCACCGTTGAGGGTCGCAGGCGGATCTCTCAGCGTGGCCCGCCGCATCGAGAGGTCGCCCTCGCCGCAGGGGCCGCCTTTCTCCTTTGCCTTGCGGGTTACGCCTTCGGGCGGAGCCCGAACAACTTGCGGATCTTGGCAATGAGGCCCATAGGCCGAGTCTACGCCGTTCCGCTCGCGACCTTATGTCCGCGCAACCAGATGTTGTGGCCCTGCAACAAGAAACTCTGTTTGCCGAAGCTCCATCGTCTCGTGCGCTGAACGCACGTTGACGGCCTTCAGGGTCTCGGCCGGGCTCTGGCCGTAGGGCCAGTCCAACCATCCTACTCCTCTTTCAACCGTCGCGTGCGCGTTTCGATGAATCGAAAGCGTTCGCACGTAGAATCCCGGCAGGCCATGACAACCGATGAGGACATCGCGAGCGTCGTCGGCCAACTCGCGGACATCAGCCGGACGGTCGAGGAGATGAAAGGCCAGCTAAGGGCGCTACGCGAACGCGCTGATAGCCAGCAAGTGCGAGCTAACAGCCAGCAGGACCGCACGGACGTCCAGCAAGGGCGCATTGACTTCGCGGCGCGAGAACTAGACAAGGTCAGCGACCGTCTGCAAGCCGCGGAGAACGCGCTCCAAGACTCAATCTGATCGCCCGCTCGGGGACGGCTCCGACGGAAGCGGACACACTGAACACCGTCGACGCGAGCGTTGTCGCTTTCTGGTGGAAAGGCGACACAAACCTGCGCTCACTCACGCGTCACAGAATGTGAGCACGACTTCCGCCCCAACTCGCACGCGAACCGCCTCGCAGAGCCGAGAACCCCCTGACCCGCCCTGAAAACGCATCGACCGAATGTGATGCCTGTCTACGCCCACGGATCTACACCGATCACTGGGGCGGCTACAACGACCTTGGCAACGTCGGCTACACGCACGTCAAGACGAACATCTCGGCCTCCGGCGACCCTGCCCACATCGCGATGCCCTGCGTCCACCGCGTCGCCTTGCTCTGAAGCGGTGGCTGCTCGGCACACATCAAGGCGGCGTCTCGATCCGCCAGCTCGACTTCTACTTGGACGAGTTCGTCTTCAGGTTCAACCGCCGCAAGTCGGGAAGCCACGGCCTGCTCTTCTACCGGCTGATGCAGCCGGTCGCGACGACGCCGACGCCCGCGAAGCTGATCGTCGGCGGGACACCGTAGCCTCACGAGCTAGCCGTTGGCGAGGTGTGAGGCGGCGGGCGACTCGGCTACGGGAAGGAGTAGGTCGATCTCGTCGCGGTGGCGGTAGAACTCGATGCTCGGCCGCGTCTCGTCCGGACGGGCTGCCTTCACCAGCGCCGCGAACGTCGGGCCGATTCGCTCGTAGACCTCCGGCGGCTCGCCACGAAGCCGCGCTCGCAGATAGCGGCCGCCGGGGAGGGTGCCCGACTCCAGCCCGAGCGCAGATGGGTCGTCGTCCTCTCTCACCTGAACGCACACGCGGTACTCCCGCGTGGACGCGTCGAACGCCCCGAAGAACTTGCGACCGCGAAGGCCCACCAGTGCTTCCAATCGCTCCCACAAGCCGCCGATCTTCGCCGGGTCGTCCGTAGTGCGCAAGAACATCACCTGAGTCTCGTCACGCTCGATCAGCATTGCCGCCACGTCGTCAGGAATCCGCTCGCTCATCCTGAGCACCATAACCGGCTCAAGCCGATCGCCCCGGCCTTCTACGCCGAACGTGCCCAGTAGAGAAAAGGTGGCATCACGCCGATACGCCACTTCCTGAAATTGGGAGTTTTCGAGGTTACGACCAGGCGACCAATCACTGTGCGTGTCGCTTTTCGGCTCAACTGCGACATCCGACCAGGCGGAGGTTCCTGTCGCTTTTCCACCAGAAGACGACGGCTCGCCGCGCTCAGACCGGCAGCACGATTGCCAGTGTCTGCTGCGGCACCGGCCGGCTCCCGCGGGTTCCACGAGGCTGTCCGTCGACGTCCGTGGCGGTCGAGCCATCGGAGAAAGCCCCGGGGTGTTTAGGGTGGTCTAGATGGGGCGCCTCGTGACGGTGGAGTTCGGCCCGTCCCGGTCGAAGCGGTTCGGATTGGCGCTCGCCGAGGCTCGCAGCCAGGCCGGCGAGTGCACCCAGGTCGAGCCCGGCAGGTACCGAGCGAGGTTCGTCCTCGGCACCGACTCCGCCGCCTACACTGGGTTGGCGTGCTTGCTGGAGCGGGTTCGCCATTGGCGGGCAACCGACGTGTACGAGGGGGATGAGCCGGTCTCCGCCTACCACGCCAAGGAGATGGCCTGGTGTGCCTCCTCCCAGCTGAAGTCGCATGGGGCGTGCCGGTTCCGCTTTTTCTACGGGGTATTCCCGCGCTGCGCTGTCTGTCCGTTATTCGACGGCGAGCGGGCGATCCGTGATGTGTTGGGGGAAAACCCGCCCCCGGGGACAGTGTTCGAGATCACCCTTGGCCCGAACCTTCGCGCCCTCCTCGCGGGGGACCTCCCGCCCAACCTCGACCGGGCCTTCGAGGTCCCCGACTACCCGCCAAAAGAGTGGGGAAAGCCCGCCGCCGAAGAACCACCAGGCTGAAGACCCACCCGGCACGGTCGAGGCGTGCTTAATGCGAACCGCTGGCTTGATAGGTTAGACGCGCGCGCGCGAGGGAGAACGGCCACGCTCGAGGTCCTTCCGGGGAGAGGACGCCACGTAGTGCCTCAGACTGGTTCAGGGTTGAGCGCACGGCTCCGAGCGGCTGGGTGAATAATCGGTGACCAGCGAGTGGGGTGGAGTGCTCTGTTTGCCACAATCTGTTCCAACGTCTCGCACACAGCTCGGCGCGTTTTTAACAACGGGCAGGGACTAAAGGTCGAACATCGGTAGGTCCAGCTCGTCCGCCCGCTCGAGCGCGGCGAGTGCGATCGCCAGATCCTGGATAGCGAGCCCGGTCGAGTCGAAAATGGTGATGTCGTCGTCCGAGCGCCTTCCGGGCGCCGTTCCGGCGAGGACGTCGCCTAGCTGGGTCACCTCGTCGCGGTGGAGCAATCCCGCTTCGACGGCGTGCATCAGGTCCCCCGCGTGGCTCGCTTGTTCCCACTCATCACAGAACAAGCGACCGCGCGCCGGTATTCCGTTTGGAACGCCCTGCTCCCAGTCGTCGCAGAAGACGCGCACACGTGCCAGTTCCTCGACCGCGATCTCGGCTTTCCCCGGCCCGTCCGCACCCATCAGGCTTGCATGCTGGCCGGCGAGCAGCGAGCCTTCCTCGAGCACGATCTGCCGGCCCGATGTGACCGTGACGAGCAAGTCCGCGGCGAGTGCCTCTTCACGTCCCGCTGCAACGTCCGCGCCGATTCGCTCGGCCACCTCCTCCGCGCGCGCCCGGTCGAGATCCCACAGCTCGACACGCCGTCCGCGCGCGACGAACGTTCGCGCGGCCGCTTCCCCGTTCACCCCGGCTCCGATCACCGCGGCTGTCTCCGCATCGGGCCGCCCCAGCGTCTCCGCTGCCAGCACCGCAGCTGCACCGGTACGCAAGGACGTCACCGCACCGGCGTCGAGGACAGCCTTCAACATCCCGTTCGACGCATCGGAGAGGAGGACGAGCCCGGTCACCGTCGGCAGCCCCTGCCCTGGATTGCCGGGGAACGAGGTCACCCACTTGAGCAAGGCATGGCCGGCCCCGAGTGCGGGCATCGCGCGAAAGTCGCCTTCCGGATACGCGGGCACGTAGACCTTTGGCGGCATCGTCCATTCCCCGCGCGCGTACGCGACGAATGCATCGCGAACTGCGTCGAGCGCCTGCTCGGGTGAGACTGCGGCCCGCACGCTGTCGCCGTCGAAGAACGGGATCACCTCGACCAGCCTCCAGTGTCGCCCTTGTACGTTCCGGCAAAGAGTGCGCGGGGCGTACGCGCGATGATCTTCAAGTCGAGCCACGGCGAGCGGTGCTCGACGTACCAGACGTCGAGCTCGATGCGCTCATCCCACGGCAGGCGCGCGCGTCCATGGATCTGCGCCCAGCCCGTGATGCCCGGCCGCACCTCGAGGCGTCGGCGCTGGCGCGGGGTGTACCGCTCCACCTGATACGCCAGCGTGGGGCGGGGGCCGACGAGGCTCATGTCGCCGCGGACGACATTCCAGAGCTGCGGTAGCTCGTCGATCGACAGCTTCCGCAACATTCGACCCACACGCGTGATGCGCGGATCACCGTCGTTGACCGCGAAGCCGGCGCCCTTGTGCTCTGCACCCACCTCCATCGTTCGGAGCTTCACCAGCTCGAACTCTTCGCCGTCCAGCCCGACGCGGCGCTGCCGGTAGAAGACGGGGCCGCCGTCGTCGAGCTTGATCGCCAGCCCCGCCGCGGCCAGAAAAGGGCTCGCCGCAGCCAGACCGAGACCGGCCGCAGCCGCGTCGAGCACACGGTTCACCGCGTGCCTTCGGCCTTGGTCCACACCGCAGGCACACCGAAGCGCAGATAACGGAAGAGCGAAACGACCGTGGCCCACGTCACGAGAACGTAGTAGCGCGCGATGCCCACCTCCGCGGCGGCGGCCGCAAGCAACACCACCTGCGCACCGAGCACGACTTGATAGACGAGCCCCTCGCGCACGAGCGCGATCGACGAGCCGAGCAGGACGAGGTGCAGCAACCCGCTTGCATAGCGCAGGTGACGGTGCGAGAGGATCTCCAGCAGATACGTCGGCCCAAGCCCGCGCAGCATCTTGCCGCGCAGGACGATCAGCCAACAGTGCTCGAACATGCGCACCTTGCGTCGGTACTCGTCTTCGATGTCGCGCGAGGGCTTCTCAGATGCAAGCGCTTCGGTGTCGTAGACCGCCCGCCGCCCACGCTGCACCATCAGATACGGCAATGCGAGATCATGGCCGAACCGCGGATCGACGTCGACGTAGTCCGAGCGTCGCACCGTGTAGATGGCGCCGATTCCTCCGGTGATCGATCCGAGCTCCGACTCGTTTTGCCGCAACCAGCTTTCGAAGCGCCAGTAGGCCCCTTCCCGGTTTGTTCCGTCAGCGGTCTCGTAGACACTCGAGCCGCAGACGTACGCCACCTCCGGATCGGCGAAGTTGCGCACGAGCTTCCGCAGCGCGTCCGGCTGCCACTGAGCGTTGGCGTCCGAGAACGCCAGAATCTCGCCCTTCGTCTCGCGCACAGCACGGTTCTGGGCGGCGACCTTTCCTTCCCGAGGACAGCGCAGGAGCCGAACGCGCGGCTCGACCGCGCCGACACCTTCGACGAGCGCATCCGTGCCGTCCGCCGACGCATCGGATGCGACGAGGATCTCGAGCTGCTCGGGCGGGTAATCCAATGCGAGCAGGTTCTTGAGGCGACGCGCGATCACGTCCTCCTCGTCGTGCGCCGCGACGATCAAGCTCACCGACGGCGTGAAGTCCTTCTTGCGCACCGGCCGCGAGCGCAGGCGCGCCAGCCCTGCTGCGAAGACCGGATAGGCCGCCTGGGTCCAGGCGAGCGCGCCGACAGACGACCAGAACAGAACCTTCGCGATCACCACGCGAATCGTAGTTTCAGAGGCCCTTGACGGCCGCGGCGAGTTTCACGATCGAATCCTTCGCGTCGCCGAACAGCATCACGGTCTTCGGGTTGAGGAAAAGCGGATTCTCGATCCCGGCGAAACCGGGGCTCATACTTCGCTTGAGCACGACCACGGCCTGCGCGCTGTCCACGTTCAGGATCGGCATGCCGTAGATCGGGCTCCCCGCATTGTTGCGCGCATCGGGATTGACGACGTCGTTCGCCCCGATTACGAGAGCGACGTCGGTGCGCGGGAACTCTGCGTTCGCGTCCTCCATCTCCTTCAGCTGCGGATAGGGAACGTTCGCCTCCGCGAGCAGGACGTTCATGTGTCCCGGCATGCGGCCGGCGACGGGATGGATTGCGTACGACACCTCGACGCCGCGCGACTCGAGCAGGTCGGCAAGCGCGCGCACGTCGTGCTGGGCCTGGGCGACCGCCATGCCGTACCCGGGGACGAACACGACCTTGTGCGCATAGCCCAGCATCACCGCGACGTCGTCGACCGTCGCGGATCGCACCTGGCCGTCGGTGGTGCCGCTACCCGCTGCTGCGGCAGAAGGAGCGATCTGCCCGAACGCACCGAAGAGCACGTTCGCGATCGAGCGGTTCATCGCCTTACCCATCATGACCGTGAGGAGCGTCCCCGATGCGCCGACGAGCATCCCGCTGACGATCAGGACGTTGTTCTCGAGCTCGAAGCCGGTCGCTGCGGCGGCGAGCCCGGTGAACGCGTTCAGCAGCGAGATCACGACCGGCATGTCGGCGCCGCCGATCGGCAGCACGAACAGGATCCCGAACAGCGACGCGCCGGCGAGCAGCGCCCACATCAACCACTGCCGCTCTGCTCCGACGGCAATCGCGATTCCCGCCGCCAGCACCGACCCGAAGAGAAGCGCATTCACGGTTTTCTGCAACGGAAAGACGATCGGCCGGCCGCGGACGAGCTCCTGCAGCTTCGCAAACGCGACCATCGACCCGGAGAACGAGATGCTCCCGATGATCGCCGAGAGCATGATCGAGGTACTGATGTCGGCCTGCAATCCGCCGGGATCGGGTGCGAGCAGATGAAACTCCGCAAAGGAGATCAGTGCGGCAGCACCGCCGCCGACCCCGTTGAACAGGGCGACCATCTGCGGCATCGCGGTCATGTGCACTCTGCGCGCGGCGAACGCCCCGAACGCCCCGCCGATCACCATCCCGAGGATGATCTCCCAGTAGCTGTTGATCCCATTCTGTAAGAACGTCACGAAGATCGCCACGAGCATCCCGATTGCGCCGATCTGATTCCCCCGCCGCGCAGTGGCCGGGTTCGACAGGAACCGCAACGCCAGGATGAACGTCACGATCGTGATCAGATAGAGAAGATTCGTGGCCTCGCGACTCACGTGTCGGGCTTCTTCTCCCGCTTCTTGAACATCTCGAGCATGCGGTCGGTGACGACGAAGCCTCCGACGACGTTCGCCGACGCCAGCACGACGGCGACGAACCCGATGATCGTCGTCAGCGTGTCCTTGTGATCGAGTCCCGCGACGAGCATCGCGCCGACGATCACGATCCCGTGGATCGCGTTGGTGCCCGACATCAACGGCGTGTGCAGCAGGGTCGGCACCTTGGAGATCAACTCCAAACCGAGAAAGATCGCCAGCACGAGAATCGTGATTTCGAACGTGAGGAGCAGTCCGTGACTCATGCCGCGGCAACCTTCTCGCGCGTGACGCAGGCACCCGTGGTGATCTCGTCGTCCCAGTCGAGGGCAAGCTTGCCTTCGGGTGCGAGATGCTGCAGCAACGCGCTCACGTTGCGTGCGTAGAGCTGGCTCGCGTGGTAGGGCATCGTGGAAGCCAGGTTCGTCAAGCCGACGAGCGTCACGCCGTCGCGCTCCACGATCTCGCCCGGCTCCGTCGGCTCGGCGTTCCCGCCCGCCTCGGCGGCGAGGTCGACGATCACCGAGCCCGGCCGCATGCGTGCCACGGCAGCCGCCGGGATCAGCTTCGGGGCCGGCCGGCCCGGGATGAGCGCGGTCGTGATCACAGCGTCGTAGTCGGGGATGCGCTCGGCCAGAGCTTCCTGCTGCTTTCGCTGCTCCTCCTCGGTGAGCTCGCGCGCATAACCGCCCTCGGTCTCCTCGCCCGTCACTCCGAGCTCGAGGAACGTCGCGCCGAGACTCTCGACCTGTTCCCTGACGACTGGACGCACGTCGAAGCCCGCGACGACCGCACCGAGCCTGCGCGCGGTCGCGATTGCCTGCAAGCCGGCGACCCCGGCGCCCAGCACGAGCACCTTCGCCGGTGCGACGGTGCCCGCCGCGGTCATCAGCATCGGGAAGAAGCGCGGCAGTCGCTCCGCCGCAATCAGCACCGCCTTGTAACCGGAGACGGTCGCCTGCGAGGAGAGCGCGTCCATCGACTGCGCGCGCGTCGTTCTCGGAATCGACTCCATCGCGAACGCCTGCACGCCGCGCTCGCTCAACCGCTCGATCCCCGCTGTGTCGGTCAACGGCTCGAGGAATCCGATGAGAACCTGGCCGCTGCGAAGCTTCTGCGCCTCGGCGTCGTTCGGCTTGCGCACCTTGACGATCGCTTCCGCCTGCCAGACGTCGTCCGCGAGCCTCGCCCCGGCCTCCTCGTACGCCGTGTCCGGAAACGAGGCGGCGACACCGGCCCCTCGCTCGACCACGACTTCGAACCCGGCGCTAACTAGCTTCGAGACAGCCTCGGGAACGAGAGCCACTCGGCGCTCGCCCGACTCGAGCTCACGCGGGACGCCGATAAGCACGGGGCGAGTTTACGTACCCTGGCCGACGGGTGACCCACTTCATCCAGCACTACGGCCTCTGGTTCGTCTTCGGGATCGTCTGCGCGGAGTCTGCTGGTCTGTGGCTTCCCGGGGAGACGGCGCTGATCGCGGCGGGCGTTTACGCCTCCAAGGGCCATCTCTCGATCACCTCAGTGATCGTGGTCGCTGCCGCTGCCGCGATCAGCGGCGACAACATCGGCTACTGGATCGGCCGCGAGGCCGGGCGCCGGCTGATCAAACGCTATTCGTGGCTGAAGCGCTTTGCCGATCGCGCCATCCCTCCGGCGGAACGCTTCTTCGACAAGCACGGCGGCAAAGCGGTGTTCTTCGCGCGCTTCTTCGGGGGCCTGCGGGTGACGGGCGCGTGGATGGCCGGGATCACGCGCATGTCGTGGTGGAGATTTCTCTTCTGGAACGCGCTGGGTGGGATCGTGTGGGCGATCGGGGTCGGCCTGCTCGCCTACTACGCCGGCCGGGCCGTTGCCGACACGGTCGCCCGTTACGGCGTCTACGGCGGAATCGCCGTCGCAATCCTGTTCGTGCTCGGCGTCGGCGCGCTTCATTTCTGGCGCCGACGCGCGGAGGCCGCGTGAGATACCTCCTGGCGATCTTCGTGGCGTCGCTGATCCTTGCAGCGCCTGCCGCGTCCGGCGTCGTCCCGGTTCCCGCGCTCGACCATGTGGTCGTGGTGGTCTTCGAGAACAAGGAGACGTCGAGCGTGCTCGGGAATCGCGCCGCTCCGACGTTCAACGGCTACGCACGGCGCTACGCGAAGTTGACGCGCTACTTCGGCGTCACGCACCCGAGCCTCCCGAACTATCTCGCTCTCGTCTCTGGATCGACCCACGGGATCACGAGCAACTGCACGACCTGCATCGTTGCGGCGCCGAGCCTCGCCGACACGCTCGAAGCCGCGGGCAAAACCTGGAAGACCTACGCGGACGGGCTGCCTTCTCCGGGCTTTCTCGGTGGGTCGTACCAGCGTTACGTAAAGAAGCACAACCCGTTCGCGTACTTCCAGGACATCGCCGCGAGCCCGACCAAGCGGGCGAACATCGTCCCACTCGGACGGCTCGCGACAGATCTTCGAGCAAGTGCCCTACCCGACTTCGCGCTCGTCGTCCCCGATCTCTGCCACTCGATGCACGACTGCTCGGTCGCAGTCGGCGATGCGTGGCTGAAGCGGACCGTCGCCCCGCTCCTGCGGCTGCCGGACACCGCAGTCCTGGTCCTGTTCGACGAAGGAAGTACGGGGTTGCGCGGCGGCGGGCACACACCCGCTCTTGCCGTCGGCACCGCCGTGCGTCCGGGCTCGGCGTTCACGGGCGTCATGAATCACTACGGGGCATTGCGCACCGTGGAGCAGGCACTCGGTCTTCCGCCGCTCGGCCGTTCCGCGGCTGCCAGGCCGATCACCGGCATCTGGCGTTAGTGCCGCCTGAAGGGAAAACCCCGGTGGCCTGGAATTCCATCGGGCCGATGCTGACTGCCCTCGCCTCAGCGCTCGCCGCGCGCGACCCTGCGACAGCGGCGCACTGCACCCGTGTCACTCTGCTCGCCGCACGAGTCGCCGTGTGGATGGGCTGGGACGATCGCCGGATTCGAACACTGGCACTCGGGGGCCCGCTCCACGACCTCGGCAAGGTGATGATCTCGGAGACGATCCTCAGAAAGCGCGGTCCACTCGAGCCCGACGAGCTCGCGGAGATCCGCAAGCATCCCGCTGCGGGCGCAAGGCTTATTGGGCCGATCTGGCCCGCGCAAGAGGCGTTGCCCTACGTGCTCTACCACCACGAGCGCTGGGACGGAGGCGGTTATCCGACGGGGCTCTCCGGGACGGAGATTCCCGAAGAGGCGCGTGTCCTCGCAGTCGCCGACGCTTTCGACGCCATGACTTCGATGCGGCCGTATCGACGCGCGCTCCCGATCGCCGCCGCGGTCGACGAGGTCGAACGCTGCGCCGGCACTCAGTTCGACCCAGACGTGGCGCATGCGTTCCTCGAGGCCTGGAGCGCCGGTGCGCTCGAGGCCGCTGCAGCAGCCTCGTAAGACCTGTTTCAAACCGGGTTGGGACGCCTTGCGAATCAGGCGAGTCCGGCGGCATTCGTCATCTACCGAACGCCAGCGGCCGGAGGAGGGGGATGGGACGGTCGATGGGTCGCGGGATGCGCGAGTTCAAGGACTCGATCTCGGGTGACAAGGACGACGACAAGCTCGAGATCCCGGCCGAGCTGACCACGGAGCAGCGCGCCTAACCATGCGTCTTCCCAGCTGGCTCGATTATGGACAACATGCGAAGCTTGTCGATCTCCTCGGCGAGCTCCGCGCACGGTTCGTGGTGTCACTCGTCGCGTTCCTGCTCTAAGGATCGACCGCCGTCGGTGCTCTTCGAGCCGGCGGCTGGGCTAAAGCGTCGCCCACACCTCGAGCTTCGAGCGCGTTCGCCTGATCACTTCGTCGGTGAACTCGGTCGTGCCGGCGTGTCCGCTGAGGTCGGCCGTGCGGATCCCCTGGCCGACTGCCTCGAGACTGGCCTCGCGGATCGCCCGCCCAACCTGCTGCGCCCGTTCGTCTCCGTAGGCGAGCAAGGCCGCTCCGGCGAGGATCATCGCCATCGGGTTCGCGACATTCTTGCCTTGCAAAGAGGGCGCGGTGCCGTGCGCGGCTTCGGCCATCAGCGCGCGCGGCTCGTAATCGTCTTCGAAGGCGACGAGCATCGACTCCGATCCGGCGATCGAGCCGAAGAGCGGCAGCACAAGGTCGGAAAGGATGTCGCCGTCGCGGTTCAGCGCGGGAATGACGAGCGGGTCCCCGGTCGACGAGATCAGCAGCGCAAACGTCGCATCGATCAGTTGGGGTTCGTACGGCACGTCCGGATGCCGTTCCGCCGCTGCGTCCATCTCTTCCTTCAGCATCCCCTCGTACGTCGGGCTGACGGTGTACTTCGGGCCGCCGAACACCTTGGCGCCGGCCTGCTCGGCCTGGCGGAACGAGAACTCGGCAACGGCGCGGCAGATGTGGCGCTCGATTCGTTCGGTGCGGAAGGCGACCTCATCGTCGCCCTCACCCTCCCGCCACTCCTTTGCACCGTAGGCGTCCCCGACTGCCATGCGCACGATCGAGATCGGTGCGTGCACGCCGCCGAACGGTGCGACCCCGGGAATCCGGCGGCCGGTGCGCACGATCACCTTCCCGCCGATCTCCTCCCGGAGAATGCGGTTCGGGGAGCCGACGCCGTCGCGTTCCTCGGGCGTGATCGTCGCAGCCTTCAGCCCGAACCCGTGCTCGCGGATCGCCTGCGCGGACTCGTACACGACCTGGTTCTGGCTCGCACGGCGAGACTCCAGCGAGAGGTCGAACCGGGGAAATTCCAGGTCGAGGCCGGTGACCTCGGGAGCCAGGACGCGAAGACCCTCCTCGAGCAACTCCTGCCCGGTTTCGTCCCCCTCCAGCACCACGATCGTTTTGGCGTGCACGGGTGCGGACACTAGCGGTGGACGATGCCTAGAAAAGGCGGTTGGAGGAGAGAAGGCTCACGCGGGCGGTTCCGCTACGTCGACGCGCGCGGGAACCGGATCACGGACGAGGACAAGCTCGAGCGGATCAAGTCGCTCGTGATTCCGCCCGCGTGGAAGGACGTCTGGATCTCCGCCAGCGCGTCGGCGAAGCTGCAAGCCACCGGTGTGGACAGAGCGGGGAGGAAGCAGTACCTGTATCACCAGAGTTTCCGTGCCCAGCGCGAACAGGAGAAGTTCGACAAGCTGATCCGCTTCGCCGAACGCCTTCCCGACCTGCGCGACGCGATGGCCGAGCACATGGACAACGACCTCCTCGACCGCGAACGGGTGTCGGCGATCGCGACGCGGCTGATCAACCATGGCTGGTTTCGTGTCGGCACCGAGCGCTACGCAAAGGAGTCGAAGACGTTCGGGATCACGACCCTTCGCAAGAACCACGTGAGCGTGCGCGGCCACTGCATCGCGTTTCACTTCCGTGGCAAGCATCGGTCCGTGATTCGCACGACCGTCGTCGACTCGGAGCTGGCCGACGCGATCAAGGAACTACTCGCGCTACCGCGCGGCGCCCGTCTCTTCCGATACGAGTGGGACAGCGGGCGGTATGCGCTCACCGGGGCAAAGCTCAACGAATACGTACGCTCGAATCTCGGCGACGACTTCACCGCGAAGGACTTCCGGACCTGGGGCGGCACGTTGCTTGCGGCGATCGGTCTGGCGGAACACGGGCCGTCGGAGACCGACACCGAGGCGAAGCGCGCGGTTGCCGCTGCCATGCGCAGGGTGGGGGAGCAGCTCGGCAACACACCCGCCGTTGCGCGCGCTTCGTACGTCAGTCCGGCGGTCATCGACCAGTATCTCGACGGTACGACGATCGAGGATTTTCGGCCGCGGCATTTGCGCGTCGTGGGTGCGCGCGATTTAGGGCTCGACCTCGAGGAACAGGCTCTTTTGAGCCTGCTCCGTTCGTGGCGAATTAAGCAGGGACGAACGGCCGCCTAATTCGCGGATCTTTCCGGTAAGGTCGGCGCTGTCGAAATCGGCTTCGAGGGAGGAATTGAGTGGCACGCGTAACGAGACTCGTCTGTGACGATTGCGGGAGCGAAGTCGAGGAGGCAAAAGGCGCCGTCATGCGCATCAATTTCACCGATGCACGTCGTGGCTCGAAGCAGGCGGATCTCTGCGACGCCTGCGCCGGCAAGATGCCGGGCCAGGCCGTCGCGAGGCGCGGCCGCCGGCCGAAGAACGCCGCGGCCTGACTGCTTTCCCGCTACTAGCGTTCGCCCCAAGCAGGGTCGTCTGACCGCCCGACTAGAGTAGGTCAGTTGGGTCTGAACCTCATCACCGGCCCGGCGAATGCCGGGAAGGTGGCGCTCCTGCTCCGCCGATACCTCGACGTGCTCCCTCAGGAGCCGTATCTCATCGTGCCGAACCGGTCGGACGTCGAAGAGCGCGAGCGCGAGCTGCTCGAGATCCAGCCTGCCCTCCTCGGTGGCTCGATCGTCACGTTCGACGATCTCTTCAAGCGCATCGCCCGTAACGGCGGCGACAGCCGCCAGGTCGCGACCGAGGCGCAGCAGGCGCTGATCGTCCGCCGTGCGCTCGCCGGCCAGTCGCTGAACGGCCTCGGCCGGTCGGCTCGCTTCGGCGGCTTCGCAGACGCGTTGCTCTCGACGGTGGGCGAGCTCGAGTCGGGCCTGCTCGACCCGAACGACCTCGACGGCGAGCTCGCCGGGCTGTACGCCGCGTATCGCGCCGAGCTAGACCGGCTGAACTTCTGGGACCGCGACCTGCTGCGGCGGCACGCCGCAGACCGGGTTGCCGGCCAACTCGAAGCCTGGGGCGGTGAGCCGGTCTTCGCCTACGGCTTCGAGGATCTGACCGGAGCCGAGTGGGCGCTCCTCCAGGCTCTCGCGGGACGCAGTGAGGTAACGGTGTCGATGCCGTACGAGCCGGGACGCACCGCGTTCGCATCGCTTCGTCGCACGATGGACGACTTGAGCGGGCTGGCGGACGGACGGATCGAAGAGCTCCCGCCCGCGTTCCACGAGGTCGCCGAGCCAGCCCTCTCGTATCTGGAGCGCACGCTCTTCGCCGAGGCCTTGCTGGAAACGCCGCCGATCGACGGGGCCGTCAGGTTCTTCGAGAGCGCCGGCAAGCGCGGCGCGCTCGAGCTCGTCGGTGAAGAGCTGCTGTCGCTGCTTCGATCAGGTGTCGAGCCCGAGCAGATCGGCCTCATCTGTCCCTCGCTTGAACGGTGGCAGGCGCCACTCGAGACCGCGCTCGGAACGCTCGGCGTTCCCTATGCACTCGAGGCGTACGCCCGCTTCGACAAGACGCCCTACGGCCAGGCACTCCTGAGCCTGCTGCGTTTCGCCTGGCTCGGAGGTGGGCGGGCCGACCTCTACTCGTTCCTGCGTTCGCCGTATTCGGGCCTCACGCGCCAGAATATCGACTTTCTCGAGGGCCGCCTTCGCGGACGCGCCGTGCAAACGCCGGAACGCGTGGAGGAGGAAACGATGCGCCTCCGCGACGGTCAGTCGCTACCGGTTCTCGAGGCGCTTCGCGGCGCGCCGACGCCGCTCGATGCAGTTGCAGACCTCGCCAAGTTCATGCTCCGCTCTGCCTACGGCCTGGAGGCGCCGCCCGTCGGCGAGCTCTCGCGACAGGACATTCGCGCGCACGAGTCGGTGATGCGCCTCGCCGGTGAGCTACGCGGTTGGAGCGCGCTCGACGGCTCGCTGTCGGCCGAGGAGGTCGTCGCCGCACTCGAGCGCGCGGAGGTCCGCCGCTCTTCGCCGGGCGAGGCCGGACGGATCGCTGTGATCGACTTGCTGCGTGCACGAACGCGCCGCTTCGAGATCGTGTTCGTGCTCGGGCTCGAAGAGGGAAGCCTGCCGCGACGCGGGCACGAGTCACCGTTTCTCGGCGACGACGCGCGCCGCGATCTCGACGAGCGCTCGCGAGCGCGACTGACCCGACCCGATCAGGTCGCGCGCGACCGGTACCTGTTTTACGCCGCCTGCACGCGCGCGAGCCGGCGCCTGTACCTCGTCCGCGAAGCGGCCACCGACGAAGGCAGTCCGCGCGAGCCGAGCCCGTTCTGGGACGAGGTGCAGGCCGTCTTCCCGAAGGACGACGTCGTGCGCTGGACGCGCCGTCGTCCCCTCTCCGATCTGACGTGGCCGCTGGAGGATGCACCCACCGAGCGCGAGCGCCTTCGCTCCGTGGCAATGCGAGCCGCCGATGACGCAACGGCGGCGGACGCAATCGCGACGGCGAACGGCTGGGAGCGGCGGCTCGCCCGCGCGCTACGCGCTTTCGATCGACCCACGCGGCTGACCCATCCAAAGGTTCTCGCTGAGCTCGCCGCCAAGACGACGTTCGGCGTGACGGAGCTCGAACGGTTCGCCGAGTGCTCGTCGATCTGGTTCTTCGACCGGTTGATCGATCCGAAGAGCATTGATGGAGTGGCCGATGCCCGCTTGCGCGGCTCGATCGCCCACCAGGTTCTCTATCGCTTCTACTCCGGATTGCCGAAGGAGCTCGGCACCGATTGCGTCGAGCCCGACCGCGTCGAGGATGCCGTCGCCTTCCTCTCGCGGTGCCTCGACGACGCCGTCGCGAAGGGTGTGCGGCTCGAGCTGACCGAGCTGGAGCGGCGCGAGCTTCGACATGGCCTGTGGCGCGACCTCGAGGCCTTCGTCCGCGAGGAGGCCGCTTCAGACATGCCGCTGCAGCCCCGCCGCTTCGAGGTGCTGTTCGGTTCCGAGCGCTCGGCGCCCGAGCTTCAACGTGGGCTCGAGCTGGCTCCAGGGATGACGCTTTCCGGGAAGATCGACCGCATTGACGTCGACCCGTTCAGCGCGCGCGGCATCGTGCAGGACTACAAGGCGGGCAAGTACGCGCACTCGGCCGTACAGATCGAGCAGGAGAAGAAGCTCCAGATCCCGCTGTACATGCTCGTGCTCCGCGATCTCGTCGGAATCGAGCCGCTCGGCGGGCTCTACCGGCCGCTGTCGGGCGAGCGGAAGGCACGAGGTCTACTGCGTGCTGAGGCGCGGGATGACGGCATCCCCGGGTTTGCGAAGAACGACTACCTCGATGAAGACGCTTTCTGGGGCCAGGTCGAGCGCGCGCGCGAGCTCGCCGTCGACATCGTCGAGCGAATGCGGAAGGGCGATGTCAAGCACGACCCGAAGAGCGGAGACTGCCCGACGTGGTGTGAGCTCTGGTCGATGTGCCGCGTGAGAAGAGCATGATTTCCGCAAATGCTGCGCATTTTCCGCGGGTGGAGATTAGTCCCTTCGCTTCGCTCGGGAGACAAAGATGAGCAAGGCGCCACCGAACCTAAACGCCGAACAGAGAAAGGCGGTCGACGCGCGGGGCCTCGTGTTCGTCTCCGCCGGCGCAGGCACGGGCAAGACGAAGGTTCTCGTCGAGCGTTTCGCACGAGCAGTCTGCAAGGAAGGCGTCGACGTCGAGTCGATCCTCGTGATCACCTACACGGAGAAGGCGGCAGGCGAGCTGCGGAGCCGGATCCGCGCGGGGCTCGTCGAGCGTGGACGCCATGACCTTGCGCGCGAGCTCGACGGTGCGTGGATCTCCACCATTCACGGCTTCTGTCACAGGTTGCTGCGATCACATCCGTTCGCTGCAGGCGTCGATCCGCGCTTCCGCGTGCTCGACGAGAGCCAGGGCCGCGTGCTCCGCAGCGAGGCGTTCGCCGAAGCGTTGACTGCCTTTTGCGCGGCGGACGATCCGGCTCGGCTGCGACTCCTCGCCGTGTACGGAACTGACGGTTTGCGGCGCATGCTGACCGGGGTCTACGAGACGCTCAGGTCAGCGGGCCGTGAGCTCGTGCTCGAGCTGGGCGAACGCCCGAGTCTCAGCGGGCGAGTCGACGAGTTTCGCGAGGCCGCGCGTTGCCTCGCAGACGACGAAGGGTCCGGCGATGCGCACCGCGACACAGCGCGGCAGGCCGTCGCGTATCTCGACCCCGACGCACGTGCCGACCGGATCTTCGATCTGGGCGACCTTCGCCTGCGCGGTGAGCGCGCCGCCTCCTACGAAGAGGCGCGCAAGCTCGTGGAACAGGCCGCGCTCGACGAGCTCGCCGCCGCCGACCGCGATCTCCTCCAGGAGCTGCTAAACGGGTTCGCCGCCGCCTACCAGGAGGGCAAGGACCGCGAGTCCGCGCTCGACTTCGAGGATCTCCAGTTGCGCGCGCGTGACCTCCTGCGCGACGACGAGGCGATCCGCGAACGAGAGCAGCTGCGCTTCCGGTCGATCATGGTCGACGAGTTCCAGGACACGAACCGCCTCCAGTGCGAATTGATCGACCTGCTTTCCAGCGGGCCTGCGGATCACGAGCGCTTCTTTGTCGGCGACGAGTTCCAGTCGATCTACGGCTTCCGGCATGCCGATGTGCAGGTCTTCCGCGAGCGTCGCGCGCAGGCGCGCGAGGGCGTGCTGCCACTGACCATGAACTATCGGTCCCGGCCGGAGGTGCTCGCAGTCGTCAACCATCTGTTCGGTGCCGACTTCGGCGACGAGTTCCAACCGCTTGCCGCGTCGGGCGAGTTCCCGGATCCGGTGTTCGGCGCCCCCGTAGAGCTCCTCGTCACCGACAAGTCGACCTACTCCGGCACCGACGTGCACTGGCGGCGCGGCGAGGCGCGTGCGATCGCGCGGCGCATTCGCGAGCTGATCGACGCCGGCGACGCCGCGGCGGGCGAGATCGTGCTCCTGTTCGCCGCCGGAACCGACGCCGAGTGGTACGAAGAGGAGCTGCGCGCGCTCGGCGTGCCGACGTACCGCGGCACGGGGAGGGGGTACTTCGGCCAGCAGCAGGTCGTCGACCTGCTCGCCTACCTGCGTCTCTTGCGGAACCGCTACGACGACGAGGCACTCGTCAGCGTTCTTGCCTCCCCGCTCGTCGGGGTTTCCAACGACGCGCTTGCCCTCCTGCGACGAGCCGCACCGAAGCGCCCACTTTTCGTCGCTCTCGAGCGTGAATTGCCCGACACGCTGGCTGACCGCGACGTGCAGCTCCTGCGCGCCTTTCGCCAGCGCTACGACCGGCTGACGGCAGCGCTCTCACGGCTCTCGCTGGAGCGGTTGTGCGAGCGCATCGTCGCGGAGCACGATTACGACCTGGCCGTGCTCGCGCGCTGGGACGGCCGAAGGCGCTACGCGAACCTCCGCAAGCTCGCCCGCCTCGCGCGGTCGTACGAAGAGCTGCGTGGACCCGACGTCGAGGGCTTTGTTCGTTTCGTGCGCGACCAGGAGTCGGTCGGTGCACGCGAGCTCGAGGCAGTGGCCGAGGAAGAAGGCGCCGACGCCGTGCGGCTGCTGACGATCCACGCTGCGAAGGGGCTCGAGTTCAAGGTCGTCGTCGTTGCCGACGCCGGCCGCGACAAGGCCCCGCCTTCGTCGCACGAGATCCTCGCGCTCTCCGACGGACGCTTCGGTTTCCGGGTCGCCGACCCGATTACGAGCAAGCCGCGCGGCGCGTATGCCTACGACGCTGTGCAGGAAGCGCGGAAAGAGGAGGAACGCGCCGAGCGTCTGCGCCTCTATTACGTCGCGATGACCCGGGCGATCGACCGGCTGATCGTCTCCGGCTCGATCGACCCCACTCGCACATCGGATGAGACGACGCCGATCGGCTGGGTGCTCGGTCGCCTCGACGCCAGAGGGGAGATCGAAGCCGATCGCGATCCGGTGGAGCTCGAGCGCGAAGGCGCGCGCGTGATCTTGCGAGTCGACCGCCACACCGAGGAAGCCGCGCCGAGCGTGGGGTTGCCGGCGGAAGAAGGTCAGCTCGCGTTGTTCGAAGGCGGAGGCGGCGGCGCGCTGCCGCCGATGGTTCCCGCTCTGCCGCCGCTTCCCGAAGTGCCGGCGCCGCCGCTGCACAGAGTTCGGCGTCTCTCGTTCAGCGCACTCGCGCTCTTCGACCGCTGCTCGTACCGCTACTACGCAGAGCGTGTCGTGGGGATGCGCCCGACGGACGAGCGGCTCGCGGTTCCCGGCACGACCGGACTGGCCGCCACTGAGATCGGGGACGCGGTACACCGGTTGCTCGAGCTCGTGAACCTGGAGCAACCGCTGCCTCCCGAAGACCTGACCGGCCTCGTTCGCGGCTGGTATCCCAAGGCCAGCGACGAGGAGCTCGAGCGAATCGCCGGATTCGTGCAGTCGTACTGCGAATCCGAGCTCGCGCGCCGCGTGGCCACGCTGCCGAGCGCGCGCCCGGAGCGGCCGTTCGCGTTCGAGCACGACGGCGTGCTCCTCCGCGGCCGCCTCGACATGCTGCAGCTTGAAGGCGAGCAGGCGATCGTCCTCGACTACAAGACGAACTCGCTCGCCGAGGGGACGCCCGAAGAGATCGTCGAGCACGACTACCGGCTGCAACGGCTCGTCTACGCGCTCGCTTGCTTCCGCGCGGGAGCCCAGGAGGTTGAGGTCGTGTACCACTTCCTCGAGCGCTCGGACGCCGTCGTCTCGACCGTCTTCCGCACCGAGCAGATCGCCGAGCTCGAAGCAGAGCTGAGCGAGGCGATCGCAAAGATCAACGCGGGCGAGTTCCGGCCGACGCCGAGCGAGTACATCTGCGCCGGCTGTCCGGCGCTCGACGTCATCTGCGCGGGCCCGCGCCTCCGCGGGGCGAGCTACGAAGAACACGCACTCGCTACGGTCTGAGCATGCGCAGCTTCGTCAAGGAGGCGCGGCGCCGCGTCGGTTCCAAGCGTGCCCGGATCCGTGACATCATCGAGCGCCTCGCGGCGGCACACCCGGACGCGACGATCGCGCTCAAATCCCGGTCGCCCCTCGAGCTCCTTGTTGCGGTGATGCTCTCCGCGCAGACGACCGACGTGAACGTCAACCGTGTGACCGAGAAGCTCTTCGTCAAGTACCGCAAGCCCGAGGACTACCTCGCGGTGCCGCCCGAGGAGCTGGAGCGCGACATCTTTGCGACCGGATTCTTTCGGCAGAAGGCGAAGTCGATCCGCGGCACGATGGCGCTTCTGCTCACCGAGTTCGATGGTGAGGTGCCGCGGCGGCTCGAGGAGCTCGTCCGCCTGCCGGGCGTCGCGCGCAAGACCGCGAACGTCGTTGCCGCCGAGCTCGGCGAGCCGCAGGGAATCGTCGTGGACACGCACGTGCGCCGCCTGTCGCAGCGACTGGGCCTCACGAAGCAAGAAGATCCGGTGAAGATCGAGCGCGACCTGATCAAGATCGTGCCACGCGAGGATTGGGGCCGGTTTCCACACCTGCTGATCTGGCACGGCCGCCGGGTGTGCCTGGCACGCATGCCGCGCTGCGAGGAGTGCGCCCTGAACGACCTCTGTCCGTCGTCGCGTGTCTGAGCTTCAGCATCCGGACTCACGGAGCTTCGAGCTCGTGGCCGACGTGTACGAGCGCGCCCGTCCCGAGTACCCCGCGGAAGCGGTCGACTGGATCGCAGAGCGACTCGATCTTCGACCGGGACGAACCGTCCTCGACCTCGGCGCCGGCACCGGCAAGCTGACGCGCGCATTGCTCCCCACCGGCGCTCGAGTTATCGCGGTCGAGCCGGGCGACGCCATGCGAGCCGAGCTGGAACGTGCCGTGCCGTCGGCGATGGCGCTTCGCGGCTCCGCCGAGGCCCTCCCCCTCGGTGACGACAGCGTGGATGCGATCACCGTCGGCCAGGCGTTCCACTGGTTCCGGCACGACAAGGCGATTCCCGAGCTCCACCGCGTGCTGCGTCGCGGCGAGACCGTCGCGCTTGCCTGGAACTCCCGTGACCAGGAGGCTCCGCTGCACCAGGAGATCAGCGACCTGATCGCACCGTTCGTTCCTTCTGACCGTCCGCCGCCCGAGCAGTGGCCACTCGCCCTCGAGGAGAGCCCACTTTTCGGCCCACCCGAGGAGCAGCGCTTCGCGTTTTCGCAGCAGCTCGACGCGGACGCCCTCGCGGAGCGAATCGCCTCGGTCAGCTTCGTCGCCGCTGCGTCGGCCGATGCCCGGCGTCGGCTCGATGTTCAGCTGCGCGCCCTCGCAGAGCGGCTCGGAGGATCCTTCGAGTTCTCCTACGTGACGGTGGTCTACGTCAGCTGCGCGGTGTGAGCGCGACCAGCAGTCCGCCGTCGGCATCGTAGGCGGGGAAGAAGTCGCCTGTAACAGCCTTCTGTTGACCCGCCCGAGTTCGTAGCTCGAGCTTCTCGCCGAGCCGCCGGACGCCCCACTCGAGCGCGAGAGCCGCCGGGTTCTGCTCCCCGTCGAATCCATCGAGCCCGAACCTCGTGACGACGTCCGTGCCGAGCAGCTCCTCCTCCCGGAACCCGGAGAGCTCGAAGACGCCCCGTCCGCTCGCGATGATCCGGCCGTCCTTGTCGCAGACGACGAGCCCCGTGTTCGGCGCGGGGTAGTAGTCGTCCATCAGCTCGAACAGAAAGCCGAAGCCGCAGCGCTCGCAGGCGACCGGCACGTTGTCGATCTCCTGGAGCCGGTCATGGTCGATCGAGCGGTTCTTGCAGTTCGGACAGATGAAGTACGGCACCTCTCAAAAGTAGCTCTAGATCCACTTGCTCCTGCGGAAGAACCAGAGCTGTCCGGCGGTCGTGACGACGATCAGGGCCCACGAGAAGGCGTAGCCCCACTGCCAGCCGAGCTCGGGGAAATGGTGCTGGAAGTTCTGCCCGTAGAGGCCGACGATGAACGTTGGGAGCAGCAGGACCGACGCGATCACCGTCAGCTTCTTCATGACCTCGTTCTGGTCGTTGCCGATCTTCGTCTGCAGGTAGTCGCGGACGCTTGCGAGGAGGTCGCGCGACAGCTCGAGCCCGTCGAAGGCGCGCAGCAGTTTGTCGTAGACGCTGTTGAATGCGACCTCGACCTCATGCGGGAAGACCTCTTCGCCGGTGTCGACCTCGATGACGTTGTCGACAACCCGCCGGATCGCATCGCGCGTCGGAGCAAGCGTGCGCCGGATGTGCAACAGGTCGTGCCGCAGCTCGCTGAGACGGCTGCGGGTTTGCGTGACCGGCGCGGTCTCGACAATGTCTTCGAGCTGGTCGATCTCCTCGTCGAGCGAGTCGACCAGGTCGAGGTAGCGCTCTGCGATGTCGTCGATGAGCCGGTAGAGCATCATTCCCGCGCTGTCGTCCGGACGGCACGACTCGCGAGCCGGGCGGGGGTCGTACGGCTCCTCTCCCGAGAGTGTCTTGCTGACGGAGATCAGCAGCTCGTGGGTGACGACGACGTCGACCTCCTGGTAGAAGACCCGTTTCTCTTCCGGAAGAGAAACCGCGACGAGGAAGACGCCGAAGATGTACTCGCCGTGACCGCGCAGAGTCGGCCGCGGCTCGTCCTCGTGTGTCGCCGGCCTCAGCAGGAGCTCGAGCGCGGACTCGTGGATCTCCCTCGGCAGCTTCTCGCGGAGCTCTTCCGGGGATGGATCGATCAGGTCGATCCACTCGGCCACGCCCCGAGGCTAGCTTGGGTATCGGCTAGCGCAGGGGCACTACGACCGCGGTGCGGCTTCGGCGGCCATCAGATGGCCTTCGCGCGCAGCAAGGTAGCGCTCGGCGTCCAGGGCGCCCATGCAGCCTGACCCGGCAGCCGTGACTGCCTGGCGGTAGACATGGTCCTGCACGTCGCCGACCGCGAAGACACCCTGCACGTTCGTTTCCGTCGAGCCCGCCTTCGTGATCAGGTAGCCGGCTTCGTCGTGGTCGAGCTGGTCGAGGAAGAGACTCGTGTTCGGGTCATGCCCGATCGCTGCGAACACGCCGTCGGCCTCGAGCTCCCACGTCTCGTCGGTGGTGATGTCGCGGAGACGGACGCCGGTGACACGCTCGTCTCCAAGCACCTCGTCGACCACCGCATTCGTGACCCACTCGATCTTGTCGTTCGCGTGCGCACGGTCGATCATGATCTGTGAGGCGCGGAACTCGGCGCGCCGGTGCACGATCGTCACCTTCGCTGCGAAGCGGGCGAGGAACGTCGCCTCCTCCATCGCCGAGTCTCCGCCGCCGACCACCACGACGTGTTTGTCGGGGAAGAAGGCTGCGTCACACGTCGCGCAATACGAGACGCCGCGGCCCTGGAGCTTTCGCTCCGACTCGAGGCCGAGCTGGCGCGCGGTGGCGCCGGTCGCGACGATCACCGTCTCGGTGCGGTACTCGTCGTCGCCGACCCACACGCGCTGGGGGCGCGCCGAGAAATCGACCCTGGTCACGTCGTCCGTGATGAAGTCGGTGCCGAACCGCTCGGCTTGGCGGCGGAACTCCTGCATCATCTCCGGCCCCATCACGCCGTCGGCGTAACCGGGGTAGTTCTCCACGTCGCTCGTGATCATCAACTGGCCGCCCCAATTGAAGCCCTCGATCGCGAGCGGCTTCAGGTTCGCGCGGGCAGCGTAAAGGGCGGCGGTATACCCGGCCGGGCCCCCTCCGATGATGATCATCTCGCGGATGTCGTTGTCAGTCATGGTCCTCCAAAGGTGGTTCCCTCTTTCTCTGTATTAAACGATTTTGGTCGGCTGAACCTTCCGGCGGGCCGGCGCCCGGACACCCGTCGGATGCTTAGAATCGCCGCGTCGATGGTAGGCAAGGGGCGGGCGATGGCTGGAACGGTGACCTGGTCGCTTCTCCGGGAGCTGGCGAGCTTTCGGGCGGAGAAGGGCTGCGCGATCAGCCTCTACCTGAACCTCGACCCTTCCGATGTCCCTACCGCGGGCGACGCGCAGACCCGCATGAACTCCATGCTGAATGCGGCAGACAAGACAGACCGGACCGACCTGACCCACGAGCAGCGCATGAGCTTGAAGGCGGACTTCGAACGAATCGCGCAGTGGTTCGACGAGGACTTCGAGCGTGACGGGTCTCAGGGGCTCGCCGTCTTTTCGGCGAGGCTCGACAACTCCTGGAGGACGCTCGCCCTGCCGGCGCCGGTCGAGGACTACGCGAAGGTCGGACGCGACTTCTACCTTGCGCCGCTCGCGCCGCTGATCGGCCGCGCGGACGGGACGATCGTGGCCGTCGTCGGTCGCGAGGAGGGCCAGCTCTACCGGCTGCGCGGCGGGCGGCTGGAGGAGATCGCGGAGCATTTCGACGAGACACCGGGTCAGCACGATCAGGGCGGCTGGTCGCAGGCGAGATATCAGCGGCATATCGAGAAGCTCGTGCACGAGCATTTAAAGGGCGTGGCCGAGGAGCTGGACCGGAGCCGACGGCAGCTGCAGGCACCGAAGATCGTCCTCGTCTGCTCGGACGACATGCGGTCCGAGTTCCTCGACGCGCTCTCGGCCGAAGCGCGCGCATCGCTCGTCGGCTGGACGCCGGCAAAGTCCCACGCAACCCCGGCCGAGTTGCTCGAGGTCGTCAAGCCTGTCCTCGCGGAAGCGGAGGCCAAGAACGAGTCGGAAGCGATCGAGCGCTGGCGTGAGGAAGCGGGCCGGAACGGCCGGGCCGCATCCGGCTGGGAGCAGACGCTCGAAGCCGCATCGGACGCACGTGTGGAGCTGCTGCTCTTCCAGCGGGGCGCGGATCGCCCGGCGTTCCGTTGTTCCGCATGCGGCCGCGCCGCGATCTCGGAAGGCAGTTGCCCGCTCGATGGGACCCGGCTCGAAGCGACCGACGCGGGGCTCGACCTCGCCGTGCGCCAGACACTCGCGCACGGCGGCGCGGTGTGGGCGATCCGGCACCACGAGGATCTTGCTCCCGTCGAGGGCATCGGCGCTCTGTTGCGCTTCTAGATTAAGCGGCGTTCGCGTCAGCCGCTGACGGCAGAGCGTCGAGATCCCGAGCGGGAAGCTCGATCGTCTGCGGCGGCTGGGTGGCCTTGTCTACCGGTACGACTTCGGGGATTTCCTTGTTCGTCCTCAGACCGTGCTCAGGGAACTTCCGGGCAGAGACGAGCACGCGACGCTCGAAAGAGCCGACGGTTTGGTTGTACGCCTGGACTGAGCCGTCAAGCCTCTTTCCGAGCGTCACGAAGTGCTCCGCCATTGTCGCGAGTCGCTCATAGAGCTCCCGGCCAAGGTCGCTCACGGCCCGGGCACTTTCCGCAATTTGCTCCTCCCGCCAGCTGACCGCGATTGTACGCAGCATGGTGATCAGCGTCGCCGGGCTGGCCAGAACGATGCCCGAGCTCGCGTGCTGTTCAAGCAAGCTCGGGTCTTGCTCGAGTGCAGCCCGGAAGAAGCTCTCGCCTGGCAAGAACATGACAACGAAATCGGGCGCCGACTCGAATTGCTTCCAGTACGACTTGGCCTTCAACGCGGCCATGTGATCGCGGACATTGCGAACGAAGTCGGCGAGGCGCTGTGCACGTACTTCTTCGTCGTTGGTCTGAGCGGCATCGAGAAGCGCCTGGATCGGGGTCTTGGCGTCGACCACGACTGTGCGGCCGCCTGGCAAGCGGACGACGAGGTCAGGGCGAAGAATTCGATCTTCGTCTCCCTGGCCGGTCAACTGGGCCACGAAGTCACAGTACGCGAGCATCCCCGCTGACTCGACAGTGTTCTTGAGCTGCATCTCGCCCCAACGCCCGTGAACTGACGGAGCACGCAGAGCTGTTACTAGGCTGCCCGTCTCCATCCGCAGCCTTTCGTTCGTGTCGGCAACGGTCTTCAACTGAGCGGTCAGCAATCCGACGTCCTGACGGCGGGATTTCTCGAGCGTCTTTACCTCACCGCCGACCCTCTCCAAGGATTCCTTGATCGGCCCGACGAGGTTCTCCACTGCTTTCTGCCGCGAATCGAGATCGTGCTTGGCGCCGAGCTGAAGCTGCTCGAACTGCGCCTTCGCAAGCTCGATGAACTGCTCATTGTTTCCCCTTAGCGCCTCCGCGCACATCGAGCGAAGCTGCGTCGACAGTTCCTCTCGTGCCTCGATGAGCACGGCGACCTTTTCCGCTCCCACCGAGCGTTCGTGTTCGAGCGCTGACTCAAGCCGGGCCACGTCGGTGCCCATGCGCGCGCGCCCGACGATCCAGGCCACTGCGGCACCAAGGACGAGTCCTATGAATAGAAGTGCAATTGCCATCCGAGCCCGCTAACGATAGGGAGGGGATCGGACGGAACGGTCGGGGCGGCCCACCGCCGCCCCCACCCCGGGTGATCTAGGTGTGCTCGCGGTCTGCGCGGGCTTCTGCGGCCTGGTTCCGCTGTTCCTGTGCCATATCCTCGTGCTGGGCGGCACGGTCCTCGGCGGCGCCCTGCCGCTCTTGCGCAGCGCCTTCACGACGCATCGAAGAGTCGCCCATCATGTCCCCGGCCGCCTTTTTGGTGCGGCCGAGCAGCTTGTCGAGTAGTCCCATCGGGACCTCCAGCTTCTAGTTGGGAACACGCTTCGAGCTCCCAGTATCCGTGAAACCAGCCGGGTCCACAAAAAACGCCGAAGCCGGCGAACCCGAGGGTTCATCGGCTTCGGCTTGAGGAGCTTATTCTGCCGGCGCTGCCCTAGTCAAGAGCCCTCGTCTCGGAAAAAACGCGCACGTTGCGTACTTCCGTCCCCCCGGGACGACGATGGGTACCCTTGCGCCGCCGTGGCCAAGAAGGTCCGCACTCCTCCGCCCCCGCGGCGCGTCCAGGCGCCACAGCGACGCGATCCTCGGAAAGGCTCGACAGGGCCACGGCGCTCGCCCTGGCTCTATGCGGGGGGTGGAGCCCTCGTCGCGGCGCTGATCGCAGCCGTGGTCCTCGGTGTCGTCCTCACGCGCGACGACGGCAGCAGCGGGCCGCAGACGAAGACAACCGCGACGAACTACAACGCGCTGCCGGGGATCCGGAAGACCAAGGCGCCCTGGGCGCCCGAGTACCGCTTCCTCGCCGACCGTCTGCTACCCCTCGATCTCCAGCCGCTCACCGCCGAGGGCACCGCGACGCACATCCATGCGCACCTGGACCTGTTCGCCAACGGAGAGCGGGTCAATGTCCCCGCAGAGATCGGGATCAACCCGGGTGCCAATTATCTGACGGAGTTGCACACCCACGACACCCGCGGGGTGATTCACATCGAGTCACCGAAAGCCAACGACGAATTCACACTCGGGCAATTGGTCGCCGAGTGGGGCGTGTTTCTGAACTCGCGCTGTTTGGGCGCTTATTGCGACGGGCTCAAGTGGTACGTGAACGGAAAGCCTCAGACGGGCAATCCTGGAGACTTGATCCTGAAGGCTCACCAGGAGATCGCCATCGTGGTTGGCAAGGCCCCGAAAACCATCCCTTCGAGCTACAAGTTCTCCGCCGGCGAATAGCGCGGAGACACGACGCTATTCTGAGCCGGCCGGGGTGGCGAAACTGGTGATACGCGCCCGACTTAAAATCGGGTGTCCCCTCGCGGGGCGTGCGGGTTCGAGTCCCGCCCCCGGCACTCCGACGCGAGATCCGGCTCGCTTCGCGAGCCATGATGATCTCGCGTCGTTCGCGTTTCGAGTCGCTGCGTGGTCGGCAAAGACGGGCAAAGCCCGTCCTTGCGGCGGATGGAAAGCTGGAAACCTAGACTTGGCTTGTGGCTGAGGTTGAGACGCTTGCCGCCGAGGAAGGGCGGTTGGAATGGGATACGCCGCTTTTTCGGACTGCGCTTCAGCAGTTCGAGCTTGCGCTTCCTTACGCTGAGGTCAACGAGTCGATTGCTGAGCGGCTTCGTTACCCCGAGCGGGCTGTCATGGTCACTGTTCCGATTCGGCGGGACGAGGGGCACGTCGACGTTTTTCCTGCCTATCGCGTGCAGCACTCGAGTGTGCTCGGGCCGACCAAGGGTGGGATCCGTTACGACCCGCACGTGACGATGGGCGAGTGCGCCGCGCTCGCCGTCTGGATGACCTGGAAATGCGCGCTGCTGCGATTGCCTTATGGCGGTGCGAAGGGCGGCGTTCGCTGCAACCCGCGCGAGCTTTCAATTCGTGAGCTCGAACGGCTGACGAGGCGTTACACGAGTGAGTTGCGCGGCGTGATCGGGCCGCAGGAGGACATCCCTGCGCCGGACATGGCGACGAACGAGCAGACGATGGCCTGGATCATGGACACGTACTCGATGCAGGTTGGCCACGCCGTTCCGGAGATCGTCACCGGGAAGCCGATCTCGCTCGGCGGCTCGCTCTTTCGGCACGAGGCCACCGGCGCCGGGGTCGTGATGGTGATCGAGCGCGCCTGCCAGCGGCTCGGGTGGAACCTCGCCGAGCAACGCTGCGTGGTGCAGGGCTTCGGCAACGTCGGTGGGATCGCCGCCCAGGAGCTCGTCTCGAAAGGCGCGACCGTGCTCGGCGTCTCGGACATCTCCGGCGGGATCTATTCGGAGAGCGATCTCGACCTCGAGTCGGTGCGCGCCTGGGTTGCAGACCACGCGACCCTCGAGGGCTATCCCGACGTGCGTCACGTCTCGAACCTGGAGTTGCTCGAGTTGCCGTGCGACGTTCTCGTGCTCGCAGCGCTCGAGGGTCAGCTCACCGCGGAGAACGCGCCGCGCATCGACACGAAGCTCGTGGTGGAGGGGGCGAACGGTCCGACGACCATCGAGGCCGACGCGATCCTCGCCGAGCGCGGCATTCTCGTCCTGCCGGACGTGCTGACGAATGCGGGCGGCGTGACCGTGTCGTACTTCGAATGGGTCCAGGACCTCGGGCGGCTGTTCTGGACGCGCGACGAAATCCGGGCGCGTCTCGCGGAGAAGCTCGCCGATGCATTCGACCGCGTGTGGAACCTCTCCGAGGAGAAGGGCATTTCGTTACGACAGTCGGCGCTCGTCGCAGGGATCAACGAGGTCGCCGCAGCGCTCAAGGCGCGGGGCATCTACCCATGAGGTCGGCGACGCAGCACGTGCGCGACGCGATGGTTCCGGAACCGGGTGCGCTCGACGTCACCGCCAGCGCACAGGAAGCCGGAGAGCGTCTGTCCGACCCCGCGGTGCGCGCGATCCTCGTCTGCGACGACGGCCAACTGGTCGGAGTGATCACGCGCAAGACGCTCGTGTCCCAGGTGGTCGCGCCGGGACGGGATCCGCGCAGTACAAGGGTGGGAGAGATTGCAGAGCCGCCGTTGTTCACCCTCGACGCCTCGATGGATCTCGAGGAGGCGTTCCATGCTCTCGAAGAGCACGATTTCGAACGCGTGCCCGTCGTCGAGGAAGGGAGACTCGTCGGGATCCTGTCGCGCACCGTCCTGCAGCGAAGGCTTGCCGAGGATGAGCCGCCGCCCGGGACGGAGGACATCGGCTAGCTCGAGCTTGTCATCCCTGCCGCCGCCGCGGCGACGCTCTTCCTCTCCTTCGGCATCGTCTTCCTGAAGTAGGCGGCGGATCCGTTGAAGTTCAGCAGCAGGTGTAGGCGCCGGGCGGGGCGGCGCCTTCCTCCTCTTCCGCCAGCTCCGCCGCGGCCAGGGCGGCGCCGTCGAGGATGTCTCGCTCGCTGATCTCCAGCGTCTCGAGCCCGAAGAAGTCGAGCACTTCGCGGGCGATCACCGCGCCGCCGACGATCACCGGTGCGCGGTCCGGGTCGAGTGGCCTCATGTTCCGCCGCTCCGTGAGCGGCACCGCCGCGAGGCGCTGCAGTTGCTCCTTGAGCGCCTTCGCGGTCAGCTCGAATCCGTGCACCCTGTCGCGGTCGTACTGCTCGACTCCGAGTGCGAGCGCGGCGATGCTCGTGAGCGTTCCGGCGACACCGATCGCGGAGTGTGTGTCGTTGTGGGCCTCGCCGGGAACGCGCTCCGACAAAAGCGTGCGCACCGCGGCCGCAGCAGCGGTCAACTCCTCCTTCGTCGGCGGGTCCGAGTGGAGGAAGCGCTCCGTGAGGCGAACCGAGCCGATGTCGATGCTGTCGTGCCAGCGCACTCCGTCCGTGGCTCCCGCGACGAGCTCGGTCGAGCCGCCGCCGATGTCGACGATCACCGTCCCGTCCCGCAACTCCCGCTCCGCCGTGACGCCTCGGAACATCAGCATCGCCTCGTCGTGCCCCGAGAGGAGCCGCGTCTTGAACCCGTAGCTCCACTCGATCTCGCCGAGGAACGCCTCGCCGTTCTCCGCGTCGCGGACGGCGCTCGTCGCAATCAGCAGCGTTCGCTCGGCGCCGAGTGACTCCAATGTCTTCCGGTAGTCGGAGAGCACGTTTCGCACCCGCGCAACGGGGACGGGGAGGAGGCGCCGGCGCTCGTCCACTCCCTCGCCGAGGCGTGTGATGCGCGTCTCGCGATCGACGTCGGAAACCCGTCCGTCTTCGATGTCCGCAACCAGCAGACGCGTGGAATTCGTGCCGAGATCGACGGCTGCAACACGGCTCACGAGGCTATGACTGTACCCAGCGACCCGTGGGTAGAGTCAGGCTCGTGAGTCGAGCCAGCCGCCTGCTCCACCGACTCGACCCGGTCTTCCAGATTGGCCTGGTCATCGGCCTCGCAGAGGTGTATCGACTCCTGCGCAGGCTCATCCCGACCGACTGGCCGCAGGCTATTGCGAACGCACAGCACGTAGAGCGGCTCGAGCGCGTCGCGCATTTCTCGTGGGAGCAGGGCATCCAGGCATGGTTCTTGCGCTTCCCCGACGTGGTCAAGGGAATGAACTGGTTCTACCTCTCCAGCCATTTCGTGGTGACCGGCGCGTTCTTCGTCTGGTTGTACTGGCGGAACCGCGAGGGCTTCTCCATCTTCCGCGACGGGTTCCTGCTCGCGACAGCGATCGCGCTCGTCATCCACTGGCGCTATCCGACTGCGCCGCCGCGCCTCGCGAACATGGGTATCAAGGACACGATCGACCTGTATTCGGGCGTGAACATCGGCAAGCCGCATCACGAGCGCTTCTCGAACCCGGTCGCGGCAGTTCCGAGCCTGCATGCCGGCTGGGCCCTCGCGCTCGGGGCCGGGCTCGTGTTGTACGCGCGCAACTGGTTGCTGCGGCTCGCCGGGGTCGTGTACCCCGCCGCGGTGCTCCTGACAATCGTCGTCACCGGAAACCACTACGTCTTCGACGCCGTCGCCGGCGCGCTCGTAATGGCCGTCGGCTTCGCCGCGACCGCGCCTTTCCGGGTGAGCGTCCGCGAGCCGGCGTACGCACGCTCTCAGTAAAGGCTCCAGGCACCCCGGCTGGGCCCTAACCGGTCACGACCCTGGCGAGCTATAATTCCGCCCAGCGACGCGGGGTGGAGCAGTCAGGTAGCTCGCCGGGCTCATAACCCGGAGGTCGCAGGTTCAAATCCTGCCCCCGCTACTGGAAAGGCCCTGGAAACGGGGTCTTTTGTTCGCGGGCCCGGAGCGTGCGTGGCAAAACCTTTGCCCAATTTTTGCCCGCATGGCCCGCGCGTTAAAAGAAATCCGGTCGAATTCGCTTTTTGCCTTTCGCTGACTCGAAGGCCAGGGCGAGAGGCTGAGCGCACGCGAGCCTTCCTTGTTCCGTGGCCAAGAATCGGCCCGCCTCCCGGATGGGGTCGGTGTCGTCGTACCGTCGCTGGGTCGATGGGTCGGGCCGCCCATTTCACACGCGGGAGGTCCCTGGTTCGATCCCAGGTGCGCCC
>JACDEU010000065.1 GCA_013816245.1 Actinomycetota bacterium | reverse complement strand
CCCAAAGCGCTGGCGCCAGCCGCCGACTGCCCGAATGCACCGCTCCCTTAACCGCAGCAACATAAGCGCTGCTAAGAAACCATTCGCCCATCGGAGGAGACCGTCGCCTGCGGCCACCGATGAACGCCAGCGACCGCATATAGCCACGCCAACAGCGAGTCAGGGGGGTCGGATGAAGATAGTGCCGCAGCCGCATCGGCGAACACTCGTTGGGTGAGCTCCTCGGCCTCGCTCTCGTTGCCTGTCCGCCGCAATAAGTAGCGGTAGATCTGCGCCGAGTGCCGTCTGAAAGCCTCTTCTGCCAGGCCGTGCGGCTCTTTGTCGGTCATCGGCCGCCAAGGTAACAACACTTTTGACAAATCCCCATTCGGGTCAAGCATCGCGAAGGGCCGATCGGACCACTTCCAAACCGGCCCGATCCTGAGCTTGTGGGCCCAGCGAGCCCTCCCGTTACCTTCGTGGGCTATCAGCGACTTGTAGAGCAGCCCAAGTACGAAAACCCAAGCGGTACGGCCGCATTAGCAGAAAAGAAGGGGATATGCCCAGAAAGAGTCCTTGGCACTCGGTTAAGGAAGACGTGCACCACGACAACACCGAGTGCAACACCGGAAACAACATCGAGGCCGAGAACTTGCGTCAAGGCACGGGCAATAAGCCCCTCTGCCGCGAATGTGCAGATCTCGGCGCCGCCGGTCGCTGACCTAACGGACGCTCGGGGACGCAGGAGCGTTGCGCACCTATCGTCGGATCTCCACCCAGCGAACCGGGCCGTTCACGAACTTGGTGCGGCCGGCTGGGTTTCGAAGCGGGATGACGGATCTACTTGCGTGATCATGGTGAATCGCGCCGACAGGTGTGGCCCTTGGCATTACGAAAATCATCTTCAGAGCGCTGCTGGACGGTCAGGGCGGTCGGGATGCTGCCAAGGTCATAGCAACAGCGATCGCGATTGAAGCGTCGCCGTGGTTCGGGCCATGGACGCTCGCGAACGTCCAAAAGCCGTGCTTGTGAGCGACGGCGACTGTGTGACCTCCGAACGGTCCTCCGGCCGGAAACTGCGGCATCCCATAGAGGTCGACGCCGACCCCAAGAGTCAAGAGGTGACGGATAAACGTTGCGTTGCCTTTTACCTCGTTTTGCGGATTCGCCAGGACCTGATGCACGATCGCTGTTCGCGTTCCCCCGCCGACGATCCAGTGGACGGTCTGCTTTCCGGTTGCGGGATCGAACCCCCCGGCGTTAAAGCTCATGGCATAGAACCTCTTCGTTGGTCGATCGAGAAGGCCCGTGAATCGTGTGTCCGCGGTGACGGGGGTCCGTGGCATGAGCGGCGGGCATGGTCTTCGTCCGTGGCGGCTCGCGCCGATTTTCCGGCATAGCTGTTCCACGACGATGTTTCGCTGGACTGTCAGCGGCATCGACCTGCTTGACTCAATCAAAATCGCAACCGGGGCGGCGGTTGGCCGGTTCGCTTTGCCTGACGGTCGCATGTGGTCGCAACCTGCACTGAGCAGGAGGACAAGGGCAAGACACGCCCCGGCCAGGGCCGGAGCGCGTCTATCTAACGGCCCTGAGCGATGCCGCGACAGCATGCGCCGTTTCTTCGACCGACTTGCTGGCGGCGGCTGGGCCGTCGCAAGTAACGGTGATGCCCGTCGAGGTCGCAACGCTCGTGATTGCCAGGTTCTCAGTCACGGCTGTGCCCTCTTGCGCGAGCGCGTTGTCACGGCGGAAGACGACACTCCAGGGAACGTCGCCGTCCGGCGCGTAGAACATCACCTGGTCACGGTTCAACGGGTTTGTAATCGGGTTTCCCTGAACGAGGCCATTCCGGATGGACGCGCGCGGGATGCCCTGTCGATCAAGGGATACCGTGAGGCCATTCAAGATCGCACCCAAGATTTCGCTCCGGCTTCCGCTTGAATCTGGTCGGACCTGCATCCAGATGCGATAGGGACCGAGATCCCAGACGGGCATCACTGAACTTGAATCATCCGCGCGTTCGTAGACCGATACAGGGTAGCGACCGGCGCTCACGTCAAAGCTCTTCGCCCAACCCACGAGCCAGTTCCGACGCTCCCGCGGTGCGCACTGAACTGCCAGGGCCGCGGCGGGCGTAACACCGACCGTACTACTTGCCTCTGGAGTCCGCCTTGTGCTCGGCGGAAGCTTGACCTGAAGGACTTGCTCGTCAAATAGAAACCCAAAGGATGTCTCTTCCATCGTGCTCCTCCGTTCGGACTAGAAGTAGTAGGCGGTCGCGATCCAGATAGGGAAAGTCGTCGCGGCGATCGCGAGTAGGAGTCGGACGCGCGGCAGCTCGATCGTGATGCCTGTGCCGAGCGTTTTGCCACCGAGTTGTTGCTGATAGGCCCAGTTGAGAAGCAGCATTCCGCCGCGGGATACTCCATAAAGGGCTCCCAGGATGGCTGCCGCCGCGACGCTCGGCGCGACGGCAAAGAAGCAAAGGGTTACATAGAACGCTGCGTGGCGAACCTTTGTGAGGACGCCAGCTCCGACCATCAACCCATACGCTGCGGCAATCAGCGTCCGATGTCGCCACAACAGCCAACGCCGGGGCACTTGCCGCCGGCGTTCGAGCAAACGCAGTGTCTCGCCGAGGAGCTGCATTCGAACGGCGTAGAGGCCTACGACTGTGAGAACCAACGCGAATGCCCGCTTCGCTTCTGTCGATCCGCCGCTCGCCAGATGAGCGACAGCAGCGATTGCTGTAGCGACCGAAGCGCCGCCCATTGCGGTTGCGGTTACATGGACGATTGTCACGGCGAGCGGGTGGGTCCCCAGCGTTTTCGGCATCGCTTCCCACTCGACCGAGCGGGGAATGAACACTTGGTTCATTGAGCGTCCTCAGCCCGATGTCGCTTGCGCAACTGCAACCAAGATCGCAAGCGGCGCGCCGAAAATGAGGTACTCGATCAACAACTGCCTGTGAGGTGGCGACAGATACACGCGCTACGCGAACCGCAGCCACTACACCCAGAGCCGCCCCCGTTTGGGCAACAGCAATCGCAGCACGAATACGTTCCGGCCCAGTTTGAGCCACATTCGCAGTGCTCGGTCCAACAATTTTGGACCGTCGCGGTTGTGTCGCACGTATACGTCGCGTACTTACGTCTATAGCACTGATAGCAAAGACCGTTAGCGCTGCACGTTCCCTGGCAAAGCGGTGACGGTCCGCACGGCCCGTTACCAAGCCCATAGCACGTGCCGATTGCCCAAGCACGTTCTTCCTTGCCGAGGAGCACGCCTCCGAGCGCGATCGACAATGCAGTCGTGCCCGTCCGTCGAAGGAACCGTCTGCGCGTGATTGCAGCCGCCATACCGCGGACAAGGGCGTCCGTTGCTTCTACTGGTGTGTTTGGTCGGGTCATCAATCAACTCCTACGCGTGTGTTACAACAGGATGGTCTTCGTGCGAGGCGGCGGACATCTCCGCCGCGCTTGACGAATCGGCTGTCCACTCTTGAACGAAGTCATGCAAACCGCTCGAGATCCCTCGATAGCGGAGTTTTAGCCCATCGTCGACGCCGAGCAGAAACGGTGTCGCCAGCAAGCCAGCCGCCTTCGCGCGCATTGCGTCCGGATCACCAACGACGAAATCAAAGTGCCGCTCGACATCGGAAAGAAACGACGGGTCGCTCCCATTCAGGAGCGCAAACGTCACCACGCCATCCGGCTTGCCAACCTGACGCGCCTCATCGAGTATCCCTGCGCATCCGTGGCATTTGTCGCTCAGCGTTACCAGGATGCCTCGTCCCTGGCGTGAAGACCGAATCGCCGCCGCGAATTCGTCATTCAGATCCCCTAGCAGCCCGCGCGGTATGACCTTCCCGAGGTCGGGGCCTGAGTACAACAGGTGGTCACGCCGCGCGACGATGAAGTGCCCAAGCTGGCGCGTCAGCCCAAAGCACATCACGAACAGAAAAGCGAGCACTGCCCACTGTGTCAGTTCGTTCAGAAGTAGCAATCGGCCCCCTTTCGTCGACTAAGCCGTTCTCATTCGCTGCAGCGCTCCTAAAGCGAAGATCGGCCCGATGATCACGAGCGCAACCCCGACGCTGGCGGCACTAAAGGAAACACCGCTGATGCCCGCCCGGGCCGCTCCCCCCGCAGTCGCTATCGCCAACAAGCAATTCCGCACGGCAGCACCCCGATTCGTGGATTCGAGGCGAGAGCCGAAGCAGCCGCAGGGCGCATCGGGCGGCCGCGCCAAAAGAAAAAGAGCGAACGCCACCAAGAGCGCCGACGCGACTGCAAGCCCAGCCACCGGCACTATCGCCAAAACAGTGACGAGCGCAGCGTCAAGACCGGCCGACGCGGCGACGCCCGCGACCGGCCAGCGGCGAATCAGCGGAACAGCTCGAAACGGACTCTCGGGTGCGATCACGTCATGCACCAAAGTCGACAGATGATGGATGAACGACGCAACGAACACCGCGCCGGTTCCGAGTACGACACCAGCAGCAACATTCGCACCGTTCACACGCCGTTAACTCCTAGCGGATTCAAGCAGTCGCTCGGGGAGCAGGCTTCGGATACGACGATTCGAGCCGCTCCCACCGCGCCCGCATAGCTGCTCAATAGAAGCCAAAACTCCTCCTTGATGGGCCTCATTCGTCTAGTCGGACGGGCGCGTTGAAGGTAACGAGCCCTTCGACCACAGGGCGTGCGCGACGTACTGTCGCTGGCCTTAAAGCTTCACCCGAGCGGCTAGAGCGGAAGCGACAGTGCTCACCACGACACATCCCGCTTCGTGGTCTCCCTCAGCGAATCTCCACGATTGCGCGATCACGAGCGACCGGTTCACAACACACCGTAAGTCGTGGGCCCCCGGAGACAGTAACTCGATCCCTTCAAGCGTGGCCGTGTAAGAAGCCCTAATTGAATGAGGTTTTTCACTCGGCGCCAGCAGATCAGGCAGCAGGCGAGGTCGAGGCCCGATCGCCTGGCGGGCGAACCTCAATTACTCGCTCGCGCTGCTCGGCTGGCGGTGAGATCGAGTCGAGCCACGAACGGACGAGTGCGACGCTGAGGCTGCGCGCTTCCCCAAGGGGTAGCGGTCTTTTCGGTGCGGCGAAGCGATCGTGACCATGACGCGCCTCGCGTCCGATCGCGCGTCGGCTATTGGCGGTGCGCGTGAAGCGCTCGATTGCCGCCTTTGTTACCCATCCTGCACTGAACATGGTCTCGCCGACGGCAGCCTCGACGATCTCGAATACGTGGTACAGATCGTGCCAGCGAAGCTCGCTACGACCGAGGATCACGAGCGCATCCTCGATGTCGGGATTTGCTCGCGCCAGCCGTGCCCATTCGTCTGCCCTGGGCCCTGGTGGCGAGACATCGACGACCTCGACGCTTCCGTCTTCACGTGTCCGCTCGACACGGGCATTGATGTCGGCGTGCAGCCGTAGCTCAGAGCTGACATTGATGAAGTGTTGCTTCGCTCTGCTCTCATCAACGCGAACGACGGCAGCGACGCGTGGCGGTCGGAAGTGACCAAGCTCGAGCTCTGCGGCGCCGCAGGCGACCGCGAGCAGGGCTGCAGCCCGTGCGCGCACCTCGTCGGTGTTAGTCAGACCGTTGAGGTCTGTCGAGCCCAGGTAGAAGGCATCGCCTTCTACGATGATCGTTAAGTCATCGTCGTTGAAGTGCATCGCCAAATCGCGGAGGTAGCTGTCTTCTCCCGCAAGCTTGGCCCACCAGCCAGCATCCGTACGTTCACGGTAGCGGGAGGGCCAGATCACGGTCCACGTCGACACGCCGATCACCCGCCAGGCGACGATCTTTCCCTCCGGCGATTTGCCTACAACAAATCGTGACGGCGCCTGGATTGGGTTTCGGACGAAGCGAACGACCCGAAGTGAAATCGCTCCATAAAGACCCTCCGACTCACTGACTTAAGTAAAACGCCGTGCGCAAGCTGCATTGGGGAACTCTTTTTCAATGAAGGGTAATTACAGCCGGCTTTTTGGCCTGGGCAGACTTCGCCGGACTAGCGCCTTCACTCTGGTCGAACTCTTGATCGTCCTCGTCGTCGTCGGCGTTCTGATCGCCGTTGCCGCCCCGAGTTTCCTCGGCCAGACCCAGAAGGCCCATGACTCGGTCGCTAAGCAGTACCTAACAGTCGCTTACAAGGCGGCCACCGCCTGGGCCGTCGATCACACAGGAGGCACCGCCGATGCCTCCTGTATTACCTCAGCCGAACTGGCTCAAGGCAGCTACTGCAATGTAGCCGGGGTCGTTGGTGTTATCCCTGCTTTTGAGCCGGGTCTGACAGCCACCGCTGGAACCGGCAGCTGTGCTACCGACGTAACCTCTGATCCGAAACATATCGTCGTTGAGATAGCCGCAGGGGGAAACCTAACTCTTTGTAATGACCCGACGGTGCGTGTCTGCAGGCTGATGCTGGTTAATTATGCTCTACAGCCGATTACCTGCGGCGATGAAGTCCGCGGCTCCGGCTCCGTGGTGACCGAGAGCACGATCAGCCTGACTACCTCTGGTGGCCTGATTACCGACGCCACCCGTGCAACCAACACCTCCGGCGACGGACTCGGCGCTGACTCCAGCTTCGGCGTCTGGGAGGCATCGACGAACGAAGTCACGAACGGCGGCTTCGAGACGAACCTGACCGGATGGTGGAACAATGGGTCGGGAGCCACGCTCGCGAGAGGGAGTGTTCTGGAATACCTATCCATGCCGGTTCGCAGCGCACTCCGGGTATCGTTTGAACACCTATTTCATCCCTCGTTCGAGGGATAGAGCCGCCTGGTTGAGCCAAAATCACGTCTGACTAATCCAGAACACTCCGAGAGACGTGGCCGAGCACAAGTTCGGAACGGCCTCGATGAAGATCGGTCCCGACGGGGGCGGCTTCAACGCGATTTGGGGTTCGGCAGCAGTGACGGCTGGACAGACATACACCTTCTCCATTTGGGTGAAGCGAGTCGCCGGGTCGGGCACGCAAAACCTGATGATCATTTGGAACGCGGGTGCTAACACGCAACTTGCCATATCTCCGGTGAACGGAGTGTGGCAGCGATTCACCGTAACGGGCGTTGCTCCTGTAGGCGCGACCTCGGCAACAGGTGGACTCATTTATAATGGTGCGCTCGGGCAGACGTGGTACATCGACGGGGTTCAGTTCGAGCAGAAGCCGTTTGCTACCCCGTACGTCCACACGGACGGGGCGACCGCGACACGCGCGGCGGCTTCGGTGCAAGCTCCCGCGGGCGTCCTCAACGCCACGCAGGGATGGGTAGCGATGCGCGTCCGCAAAGGCCCGTCCGAGTACCTGTCCAACAGTCAGCCCGTTCGGCTGTGGGGGCACGGAACGTTCGGCACGAACTGGCTCTCGGTCTTCCATGAAAATGGCGCTTACAAGTTTGGAAGCTATACGAGTTCCCGGAACGAGAGCGGGATCAACAACTCCTGGGCCATCAACAATCTCGACACCGTGATTGCGGCGTGGACCAGCACCACCCTGAGCATTTCGGTCAACGGCGGTGCCTTCGTGTCCGTCGCCAGGACCGACACCTTGCCGGTTTTCGGTTCCTGGTTCAACATCGGCGGCGACGGCGCCATACAGTTCAACGGCGACGTGCTGTGGTTCGCCGTCGGCACCGGCACCCTGACCGACGCCGACGCCGCCACTTTGAGCGGTTATTCCGACCTGCCCAACCTCGGCCTCATCCCCAGCAACGCGACCATGCGCTGGACGGCGGATAACGCGACCGCATACACCCGCTAGTCCCGCGTCCTAGCCTGCGTCCTGGACACTGCGGGCCGCGAGCGTTCTTCGGCAGCACGAACCTGCCGCTGGCCACCCTGGGCGGGCCGAACGTCTGGCCGATGGAATGACCTGAGGCTCGGCGGGCGGATCGGCCGGTCGATTGAGTACCGATCAAACGCAACAACAGCGCTGCCAGCGGGTTGAAATTGAGCCCGCTCCCGCTGGTAGGCGCGCTCGCGGTTCGTAAAGGCCGCGGTGGCAGCTACACCGGCAGCTGCACGTTCGGAAGTGCAGGTGCGCTCTCGAGCGCGGATCCCGGCGCCACCTTCTTTGGCGGCTACGCCACTGCGCACTGGTCCGCAGCTTTGACGCCCTCGAGCTTGGCCCACCAGCCAGCGTCCATGCCCTCACGGTAGCGGGAGGGGCAGATCAGCCGCCCACGCCGATCACCCGCCCAGGCGATCGTTTCCACACGGCGACTTGCCTACAACGAACCGTGCACGGCGCCTGATGGCGATAGCACTAGGCGGACGAACAGAATCGAAACTGCTTCAGCGATTCGTTCGATCGCTGCCGCCCTGGCTCGAGCCTCTCGGCAATTGCCTCTGGCGTGAAACCGAAGTGGAGCAGGGCCTGCTCCCAACCGCCCCAGCGCCGGCGATACGGCGAGTCGCTCGGCAAGAACAGATCTCTGCCTTGAGTCTTGGCCAGCTCGATCTCGCGCTGGCGCCAATGCTTGAACTCGATCACCAGCGGCACGTGCCCAAGATCGGCGACGCAGCGCTCCAGAGTCTCTTCCAGAGTGTCCTCGCGATAACGATGCACCTTCCCCATGAGCCGACTGCGGAAGCGCGCTTCAATCTTCCGCGGTGTCGTTACCCCCGATAACTCGAGCGCTTCTTTAGCCGCCCGCCAGCTGTCGAAGTGCCGGATCACAGCATTCAGCTCGACAACGTCCTCACCTGCTGCTCGAAGCTCGACGCGGGCAGCACGATAGAGCCCTGGCGTCAGCTCGCAACCGACGTATGCAGCGACGCGCTGCAGCGAGCGGAGGAACTGGGCTGTCTCCCCGTCCTCACCGGCGAGCCTATTCAAGCGCGCCTGGCCGACCTTCGCGAACGCTTCCTCCTGCTCGTCGGGGGCAAGAGCGCTGAAGGCGACAACCAGAAGATCGACGCCGCTCGTTTGTGTAGATCTCATCGCCAGCGAGTCGCATTGCGCTCGTGAACAAGCGCCTCGACATCGGCCTGGTCGGGCGCATCGGCAAGAAGACCGTCATTGACCTTCCGCCCGGTCACGACACAGATCAGCTCGTAGCCGACCACCTCCCCGTGCTCGCCCAAATGGGCATACAGCTCGAACTCGCGACCAACGAAAAAGCTTCGGACAAAGCTCCCCACAGTCACCTCCTTTTAGATTCCGAGAGTGGCACCGACTGCCCAGTTCATGGAGCACAGCGAGCGATATGTCAGCGCCGTCCCGTTTAAGCAGGTCCGAAACAGCGTCTATCGCTCCTCTCTTCTTGCTCCTAGGCTCGTCGTGCGCATCCGGGCCGGCGAGAGGTTCGACCGGAGGTCAGCTCTTCGGAAGCGTCCGCCGCCCGACGCAGCGTGCGCAAACCAGACGGGGCGGCCAACAAGCCGCCCCGTCTTTTAACTGCTCTGCACTCCGGATGTGGGTCCGCGAGTACGCGAGCTAGCTGTCCTCCACCTTGACCCCGACTAAGGGCGCGAGGGTCGGCGCACTCGCGGCGGCCCCGGCGGACGCTTGCGCCGCTCGACAGCCGTTACCTCGGTCGATCTCCCCTGGACCGCCGCTTCGTAAAGGGCGGACAAATTGGGCCTTTTCTTGCCCATCAGACCCGCTCCTCGCGTATTGGGGGCGGAAGCGGCGGACGGCGAAGACCCTTTGGTCGCACACCAGCCATAGAGCTCTCCTCTCTCCTCGGCTGAGCATCGCTTGCGCTCAGCTTGAGGTGCGGGCGAACGTAGCCCGCGGGGATAGAGCCATGGCGAGCGTGCTCTCGACGACGCGAGTTCAGCCGAGCGGTGTCAGCTCAAGGCCCTGGATGACGAGCATCTCCTGAGCCGTTGGTACTCGCACGTCGGCGGCCACCGTGTCATCGAGGAAGTCAGTCAAAAGCGGCGGGCGCTCACCGAGATAGACATCGGTCGGAAACAAGCCTGCCCCGACTCCAAGATCGCCGACGCCGAAGTCCCGCACGAAGACCGGCACGTGCGTCACCCCACGAGCGAGCAAGCCGTAGGAGCGGTGGTAGCCGTCGCGCAATACGTAACGGCCCCGATGACGAGCCACCTGGACGAACGACGGCATCACTCCGACGGCGAAGCCGAAGCCGATGACGCCCGGTTGCACTTGGCCGCCGAATTGGCCGGTGATCTTCAGGTTGGGTTGCGGCCGCGATGATCCACGTGTTGCGGACCTCGTCGAACTGCGCAGGTGGCGCCGTCTCCGTCGGCGGCGGGAGCGTCACCTGTGCGATCGAGACGATGTCCTCGGGATCAACAGGCGCAACGCGATCGGATGCCTGTTCCGACAACACCTGCTGCTGAAGAGAACAAACACGTCACAGATCTGCGAGCTTGACCTGCCATCCCTCATTGAAGAACGGCGCGGCGTTCTCTTGAGCACGAAGCTGCTCCACGAAAAGAGCAAGCTCTGGTGGAACGTCCTGAAGAAGATCGTCCTGCTCGACCCCCGGCTCGCGAGCCGTAACTGTCTGTCGAGCTGCTTCTACTCGATCTAATAGCACCTGCTCGTTCGCCCCCTCAGCAACGCGCCCAGCGAGCGTGAGCGCGCCCTGTTCTGGAGTCATCCATCCGATCAGCGAACGACCACCGCGCGTCGGCAACGCGAGCGGATCCGGTTTCGCCTCCGGTTCGAGGGCCTGATCTCCCATGTTGTTATCGATAGCAATAGGAGCGGACAGCTCAGCTCCTGACTGCCGTCGGGCGCGCTTACTGCCCTAGTAGTGCTCGGCGACGTAGGCGTAGGCCCGCTCGAAGATCTCGCAATTCGGGTCAATCCCGAACTTTTTGAGAGCCCCCATCCTGTGCCCGGCGAGGTTGCCGCACGCCACACTCGATGGCCGGAACTTCAGGATCCACCGCCCCTTCGCGCGGAAGCGCTGCCAAGTCTTGCCGTCCCGGAGGGGCCGGACACGAGTTCGAGCGGGCGTCTCGTTCGCGTACGGAATGCCGGTTGAACCGAGCCGATCCCCGTGGCGCAAGTTCATCTGACTCAACCGGCCGTGTTGTTTGCTGCACCTTGTCGTAATGTGGGTGCCGCCGGGTCGCGGTTTCGTGCCCACGGGCTGCAAGCCAGCACGTCTTGCTGGCCGGCCGGGCCTCCTGCGTTCCGCCAGGGGATACGGGCTCGGGTCCGCTTCAACTTGGCCTCAGACCTTCTACTGGGCAAACCATGTTTGGTTCGCGTGGCGGCAGGACGGCGTTCGCTATCTGGCGACCTCGCATTACATCGGCCCGGGAACTACGGAGTTTCTTGCCCGCATCGTTCGCCAACGTCGGCCGGTTGCACCGTAGTGGGGCTCCGATCGCAGCGCGGAAATCAGAGCCGGTTGAGTCTGGGAGACGCATCGCGTGGCTAGGCAGCTGCGATCTTGCCGACCTGCGTTCCTCTGCGTAGCTCGTCTCGGCGTTCGATCGCGGTCGCAGCCGAGGCGCCAACCAGGCGGTTGCGACGGCGGCACCAGAGCGGCAAGGCCGTGGCGAACTGCGATCGCCGGCTGGGACTATGACCCGGGCCCATCGCCGCAGATCGCCGCAGGGGTTGTGGACCAGGGACACAGTTGACTCGAGGGTTGTCGCTTTTTGGTGGAAAGACGACGCGGTGTTTTGGCGGGCTGCGGTGGTGGCGTTTGTTGGTGCGGATTGTTCCCGAGGAAAAGGCTCCATCGCGGTTGACAATTGACCGAAAGAGGTTCCTAATCGTGGGTGCGAGTGGTTCCGTTCCTGAAGACGCGTCGCGTGTGCGACGCGCAGGCCAGCTCCTACGAGGGAGGATCCCAATGGCAAAGGAAACTGCAGAACAGCGCGCAACGGCGGTAGCAACGGCCGTGGATGCAACGAAAGACCAGTCGGAGGCGGTGAAAATTGCGGCGGTTCAGGCTGTTGGGGCACCCGGCCGCGGCGCAACAGATTTGATCTGGATCGTCGTCGTTCTGGGCCTAGTAGGCGTCCTCTTCTATTCCCTTTGGGGAATCATCGACTTGCTCACTGACGCCCAGGCCACGAAGACTCCCGACAAGCTAATCACCATTTTCACGACCGTCTTTGCGGGTTTGATTGGACTCTTCGCGCCGTCGCCGCTGGCGAACAGAGGGGGATCGCGCACTTAGGGCCCGGTTACGGCGCGCTAGACGCTGGGTCAGCATCGCGAGTAGGAGGCGCCATAAGAGCTGCGCGTTTCCAGCCGCGGCCGGAAGAGCGTTCGTCGAGCCGGGAAAGCGCCGATCGGCCGACCATTCCCTGTCGCAGTTCCACCAGAAAGCGACAGCGCTCGGGTCGACGGTATCCTTCGCTGTGAGGTTCGTGCGGGCGATCGGGCAGGCGTTGATGTGACGAGGCGGCGGCGTCGGAACGGCGCGTTGGTGTTGTGGTCGGTGCCGCCGGTGGCTGCTACCGACGACAGCCGGAAACTCCGAGCGGCCAAACTGCGACGCCGTCCAATCGACGGCGAAGACACCGCTCGCCGTCGTGACCTCACACCACGTGTGCGCACACGGGAGTGTGCTGTCGAGCTCTGGGTAAATCTGCCACGCCTTGCCATCGACGTCCTCCGCCTCAAGGCCGTCGACTCGGACATAGGCGGCGAAGTGCGCCGCCACCTCGCAACACTGCCCTCGGCCCATTCGGGAACACGCAGCGTCTCAAGCTGGGCGCGCTGCTCAGAAAGGGCTTGCGGCTGCAGCAAGATCAGTGCATGCTCGCGCTGTTCTCGTCTTTCGCCACGTTCGCCGAGGTGAACGCCGCCGTCTTCGCGCGCGACCTTCGTCGCGCCTACGACCTAAGCGTCAGCTCCGCTGACTACTACGGCCCCTTCTCGGTCGAGCCGGAGGCGCTCTCCATCCAGCGTGAAGACGGCGACCCGAGCGGCTGATCCTCGTCGCTCAAGCTGTTCGAGGAGCAGTCCGAACTGCTTGACGGCCTGGACGCGTCCGACGTTCGGCTCTTCGCGCTTCCGGTTCGACTCGAGGTGACCCATACGCAAGAAGCCTAAGAAGCGCACGCTATCGGCACTAGGTTTTTCGGCTAGACGCCCAGAGCTTCATCTTCTCCAGCGAGCCTGTTTAGGCGGGCCTAGAAAGGAACGTCTCGTAGCGCGCCA
>JACDEU010000107.1 GCA_013816245.1 Actinomycetota bacterium | reverse complement strand
AGGCCTGCTGTATTCGCTCGAACAGTCGTCGCCATCAACGGATGAAGTGGCGGAAGAGCTGCGAGATGGGCTGAGCAGCGTCGTTGGAGGCAAGGGCGAAAACCCGTCGCCAAACTAACAGGCAGAACCCAGCCGAGGTTGTCGCAGTTGAGCCGAAAGACGGCATCAGCGGCGCGTGCTCAGACGTCGCCTTCGCGGTCGTCTTCTCGAAGGCTCTCTTCAGGTTCCTTGCAGAGCTGGAGATCAGCGGCTGGCACGCGGCGAATCCGTCCGCTTTCCCGGTCCTCGATCTCGACGAGTTGAGGCGTCACGCTCATCGGCGTCATGCCGACGACGACGTGGAGACGTCCCCCATAACTGACGATTGTTCCGATTTTGAACACGGCCGCATGCGCACGCCACAGGGTGCACAACCGCACCATCGGCAGCCGGACCCGTACGTGTTCGACACCGCCCAAGAGGCCCGAAGCTTTCATCGAGAGCTCACTCGTCGCACTGCAGCTTCTCGGCTGCGAAGTCGCGTAGTCAGCCGGCTGCGCGGCGGCGAGTCGCCTGCGTGCGCGTGGCGGCAGGTTCGGCCCGGCGCTGGGTGAGGCGGGCGGCGTCCCGTTCGGCGCGCTCGACGATCTTGAGGTTCGCCTCGGTGTGGAGGACCGCGGCTCGGATCAGGAGCGAGACGAGTGGCTCGTCACGGTGCTGGGAGCTGAGCTGCGCGAGCGCCGCGAGCTCCGCCACGTAGGCCTCGCGCTGGGTGCGGAGGACTCGCTTCAGCGTTGTCCGGCCAAGACGTGAGGCAGCTGCAAGCTTGAGGAAGAAGTCGTCGCGATAGCCGCCCTGCCGCAGCGACGGTTGCGCGAGCCAGTCCTCGAGCTCTTCGCGTCCCGCGGCGGTTATTCGGTAGACGTACTTGTCGGGGCGGTTCTCCTGCTCGACCTCGTGCTTGGTGACGAGCCGGTCGCGGACGAGCCGGTCGAGCACCTGGTAGAGGTGCCCGATGTTGAGGTCGCCCCACTGCGGCCCGACGGCCTCTCGAAACTGCGCCCTCAGTTCGTAGCCGTGAGACTCACGGCCTTCGAGCAGCGCCAGCACCGCATGCTGGATCGGCATCTGCCTCCTTGACGACTAGATTGTCGCAATATACTTTCGGTCCCGTCAAGCTAATGACCAGCACCCGCATCGATCGCAAAGCCGGAGCCTCCGTCGAGATACGCGGGCTCGCCAAACGCTACGTCACGGGCGAGACGGCGGTCGCGGCGCTGGACGGCGTGACGCTGACCGTCGAGGCTGGGACCCTCGTTGCATTGATGGGGCCGTCCGGATCCGGCAAGTCGACGCTGTTGCACCTCGTCGGGGCGATGGACTCCGCCGATGAAGGCGAGATCACCGTGGGCGGTCTCACGGTCACGGCGCTGTCGCGAGGTGAGCAGGTCGAGTACCGCCGACGGATCGGCTTCGTCTTCCAGCGCTTCCACCTGCTGCCGGCGCTGACGGCGCTCGACAACGTCGCCGCGCCGCTGCTGCCCTACAAGACGGAGTTCGACAAGCACGAGCGCGCGGGCGAGCTGCTGAGTGCCGTCGGCCTCGGCGATCGCGGCGACTCGCTTCCCTCCGAGCTCTCCGGGGGCGAGCAGCAGAGGGTCGCAATCGCACGCGCGCTCGTCAACGACCCGATGCTCGTGTTGGCCGATGAGCCCACCGGCAACCTCGACTCGGAGACGGGGGCCGAGATCATCGAGCTGCTGCTCGAGCTGCGCGAAGCGCACGGGCTGACCGTGATGATCGCCACCCACGACGCGCTCGTCGCCAGCCGCTGCGACCGCATCGTCCGCCTCCTCGACGGCCGGGTCCTCGACGAGCTCGACGTGCCCATCACCGTCGAGCCTGAGGCGCTTCTCGACCGGATCAGCAGGATCGATCCCTAGCGCCCAGGTTGCGACTTGACAGATTGCCTAGCGGCAACATAGATTTCCGCTACGTAGATCGCGACAATCTAGAGACTGCGGCAGGGGGCGTGGAGATGGAGCTGCTGCTGTTAGGCGCGAGACTCTTTCTCGGAGTCACCTTCCTCTCGGCGAGTATCCCGAAGCTCTTCGCGCCCCGCGACTTCCGGCGCGCCCTCACGAACTATCAGCTGCTGCCAGTGTGGCTCGTCGCGCCCGTGGCGACCTGGCTGCCGCGCTTCGAACTCCTCATCGCCGCTGCTCTGCTTACCGGTCTGGCGACCACGATCACGGCAACGATCGCCGGTCTCGCGCTGCTCGCGTTCAGCGTCGCTGTCGGCGTTAACCTCGCGCGCGGGCGTAGCATCGAGTGCGGCTGCTTCGGCGGCGCGTCGCCGCGTCGGATCACGTGGCGGCTGGTGTTTCGAGACGTCGTCCTCGGGGCCGGGGCGCTGGCTGTTGCGGTGCATCCACCAGCGACTTGGGTGGGTGTCGGCTGGCCCGTTGTGACCTCCGGCGCTGTGCCGATGAACGAGGCATTCGCCCTTCTATTCGCTGCAACGTTGGCGGTTGTGATCGAGCAAGTTGTGGCGGAATGGGAGCGGCTACAGACCACCGTCTCGGCGGTGCCCTCCGAGCTCGCGGAAGAGTTGCCCGGATGAGCACAGCTTGGGCATTCGCTTTTGCCCTGCTGTGGCTGCTGGTCATTCTCGTTGGGCTGATTGTGGCGGGGACACTCCGCCGTATTAACGGTGTGCTCGAGCACACGGAGGCGCGATTACGTGAGCTTCCGGTTGCCGCCGGCCCCGGCGGGGTCGAACTGGGCGCACCTTTACCGGAATTTCGGGCGCAGAGACTGCAGGGAGGATGGGCCACGGACGGACACGTCCGCGGCTTGCCCGCTGTCGTCCTATTCCTGAGCGCAGACTGCCCGCCCTGCAAACTGCTCGCCCGCGATGTCCGCCGCGGTCGGGCGCTGGGAGTACCGCTCTACGTCGTTCTCAATAACGCCGACGAAGCACGAGACCTCGGGGTCGACTCCTTCAAAAACGTGCTGACGCAAACGAATGGAGAGCTCTCACGAGCGCCGCGAGCAGGAGCGGGCCGCCGATCGCGCTCGTGATCACGAAGGCGCTGATCGAGGCGTGCGGACTTGCTGCCTGGTCGAGTGTGAGCGAGGGGTAGATGAGATAGGGGAGCTGGGCGAAGGCCCCGGCGAGTAGGCCGAGCAGGTAGCCCGAGGCGGTGAGGATGACCGCGAGTCCGTGGCGGTGAAGGACGAGGGCGAGGATCCCGCCGAGGACGAGCAGGGCGGCGAGGCCCATCGGCGCGGACCAGGGGCCGAGCAGGCGCTCGCGCGTGTGCGGTACCTGTCCGACCACTGCGAGCGTGAACAGCGCGGCCGCTCCGAGCGAGACGAGTCCGCTCGCGATCGCGCCCGCGCGGAACCAGTCGGTCGAGCGGCTGTGGCGCAGATGGGCATGCGCTGCTAGGAGGAGGGCGCCGAGGTGCGCGCTCGCCGCGAGGGTGAGCGGCAGCGCGGCGATTCCGACCGCGCTCGCGTAGTAGCGCAGGTGCAGAGTGTCGCCGACGAGATCGCCGGAGGCTGGGGCGGCGGCGGCATAGCCGAGGAGGACGCCCGAGGCGACGCTCGCGATGCCGAAGCTCCAGCTGGCGCTGGGCCTGAGGCGCTCAGGGCCGTGGTGGAGGAGCGCGTACATGGCGCTTCGGAGCACGAACAGCACGAGCGCGGGGAGCAGGAGCGGGATCAGCGCGCGGCCGAGGACGCCGACCGCCTTCGAGAACGCGGTCAGCAGACCCATCAGGAAGAAGATCAGGAAGAGGCCGTTCACCTCCCACAGCGGCGAGAAGTAGGCGAACGCGTCGCGGCGCAGCTCGTCGCCGCGGGCGCTCGCCTGCGAGATCAGCACCCAGAAGCCAACGCCGAAGTCTGCGCCCGCGAGCACGGCGTAGAGGCCGAGCGAGAGCCAAAGCACCGCGAAGGCTGCGGTCTCCATGCTCAGCGGCCTCCGGTGACAGGGGTGGCGCGCTTTGGCAGTAGCCGCAGTTCGCTGCGCAGCGCGACGATCGTGACGGTGGAGAGGCCGAGGTAGAGCAGGAGGAAGAGGAAGAACATGAACCCGACCAGGCCGGAGCTTGTCAGCGCCTCGCGGGTGCGCATGATCCCGTAGATGATCCAGGGTTGCCGTCCGACCTCGGTGACCGTCCAGCCC
>JACDEU010000020.1 GCA_013816245.1 Actinomycetota bacterium | reverse complement strand
CAGCGTTCCGGACAAATCCTTCCTCTAGCGACAACCGCAGCCCTTCACGAAGATCCGTCAAGCCTTGTTCAACGTCTCCGAGGTCGCACCGAGCAACTCCGCGGGACTGCAAGACAAACGTGAAGTGCTCGCGGAGGCCCAGCTCCTCTGCGAGGTCGAGGGACTGCTGCGACGAGATCAACGCTTCCGCGGCGCGACCTCGGATCATGTCCCTTCCTGCGCGCCGCCTGTAGGCGAGCGAAAGCTCGCGCCCCCGGCGGATGGCGTTCGAGGAGCTCGGTTGCTTCGTCCAGCATTCCGGCCGCCTCTGAACCTGCGCCACTCATCCAGGCGTCCCAGCTCATTCCCACGAGCGCCTCGCCCGCCCCCAGCTCGTCGCCGTGCCGGAGGAAGAGTTCGTACGCCTCCTGGCGCGCGTCGCGCATACGCTGAAGGTCTCCCACGTCGGCCACTTCGGCGATTGTCAGCAGGGTGCGAGCACGCTCGAGATCGTCGGGCGCAAGATCAAGTGCGCGGCAAAAATAGGCCTTTGCCTTCTGCAGGTCCAGAGTCTTGGCGCGATCGCCGGCGAGGCCGAGGAACCGGAAGGCCAGCGCTTCGAGCCGGCTCGTCTCGCTCGCATCCCCTGCGGCGGCTCTCGCGAGCCCGAGTGCCTGCTCGTAGTGATAGGCCAGCAACTCGGCGTGGTCCGTCACTCGTTCGCCCGCCATGCGCTCCAGCCACTCGGCGGCCGCGACGTGTTTGCGCGCGCGCTCCGCGCGCGGGATCTGTGAGTACGCGACGTCGCGGACGAGCAGATGCCAGAACGAGTACTCGGCTTGGTCGGAGACCGATGACGTTCGCGCGGAGCGAACGAGTTCCTTGCGCGCCAGCTCGTGCATGCCCGCGCGGACGAAACCTTCGTCGCGGTCGCCCATCGAAGCGACCGCACCGGCCCAGAAGACCTTCCCTACGACGGCTCCATCGTGCAAGAGCGCCTTGCGGTCCGCCGGGAGCGTGTCGAGACGGGCCGCAATCAAAGCCTGAACGCTGTCGGGTACAGGGATGTCGTCGTCACTCAACTCCCCCTGTTCCGTGAGCACCCCTCGGTCGCTCAGCATCCGGACGAACTCCTCGGCGTAGAGAGGGTTGCCTCCAGCGCGCTCGAGGAGAGTTCGTTGCGTGTCCGCAGGGAGGACCGCCTTCTGCAGAAGGGCCGCGAGCAGGCGGGCAGTGTCGTCGGCGCCGAGCGGTGAGAGCGAGATCGTGTTCGAGTTCCGCTTGCCGCCGCCCCAGCCAGGGTGCCGCTCGTACAGCTCGGGCCGGGCGCTGCAGAGCACGAGCAGCGGAACACCGCTTGACCATTCGACGAGGTGCTCGACGAAGGCGACCAGTGCGTCATCCGCCCAGTGGAGGTCCTCGAAGACCAGGATCAGCGGCCGCTGACTCGCGATCCCCTCGACAAAGCGACGCCAGGCGGTGAACGACTCCTCCCGTTCGCCCGCCACTGCCACACTGGCTCCGACAAGGGGCGCGAGGCTTGCATTCAGCCAGTCACGTTCCGAGGGGTCTTCGGCAGCCTCCTGCACTGCCACGCCCAACTTGGCGATCACTTCCTCAGGCGTGTCCGACTCGAGGACTCCGGCCTGCGCCTTCACCATTTCGCCGAGCGCCCAGTAGGTGATGCCCTCGCCATAGGAAAGCGAGCGTCCCTGTCGCCAGAACACGAGCTCGGGCTGGTCGTCCACCCACTCTCTGAACTCGGCCATGAGCCTTGTCTTGCCGACGCCCGGCTCGCCCGTCACCGTGACGAGCTGGACGGAGGCATCACGCAGCGTTCGCGTGTACGTCGCCGGCGACGATCCCTTCGCCTTCTGCGGGTCGCGCCCCGAGTGTCACCATGGCCTCGCCGGTATTCACCGCGCCGCGTACGGCCAGCTCGAGCCCGGGGTGCTCCTCGTTGAGCTCGACCAACGCGTCGAGGATCCGCAGCGCAGCGCTCACTGCGCGCTCCGCATCGTCCTCGTGTGCGACCGGCGCACCGAAGACGGCCATGATGGCGTCACCGACGAATTTCTCCACTGTGCCGCCGAAGCGCTCGATCTCCTGCTTCATGCGCGCGTGATACGGACGCAGTCGCGCTCGCACGTCTTCGGGGTCAGCCCTCTCGGATGCCGCCGTGAAGCCGACCGGGTCGACGAAGAGGACGGAGACGATCTTGCGCTCTTCCGCTCCAGACCGCGGAGCTTCTGCGATCGCGGTGCCGCAAGCCCAGCAGAATCGCGCCCGCTCCGGGTTCTCCTCGCTGCAATTGGGACAGGCCGCCATTCACAGAGTCTAAGAAGTCCGCCTTCCGATACATAGGAGCGCGTTCTCTCCGCGTACGGTGATTCGCATGGACGAGGCCCGCGCAGTGTTGGCCCGGCTCGACCGGATCGAAGAGCTCGATCGCGAAGGCGCACCCCCCGGCGCCCTGCTCGAGGAACTGCGCGGGCTCGTCCAGGCGGCAGAGACCTGGGCGAAACTGGAGGGAGACGAACGTGCGCGCACCGCCGTAGATCGTTGCGACGCGGCTCTCGCGGAACCCGTCGCATAGAGTCGGCGCGTGGGCATCGCGCACTGGGACGAGGTCGAAAAGCGTCGCAATGAACGAGGGCAGATGGCCGGCACATGGTCCTCGCTCGGCTCCGCAGCCGGCAGCTGGCGCGCGGGCGCAAACCGGCTCGAGCTCGCTCCGGGCGAACAGCCGACGCCGCCACACGTGCACGGCGACTCCGAGGAGATCTTCTACGTGCTCGGCGGTTCAGGGCTGACGTTGCTCGACGACAATGCCTACGAGATCCGTGCAGGCGACTGCATCGTCTACAAGAACTTCCACGAGGCGCACACGATCCGCGCGGGCGACGACGGCCTCGACGTGATCGCGTTCGGGCCTCGCGAGTACCTCGCCTCCGGGGAACTGCCGCGTGGCCGCACGATGTGGTCGATCACCGGCTTCGTCGAGATTCAGGAGGGACATCCCTGGGACCGTGAGCCGAAGCTCGAGTGGCCGGAGCCCGAAGCGGAGCGTCCGGCGACGATCGTCAACGTGCAGGATGTCGAGGCGCAGGTGCGCGCCGGTCGCCGCAGGCGTGACCTCGCGGGCGAGGGAGGTTCGCGCTGGACCGGGTTGAAGCACATCGAGCTCGATGCCGGCACGTTGTCAGGCCCGCCGCACGTGCATTCCGCCGAAGAAGAGATCTTCGTCGTGCTCGAGGGCGACGGCATGCTCGAGTTGACTCCGCCCGGCATCGACGCCGAGCCGGAAACGCGCCCTGTTCGCAGAGGCTCCGTCGTCGCACGTCCGCCGGGCACGGGGGTCGCGCATGCGTTCCGCGCAGGCGATTCGGGAATGACGCTCATCGCCTGGGGGACGCGCGAGCCGAACGACATCTGCTGGTACCCGCGCTCACAGAAGATCTACTGGACGGGCATCGACGTGGTCGGACGGATCGAGCAACTCGACTACTGGGACGGCGAAGAGCTCGAGTGATCGCACACTGGGACGAGGTCGATTCCGCTCGCGACCTTGGTCAGGCAGCGGGCGCTCTGAACGTCGGCCTGCGCCGCCTAGAGCTCACACCCGGCGAGACCGTCGAGCAGGGCGATCCCGGAGCCGAGGAGATCCTCTTCGTCCTCGCCGGCTCTGGTTTCTCGCAGAACCGAAGAACCGCGTCGCCGCTTCGCGCCGGCGACTGCATCGTGCGCCACGTGCAGCACAAGGGTCATTCGCTGCGCGCCGGCGACGACGGGCTCACCGTTCTCCGTTTCATCGGACCGCTTGCGCGTCGGCCGGAGCTCGGAGACGAGGCGCCCCCGCTGTCGATCGTCAACCTCGAGAACGGCAAGGTCGAATACGAGGGCGAGTTCGGGAAATGGGTTCTCGTCGCCAGGCAGGCGGGCGCGATCCGCACCGGCCTCAACTGGGGACTGCTCCAAGCGGGCCGGGCCGGAGCTCCGCCCCACAGCCATTCGGCGGACGAGGAGCTGTTCGTCATCCTCGAAGGCAGCGGCACGGTCGAGCTCTGGCCCTCGCCGGTTGCGGCCGGGCGCATGGAACGTGAGACCCGCGAGATCCGGGCCGGCCATGTGATCTCTCGCCCGCCGAGCACGGCGATCTCCCATTTCCTACGGGCCGGGGAGGAGGGGATGACGTTCCTCGCCTACGGAACCCGTGAGCCGAACGATGTTTGTTACTACCCCCGCTCGAACAAGATCTACTGGCGCGGCCTCGGCCTCATCGCCCGGCTCGAGCCGCTCGATTACGACGACGGAGAGCCCGAAGACTAACCCGTCCTTCGGCGAACCTCACCCAGGCCTGCTACACAGTCCTGGCACGCCCAGGCTTTACCCAAGTAGTCCCTCATCCGGATATCCAGACTTCTAGCCGAGTTCCCGATATCTCCCCGTATGGGGAGAGCTCGTCGACTCGCCGGCTCGCGCAGAGTCCGCATTGGGGTGAACGCCGTCTTCATGACCGGCGCCCTCGCCGCGGCTGCTCTCACGGTCCTCCATTTCGTGCATTCCGGTTGGCCGCTCGCAAATGCGGATCCGATCCTCGTGATCGCCGCCGGGATCCTCTTCCTGTTCGCCTACGCCTTCAAGGCCTGGGGCTGGCAGCGGCTCTTCACCGAGGATGAACGCCCCGAAGCGCTGACGCTCGCCGCCGCAGGCGGTGCCGCGTCGGTCGGGGGCGTCGCCCTGCCGGGCCGCTTCGACGAGGCGATCCGAATCGCCGTCGTGCGCCGCGGCCCCGGCAAGAAGACTGCCGGTCTCGGCGCGATCTGTCTCACCCTGATCATCGTCGGCCTGCTCGACAGCGCCGCGCTGACGCCGATGGCGTCGGTCGCCGCAGCCGCGTCCGGCTCGGGCGGCGTCCAGGTCGGGTTCTCGCTGGTCGCAGCCGCGGGCGTGGCAGCCGCATTGCTCGTCCTCTTCCTTCCGCGCATCGCGAAGATGTCGTGCATCAATCGCTGGAAGGTGGGCCGCTGGGTGCAGGAGCACACGGCTTGCCGGCGCTCCGCTTCGCAGGCGTGGTTCCTGATCTCGATCTCGTGGGCGCTCCGCGGGCTCGCTGTCTTCGTCCTGCTGAACGCCCTGTCGGTGGGTGCGTCGTTCCCGATGGCGCTCGCTTTCCTCTGTGCCTCGGCCGCCTCGGCCGCTCTGCCGATCGCGCCCGCCGGTGCGGCCACGCAGGCAGGGGCAGGTGCGGCGATTCTGATCATCGGCGGCGTTCCGAAGGCCGAGGCCTTCGCCTTCGCCGTTGCCGCGCAGGCGCTGATCATCGTCGTCGGCGCGGCCCTGGTCGCCAGTGCCGGCATCTGGATGCTGATCGTCCGCTTCCGGCCCGCCCGCACCACGGCCCTGGCCGGCTAGTCCTTACAGACTTCTTAAGTCTGCGTGGTTCCATGACACCCGTGCACCGCCGGGTACTCGTCGCGCTCTGCACGGCCCTCGCTCTCGTCGTCGCAACCGGCGCGAACGCCGCGATCGTCACCTCGCACGACAGTCAGGGCCGGCAGATCACGTTCGACGTCCGCGCGGCGAACGTCGACACCGAGTGGTACGCGAGCGTGCTGCGCGCGTCCGCGCACGGAAACGAGATCAGCGACGTCACGATTCGCATCGTCCCCGAGTCGCAGATCCCGGCTCTGTGCGGTGGGGAGGACGCATCGGCCTGCTACACGGGCAGGTCGGGTCCCCCGACGATCATGATCTCGGCGGGCAAGAGCAGAGTCCTCGAGGACACTCTGCTGCACGAGTACGGCCACCACCTCGACACGTACTGGCATGTCTCCGGCGTCCCCGAGTTGAACGGCACGCCAGTGTGGTGGGAAGCACGCGGCATGGCGGCGCGCCTTGCAAGTCACCAGGTCGCGTTCGACTACTCCCTTGGCTGGAACCGCGGCATCGGCGAGATCTTTGCGGAGGACTATTCCTACAGCCACACCGGCGATCGCTATGCGATCAGCTGGCTCAACCCACCAGACGCGACGCTGAAGGCTGCGCTCTTCGCCGAGCTCGGAACGCCGACTGATCCACTCCCGGCGGCGCCTGAGGTTCCGTCGATCCTCAACCGGCGTGGGACCCTCGTCCCGCACGACCGCTTCAGCATTCCGTTCGGCCTGCTCGGCCCCGGCCGCCGTGTCACCCTCGCCGCGACGATCTCGAAGCCGACGCAGAAAGGCATCCGCGCCCGGGCCTTCCTTGTCTGCAACGGGAAGGTCGTCGTGAGCCGCGCCTTCGGCAAGGGACGGTCGAAGCAGGCTTTCGACGTCCACAATCTAGGCCCCGCCGACTGCGACGTCCGACTGGTCAGCAACACGGGCGTTTCCCTCGCCTACATACTCCGGCTCACGCTGGCGGTCGAGGGCACCTAGACCCCGCGACATCCGGGAGTCTCGTGATCATGCGGGATATCAGCAGGAAGTCGCTATTCTGGCCCGAAAGAGCGCCACATGGGGCTCTCCCGTCTACTTCCGCGTCCCAACACACGCGCCTCGTCCGATAAGAAGGGATCACCTTTGAGCCGGGTCATTTCGTTCGCCAACCAAAAGGGCGGCGTTGCGAAGACGACGACCACGTTGAACCTCGGAGTCGCCCTCAAGGAGAAGGGTCACAGGGTTCTGCTCGTCGACCTGGATCCCCAGGGGAACCTGACGATGAGCCAGGGGTGGAACCCGGACGAGATCGAGCGCTCGATGTTCGACGTGCTCGTGCACAAGCTCCCGATCGAGGAGATCGTCCGGGTCGCCGAGGTGGACGTCGCCGTCTCCTCGATCGACCTTGCGGGCGCCGAGCTCGCGCTTTCGTCGATGATCGGCCGCGAGCGCGCGCTCGAGAAGGCGCTCGTGAGTGTCAAGCCGAGCTACGACTACATCCTCATCGACACACCGCCGTCGCTCGGGCTGCTGACGATCAACGCGCTCGTCGCGTCGAATGGCGTCATCGTCCCAGTTCAATGCGAGTACCTGTCGCTCCGCGGGCTCGTCCAGCTCGAAAACACGCTTTCGATGATCCGTGAGAACCTGAACCCGGAAGTGGAGATCCAGGGCATCCTCCCGACGATGTTCGACAAGCGCCTGCTGCACTCGAAGGAGGCCGTCGACATCCTGAAGGAGAACTTCGGCGATCTCGTCTTCAAGACGAGGATCCGCAAGACGATTCGCTACGCGGAGGCGCCGGTGAAGGGCCAGTCGGTGCTGGGTTACGAGCCGAAGGGCGATGCTGCTCAGCTGTACCGCGACCTCGCGAAGGAGGTGCTCAATGGCGCGAAAACGCGCGAGCATGCGTGAGGGCCCCCTCGCGGAGCTCTTCAAGGCAACGGAGGCTGCGCAGCGCCAGCAGGAACCGGTCGAAGCACCGCCCGAGGAGCCGCACGAGTCCACGGTCGAGCACGTCCCGACCTGGGAGGACGAGATCGAGACGCCGGCGCCGCCGCGTCCTGATCCACAACCCGAGCCTTCGCAGCCCGAGCCCGTGCCGCCGCCGATGCCGCCGGCTCCGGATCCGACGCCCGAGCCGACTCCACCGCCGGCGTACATTCCCGAGCCGCCGGTCACGCGGTACATCGAGCCGATGCCCGAGCCTGCGCCGCGCCTGCACCACTCGCGGGCGGGACAGCTCGGCTCGTACCTCGCGAAGATCCAGGTCGTCGGGGTCGGCGGCGCTGGACTGAACGCCGTCAACCGGATGATCGACGCGGGCATCAACCAGGTCGAGTTCGTGGCGGTGAACACCGACGTGCAGCAGCTGCAGATCTCGGACGCCGAGACGAAGATCCACATCGGCCGCGAGCTGACGAAGGGCCTCGGGTCGGGCGCGGAGCCGAACATCGGGCAGGCGGCCGCCGAGGAGAGCTACGACCAGATCAAGCACGCGCTACGTGGCGCGGACATGGTCTTCGTCGCCGCCGGCGAGGGTGGAGGCACGGGTACCGGTGCTGCGCCGATCGTCGCAAAGATCGCGAAGGGCCTTGGCGCGCTGACTGTCGGCATCGTCACGACGCCGTTCAAGTTCGAGGGCACGAAGCGGCGTGGCCAGGCCGAGACCGGTGTCGACGCGTTGCGACGTGAGTGCGACACGACGATCGTCATCCCGAACGACCGCCTGCTCGAGGTGCTCGACAAGTCGACCTCGATGCTCGACGCGTTCAAGATCGCCGACGACGTCCTGCGCCAGGGCGTGCAGGGAATCTGCGACCTGATCACTCTGCCGGGCCTGATCAACCTCGACTTCGCCGACGTGCGCACGATCATGGAAGGCTCCGGCAGCGCGCTGATGGGCATCGGGTTCTCGTCGGGAACGGAGAACCGTGCGCGCGAGGCAGCGGAGCGTGCGTTGCGCTCGCCTCTGATCGACACGGAGGTCGGTGCGGCGCGCGGCATCCTGCTCTCGATCGCGGGCGGGGACGACCTGACGCTCCTCGAGGTGAACGAGGCCGCGGAGGTCATCCGTCAGACCGCGAACGACGACACGCAGATCATCTTCGGCGCGACGATCGACGACCGGCTCACCGGTCAGGTCTGGGTGACGGTGATCGCCACGGGACTGGGTGACACCGGCCGTCGCAGCGGGCCGCGCATGCCGAGCCTCGTCAGCGCCCTGACGGCGCCCGACGACGAGCTCGAGCCGCCGTCGTTCCTGCGGAACTAGCGTCGGATCGTCACGACTGCGCCGGGGCGTACGCGCCAGCGCCTGAACGCGCCGCGGTTCACCTCGAGCGCGCCGCGAAACGCGACCTTCGGGTCGTAGAGCTTGCACGGGTCGGCGAGGCACGGTGCCATGTCAAGGATGCGGAGGATCTTTCCGCTCTTGCCCCAGAACGCGATCGACAAGGGGATCGACGTGTTCTTCATCCAGAACTGCCTGCGAATGTCGCCGCTCCACAGGAAAGCCATGCCGGCGTTCGCCGCAAGCGCACGTCTTCCGGCGAGACCGGCGTGCAGCTGTGCCGGTGTCCGCGCGATCTCGACCTTCACCGTCACGGTGCGCTCTGAAGTGGGGATCACAGCGGTGCCGTGCGGAAAGGTCACCGCGGCGAGCGCGGAGATCGTGGCGAGTAGTTGGAGCACGACCCCATTGTGCGTGACGCGTCACTCGTTCGAGTGAACATCGCGGGCGGAGCGAAAGCCAGCCGCTCGGAAGCGCATCTACTCGATACCAGGTCCGATTCGACCCCTCCGCCGGAACCCGTGCCAAGCGGCTGGCGCGGTCTCGTTTCGTACGGTGTCCGGTGCAAGACACGTGATATGTCCCGAGTGCGCACGTCCTAGGAACCGTCCCCCGCACAGCGCCCGGATACCCTGCCCGCATGAGAGGGGCAGTCGCAGCGGGGCATCCATTGACCGCACAGGCGGGCGCGGACGTCCTCGCAGCGGGAGGAAACGCCGTCGACGCCACCGTCGGGGCGGCGCTCGTCTCCTGGGTCGCCGAGAGCCCGCTCACCGGCCCCGGCGCCGGTGGATTCATGCTCGTCCACCGCGCCCGCGACCGCTCGACTCGCGTCTTCGACTTCTTCGTCGCCGTCCCCGGGCTCGGGCTCGACGGGAGGGAACTCGCCGAGATGGATCTCGTCGACGTCGACTTCAGTGGCGGCTCGACACAGATCTTCCACATCGGCGCCGCCTCCGCCGCGGTGCCCGGCGCGGCCGTCGGCCTCGAGGAGGCACACCGCTCCTTCGGCTCACTCCCGTGGCGCGATCTCTTCCAGCCCGCGATCGAGCTCGCACGAAACGGCGTCGAGCTCAACAAGGGACAGGCCTACCTGCACGCGATCCTCGACCTGATCCTGCGCCACACGCCCGAGTCCCGCGAGGTCTACGAGCAGAACGGCGAGCGCCTCGTCGCCGAGGACACGCTGCTTCAGAAAGACCTCGCCGGCACGCTCGAGCTGATCGCCGAGCAAGGCGGCAAGGTGCTCTACGAGGGCGACCTCGCCGACGCCATCTCGCAGCACGTGCGCGACCACGGCGGCTGCATCACGAGACGGGATCTCGAGGAGTACCGCGTCATCCGGCGGCGCCCCGTCAGCGCAACCTTCTGCGGCGAGGAGTACCTCTCGAATCCGCCGCCGTCCGCCGGTGGACTCCTGATCGCCTACGGCCTGCCGATTCTGGAAGAGCTCGGCCCCGGCGAGCCCGGCACCGCCGAGGCGATCGACGCACTCGCACGGGTCATGCGCGAGCAGGCGGACGCACGTATCGCCGCCGGCTCGGTGCGCGGCCTCGCCCGCGCGCTCGAGGAACGCGCCGCGATCGTCTCGCGCGGCACGACCCACATCTCGGTCGTCGACGGCAAGGGAAACGCCGTCGCCCTCACGGCCTCGACCGGCGCCGGCTCCGGCGTCGTCGTCCCGGGAACGGGCATCCACATGAACAACATGATCGGCGAGTTCGACCTCGCGAAGCCGCCCCGTCCGGGCGCGCGCCTGTCCTCGATGATGAGCCCGTCCGTCGTCCTGCGCGACGGCGCGCCGCACCTGGTCGTCGGCAGCGCCGGGTCGCTGCGCCTCCGCGGCGCAGTCCTGCAGAACGTCGTCAACATCGTCGCGCACGACCTCCCGGTCGAGGACGCGATCACACGCCCGCGCGTGCACCTCGAAGGGGAGCATCTCCACTGCGAAGGCGGGCACGATCCCGCCGAGCTCGACAAGCTGGAGGCGATGGGCTGGAGGGTGACCCGCTGGCGGCGACAGAACCTCTACTTCGGCGGCGCGTCCGCCGTGACATCCATCGACGGGGAGCTGGCTGCCGCAGGCGATCCGCGCCGCGGCGGAGCGGGGGTCGTCGTCGAATGATCGTCCGTCGCGCCGGCCCGGATGATGCGGAAGGGCTCACCGAGCTCGGCGAAGCAGTCGGCGCCGAACCGGAAGGCTGGCTCGTCACGACGAACGGCTGGCGCAACGTCTCGGACGAGCGCCGCTACCTCCGCGCGATCCGCCGCTATCCGAACGCCGCGGTCTTCGTCGCCGACGACGGAGGAAACATCGTCGGCCGCCTCTCGGTCGCGCGCGACCAGCATCCCGCGAGCCGACACGTCGCCGACCTCGGGATCATGGTCGCCGCATCGCACCGCCGCCAGGGGGTCGGCACCGCGCTCCTCCATGCAGCCGTCGAATGGGCCCGCAAAGCGGACGTGAACAAGCTCGAGCTGCACGTTTTCCCGCACAACACCGGCGCGATCAAGCTCTACGGGAAATTCGGCTTCGTGCAGGAGGGCTACCGTCGCGCGCACTACCGGCGCGGCGACGAGTTCACCGACGCGATCCTGATGGCCTACGAGCTCTAGTGCCGGATGACGAGGACGAACGTCTTCGTCGACTGAACACGACCGTGATCCGTCACGGTGATCCCGACACGGAACGTGCCGGCAACCTGCGGGCGTCCGCGAAATTAGCCCGGAACAAAGCGAACGCCGCGCGGCAGCTTTCCCGTCGCCAGCGACCACTGGAGCCGCACACCGCCGCGCACGACTACTCGAGCGCGGAAGGCGTGACCCACCCGCAACCGAAGCGTCTTCGAGACGAGCGCAAATCTCTGCTGAACGGCGAGCGTGAAGTCCTGCGTGGCCGTCGCCTGCCGTCGTTGACCTTGACTCGAAACGAGAAAGAGCCATGGGCGGTCGGATTGCCGAGGATCAGCCCCTGCGGTGTGAGCCTCAACCCGGGAGGCAATCGCCCTGAATTGATCGTCCACGTCAAGACGCCTGACTCGGACGACAGAAGCTGGTACGAGTAGGCGGAACCCTTCACCGCCGGGAAGAAGCCGCCCGTCCGCACGAACAACGGCTCAAGGTCGACGACGTAGAACGTGAAGAGCCGCTCCGAGCTGTCGCCCGGGCACTGGTTCTTCACAGCGAGCCACACCTGGTAACTGCCGCCCTCCGCCGCGCCGCGCTCGATCTCTTCCTGACGGTCTCGGACCGCCTCCTCGGCCAGACTGAGCCGGCGCTCGCGCTCGACGAGCTCCTCCTCGGCGTCCTCGATCAGCTGCCGGCGGGCGTCGATGTCCGCGCCGATCTCGTCGAAGCGCCGTGCGCGCGCATCGATCTCCGCCGACCGGCGAGCACGTTCTGCTGAACCAGGCGCTCGCGTTCGGTGAGCGCCTGCCAGGCTTGTTCGAGCTCGTCGCGCTCTTCGTCCGGGGCCATCCCATGGAATCATGCCCTGCGTATCAGACCGCAAGGATCCCATTTGAAAAGCGTCTACTTGAATGTGGGAGGGCTCCTGGTCCCTGTAGTCCTCGCTCTCGCGTTGGCGTCTCCGGGGCAGACCAATCTGGGCTGCGGTCAGGGGAAGCTCGTGCTGAGCGTGTCGTACCACGTCGTCAACGACGTGGACACCGGCGTGAGAGGGAACAACTGGGCCTTCGACACGTACCACCGCACGGTGCGTGTCTGGCGAAAGGCAGCCGGCCGTTTCTGCTCCGCGAGCAGCTACGACGGCGAGTTCACCTCGATCGCCGGAACGAGCCCGGGCGGAAAGGCGCAGCTCCCTGCAGGCATCCGCGGGACCTTCAAGGGCTCGTCGGTGACGACGTTCCGCGGGACGTTCGCTTCGAGGGGCGCACCGATCCGCGGCTTCGTCGGGATCAAAGACTTCGCCTGCTCGAGCGCGGACCAGAAGGGCCAGTGCGGGGGCACGTGGGATTGGCTCAGCGCGTACTTCACCGGCATCTCACATTTCAAGTACGTGCGCTACAGGTTCGCGTACCACGCGACGGAGAACGGCAAGGGCACGTGGACGGACACGCTTCTCGGCGGCAAGGCCCGCTTCGTGGGCGATATCCGTCCGTCGAAGAACTGACGGCGGGGCCTGAAGGCCCCGCCGCTCCTCGCTGTGTCCCGGCTTAAGCCGTCTGCCTGACGACGCGCTTGGCGAGCTGCTCTGTCGCCTTGATGGCTTTCTCGAGCGTCGCCGCTTCCTGCTCGATGTTCTCGTTCAGCAACGCGATCACGTCGTCGTCGCCCATCTGCTCGGCCATGATGATCAGGCCGTCGTAGACGGCGATCTCGTGGTGCTCCGTCTCGATGACGCCGCTGAGGATGACCGAATCGTTGAGCGACTCGTCGACTTCCTTCAGCATCGTGTCGCCTTCCTTCTCCAGGCCTTCGATCACCGGGCACGGCCGCCGATCGACCGGTTCGCCGAGCGCGTCGAAGACCTGTTGCAGGTTCTGAACCTGTCCCTGCGTCTCCTTGTAGTGCTGCTCTAGCTGGCGCCGGAGGCTCGGGTCGTTCGCCTCCTCCTGGAGCTTCTCGAGCATCTCGAGGATGGTCTCCTCCATCGTCAGCGCGGCCCCGAGCTTGTGGACGAACAGCTCCTGTGGGCTCTCGATCTTGGCGTCTAGTAGCGCCATTCAGACCCCCCTTCTTCGTAGATGTCCGAGCATCCGGCTACCCCGCTTCGAGTCGCCCAAACGACCGGATGTCGCAAAGAGCGGCCGATCGCCAAATCGAGGGTCTAGCTCTCAGGGCCCTCGCCGATCCGAAAGTATGAGCGCCCAGCAAACCGCGCCCACCAACCCCAGCCGCAGAGGCGAATCGGCCCTGCTCGTCCTCGCGGTTGTCGGCGCGGGTACCACGATCGCCGTCTCGAACGGCCTGGCTCAGGTGTTCGCTGCAGGCATTCTCGGTTCTCTTCTGACGCTCGCGATCGTGGGCTGGAAAGTCGGCGGTCACGTGACGTCCCTCGTCTGGCTCTGGGTCGGCAAGCAGAAGACCGAGGCCGTCCTCCGCCAGCTCGACGACGCATGGTCGTTCGAGCACGACATCCCACACCGGCGTGGGATGTGGGACCACGTGTTGGTAGGCCCGTCAGGTGTCTACATGCTCGAGTCGAAGGGTCTCGCCCGGCCTGCGGACGTCTCTTCCGACGCGCTTCGCTCCGGCCGCTGGAAGCAATCGGCCGGCAGGATTCGTGGAGAAGCCGTCGCGCTGAAGAACGAGTTCACGGATCTCGGCGTGCAGGAGGCCTACGTGCAGCCCGTCGTCGTCGTGTGGGGCGAGTTCGCGCAGCGGCGCTGGGAAGAGTGCGGCGTTGCCTACGTGCAGGGCGCCGAGCTGCTCGACTGGCTGCAGCAACGTCCGCGCACACTCAAGACGAGGCAGGTCGGCACTTTGCGCTCCGCCGTTCGCGAGCTCGCCGCGCGCGCCTAGCTTAGTGTGAAGCCACCGGATTCCGGTGAGCGACGTGCAGCTTGCGCGTCAGCGCGAGAAGGCGGTCCGTCGGGAAGCGGCGCCTGGTGCGCGGCTCGGAGTCGAGCTCGTGCTTGTGGGTGAGCAGCAGCGGCTGTCCCTCTTGGTACTTGGCCTGTGTGTACGTCGAGTAATCCATGACCGCAAGACGGACGAGCCCGAGCCGATCTTCCCCTTGGCTTGACCACGGCGGACTGGCACACTGGGGAGCGTGGCTGTAGCCGAAGGAGTCATGCTCGACGAAGCGGCGCTCGCGGAGCTCCAGGCATCCTTCCGCGGCCAGGTCGTGCCGACGACCGACCCGTCGTACGACACGCACCGAAAGATTTGGAACGGCTCGATCGACCGGCATCCCGCGCTGATCGCGCGCTGCGCCGGCGTCGCCGACGTGATCACCGCCGTCAAGTTCGGGCGCAAGACAGAGCTGCCGGTCGCGGTACGGAGCGGGGGACACTCTTTCCCGGGACTGTCAGTCGCGGATGACGCGCTGATGATCGACCTCTCGCCGATGAAGGGCGTGCGCGTCGATCCGGAGAAGCGCACGGCCCGCGTGCAAGCCGGCGTGTTACTCGGTGAGCTCGACCGCGAGACACAGGCGTTCGGCCTGGCGGTCCCCTCCGGCATCGTCACGCATACAGGAGTCGCAGGTCTGACGCTCGGCGGCGGGATCGGCTGGATCCAGCGCAAGCATGGGCTCTCGGTCGACCAGCTCGTCTCGATGGACGTCGTGACCGCCGACGGTGATTTCGTCAAGGCGAGCGCGGACGAGAATCCCGACCTCTTCTGGGGGCTGTGCGGCGGCGGCGGCAACTTCGGGATCGTGACGGAGTTCGAGTTCAACTGCGTTCCGCTCGGAACGCAGGTTCTCGCCGGGCCGATCTTCTGGCCGATGGAGCAGTCGGGAGACGTACTGCGCTTCTATCGCGACTGGGTCGCGGACGCGCCGGACGAGCTCATGACGATCGTGGTGCACAGGAAGGCGCCGCCCCTTCCCTTCGTTCCGCAGGAACTGCATGGCAAGCCGGTCGTGATGGTGATCGTCTGCTGGGTCGGCGAGGTCGAGGAGGGCGAGAAGTTCATCAAGCCGTTGCGCGAGTTCGGCTCGCCGATCGCCGACGTGTGCATGGTGAAGCCCTATCTGACGCACCAGGCGATGCTCGACCCGAGCTTCGTGCCGGGCCGTTTCTACTACTTCAAGTCGTGCGACGTCGCCGAACTGGATGACGAGATCATCGACATCACGATGGAGCGGTCGCTACAGATCAATTCTCCCCTCACGTCGTTCCCGATCTGGCAGATGGGCGGCGCCGTGTCACGAGTCGGCGAGGACGAGACGTCGTTCGGCGGCCGCAAGGCGGCCTTCACCTACAACATCGGGTGCTGTACGGAGGCGGCAGACGGGTTCAACGAGGAACGACAGTGGGTGCGGGACTTCTGGTCGGCCCTCGAGCCGTGGCACCAGACGGTCTACGTCAACTTCCTCGACAACGAAGGCGAGGAGCGAATCCGTGCGGCCTACGGACCAGAGAAGTACGACCGGCTGAAGGCACTGAAGCGGGAATGGGATCCGGACAACTTTTTCCGGATCAACCAGAACATCCCGCCCGACTAGCGCGCGAGGCCCGTGGCGCCCGCCAGCGTGCGCATGAGCCACATGCCCGTGAGGAACGAGTAGACCAGAGCGGGCAGGAAGAGCGTGAGTACCCCCGCCATGACGGCGGCCAGAGAACCGGTCGACGATTCGATGAAACCGAGAACGCCCACGGTCCCCTCCAGCACGAGCAACCCGGCGAGCAGGTACCCCACCTGACGCTTCAATGCGTCCGGCCGCTTGTCAGCGATCCGAGCATCCACCCAGGAGGCGAGCAGGAACGCGCCTACGGTGAGCCCCAGCATGAATTCCGATTTCCCATCCCGGACGGCATCCTCGTCCGCCTCCGGTGATAGCGCCCGACCGAAACGTCCTGCTTGACCCAGACCCAACGGGGGGTCAAGAGCGGCCGACATCGCGCGTTACCACTCGACCGTGTAGTCGACCCAGCCGGGCTGCACGTCCGTACGCGCGATGAAGCAGGCCCACTCTGCGTCGCTCAGATCCTGCGGGGCTGCGTCGTCGAGGCCGCGCTCCGCATCGATGACGCGGCCGTGGGTCTTCTCCGCCAGCCGGGTCAACAGAGCCGGAAACGGCATCAGCCAGTGGGATCCGAACCGACGGCATGACGGATCGCGCAAACCCACAACGGAGCATGCACCTGCTCGACCCGCTTGACAAATGGGAGGGCGGCACAGATCTCGCCAGACGGCGCTGATAGTTTCGACGCCCTAGCCAGACGTGGACGCGCACTCACCCACCCGCGAGCTTACGACGGCCGGCCGGTCGATCTCCGCGTCCCTTCGGGCCGTCGCGCAGCGCGTCGAGCTTCCCCTGGTCGTGCTCTGGCTCGCGTGCGGAACCGGCCTGGCTCTGCTGACGAGCCGGATCACCGACTGGTACGTCATGACCGACGAGCTCCTCTACGAGCGGCTGGCGATCAGCGTCGCTCACCTGCAGACGCCGCTGCCGCACATCCACGGCGTGCTGATCGCGAACGTGAACCAGCTGTACCCGCTGCTGTTCGCGCCGCTTTTCCATAACACACTTGTTCCGTCGGCACTGCATGACGCACACGTCCTCAACGCGTTTCTCATGAGCTCCGCGTGCCTCCCGGCTTTCGTGCTTGCCCGCAGAGTCACGCAGAGCAGACGGCTGCCGTACCTCGTTGCCGCGCTGAGCGTCGGTATCCCCTGGATGGTGCTCTCCTCGTTTCTGATGACCGAGGTGGTGGCGTATCCGGCGTTCCTCTGGGCGGTTCTCGCCGTGCAGAATGCCGCAGCGTCGCCGCGCACTCGAAACGACGTTCTGATGGTGGTCACGCTCGTCGTGGCGATGCTGGCGCGGACGCAGTTCGCCGTTTTACTCCTCGTGGCGCCGATTGCGCTGTACGTCCATCAGTTCGCGTTCACCGAAGCCCCGTCGCGTTGGTCGCGACCGCTATTGGCAGGCAAGAAGCTCGTGTCGGCACACCGGCTCCTGGCTGCCGCGTACGCGATCTTTGCGGTCGCCGTGATCGCGCTACTGGCGTTTGGGCGGGTGTCCAGCGCGCTCGGCACCTACTCGGTCACCGCCGAGGGGAATGTGCTTCCGGGCGGCATGGGCCGCTCCTTGCTCGAGCACCTGGCCCCACTCGGGCTTGGGGTGGGCATCCTGCCGTTCATCCTCGGTGTCTCGTGGCTGTTCAGGGAACTGGTCGGCTCTCGCGACCCCGAGCGACAAGCCTTCGCGGCGATCGTCACGGTGACGATCCTGGCGCTGCTCGTCGAAGTGACGTCCTATGACCTCCGCTTTGGCCAGGGAAGGTTGCACGACCGCTACCTCTTCTACGTCGTCCCGCTGATCCTGACCGCCTTCACGGCGGCGGTGCGGGACAGGGCCTGGTCGCGCTGGTCGCTCTTCGTCTCGGCGGGCCTGCTCGCCATGGCCTTCGCGTACATGCCGTTGATTCGCTACCAGAAGCTCAACGTCGACTCGCCCGTCGCCGTCCTCAACGATGCCTTGCTCGATGTCGGAGGATCGGTGCACGGCGCACGGTCGTTGCTCGTCCTCGTGACGATCGGGCTCACGGGTCTCCTCCTGGCTGCCGCAGCATTGCTTCGTCGGAGACCGCTGGCGCTGACGCTACTCGCAATCGCCGTGGTCGCAATCCCGGCGGAGACGGGGTTGGCATTCAACAGGTTGCTTACGGTCGACGGCACGAGCGGAAGACCGCTGACAGTCGACCAGGGTGTCGTCTTCGACTGGATCGACCGAAAGCTCGGGCCGGGCGCGAACGTGACGATGATCCCGTACCCGTTCCTCTACGGGAACTACTGGGAGAACGTTGCCTACTGGTGGAACGTCGAGTTCTGGAACGCCGCCGTACAGCGGGCTGCCGTCTACGAGACCGCTTTCACCGGAACGCCCGAGACGTTCCCGGCCACGGAGTTGACTTTCGACCGGTCGACGGGTCGCGCAAACACGTCGGCGAGCAACTACGCAGTTGAAGCGGTTGCGGAGACGAGGTTTCGGCTGTCCGGCACGGAGCTGGGCGAGGATCGGGGCGTCGTGCTCATCGAGACCGACCAGCCTTGGCGGGCCGAGTGGGTGAGCTACGACCTCTATCGCGACGGCTGGACGATTCCACGCATCACGGGGAAAGTCAGGGTCTTCGCCGCTCCCGGGCAAGCGCGGCCGAAAATGCGCTACCTGACGATCTCGGTTCGGGGCCCGAACGATGTTCCGGCTCGCACGTTCCACGTCGTGTCGAACGCCAGTGACTGGTCGGACAAGGCTGACGAAAAGGGGACGAGTAAGCAGATCTCGGTGTGTGTGCCGCCGGCCGGCTTCGGCGACGTACGGGTCAGCAGCCCGCGCTATTCGCCGATCTACGGTGACCCCCGGAGCGAAGCAAGCTTCGTCAGCTACGCACGCTCCGGAGGGGTTCTCGTCACCGGGATCGCGCTCGCCGATGAAATGGGTTCTTGCTAGGCGCTACGGAGGCTTCAGTCGTGCTTGTCCCGGGTCAGGTCGAGATCCTCGCGCGGATCGTGGGCGCGGCTGCGCGTCCCCGACTTCGCGATGCCTCGGCTCAGCATGTAGAAGGACGTCGCGACCGTCGCTGCGGCCCAGAAGAAGCGTGCGTCGATGCTCGGGGACTCACTGGCCGTGATCCCGAGACCCATCAGGAAGATCACGAAGACCAGGAACTCGCTGGTCAGGAAGAACGGCTTCGTCTCGCTGTCGTGCACGGGCCGCCTCGCCGGTGCTCCCCAGCGCGAACGCATGTCCCGTGGATCCATAGACCGACCAGATTGCGTTGCCATCGTCGCCTCCCTTAGTTGTTTGATTGCCTGCGTGTGGTCGGTTCCGCGTTTCACGGCTCGTGAAAACCGGCTACTCAGCGAGAAACGCCAGGCGAAGGGAGATGACCATGGGATTGCTCTGGGTTCTTGACTGCTACTGATCATCTTTGCCCTGATCGGCGGCTTCGCCGTCAACCACTGGCTCCTCGTGATCTTGCTGATCGCGCTGATCCTGCTGCTGGTCGGGTACGTCTAACCCCTAGGGATAGCGGGGGCCACGCGGAGAACACTCCGCGTGGCCCGCACCGCCTTACTTGCTGGTGGTCTTGGTCTTGCCTGCTGCGACTTCGCCGCGCCAGGCGCCGCTCTCGGTGCCGCGGCTCTCGATCAGTTCCTTGAACCGCTCGAGGTCACCCTTGACGCGTCGCGAATCGAGCCCGGCGGCTGAGCCGACGGCCTCGACCGGATCTGCCTGGTAGCTCATCGAGAGACCAACGCGCGTCTTGTTCTCGCCGACCGGCTCGAACGAGACCGTGCCGCGGGTCTTCTTCCCGTCTTCGCTGATCCAGCTGATCTGCTTGTCGGGATGCTGCTCGAGGATCTTGGCGTCCCACTCGGCCTTCTTGCCGGCGATCGTCGCGGCCCAATGCAGCCGAGTGTCGTCGAGCTGCTGGACGTGGTCGACGCCTTCCATGAAGAGCGGGAAGTCCTCGAACTGCGTCCACTGGTTGTAGACGGTCGAAACGGGCACGTTGACCTCGATCGACTCGTCGACCGTCCGCGGGGTGGTTCTGCCGGTGAAGGGGACGCTCGGCAGGCTGCCGTTCGAGCGCGTCTTCATGGCTGCGACAGCGGCGCCGCCGACGCCCGCGATCACGAGGATCGAGTTGCGGAGCTTGTGGCTCTGCTTCTTCTCGACGCGCGACCATGCCCGCTCGATGCTGCTCGTCATCCTGCGAAGCTCGTTCTTCAGCTTCGGGTCGGTGCTGAGCCTCGTCACGGCAGCGACGAAGCCGATGCGGCTCGACGCCCTGCGACGGGCGATCGTTCCGTGGCTGACGGCCGACACGAGCTCTCTGCGGAACTTCTTGTCCTTGGCGAGCGCCGAGGCGAAATCGGTCGCGCTCGCGGCGTTGTCCTTCAGTACTTGTGACTTTGTGCGTTTGAACATGCGGAATCCTTTCATCGGTTTTCTTTCACGTACCTCCTGAGGGTCAGGGCAAACGTCCATGGTGGGACAGGCCCATGGGGAGGCTAGGCGCGGTCTTGCAGGTCTTTTCTCTGCAGCAGAGCCCTGATCCGAACGCGCGTGGCGCCGCCGCGAAGTCAGATCCCACCATAGCCGCGTTCTCGGCAACCTGCGCCTGGGCTTGTATCGAGCAGGGAGAAGGGATTCAATTCACGGGTGGTTCGGCCACGTCAGGTGGTCTCGGCCCTCGGCGCTGCAGTTCGCAACGAGAACGTTCGTCGAGTCGAACTGGCCTGGGGGGCTGCGATCGTTGCCGAGTGGGCACACTTCGTCGCGCTCGGAATCTTCGCGTACGAGCAGGGCGGCACTTCCGCGGTGGGGATCGCAGGACTGGTCCGACTGCTTCCAGGCGCCGTTGTCGCCCCCTTTGCCGCGTCCCTAGGCGACCGTTTCCGGCGCGAACGCTTTCTCCTGACGATGACCCTCGTCGGTGCAATTGCCCTCGCCGGATCGGCCGCAGCCGCGTGGATGGACAGCCGGGTTTTCGTGTTCGCCTTCGCCGGCGTGGTGGGCCTGTCCGCCACCCTCATCAGGCCCGCGTTGCAGGCGTTACTGCCGTCACTGGCCCGGACGCCGGAGGAGTTGATCGCCTCGAACTGCGCCACCTCGACGGTCGAGAGCATCGGCACCCTCATCGGTCCGCTGTGCGCAGGCGTGCTCGTCGCCTTCGGTGACATCGGCCTCGTCTTCGCCCTCGGTGCCGGGGCCCTCCTGGCGGGCGCTGCAGTGCTTGCGCGGGTGAGGGTCGAGAGTCGGGTCGAGCTCATCGGCGCACGCGACCGGGCGAGCGTGCGGCGCATGGTCGTCGGCGGATTCGAGACCGTCGCGCGAACGCCCAGAGCCCGCCTCGTGGTGGGGCTGATCTTCGCGCAGACATTTGTCCGCGGCTGCTTGAACGTCCTGATCGTCGTCGCGGCCTTTCGTGTCGTCCACGGAAGTGGAGCCGAGGTTGGTTACCTGACTGCTGCCATAGGAGTCGGGGGCTTACTCGGCGCGCTCGGCGCGATGAGCCTGGGCGGCAGGCGGCTCGCAGTTCCCTTCGGACTATCACTCGCGGCCTGGGGAATTCCGATCATCCTGATCGCGCCGCGGCCCTATCTCGCGACGGCGATCTTCTTGTTGGCGATCGTGGGTGCCGCCAACAGCGTCGAGGACGTCGCAGTCTTCACTCTCCTCCAACGGATCATTCCCAACGAGATGCTCACCCGCGTGCTGGGCCTGGTCTGGGGATTGGCAATGGGCGGCGTCGCACTCGGTTCGGCGGCAGCGCCCATCCTCGTCCGAGTGGTCGGACCGCGTCCGGCCTTCGTGGTCGTCGGGGCGATCCTCCCTCTCCTTGCGCTTCTCACCTATCGGCGGCTCATCGCGATCGACCGAGCGCTCGCCCCTGCAGCGGGGCTTGACCTCATCGATGGCGTGCCGATGTTCGCGCCCCTTTCGCTCGCAACGAAGGAAGGCGTCGCGTCGCGCCTCGTGCCGATCGCGGTGTCCGCGGGGGAGCTCGTGATTCGTGCGGGCGATGAAGGCGACCGCTTCTACATCATCGGGGACGGCGAGCTCGACGTCGACGTAGCGGGTCGACATTCGTCAGTCCACGCAGCGGACTACTTCGGCGAGATCGCCTTGCTGCGTGACGTCCCGCGCACCGCGACGGTTACGGCGGTTGTCGACTCCCATCTTTATAGCCTGCAGCGCGACGACTTCCTCGCTGCGGTGACCGGCCATGCGGCCGCACGGGCTGCCGGCGAGGACGTGGCGGAGGAGCGGCTGGCAGGGAGGCCAGTCCCCTTGCGCTGATTCAGCGAACGACGATGATCCGGCCTTCATCAGGGTCGGGTGGAACGTGCAGAGATAGAGGATCCGGCCCGCGTGCTTGAAGCGGACGGTTTTGCACCTGGCCGTGCGCGAGCGGGCGAGGCTTGATCAGGCGGGAACGTATGGCTCCCTTGGCGTCAGTGTCCGCGACCGTGTGCTCGATCTGCCGACGTTCACGAACCGCACCGGCTGGCCCACGTGGACCGTGACGACCTTTGGCTTGTAGAAGTACTCGCCAAGCCGAATGGTCACCGGTTGGCGCGCGGCGGTGCCCCCGGATGATCCGGAGGCACCGCCGGCAGCCAGGCCGAGCGCTACAACTGCCGCAATGCCGAGCGCTCGGATCTTCACGGTGGACTTGCGAGGCTGATTGCCAAGAGGTCCAGATCGATTCGATGTAGCCTGCGGAGGTGGTCCTTGCGCTAATCGCCGCTCTGGCAGTTGCGGCGCCCGCCTCGAGCGAGGCTCCCACGAAGGCGCTGTCCAGCTACTGCAGTCCGAGCGGCGACGTCTGCTTCGGAATCTTCAAGCGGGCCGGCAAGGTCTCCCTCGAGATCACCACGGCTGCGAAGTACTTCAAGCGGTACACGCTCTGTGTCCGTCGCGTGCGGCCTCTGGGCGGCGGGGCGGAGTCCGCTCAGCGTTGCGGTTCGTTCCCGGTCTTCAGGCAGGGCGGCGGGACCTGGGGCTCGCGCGTGAACTACGTGCGCCAATACCCGGTGAAGTCTCCCGGCAGGTACCGCGTGACGTGGAAGCTCGGCGCGACGGCGCTAGGCCCGGCGCTCTACTTCCGGCTTCCTCTTCCCTGAGCTAGAACCGGCCGCGGAAAAGCAGCAACAGCAGCAGCAGGAGCAGCAGCAGGAAGAGAAACTTGCTGATGAAGATCCCGCCGGCCAGGGCGAGGACCAGGATGATGACGAGTAGGAGTACGAGCATGACCCGTCTCCTGCTCGATGGGCCGGAACCTAAACGACGCTTTTCAACCGACATTCCGGTTTCTTGCCGAACCACGAGGGTAGATGGGAGGAAACCACGAGAAGGAGGGGTCATGTCAGACGGAATGCGCGACAAGGCAGAGGGAAAGCTCAAGGAAGCCGAGGGCGACCTCACGAACGACCCGATGCGCGAGAAGCAGGGCGAAGCACAGCAGAAGGTGGGCGAGGGGAAGGACAAGCTCGACGACCTGAAGGACAAGGTCGACGACCGGACGTAACGGCTGCTCCGCGGTCGGACCGTCAGGCAGCGATGCGTGAGCGGTCCGACCGCGACCTTGCCGGCGCCGGTCTCTGTCTTGGTCGATTAGCGGCTCGTAACAGTCTGAGCGTGTCGGCGATCGTGTGGATCACGGCCACGGCAGTCGCCAGCAGCCCGATCACGAACACGCTGTAGCCGAGGCCTAGCGCCGCTTGAAGCAGAAGACCGAGCGGTAGCGCGAGGAGCACGAACAGCGCGGCAACCGTGTGCCGGAAGAAGGAAGCGCCCGCAAGCGCGACGAGCACGACGAGAGCGAGGAGAAACACCGCGAGCCCGAGACTCACGGCAGCGCCGATCCGAGTGCGTTCTCGAAAGCTGCGTCGAGCCGAGCGGCGTCGCTCCAACCCGGCTCGTCGAGCGCGGGCGGGCGGATCTCGAGGCGACGCTGCTCGAGTTGAAGGCTCTCGTAGCAGACGGGACAAAGCGGGGACCAGCGCGAATCGAGCGATTCACGGCTGCATTCCCGGCAGCGCATCAGTTGTGGCCAGGCCATCACCCCGAATGGTCCCGCGCGGGTCGGACGGCATAGGGTCGTTCCACTACGATCGAGGCGATGGGCACAAGAATTCTGATCCTCGGGGCTGGTTTCGGGGGTCTCGAGCTCGCGACGACGTTGTCGGAGGCGCTCGGCGAGGACGTCGACGTCAGGCTGATCGACAAGAACGACGCGTTCATCTTCGGGTACGCGAAGCTCGACGTGCTGTTCGGCCGGACGAAGCCCCAGGCGGTCCGCCTCCGTTACCGCGACATCGCGAAGCCGGGGGTGCAGTTCGTGCAGCAGACGGTCACGGCGATCGATCCCCAAGCGCGGCGCGTGACCACGGACGGCGGTGAGCACGAGGCCGACTTCCTGATCGTGGCGCTCGGCGCCGACTACGACCTGGACGCGACGCCCGGCATCGCCGGCAACGAGTTTTATTCCGTGGAGGGAGCCGAGCGTTTGCGCGAGATCCTGCCCACGTTCTCGCAAGGCCGAGCGATCGTCGGCGTCTGCGGCGCACCGTTCAAGTGCCCGCCGGCGCCGAGCGAGGCGGCGTTGCTGCTACACGACTATCTCTTGGAGCGCGGCGTCCGTGACGATTGCCAGATCTCGTTCGTCATTCCGTTCGAGGTTCCGATTCCTCCGTCACCGGAGACGTCCCGTGCGCTTATCGAGGCGTTTGCCGAACGTGAGATCGAGTTCGTCCCAAAGCACCGTGTGAGCGCCCTCGACGCGGCACGAAGCGTCGCCGTCCTCGACGACGGCAGCGAGCTGCCCTACGACCTCTTCCTCGGCGTTCCCAAGCACCGTGCTCCCGACGTTGTCCTGTCGAGCGGAATGGCCGAAGATGGCTATGTACCGGTGAGCTCGCGGACGCTCGAGACGAAGTTTCCCGGCGTGTACGCACTCGGAGACGTCGCGACGGTCGGGGTGCCGAAGGCGGGGGTGTTCTCCGAGCGGCAGGCGCGCGTCGTCGCCACGGCGCTGATCTCGAAGCTGCAAGGGGGCGACGAGGTCGATGCGTACGACGGAACGGGCTCCTGCTACATCGAGTTCGGCGCCGGTCGAGTGGGTCGCGTCGACGTGGACTTCTTCTCGGGACCGAAACCGACCGGGTCGTTCCAGGAGCCGTCGCGCGAGCTCGTCGCGGAGAAGCTTCTCTTCGGCTCGAGCCGCAGGGCGCGCTGGTTCAGCTCCTGATCCTCGGGTCGCGGCGAGGCTCTTGACGACGCATGGCTGAGTTCGAACACCCGGGCGTCTTTGTCGAGGAGAATCCGGTCGGCCCGGCGCCGATCGAGGGCGTGGAGACGTCCACGACGGGCTTCGTCGGGGCGGTCGAGAACGCGGAGCGCCACGCGCCGTTCCAGGTGAGATCCCTCGCCGATTTCGAGCGGGCTTTTGGTCCCGTGGAGAGCGGCTTCAGACTCGGTCTCGCCGTAGCGCACTTCTTTGCGAATGGCGGCGACGATGCATGGATCGTGGGGCTGCCAAACGGGGTGCCGTTGTCCGACGGCCTGGCGCGACTCGATGACGTCGACACGCTGAGTCTCCTTTGCGTTCCAGGTGAGACAGACCTTGACGTCCTGCGAGCCGTGGTCGAGTACGCCGAGCGCCGGCGGACGTTCGCGTTGATCGATCCATACGGAACAGATCTCCCCGGCACGATCGCGTTGGCCGAAGTTCTAGCGCTCACTGGAAGTGCCAATGGAGCTGTCTACTTCCCGTCGCTCCTGGCCGCCGATCCAGCAGGCGTCCTCCGCATGTGCCCGCCGAGCGGAGCGGTTGCCGGAATGCTCGCTCGGCTCGACCGTGAGCGCGGGTTCTGGAAGGCACCGGCGGGTGAGAATGCCGTTCTGCACGGAGTTGCGCTCGCGCTCGAGAGGAGCGAAGAAGAAAGCTCGAGGCTGACGTCAGCAGCGGTCAACGCCATCCGAAGGTTTCCCGAAGAGGGCGTCCTGGTGTGGGGCGCAAGGAGATTCAGGGCGCGGAGCAGAGTGATTCCGAATGGAAGTACGTCTCGGTACGACGGCTGGCCATCTACGTCGAGCACAGCATCGACCGCGGCACTCAGTGGGCCGTCGTCGAGCCGAACGACGAGTCGACGTGGGCGAAGCTGCGCCGGCAGTGCGAAGTCTTCCTCGCCGGGCTCTTCCGCCAGGGAGCACTGCAGGGCCGCACAGCCGACGAGGCCTACCTCGTTCGCTGCGGGAGCGACACGATGACCCAGGACGACATCGACAAGGGACGGATGAAGCTCCTGATCGGGATCGCACCTCTGAAGCCGGCTGAGTTCGTGGTCTTCAGGATCGGTCAGTGGCAGGACGAGTCGAACACGGACTCGCCGCAGGGCTAGCCAGAACAGGAGGCTGATGCGAAACTGAATGCCTGTGGCTGAGCTTCCGCATGGAACGATCACGTTGCTCTTTACGGACATCGAGGGATCCACTCGTCTGCTGAAGCAGCTCGGCGAGCGTTACGGAATCGCACGCGCCGACCACCATCGCATTCTCCGGGCTGCGTTCGAAAAGCACGAAGGACAGGAGATCGACACCCAGGGCGATGCGTTCTTCGTCGCGTTTCGGCGCGCGCGCGACGCGGTCGCGGCTGCCGCTGCGGCTCAGTTGGCGCTCGCTGCCCACGAGTGGCCGGACGGTCAGGACCTGCGTGTGCGGATGGGGATACATACCGGCGAACCATCCGTCTCCGACGAGGGGTATCTCGGACTCGGCGTGCATCGCGCCGCCCGTATCTGCTCGGCGGGTCACGGCGGACAGGTCCTCCTCTCGCAGGCCACTGTTGCACTGCTCGAGGACGACGAGCTTCAGGGCGTCGAGTTGCGGGACCTAGGCCGGCACGAGCTCAAGGACATCAATCGGCCCGAGCGCATCCACCAGCTCGTCCTGCCCGGGTTGCCCGACTCGTTTCCTCCGCTCAAGGCCCCGCAGAGCCAGCCTGATTCGGTGACGCCGTTCGAGGGGCGGGAGGGCGAGTTGGCAGAGGCCGCACAGGCGGCGGTCACCGCTCCGGTTTGGTACCGCCGACGCGTCGGCCTGGTCGCGGGTGCAGGAGTTGTATTGGCTTCATTGCTCGTCGGCGGAGCCCTGCTCTTCACCGGCGGCTCGAGTGCCCTGGCGCGGATCGACACCGACTCGGTGGGCATGATCGGCTTCAAGTCCAACGGAATCAGCAAACAGGTCTCGGTCGGGAGCGGTCCGACTGCAGTCGCGGTCGGCGGTGGCGCGATCTGGGTCGCCGCGCTCGACGGGACGATTTCTCGGGTCGATCCCGACGCGAATCTCGTGACGCAGACCTATCCGCTTGGTCAGACGCCGAGCGGGATTGCGTTTGGCGCCAACGCTCTCTGGGTCACGACGAACGAGGACCGCAGCGTGCGGCGCATCAGCCCCACCGGGACGACGATCGGAGAGGGCATCTCCGTCGGTAACGGCCCGAGCGGAGTCGCGGTCGGGCTGGGAGCGGTCTGGGTGACGAACCGGTTTGACGACACGGTGACCAAAATCCCGCTCGATGGGGGAAAAGCGCATACCTACACAGCCGGCCTGACTCCGAGCGGCGTCGTGATCCAGGGTGAGGCTGTGTGGATCAGCAACGTGGCGGCGGGAACGGTCTCGCGGCTCGACCCCGGTAGCGGCGCGTTGCAGACGATCAACGTCGGCAACGGCCCGGGGGCGATCGCCGGGGGAGAGGGAGCGGTGTGGGTGGCGAACGGCCTCGACGGTACGGTCTCCCGCCTCGACCCCGGCCGGAACTCGGTTGTCGCCACCATCTCCGTCGGTCGCGGACCAAACGGGATCGCTGTCGATGCAGGCTCGGTCTGGGTGACGAACCGAGACGACGGCACGATCTCGCGGATCGACGCAGAGACGAACCGCGTCAGCGACACGATCGAGGTCGGCGAGAGCCCGGGCGGGGTTGCCCCCAGCGCAAGTGGCGTGTGGGTGAGCGCCCGCGCACCGCTCACGAATCATCGGGGCGGCGCATTGCACCTCGTCGGCGAGAAGGACGCGTTCGACTACATCGATCCAGCGGCTGCCTACGCCGCCGCTTCATGGGGGACCCTGACAGCGGTCTACGACGGCTTGGTCACGTTCCGGCGCGTCGCCGGTTCCGACGGCGCCGAGCTCGTTCCCGACCTTGCCACGTCGATTCCCCGGGCGGCCGACGGCGGCCGGACCTACAGCTTTCAGCTCCGTCGCGGTATCCGGTACTCGAACGGCGAGCCCGTGCGCGCCAGCGACATCCGACGTGGCCTCGAACGGTTCTTCAAGATTCACATCGCGCCCCCGTTTTACACGAGCCTGATCGGCGCGCAGGCGTGTGTCCGGAAGCCGAAGCAGTGCGACCTCTCCCGTGGAGTCGTTGGGGACGACAGCGCCTCGAGCGTCACGTTCCACCTCACCGCGCCGGACCCGGAGTTCCTCTACCAGCTCGCACTTCCATTCGCTTCCGCCGTGCCGCGAGGGACACCGGCGCGACTGTCCAGGGGACGTCCGATTCCAGGAACCGGGCCGTACACGATCGGCCGTTACGTCGCGGGGAAGAGTCTCGAGCTTGTGCGTAACCAGCGTTTCCACGAGTGGTCGCAGGCTGCCCAGCCGGACGGCTTTCCCGACAGAATCGACTGGGCGTTCGACGCGAAATCTGCCGACCAGATCACCCGCGTCGAGAAAGGCGGCGCCGATTGGGTTGGCGGACCCCTCCCGCCCGAGCGCCTGACTGAGCTGACAACCAGGTACACCGAGCAACTGCACGTCGATTCAAGACCGCTGTTGGTGTCCATGTTCCTCAATACCCGTGTGCCTCCGTTCAACATCCTCGACGTACGCCGAGCGTTGAACTACGCGGTCGACCGGGAGGCCGTGATGAAGATCTCGCTGGGCAGACGCCTCCTGCAACCGTCCTGTCAGGTGCTGCCGGCGAACTTCCCGGGATACCGGCCCTACTGCCCCTATACGCGCGACGCGAGCGGGAGCGGCACGTGGACAGCCCCGGATCTCGACAGGGCGAAGCGGCTGATCGCCGGGTCACGTACCGCAGGAACGCCCATCCGGGTGTGGGCTTTCCGCGCTCCTGGCCGTGGAGATTTTCCCTTCAAGGTCGGGCGGCACTTCGTCACGCTGCTCAACCGGCTGGGGTACCGCGCTTCGCTGAAGATCGTCCCTGTGGCGGGCTATTTCGACGCCGTTGGCGACTCACGGTCACGCGCCCAGATCGGCTTCTTCGGCTGGGCAGCGGACTACCCAGCTGCCTCGGATTTCATCAACGTCCTTTTCTCCTGCAGTGCCTTCCGGCCTGCGAGTAAGAGTCAGGTGAATGTGTCGGAGTTCTGCAACCGGCGCATCGACGCGGAGATCAAGCGTGCTCTGACGGTGCAGGCGAACGACCCGACGGCCGCCGGCAACCTCTGGGCCAAAATTGAACGCCAGATCGTCGACCAGGCACCGTGGGTATCTCTTCATACGCCCAAAGTCCTCTCGCTCGTCTCGAAACGCATCGGGAACTATCAGTACAACCCGCAGTGGGGGACCTTGTTCGACCAGCTCTGGGTGCGTTAGCCGTCAAGCCTTCTTCGTTCGCTGTTCCCCTGGCTTCAAGACCGATTTAGACTGAAACATCGACGGCGGCGACGAACGAGGCGATCGAACGCAGAGCGAGCCTGGGCTGGCCCCCGTGGTTCGCACCTTCCTGATTGCCGACGTTCGGGGCTACACGCGTTTCACGCAGGAGCACGGCGACGAGAAGGCGGCCGCGCTCGCTTCATCCTTTGCCGAGATCGTCGGGCGTGTCGTCGCCGAGTACGACGGCGACCTGATCGAGCTCCGTGGGGACGAAGCCCTCGTTGTCTTCGCTTCCGCCCGACAGGCTCTGCGCGCCGCGGTCGAGGTACAACGTGGCTGCCGCATCGAGCTGCCGCGCGGTGTCGGCATCGGTCTCGATGCCGGCGAGGCGGTGCCGCTCCCGGGAGGCGGGTATCGCGGCGGCGCACTCAACCTTGCGGCACGGCTCTGCTCGATCGCGGCGCCGGGCCAGGTGCTCGCGAGCGAAGGGGTGGCGCACCTCGCCCGCAAAGTCGACGGCCTGCAGTACCGGCCGCGTAAGGCCGAGCGGCTCAAGGGGATCGCCGAGCGCGTCAAGGTCAACGAGGTCGTCCCGGACGAGCCTTTGCCGCCGGTGCCGACACCTGCCGCGCCGCCGCAACGCAGGGCGAATCGACTTTGGCTCATCATCGGCGCGGTCGCAGTCGCGGCGCTGGTCGGAGGCTTGCTCGCGATCTTCCTGACCGGCAGCGGCTCTGCCGACAGCACGATCGCGGCGAACGCCGCGGGGCTCGTCGAGAGTAACGGGAAAGTTGCGGCCCAGGTTCCGATCTCGGGGCGACCTGCCGGTGTCGCGACGGGAGCAGGCGCACTCTGGGTGACGGACTCCGTGAACGCGACGCTCCTTCGCATCGATCCGCAGAAGCGAAGTGTCGTCGACCGGATCGTCGTCGGTACGAATCCCAGCGGTGTCACGGTTGGTGCGCGCTCGGTCTGGGTCGTCAACAGCCAGCCCGGCAGTGTCTCCCGGATCGATCCGGCGAACGACAACGTCGTCGCCACGATCCCGGTGGGCAACGGGCCGAGCTCGGTCGCCTTCGGCGCCGGCTCGGTCTGGGTGCTGAACCAGGTCGATGCGACGATCTCGCGCATCGCAGCCGACAGCGGGCGCGTGACGCGGACGATCCCGCTCGGTCAGAACCCGACGCGGCTCGCGTTCGGGCTCGGCTATGTCTGGGTGACGAGCGAGGAGGCCGGCGTTCTGCTCCGTATCGATCCGAAAACGAACTCGGTCGTCGAAGCGACACCGGTTGGGAACGGACCGGTGGGCGTTGCCGTCGGCGAAAACGCCGTCTGGGTCGCAAACACGCCTGACCGGACGATCTCGCGGGTCGAGCCCGGCTCGGGTGATGTGATGAAGATCAACCTCGTCGACCGTCCGGCGGAGGTGACTTACACAGGCGGCACGGTGTGGGTCGCCAACACGCTCGACGGGACACTTACGCAGATCGACGCCGGCTCCAGGCAGCTCGGGCGGACGATCCGAACGGTCGACAATCCCGCGGGGCTTGCGCCGTCCGGTCGAGATGTCTGGACGATTGCGCTGACATCGTCACTGGCGCACCGAGGCGGCACGCTGCGAATCGCTGCAGGCACGGGTGATGCCGCGTTCGACACTCCCGATCCCGGGGCCGCCTACCGCGTGGGCTCGTGGCAGCTTGCGTGGATCGTGTACGACGGGCTCGTCGCGTACCGGCGGACGGGCGGTCCGAGCGGCAACACCGTCGTTCCCGACCTCGCGACGGCGCTGCCGGTGATCCAGGACGGCGGCCGGACGTACGTATTCAAGCTCCGCAAGGGGATCCGCTACTCGAACGGCACCGCGGTGAAGGCGAGCGACCTCCGTCACGCGATCGAGCGCGGCTATCGCGAGCACACAGGCTTCACGGGCATCGCCGAGATCAGCGGCAGCAGCAAGTGCACGCAGAAAGCGTGCGATCTCTCGCACGGAATCGTCGCCGACGATGGCTCGAACACGATCACGATCAACCTCGACCAGCCGGATCCGGATTTCCTCTTCAAGCTGGCCCTGCCGTTCGGATCGTTCATTCCGCCCAACTCGCCGGCGATCTCGAAGACCAAGACACCCCTGCCGGGAACGGGGCCGTACCTGATCAAGAGCTATGTGCCGAATCGGAGGCTGCTGCTCGTACGCAACCCGTACTTCCACGAATGGTCGGCGGAAGCGCAGCCAGCCGGGTACCCGGATCGATTCGAGTACACCTTCGGGCTCGAAGCGGCGGCGGCTACCTCTGCCGTCGAATCGGGGAAAGCAGACTTCGCGCTCGAAGATCCTCCACCCGAGCGGCTGCACGAGATCGCGACGCGCTTCTCAAGCCTTGCGCATCCGTTCGTCGAGCCGGCAACCTATTTCTTCGGCCTGCACACGAAGCTGGCGCCGTTCAACGATGTCCGCGTACGCCGCGCGCTGAACTTCGCCGTTGACCGCGAGAAGCTCCTGCGGCTGTGGGGCGGGATGCAGCTCTGGCGAACGACGTGCCAGGTCCTGCCGCCGGGAATCGCCGGCTACCGGCCGGACTGTCCTTACACCGCCGGCGCGAGCGTCGCCGGCCAGTGGAACCGTCCGGATCTCTCGCAAGCGCGACGGTTGCTTGCCGCGGCCGGTGCGAGGGGTAAGACCGTGCTGGTCGCCGGAGCAAGTGACGATCCGGCCAAGGAAGCGGCCGCTCGCTACATGACGGGATTGCTGAAACAGCTCGGCTTCAAAGCGCGCCTGCGGCTGTATCCGCACACCATCGACCTCTACCACGCAGCGGGGGATCCACGAACGCGCATCCAGGTCAGCATCGATGGGTGGCGATCCGACTTGCCTCGCGCGTCGGACTTCTTCACCAATCTCCTGAGCTGTTCGGCCTACCAGCCGAAAGCTGAAGTCAACCTCAACGCGACGGGATTCTGCGAGCCGTCGCTCGACCGCGAGATGCGGCGCGCGCAAGACCTCGCGGCCACGGATGCCGCAGCCTCCGCCCGCATTTGGTCGCGCGTTGACCGGCAGGTCGTCGACGCCGCGCCCTTGGTTCCGTTTCTAAACGCGGCTGGACTTGAGCTCACGTCGAAGCGCGTGGCGAACTACCAGCGAAATCCGCAGTTCGGCGTCCTCATCGATCAACTTTGGGTGCGATAGCGCGAGCCGTACGCGCTTCTAGCTCAGGAGATCAGCGCAGCATCGCGGCCGTTGGCGAATAGGCAGGCCTCGTCAAGCGTACGCTCGTCCGTCTTCGTAGCGAGTCGAGTAGGCATTCGTGTCCAGCTCGCTTAGAGTTTCCCCGTGAGCTTCGTCGTCGCCGCGGACGCGTATGACCGCTTCATGGGGAGGTACTCGGTCCTGCTGGCGGCGCAGGTCGCGGATCTTGCCGGTGTGAGCCCGGGTCAACGCGTGCTCGACGTCGGCTGTGGCCCCGGCGCGCTCACGGGCGAACTCGTGGAGCGCGTGGGTGCGTCGAACGTCGCGGCGGTCGATCCGTCGGAGCCATTCGTGGCAGCCGCTCGGGAGCGCCATCCTGGGGTCGATGTCCAGCAACACCCGCGGAAACGTTGCCGTTTGCCGACGGAACGTTCGACGCAGCGCTTGCACAGCTCGTAGTCCACTTCATGGCGGATCCGGTTCAAGGGCTCACCGAAATGGCACGGGTTACGCGCGCGGATGGCGTGGTGGTGGCGTGCGTCTGGGATCACGTGGGCGGGCAGACGCCGCTGGCGCCGTTCTGGCAAGCCGTGCACGAGGTCGACCCTGACGCGGAGGACGAGTCGCTTCTGGCTGGCGGACGTGAAGGCCATCTTTCGGAGCTGCTCGGACTGGCCGGGCTGCGGAACATCGAAGAGACCGCTCTTCCGGTTCGTCTGGAGCACGCGACGTTCGAGGAATGGTGGGAGCCCTTCACATTCGGTGTGGGGCCTGCAGGCTCGTACTTGGCGGCGCTCGACCCGACCGCGCAGGAGGAGCTGCGTGAGCGTTGCAGGCTGAAACTGCCCAAGGCGCCGTTCACGATCCCGGCGCGTGCCTGGGCGGCACGGGGCCTCGGCTAGCGCCCGGGATTTTCACGGCTTACGCTCTGCGGGTGATCCCGTGTCCATCCTGCGGCTTCGAGAACCCGGCCGGCGCCAAGTTTTGCTCCCAGTGCGCGACTCCGCTCGCCGCCGCACCCGAACCTGCGCGTACCGAGCGGAAGGTCGTGACGGTGCTCTTCGCCGACCTGGTCGGCTTCACGACCCGCGCCGAGCAGCTCGACCCCGAGGACGTCGAGGCGATCCTCCGGCCCTACCACGAGCGCCTGCGCTACGAACTCGAGCGCTGGGGCGGCACAGTGGAGAAATTCATCGGCGACGCGGTCGTGGCGCTCTTCGGCGCACCGGTCGCACGCGAGAACGATCCTGAGCGCGCTGTGCGCGCCTCGCTCGCGATCCGCGACTGGATCGTCGACGCAGGGAAGCTCGAAGTGCGGATCGCGGTGAACACCGGCGAGGCGCTCGTGAACCTCGCCGCGCGTCCGGAGGTCGGCGAGGGGATGGCGGCGGGCGACGTCGTCAACACGACCGCGCGACTGCAGGCCGCGGCGCCGACGAACGGGATTCTCGTCGGCGAGACGACGTACCGCGCCACCTCTGACCCGATCGAGTACCGACAGCATCCTGCCGTCGAGGCGAAGGGAAAGGAAGAGCCCGTGCCGGTGTGGGAGGTCGTGGATGCACGGGCACGCTTCGGCGTCGACCTCACGCCCGAATCGCGCACGCCCCTCGTCGGGCGCGAGCGGGAGGTCGAGCAACTCGTTGGAACACTCGAGCGCGCGCGGCAGCAGCGTTCGCCCGAGCTCGTCACGCTCGTCGGCGTTCCGGGTATCGGCAAGAGCCGGCTCGTCGGCGAGCTGTTCAAGTCGATCGAGGTCGGCGGGCAGCTGACCTACTGGCGGCAGGGGCGCTCGTTGCCCTACGGCGAGGGTGTCAGCTACTGGGCCCTCGCCGAGATGGTCAAAGCGCAGGCCGGCATCCTCGAGACCGACAGCGACGAGGAGGTCGATGCGAAGCTGACGAGCGCGGTGCAGCAGTTGGTCGAGAAGGACGCGGACTGGATCCTCTCGCGACTGCGTCCTCTGGTCGGTCAGGCGGGGGATGCCGCTTCGGGCTCGCAGGAGGAGCCGTTCGCCGCCTGGCGGCGCTTCTTCGAAGCGCTCGCAGAGCAGTACCCGCTCGTGCTCGTTTTCGAGGACATCCAGTGGGCCGACGACGGGCTGCTCGACTTCATCGACCATCTCGTTGACTGGGTCCACGACGTGCCGATGCTGATCCTGTGCACAGCGCGGCGTGAGCTGCTCGAGCGGCGGCCGGCCTGGGGTGGAGGCAAGGTGAACGCGGCGATGATCGCGCTCGCGCCGCTGACCGACGAGCAGACGGCACAGCTGATCTCTGGGCTGAGCGACCGCACGCTGGTCGAGGTGGACGCCCAAAGCGCGCTGCTTGCCCGCGCAGGAGGTAACCCGTTGTACGCGGAGCAGTACGTGCGCATGCTGGCGGAGCGCGGCAGCGCGGAAGACCTGCCGCTGCCCGAGTCCGTCCAGGGCATCATCGCCGCCCGCCTCGACTCGCTCACTCCCGAGGAGAAGGCGCGTCTCCAGGACGCCGCGGTTGTCGGGAAAGTGTTCTGGCTCGGCGCGCTCGGTGCGAGCGAGCAGCAAGTGCATGGACTCCAGCAGAAGGAGTTCATCCAGCGCGCTCGCCGCGGCTCGGTTGAGGGCGAGACGGAGTACGCGTTCAGGCATCTGCTCGTTCGCGACGTCGCGTACGGGCAGATTCCGCGCGCCGAACGCGCGGAGAAGCATCTACGGACGGCGGAGTGGATCGAATCGCTTGGCCGGCCGGAGGATCACGCGGAGATGGTGGCGCACCATTACGCAAGTGCGCTCGAGCTTTTGCGCGCGGCCGGCCAGGAGGTCGGCGACCTTGCTGTTCGGGCGCGAGCGGTCTTCCGTGAAGCGGGCGACCGAGCTGCGTCGCTCAGTGCGCTGCCGGCGGCGGAACGCTATTACGCAGACGCGCTCGCACTGACACCGGACGACGAACCGGATCGGTTCGAGCTCCTGCTCCGCTACGGAGAGATCCGCTGGTACCTGTCCGAGCAAGGTGGCGAGGAGCTCGCGGCAGCCCGGAATGGCTTCCTCGCCTTCGGCGACCGCGAGCGTGCCGCCGAGGCGGCGCTCCTTCTAGCGCAGGTGGCCTGGCGGCAAGGTCGGCGGGACAGTGTGCGCGAGCACATGGACGATGCGCGGAGCTTGGTCGAAGGACTCCCGCCGTCTCGCGTTCAGGCCGCTGTCCTGACCGAGGCATCCCGGTACCACATGCTCGCCTCCCACGGCGAGCGTGCCGTGGAGCTCGGTCTGGAGGCTCTGCGGCTGGCCGATCAGCTCGGGTTGGACGACATCCGCGCACGCGCCCTGATCAATGTCGGCTCGGCGCGCGGAGACATGGGGGAGGACGGTGGCTTGCCCGAGCTGAGGCGGGGGGGTGGAGATCGCCACCAAGATCAACCTGATCACCGAAGTCCTGCGCGGAATGAACAACACCGAGACCCTGTACGCAGTTCGCGGCGACATCATGAGCGCGCGGGCATTGATGGCTGAGGTTCGCGAACTTGCGGAGCGGTACGGCCACATCGCCTTCGTGCGGTTTATCGATGGGTCGACCGGAATCATGCAGCCCTACATCCTGGGCGAGTGGGACAGCGCCCTCGATCGTGCAAATGCATTCACGCGCGCAGTGGAGGAAGGCTCGCCGCATTACCATGCGGCAGCCGCCTACTCTCGCCGAGGCTTGATCGAGATGGCGCGTGGAGACGATGCAGCTGCGTTGAAGGATTCGGCGCGTGCGCTCGAGCTTGCGCGGCAGGTGGGCGACCCGCAGATCCTGCTGCCCGTGCTCCTGGAATCTGCACTCGTGTATACCGAGACTGGCGACAGGTCGAGGGCGATCGCGCTGTTCGACGAAACGGTCGGTTACCTTCGAGAGTTGCCTGACATGGGGTTCGCGATCTCCTTCACGCACACCATCGCCTGGCTCGCGCGCGTTTTCGGGCGTGAGGCCGAGGTGGAGCCGATCTTCAGCGCGGAAACAGTCGAGTCGCGCTGGCTTCGCGTCGCCGAAACCATTTTGGCGGGCGACCTTCGCGGCGCAGCAGAGATGCTCGCGGACATGAACGTACCCGCGTTCGAGGCGTTCTACAGACTGCGTGCCGCCGAGGCGCTGGTCGGGGAGGGCCGCCGCGCGGAGGCCGACGAGCAGCTGGGGCCTGCGTTGGCGTTCTACCGCAGCGTTGGAGCGACGCGGTACGTGCGCGAGGGCGAGGCACTGCTTGCCGCTTCGGCCTAGCAGCGATGAGGGGATGGGCGAGCTTGACTTCGAACGAGAGGTAGGGGATGCGCTGGCCTCCCTTCCGCGCGAGCTTCGAGACGTCATCTCCAACGTCGTGATCGTCGTCGAAGAAGAGCCGCCACCGGGCCAACCGCTGCTCGGGCTCTACCAGGGCATTCCGCTAACGCGACGGACGAGCGGGTACTCCGGCGTTCTGCCGGACAAGATCACGATCTACCGCGCTCCACTCGAGCGCCTGTACGGTTCAGATCGCGAAGGCCTGCGGCGTCAGATCCGACGCGTAGTGCTCCACGAAGTTGCTCACCACTTTGGGATCAGCGACGAGCGTCTCGAGGAGATGGGCCGCTACTAGGTCGCGAACAGCGTCGATGCGCAAGCTTTCCCGGCAGCGGCTATCCGAAGCACCGTTCACGATCCCGGCTCGGGCGTGGGCGGCAGACGGCCTGCTCTAGTTCAAGTTTCGACTACGTGACGCCCGTAATCCGCCACGCCGGCTGCGGCCCGTCGAGCCCTTTGAGCTCGAGCATCTGCGGGACCGCTTCGAGTCCATGCTTTTGCAGCCACCGTGCGACGCGTCGGTGCGCCTCCTCGCTGAGAACGATCTCCCCGGCGCCGGCCGCCGCCTGCAAGCGGGCGGCGAGGTTCGTCGTCGGCCCGAGGACGGAGACGTTTCCGCCGGCCACCGTTCGTCCGACGACGGCAGCGCCTACCGCAATCCCGATTCCGACACCGAGATCGAGCAGCGCCGCCTTACCGCTCAGCGCGAGGGCCGCCTCGAGCGCCTCCTGCGTGTGGTCGAGTCGCGTTCCGGTCGCGTTGAACGTCGCCATGACCGCATCTCCGGCGAACTTGTCGACGAAGCCGTGCTGACGTCCGACTTCCGCGGCCGCCCAGCGGTGAAGCGTGCCGATTCGTTCGGCGAGGTCGGCCGGAGCGGCAGCGGAGCTCAGTGCGGTGTAGCCGCGAACATCGGCGAACATCATCGTGACCAGACGCTCTCCGGTCTGTGCGAGCTCGGGCTCGGCGCCGTCGCCCTCGCTGTATGGCTCGGCGACCTCCGGCACTGCAAGACCGAGCCGCGCCGCGGTTGCTCGCGCAGCGTCGCGGATGAGAACGGCGCCTGTCGAAATCAGCCTCGCAGGAAACTGCAGCGAGCTCCTCCTCGGCTTCGTCCTCCGAGCCCAGTCCGGCAAGTGCCTCGGCCGCCAGCGACCGAGTCCGCCACTCGACGAGACGAAACCCGCGCGCTGCCGCCTCTTGCCCGGCTGTAGTGAGAAGCTCGCGCGCCCGGTCGAAATCCCCCTGGGCAAGGTGCAGGCGGCCCTCCGCCTCGTCCAGAAACACGAGGCCCAGATCGGCCTGGTGTGAACGCGCGGAGGCGACTACGGACTCAGCTTCCTCTACGAGTCCCGCCGCGACGAACGCCTCGACCGCAAGCGCCACCACGTCCCAGTACGGCGCGTAGCTCGTGACGTTCTGGGCGATCTCGCGCGCGAGGTCGACCGCCTCGTCGACGCGCCCCGTCGCGAGTCGCAGACGTATCTGCACCGCACCGTCGTAGACAACGTCCTGGAGCTCGGCGCGCTGGGACGGGTCGGGAGCTCGTGCCATAGCCTCGTCCAGCCGCCCGAGCTCCATGAAGACCTCGGCAGACTCGACGTGCGTTCGCCAGCGCACCTTTTCGCTCGCGGTCCCCGGGGAGGCAAGGCTGGCGCGTTCGATCGCGTCGAGCGCTCCGACGAGATCACCCTTGACTCGGAAAGCCCAGCTCGACGCGATCCCAATCATGTTCGTGATCACCTCGGGCCCGGGCTCGGCTGCAAGCTCGGCGACCCGGTCGCCGACGCCCGCCCTCATCGTGTGCAAGCGAATCCACGCGTCGTTGTAGGCGATGTTGTGTGCAATGAACAGATAGCCGCGGCGGCGCGCCTCCTCGAAGGACTCGTCAAGGGTCTTGATGCCTTCGGTGGTGCGACCGCTGTCGATTTGCGAAAACGCCAGCCAGGAACTCGCCCAGATCCGCTCGAAGTCGGCGCCGGCCGCCTGCGCTACCTCGACCGCCTTGGCGGCGGTCTCGAGGCTGCGGTCCGCGTCGAACTCGAACTTGTACAGACCCGCGATCCGCATATAGGCAATCGCGAGGTCGGCCGACGGGCCCGCTGTCTCGAGCACGCGTCGTGCCTCTTCGAATTCGCGATGGGCTTGGTCGGGCCGGCTCTGCTCCCAGTGGCAACGTCCGAGCACGAGGCGGTACTGCGCGGCTTCGAGCTCCTCGCCGGCAGCCGCGAGGCCCGGAATGCCTTCCGCCAAGACAGTCGCGGCCGCGGCAGTCTTGCCGTCGGTCCAGAGGACGCGCCCCATGCGGCAGAGCAGCCGCGAACGCACGAGCGGATCGTGGACGTGGGGGAGCGCTCGTTCGAGCACTTCCAGCGCTTCGGCAAATGCGAGCGACGCCTCGGCCTCCTGCGCCGCTACCAAGCACGAAGGCACGGCCTCGTCGAAGCGCGCCGCTCCGAGGAGGTGCCGCGCAACCTGCAACGCGCTTGCGCCCGAGGAGGCGAGAGCCTCCGCGGCGCGACTATGGATCTCCTGCCGTTTCGGCAGGACGATTTCGTCGGCGATCGCCTCTTGCGTCAGAGCATGGCGCCACCTATAGGTCGCCTGCCCGCTACCGACTTCTTCGACCAGCTGCTGCGCGACACCGACCGCGAGCGCGTCCTGGACAGTTGCTGCGGGACTCTCGGCGACCGCGACGAGCGTCGCGTACTCGAACGACCTGCCGAGCACGGCTGCGGACTGAAGAACCTCGGCCTCGGCCGGATCGAGCCGGGCGAAGCGCAAGAGGATCGCGTCGCGCACCGTCTCGGGAATCCGCACGTCCGTCAGTGCGCGCCGCTCCCAACGGTGCGCCGTGCGAGAGACGTCGCCGCGGTCGATCGCCTCCCTGAGCATCTCCTCGAGCACGAACGGATTTCCCTCTGTCCGCATGTGCATCAGCTCGCGGAACTCCGGACCGACCTCGTCGTGCTCGAGAATCGCCGAGATCATCTCGGCGGTCTCGGCTTGTTCGAGGGCCGACAGCGTGACCAGCTCAGCGACGCGGGACCGCCGCCACATCTGCAACAACGGCGCAAGTGGATGCCGGCGGTCGAGCTCGTCGCTGCGAAAGGTGACGAGTACGAGCGCGCGCGTGTTCGTCAGGCGGCGTGCGATGTGGTCGAGCAGTTCTCGCGTGGCCGCGTCGGCCCAGTGGACGTCCTCCACGATGAGCAGCAGGCCGTGCTCGCGCGCCGGCAGGGAGAGCAGCGCGACGACCGCCTCGAAGAGGCGGAGCTTCGCCTGAGCCGGGTCGCCGACAGGTGCCGGGGGCTCGTCACGGCCGAGTTGCGGGAACAGCTGCGCGAGGTCCCGTCGCGCGGCGCCGAGCTCCTCCGCGAGCCGGTCGGTGTCCTGGCGGGAGAGGTAGTTGCCGAGCGCCTCGACGATGGGGAGATACGGGAGTGAAAATTCGGCTTCGCTGCACCCGCCCCACAGAACCTCCCAGCCGAGCCGCTGCCCGCGGGCCGCGAGCTCCGTTGCGAGCCGGGTCTTGCCCATGCCGGCCTCACCGCCGAGGGCGACGAAGCGGCTCTCGCCGCGATGGGCCGTCAGGAGCGCGTCCTCGAGGACGAAGAGCTGCTCCTGTCTTCCCACGAGTGTGGGGCAAAGGACGCGTTCAGACATGGGCTGATTCTCCCACCTGCCTTGCCGGGCTCCGCAGTCCCATGCGTCGTACGCAGCAAGCCGAGCTACGCGACCTTCCCGGCAGGCTCCGAAGGGCCGTTCGCGAATCGGGCCGAGCGTGGGCGCCACGCGGGCTCGTCTAGGTGCTATCGGCGCGCAGCCGGCCGCCAAGCCGAGCGCGGCGGTTTCGTGGAGATCATCGAGTCTGTCGGCTGACGCAAGGCTCGAGCGAGGCGGTTCCGTACGCGCAAACCGCTGTCGCTAGACGCTAGAACCTCCTAGGCTTGGCGGGTGACGACTTGTCCGAGCTGTGGGGCCCGGAATCCGGACGGCGCCCGCTTCTGCAACTCGTGCGGAGGCCCGCTCGCCGGGGAGGAGCGCGCGCACGGTGAGGAGCGAAAGGTCGTCACGGTCGTCTTCGCCGATCTCGTCGGCTTCACCGCTCAGGCCGAGCGGCTCGATCCCGAAGATGTGCGCGAGTTCCTTTCTCCGTACCACGCGCGACTGCGTGGAGAGCTCGAGCGCTTCGGCGGAACGGTTGAGAAGTTCATCGGCGACGCCGTGATGGCGGTGTTCGGTGCGCCGGCCGCGCACGAAGACGACCCGGAGCGCGCGGTGCGCGCAGCGCTCGCGATCCGCGACTGGGCCAGCGAGCAGCCGGAGCTCGACGTGCGCGTGGCCGTGAACACAGGCGAGGCGCTCGTCAGCATCGGCGCGCGCGCCGCCGAAGGCGAGGCGATGGTCGCCGGTGATGTCGTCAACACGGCGGCACGCCTGCAGGCTGCGGCTCCTGTCAACGGCATCCTCGTCGGCGAGACGACGTACCGCGCAACACGTGACGCGGTCGCCTATCGCAACGCGGAGCCGGTTCGTGCGAAAGGCAAGGCAGAGGAAATTCGCGTCTGGGAGGCGGTCGAGACGGTGGCCAGCGTCGGCATCGACGTCGTGCAGCGCGCGACCACACCGCTCGTGGGGCGCGAGCGCGAGCTCGATCTCCTCGGCTCACTGCTCAACCGCGTCCGCGAGGAGAGCTCCGCGCAGCTCGTCACGATCGTCGGCGTGCCGGGAATGGGAAAGTCCCGCCTCGTCGCCGAGCTGTACCGGCTCGTCGACAGCGACGCGGAGTTGATCAGCTGGCGCCAAGGGCGGTGTCTTCCGTACGGCGAGAGCGTGACGTTCTGGGCGCTCGGGGAGATCGTCAAGGCGGAGGCGGGAATCCTCGAGACGGACGCCGCCGACGAAACAGAGCAGAAGCTGCGGAAAGCCGTGACGAGCCTGGTCACGGACGAGACCGAGTCGCGCTGGCTCGAGGCGGAGCTCCGAGCGCTCGTCGGGCTCAGGGGCGACGAACTGCACGTCGGCGGGTCGGACTCGGCCACTGCCACTGCCGCTTGGCGCCGATTCCTCGAGGCGCTGGCAGAGCGACGCCCTGTTGTGCTCGTGTTCGAGGACCTGCACTGGGCGGACGACGGGCTCCTGGACTTCCTCGACGACGCGGTCGACTGGTTGCGGAGAGTGCCGATCCTGTTCGTCGCGACCGCTCGACCGGAGTTGCTGGAGCGTCGCCAGGGGTGGGGCGGCGGCAAGGCAAACTCGACGACGATCTCGCTCCAGCCGCTCGCCCAAGAGGATGCGCTCCGCTTGGTGTCGGCGCTGCTCGAGAAGCCGCTTCAGCTCGCCGAGGAGCAGCAGGCCCTGCTCGACCGCGCGGGCGGCAACCCGCTCTTCGCCGAGCAGTACGTGCGGATGCTGCAGGAGCGCGGTACAACCGGGGAGCTACCGGAATCGGTGCAGGGCGTGATCGCCGCCCGCCTCGACGCGTTACCGCGGGTCGAGAAGGAGCTGCTGCACGAGGCGGCCGTTCACGGCAAGGTGTTCTCCTCAGGCGCTGTCGCCGAGGCAGCGGGCGCTTCGCCTGGCGAAGCGGAACAACTGCTGCGTGCGTTGGAACGGAAGGACTTCGTACGCCGCGAGCGCCGGTCCGCGGAGGCAAACGATACGCAGTACTCGTTCCAGCACGTGCTGCTCCGCGATGTCGCCTACGGCCAGATTCCGCGCCGCGCGCGCGCCGACAAGCATCGTCGTGCCGCGGAGTGGATCGAGACGCTCGGGCGACCGGACGATCATGCCGAGCTGCTCGCGCATCACTACAAGCAGGCGCTCGAGCTCGCGCGCGCCGCCGGCGCGGAGGACGACCCGAAGCTGGTCGAGCGGACGCGCGACTCGATGCGTGCGGCGGGCGAGCGTGCGCTCGCACTGTCGGCGTATGCCGCGGCGGCGGACTTCTTCGCCGACGCGCTCGCCCTCACTCCCCCCGACGATCCTGTGCGGCCGCGCCTGTTGCTTTCCCGCGGCCGTGCGCTCATGCCGCTCGGGCCCTCCGACTCCGATGCACTCGTCGAGGCGCTCGACGCGTTCCGGGAGAAAGGTGACGTCGAAGGAGTAGCGGAGGCGGCGACGCTCGCGGCCCGGTTCGCCTGGTTCGCCGGGAACCGGGCCGAGACGGATCGCTTCATCGCACTCGCGCTCGAGGCAGTCGTCGACCGCCCCGACTCTCGTGCCCGGGCAGCGGCGCTTACGAATCAGAGCGGGTTTCTGATGCTGGCCGGGCGCTATGAGGAATCGATTCGTCTCGGCGAGGAGGCGTTGCCGCTCGTCGAGGCGCTCGGGATGGACGAGCAGCGTGCGCGCCTGCACATCGTCGTCGGCACCGCCCTGGTGCCGCTCGGTGATCCCGCGGGTATCGATCAGATCAAGCAGGGAATCGCGGTTGCCGAGGCCGCGGCGAATCTCGAAATGCCGACGACGGGCTACGCGAACCTGGCCAGCCTCTACCACTATCTGGGGAAGCTCGACGATGCGCGTGAGGCGTGGCGGCGACAGCTCGACCTGACCGAGCGTTACGGCCTCGGCCGATTCCTGCGGGACGCGCGGGCCGGTGGGGCCGGGTGGGACTACCTCGACGGCCGCTGGGACGACGCGCTTGCCTCGGCGGACGAACTCATTGCAGCGTCAGAGGCGGGTGATGCGCACTACACCGATGCGCTGATGCTTTCGCTGCGCGCCTGGATTCGGCTTGCGCGAGGAGACGAGGGGGCCGCCGACCACGACAGCGCGGAGGCGGTAGAGATGGCGCGCGCTTCTGACGCGCAGGCGCAGGTCGCGGCTTTCACCACACGCGCGGCGATTGCTATGGAGCGCGCCGACCGGCAGGAGGCGGAGGAGCTTGCCTCGGAGCTTGCCCAGTTCGGTCCGGTCGTCGTGTCGGCCGTGTGTTGGCCGTTTCCGACGCTCGCGGAGGTTGCGTGGGTGTTCCGCGACCTCGGCCGCGAAGACGAGCTGCGGGCCGCCGTGCTCGACCCGACGCCGTACACGAGCCCGTGGGTCGAGGCAGCGGGCGCAATCGCTGCGGGCGAGCTCGTGCGTGCAGCGCATGTGATCGAGGCGATCGGCCACACCGCGGCGGCCGCGCACGCGCGGCTGCGTGCGGCCGAAC
>JACDEU010000064.1 GCA_013816245.1 Actinomycetota bacterium | reverse complement strand
CGAGCACGACGGCGATGTCGGCACCGGTGAGGTCCTGCTCCGCCTCGCCGACGCCGTGCTTCTCGACTTCGTCGTCCGGGAGAAGCAGTTCGACGCCGGCCTCCTCCGCGACCTTCTCGAGCCGCTCGAGGGCGGGCCCGATGGTCAGAGGCTTGCCGTGCGTGATGACGGCCGCGCGTCGGACGGGGTCAGACGATCGCTGCTGCAATCTTGGCGTCGATGTCGTCGGGGAGGTTCGGCTGCTCACGGTGAGCGAGATGGAGGAACACTTCCCGGTTGCCTTTTGGCCCCGGTAGCCCGGAGTCTACGGCCCCCAACGTCTCCCCTCCCCAGCGGAGCGCGGCGTCTGCGACTTCCCGCACCACCCGTGCGCGTACCTCGGGGTCGCGCACGACGCCACCCTTGCCGACTTCAGCCCGGCCCACCTCGAACTGCGGCTTCACCAGAACGACCGCCTCCCAGCCCGCGCGGGCGAGCGCGAGTGCGGCCGGCAAGGCGAGGCGGGCACTGATGAACGAGACGTCGCAGACCACAAGATCAGGGGCGAATGGGAGCTCACGCAGTTCGCGTGCATTGGTGCGCTCGAGGACGGTGACACGCTGATCCGTCCGTAGCCGTTCATGCAGCTGTCCGTAGCCGACGTCCACGCAGGCGACACGCGTCGCTCCTCGCTGCAGCAGGACATCGGTGAAGCCCCCCGTGGAGGCGCCGACATCTAGGCAGTCACGCCCTGCCGGATCCACGCCGAACGCGTCGAGAGCGTTCGCCAGCTTCTCGCCCCCGCGCGAAACGTAAGGCGGCGGTACCGCGACCTCGAGCTCGGCGGACTCATCGACCTGCATCCCCGGCTTCTCGTACCCGGGAACACGGCCCGCCATCACAAGCGCCTGCGCCTGGGACCGTGTCTCGGCAAGGCCGCGCTCGACGAGCAGCACGTCGAGCCGCTTCTTCACTTCACGACGTGCGCGTCGCGAGACCGTCGACGATGTCTTCGAGCGCCGATGTGTCCGCGGGAATGCCTGCAAGCCGCTCACGAGCTCGAAGCGCAGCTTCATCGGCGCGCGCACGCGCGCCGGCTTCACCGTGGAGGAGCACGTAGCCGTCGCCGTCGAGTATGTCGTCGACGATCTGGAAGAGCAGCCCGAGCTCATCTCCGAACGCACGCCATGGCGCCTGATCGCGCTCGGGGATACCGGCGACCCATAGCGCCATCCCCACGGAAGCTGCGAAGAGGCGACCCGTCTTCAGCCGGTGCAACGTCTCCTCGTCCGGCGCCGTCTCCGTTATGTCGAGGTACTGGCCGCCGATCATGCCGAGCGTCGCCTGTGCAAGCTCGCGCCCGACCTGCGGGAACGGATACGAGAGCGCAAGCCGCATTGCCTCGGCCAGCAATGCATCGCCGGCGAGCACCGCAACCGCCTCCCCGTACTGGGCCCACACGGACGGGCGGCCGCGGCGCTCCGCATCGTTGTCGAGAGAGGGCAGATCGTCGTGAACGAGCGAGAAGGCGTGCACGAGCTCGAGCGAAGATGCCGCCGGGAGACCCGCTTCGGCGTCGACGCCCGCGGCTTCGACCGTCGCGAGGCAGATCACCGCACGGACCCGCTTGCCGCCCTCGAGCGCGTACCGCACCGCGTCGGCCTGCCCGTGCAGCTCCGGCGTCAGAGCGAGATCGCCGAGATATCCCTCGGCGAGAGCGCGCAGCCGATCAGGGCTCTGCATCGGCATCCGCGTCACGCTTCGCCTTCTGGAGCTCCTCCTCGATCGCCTTGCTCAGCTCGGCGAGCTCGGTCAGCACATCGAGCGCCTTGTCCGCGTCGTCGGCCTGCGTGAGGCGCTCGAGCTCTGCCCGCGTCTGCTCGAGCCGGGCCAGCAGCTCCTCTGCTCGCGCGAGGGATTCCTCGGCGCTCACGAAACGCGCTCTCTGACGATTCGACCGAGAATGCCGTTCACGAACCGTGCAGCATCGTCGGTTGCGTACCGCTTTGCCAGGTTGACCGCCTCGTCGATCGCCACCTCGTCGGGAACTTCGTCCCCGTCCAGCTCGTACAGGGCGATCCTGAGGATGTTGCGCTCGATCGCACCGAGCCGGTCCGCCGTCCAGCCCTCGGCTGCCTCCGTGATCCGGCGGTCGTAATCCTCCGCGTTTGCGGCCACCGCCTCCGCCGTTTCGCGGGCGAAGACGTCGATCTCACCTTCATACAAGGACGCAAGCGGCTGGCCGGTGACGTCCCATTGATAGAGCAGAAAGAGCGCGGTCCTGCGCGCGGTGCGACGCCCGCTCACTCGACTTCCTCCACGAACACGTCGATTCCGCCGACCTCCACGGCGCACATGGTGACAAGCGCGGCCGCGACCTTTTCCTGGACCGCATAGGCGACGGCGGAAAGAACAGAGCCGTAGCGCACGGCCAGCTCCAGCCGGACGCGTACATGCCCGTCTGATAACCCCACCTCGAGCCTCCGCCGGCCTCGGCGAACCTGCACGCCGTCTACCGAGTCGCCTGCCCGTGCGACGAGCGCGTGGAGTGCGGACGGCGTGACCGTGATGCTCCCGGACGCCGATTGGGGCAGGACATAGCTCATCCCGCTCCCACCGCCGCCAATCGCGTCTCGTCGAGAAAGCTCGTCGAGTAGCGTCCGCTTCGGAACGTCTCGCTCGCAAGGATCTCGAGTGCGGCCTCTCTCGTCGTCGGGACGCCGCGGAGCTCGAGCTCGCTCAGCGCGCGGAGCGAACGCTCGATCGCAGACGGCCGGTCTTCGTTCCAGACGATGAGCTTGCCGATCAGCGAGTCGTAGTAGGGCGGGATCACGGACCCTTCCTCGATGTGCGTGTCCAGACGAACACCCGGCCCGAGCGGCGGCCGGAAGCGCTCGATCACGCCGGGCGCCGGGGCAAAGCCGCGGGCCGGATCCTCCGCATTGAGGCGAACCTCGATTGCATGCCCACGTCGCGCTGCGCGGCCGGTGTGGCGCACCTGTTCGCCGGCCGCGATTCGAAGCTGCTCCCGCACGATGTCGATCCCCGTCACCCACTCGCTCACCGGATGCTCCACCTGCAAGCGCGCATTGAGCTCGATGAAGTAGTACGAGCCGTCGGGGGCGAGCAGGAACTCGAAGGTGCCGGCGTTCAGGTAGGAGATCGCACGACACGCCCCTGCAACTCCCGTTTCCATCGCCTCACGCGTCGCTTCGTCGAGCGCCGGTGACGGGGACTCCTCGATCAGCTTCTGATGCCGGCGTTGGATGGAGCATTCGCGCTCGCCGAGCGTGAGCACACCGCCGTCGGCATCGCACAACACCTGCACCTCGACGTGTCGCGCCGGCGTGATTAGCTTCTCGAGGTAGAGCGTGCCGTCGCCGAACGCCGCCTGCGCCTCACCGCTCGCGCGCGCGAACGCATCATCGAGGTCATCGGCTCGCTCGACGAGCCGCATCCCCTTGCCGCCGCCGCCTGCGGATGCCTTCAGCAGCACGGGGTAGCCGATCTCGGCTGCTGCTTTGGCGGCGTCTTCGGGTCCGACAGCCTCGGTGCCCGGCACGAGCGGCAGCCCGGCCGCCGCCAGCTCTCGCTTAGCTTCGACCTTGTCGCCCATGCGCGCCATCACGTCGGCATCGGGGCCGATGAACACGAGGTCGTTGTCCTCGCACGCGCGTACGAAGTCCGGATTCTCGGACAGGAAGCCGTAACCGGGGTGAACCGCCTCGCAACCTGTCGTCTCTCCAGCGGCCACGACCGAAGCGATGTTGAGGTAGCTCTCGCTTGCCGACGGGGGACCGATGCAGACGGCGCGGTCGGCGAGCCGCGTCGGAAGCGTTCCGGCGTCCGCCGTCGAGTAGACCACGACCGCCTCGATGTCGAGCTCGTGCAAAGCACGGATCACTCGCACCGCGATCTCGCCGCGGTTGGCAACGAGCACGCGAGAGAACATCGTTAGAGCGCGTCCAGCGAGCGACCGGTCAGCGGCTCCAGTTCGAACAGGAGCTGGCCGACGAGGCATCGCTTGCGATGCCGACCGTAGAGGCCGTGCCGGCTTTGCCGCCTCGGCCGGCTGGTCTCAGACCTAGAGAGCATCGAGCGGCCTCCCTGTCAACGGTTCCAATTCGAACAGCAGCTGCCCGAACTCCACCGGTTGTGCATTCTCGACATGGATCGCGCGGACGACGGCTTCGACGTCTGACTTGACCTCGTTCATGAGCTTCATCGCTTCGAGGATGCAAAGCGTCTGACCCGCGCCGATCGGCTGTCCCTCCTCGACGAAGGGGTCCGCACCGGGCTGCGCGGCCCTGTAGAACGTTCCGACCATCGGAGCCTCGACACGGACGATGCCGTTCGATGGTGCCACCGGCTCGAGCTCGGCCTCTTGCGGTTCTCCGAACAGCGACTCCGCCTGATTCGCCGCGGGGACTTCACGATCTTCGGTGCGCCGAACGGAGACGCGCATGCCCGCTTCTTCGATCGTCACCTCGCCGATGCCCGTCTCCTGGACGATCCGCACGAGCTCGCGAATGCGCTCGGCGCGAGCCTGGTCGACACCACCGGCCGCAAGCGTCTCATCGCCGCTCGAACGGCCGCGAATCGTGCGGAGAAGGGGTTCTGCATCGTCACCGAAGAGTCCGAGCAGAAGCAGCTCCTCCTCGCTCGAAGCGAGCCCTTCCGACTGTGCCCGCACTTCCTGCAGAGGTGGAGCGGTCGTGTCCTCGACCGAATCGGGGTCTGCGGTGAGACCGATCGCGCGCCGAATCGACTTTTCGATCGGCGCAGGCGTCGTTCCGAGGTGGCCCGCGACGAGCGCTCGCAGCTCGTCGACCACGACCGAGTAGCGGCTCGACGACAGAACATTCAGGAGTGCCTGGGAGCCGAGTACCTGACCGATCGGCGAAGCGAGCGGCGGCCAGCCGACCTCGGATCGGATCCTGATCAGCTCTTCGATCGTCTCGTCGAGCCGGTCCCCGGCGCCCTGCGCGCGCAGGTTCGCATCGAGCGCGGTGACGAGGCTCGCGGGTAGGTCGTGTTGAGCCGCGCGCGCAGCGATTCGCGGCGCGAGCGGCGTGATCGGCTCGTCGCCGATGTGTTGGTCGACCACGTCCGAGGCGGCCCAGAGCGCCTGCACGTCGACGTCGCACTCGAGCCCGAGCCCGGAGAGCGCTTCGGCCAGGGCCTCCCCCGACACGCGGTGCAAGATCAAGGCAATCGGGAACACGGCACACGCCATCAGCTCGGCACCCGCCCGCGCAGCCTCGAGCGCAGCCGCCAGCGCGTTGCCACCCGAGCCCTGGCAGTAGATGCCGACCGGCAGCCCGGTCGCCTCACGCAATCCCGTGACGAGCTCGCGCGCACGATGAGGCTGGAGCGAGCCGGTCGGGTCGTGCAAGAGCACGCGCGACGCCCCGAGATTGGGCAGTTCGCCCGCCTGCTCCATGAGTGGATCGGTCTCGCCCGTTCGGCCGGGGCTGTAGACGAGCCCTGCCTCGAACTCGCCCCCGGCCGTCGCAACGGCGTCCGCCGCCTCGCGGAGATTCGAGACGTCGTTGAGTGGGTCGTGGAGCCGGAAGACGTCGATGCCGTTCGCGGCGGCCGACGCGATGAAGCGGCGGATGAAGTCGTTGTCGACGGGGCGCGAGCCGACCAGGAAGCGGCCGCGAAGGGCCAGGCCGAGCGGCGTCTCGACATTCGCCTTCAGCGCGCGGATGCGCTCCCAGGGGCTCTCGACGCCTCGACGCACGGCGCTGTCGAAGCAACCCCCGCCGGAGACCTCGAGGTACGCGAACCCGGCACGATCCAGGATGCGCGCGATGTTCAGCTGATCGGCAGTCGGCAGCCGCCCGGCGAGCGGCTCCTGCCCGAGCAGGCGAATAGTCGTGTCGGCAAGCGCCGGCATGCGGGGAGCCTAGCGCCGCCACGATAGGTTTTCTCCCGCGATGGAGGTACGAGAGCTTCGGGCGGGCCTGTGGCGCTGGACAGCGCCTCATCCCGAGTGGGAACACGCCGAGCACTGGGGCCCCGAAGTCGGGTCAGTCTATGCCGAGCTGCCGGAAGCGCTTGTCGTCGTGGACCCGCTCGTGCCGCAAGACGAGGAGGACCGGTTCTGGGGAGCGCTCGATCGAGACGTCGAGCGGATCGGGCGGCCGGTGCACGTCCTGTTGACGGTGCACTGGCACGAACGGAGCGTCGCCGCCGTGCTCGACCGCTACAAGGCAACTCTCTGGCGGCCGGAGGAGAAAGGCGAGCTACCCGCGGGCGTGCATGCAGAGGTCGTGAAGGGAAGCGACTGGGTCGAAGCGCTCTTCTTTCTCGAGCAGCACCGTGCACTAGTTGCGGGTGACCTCCTCGTCGGCAAGGACGGCGGTGGCATCGAGCTACCCATCCGCTGGTTTCCGAAAGGTGAGCAGGAGTGGGCCGAGCAAGAGCTCAAGCCGGAGCTACGCGAGCGCCTCGGTAGTCTTCCGGTCGAGCTCGTCGTCGTCTCGCACGGGGAGCCCGTGCTGGAGGACGCCGCCGAGGCGCTACGGCGCGCGCTCGCCTAGCCGCACCGTCTCGAGGACCTTCCAAGGCTCGAATAGCGTCGACTGGGCGGCCGGGAAACGAACCAGTCTTCGTCTCATCGACCGTCTGACGCCCGAGGTCGATTTCACGCAGCCGTGTCAACGCGTCGCGCAGCACTACTGCTTCGTGCTCCATCCGCGTGACGGCCAGCGTCATGTGTGCGAGGAACTCCGGCAGATCGTTCTTCGTTCCAGCCACGAGCCGTCGCACGGGGCCCGTGACCTCGACGACAACGGCGCTGTGGAAGCAATTCGGTAGCGCGTAGCCGATCTCGACCGAGCCCAGCTGGGACCAGCGCGCCGGCGCACCCTCCAGACGGTCCGGGACTCCAAGCCAGACGTGCAAGAAGTGCTGCGGCACGATCTGGAGGCAGTCAAAGCTTCGAAGCGATTCCTGAACCGTCGCCGCTGCGGCCTTAACGACCGACGAGGGCTCCACGATCTTGGAGCACCGCGTCTTCGTCCGCGGGGAACTGATCGTAGAAGCGCTCTACTCGGCTCGCGCCGGGTCAGGAATGACGACCAAGCGTCGTCGAAGCTCGTGAAAAGAACGCCTATGCGCGGGAGATATATCGCTTTTCGCGCGGATCGACCTTGACGCGGTCGCCCGGGTTCACGAAGAGCGGGACCTGAACCACGGCGCCGGTCTCGAGCGTCGCGGGCTTCGTCACATTAGAAACGGTGTCGCCCTTCACGCCGGGCTCCGTCTCGGACACCGCCAGCTCGACCGATGCAGGTAGCTGGACGCCCGACGGTTTGCCGTTCACCAGCATGATCTGGACGGAGCTCGACGGCAGCATGAACTCGAGCGCGTCCTCCACGGTGGCATGCGGCAACGCGGTCTGCTCGTAGGTGTCCGTATCCATGAAGACGACTTCGTCACCCGCGTCGTAGAGGTACTGCATCTCCTTCGTCTCCGTGCGGACGCGGGCGAACTTCTCGCCCGCACGGAACGTCCGATCGACAACCGAGCCGCTGTCGAGCCCCTTGAGCTTCGTCCGCACGAACGCGCCGCCCTTTCCGGGCTTGACGTGCTGGAACTCGACAATACGCCAGAAGGCTCCGTCGAGCTCGATGTGCATCCCGTTCTTGAACTGATTCGTGTTGACGGTCTCGGCCACGGCGCAAAAGACTAGCGGTGGTCAGCCGACGGTGATCAGATCCTTCCGAAAGCCCGTGAGGTTCTCGAAGCCGCCTTCGGTCACGACGATGTTGTCCTCGATCCGGATGCCTGCACGCCCTTCGAGATAAATCCCGGGCTCGACCGTGACGACGTTGCCCGTTGCCAGCGTGTCGGTCGACTCCACCGACAGCCGCGGAGCCTCGTGCACCTCCAGGCCCAACCCATGGCCGAGCCCGTGCCCGAAGGTTCCCGCAAAGACCGTCTCGTCGACGACTCGTCGCGCCGCCGCGTCCGCGTCGAAACCCCTGACGCTGGACCGCAGCGCATCGAAGCCGGCCTGCTGGGCGGCGAGCACGACCGCGTACGCCTCCTTCACCGGCGCCTCGACGAAGCCCGTCGCGAACGTGCGCGTGTAATCGGACACGTAGCCACCGACGGAGCAGCCTGTGTCCACGATGATCGTCTCCCCGCGCCCGATCTGCCGGTCGGTGGCTCGGCCGTGTGGACGAGCCGAGTTCGGACCCGCGGCGACGATCGTCTCGAAGGCAATCGCCTCCGCGCCTTCGTCGTGGAAGAACTGTTCGATCGTCCACGCGAGATCGCGCTCGGTACGGCCGACGAAACGCTCCCCGATCAGCCGCTCGAACATACGGTCTGTGATCTCGCAGGCTCGCTTGATCGATGCCAGCTCGTCCTCGTCCTTCACTGCACGAAGCTGCTCGACGAGGCCACGACGCGGGACGGGCTCGATCGCGCCACTCCGGAGCGTCTCGTACCCGGAGTAGGACACGAAGTCGGCCTCGAAGCCGACCGGGCCGCACAACCTGTCGGCGAGGTCCTTCAGCAACGCACGTTTCGTCTCCTCGAACTCGACACCCTCGACAGCCCGGGCCGCCTCGGAGTAGCGGAAATCGGTGAAGAGCCGCGCGCGATCCTGTTCGACGAGGAGCGCGGCATTCGAGCTCTTGAACCCGAAGAGGTAGTGAATGTTCGTCGGGTTCGTGACGAGCAGCGGCTCCTCCAACGATTCGCGTAGTCGCTCGATGCGTGGGTTCACGTTGCCGCTCCGACCTGGTGGACGATGAACTCGAGCGCCTCGCGATACCCGTCCGGGCCTTTGCCGAGGATGCGTTTGGTCGCGAGGTCCGAGATGACGGACAGACGCCGCCACTCCTCCCGCTCCTCGATGTCGGAAAGATGCACTTCGACGATCGGCGCCTTGAAGAGCTCGAGCGCATCGCGGATCGCATACGAGTAATGCGTCCACGCACCGGGGTTGACGATGATGCCGTCGGCGGTCTCGATCGCGTCGTGGCACCACTCGACGTATTCGCCCTCATGGTTGGTCTGGCGGCATCGCACCGCACACCCGAGCTCGGCCGCCCACTCGTAGATTCGCGTCTCCAGTTCGGAGAGAGAAATCCCGCCGTAGAGCCCGGGGTCACGACGTGCGAGCACGTCGAGGTTGACCCCGTTGAGAACGACCACCTGCATCAGCGCACTCTAATCCGCGATCAGCTCGTTCAGAGCCGCGCGGACTTCGGCTGCGGGGCGGGCTGCGACAAGGGGGCCGTCCTCGCCAAGCAGCACGAGTCGCAGCTCCCCACGCTGCGATTTCTTGTCGCGCTGCAACGCGGCCCACGCACGATCGCCATCGACCGCCACCGGCTGCGGCGCGAGCACTTCCTCGACGACTTCCGTTGAACGTCCCGAGAGCCGAAGTGCAGCGAGCAACCCCAACGCGACGGCGCTGCCGTGACTCATGCCCTCGTATCCGGTCGCGGCCTCGAGTGCGTGCGCGAAGGTGTGCCCCAGGTTCAAGATCGCGCGGCGGTGCTCGTCGAACGGATCGCCGAGACAGACACCCGCCTTGAACGCTGCAGCGCCTCGGATCATCTCGTCCTCGCCGAGCTCCCAGAGCGGACGGCCCGCGAGCAACCCTGCCTTCACGACCTCGGCCATGCCCTCGCGGCGTTGCGCCTCGCTCAGAGTCGCGAGCACGTCGGGGTCGACGACGACGCCTCCGGGGTAGTGAAACGCGCCGACGAGGTTCTTTCCTGCCGCTAAATCCACCGCCGTCTTGCCGCCGATCGCCGCATCGACCTGGCCGAGCAGCGTCGTCGGCACCGCGAGCCAGCGCACGCCTCGCAGGTACGTGGCAGCTGCGAGGCCGGCAACGTCCGTCGTCGAACCGCCGCCGTAGCCGACGATGGTCCCGCTGCGGTCGAGCTCGAGGTCCGCCCACAGCCGCGCGAGGACGGACGGCGTCTTGGCGGCCTCGCCGCGTGGTACCGCGTGTACCTCGCTCGGCTCGAAACTGAGGGGGTGGAGCTCGAGGACGTGTTCGTCCGCGATCACTGCAATCTGGCCCTGCATGTCGAGGTCGGACAGGCGGCCCCGCGCGACCTCGATCTCGAGCGCAGCGAGGAGCACGTCGTCGACGTTCCGCACCCGCGTCGACGAGACCTGGTCGTACAGAAGCTGGCGCTCAGCGAAGAGATTCCTGAACGTGCTCTCGTCCCTAGCAAGCGGACGATCGCTACCCCGAACGCGCTCCCACGCCTCCGCAGGGTCGACGTCGACCCAGACGCTGAAGGCACGCCTACCCAGCACGGCGCGCGTGCTCTCCGAGAGGACCGCTCCCCCGCCGAGCGCGATCACGGCCGGCTCCGGCGACGAGAGCACCTCTGCGGCGAGCTCCTCCTCGACGCGACGGAACTCCGGTTCACCCCGCTCGAAGAGCTCGGCGACCGGAGCGTGGCGGCGTTCGATCTCGCGGTCGAGATCGAGGAAGGGCCGCCCGCTCAGCCGTGCGGCTTCATCACCGAGCGTGGACTTGCCCGCCCCCATGAACCCGACGAGCACGAGGTGACGCTCGAGCGCGCCTACCTGGGTGACCAGTCGATCCGCTCCAGATAAGCGCGGTGCGCGGCGACGAGATCGTCTAGCGCGTCACCGCCGAACTTGTCCTTCGCGGCCCGCGCGAGCTCCCACGCAACGCAGGCCTCCGCAACCACGGCAAGCGCTTCCACAGCAGCGGTGTCGCTACGTTCGACGAGTGCCTGCGCAGGCTCGCCGGTCTGGAGGTCGACCGACGCCAGAGGCTTCATCAACGTCGGTAGCGGCTTCATCGCCGCGCGGACGATGATCTCCTCGCCGTTCGACACACCGCCCTCGATCCCCCCTGCGCGATTCGTGTCGCGATAGAGCCCGCGCTCGTCACGCAGGATCTCGTCGTGCGCCTCTGACCCACGTTTCGACGCGAGGCCGAACCCTTCCCCGATCTCCACGCCCTTGACCGCCTGCGTCCCCATCAGTGAAGAGGCCAGTCGCGCATCGAGGCGCTCGTCCTTCGTTGCATAGGTGCCGAGCCCGGGCGGCACGCCGCGTGCGCGCACCTCGACGATGCCGCCGACCGTGTCCCTGTCCGCGCGGGCCTCGTCGACTTGCTGCTCGATGTCCTCGGTGAGAACGCGACCTTCGACGGTGATGGCGATCTTGGCGATAAGGGCCTTTGCCACCGCGCCCGCGGCCACGATCACCGCGGTGTGCCGGGCACTCGCACGCTCGAGCACGTCGCGCACGTCGGCAAACCCGTACTTCAGCGTCCCCGCCAGGTCGGCGTGACCGGGACGCGGCAGCGTAACGGCCTTCGTTCCCTTGCCGCCCGCCTCGCCCTCGGGCGGCCACGGGCTCATCCCCCACTCCCAATTCTTGTGGTCCCGGTTGTGCACGACGAGCGCAAGCGGAGTCCCGAGCGTGCGTCCGTGGCGCAGCCCGGCGAGCACCTCCACCTCGTCCTGCTCGATCTGTTGCCTTGGGCTCCGCCCGTACCCCTGCTGGCGCCGATGCAGATCCGCATCGATCTGGTCCTTGTCCAGGACGAGACCTGCAGGCAGGCCGCTCACGATCGCGACGAGCGCCCGGCCGTGTGACTCGCCCGCCGTGACCAAGCTCAACGCCACGAGCCAAGCCTAAAGGGTGAGGGAGCCCGCCAAGCGGGCTCGCTCGACTCGTGCCTACTAGTGCAGCTGGATGTTGCCGCCGGCAAGCGTCTGCGTGCCGGAGTCGTAGCCGTTGCTCAACCGGATGCGGTAGGTGTCGTGCCCCGCTCCCGGTTCGCTGTTGTCGGTCACGTCGATCCGGAAGTCGAAGGAACCGGATCCGTTGACCGTTGCGGTGCCGAAGATGCTCGCCGACTTGCCGTCCGCCGAGCACACAACGGCGAGGATGCTCGAGGAGTGAACGTTCAGGTTCGCGGCCAGGCCGTGATCCTGGTACTCCTCCTGACCCTGGAGACCGGTGGCCTTCGCATTGCCGCCGAACGTGGCCTTGTCGCCCGCCCGCAGGAGTGCATGGCGGAGAGCCGTGGGAGTCAGAGGAGCTGTTGCCGGGGTCAGCTGCGCGTGTTGTTCCGTCAGAAGGCCTCCCTCGGGCCGGATCGAACACCGCAGGTGTCACAAAGACAGTGGCACTACAACTGCCCTTTGTCAACGGCCCCGGAGAGCACCGCGCATGACCTCGATCGGCGCCTGCACGCCCGTCCACAGCTCGAACGACGCCGCCCCCTGGGCGACCAGGACATCGAGACCGTCGAGGACATTCGCGCCGGCTTTTTCCGCGGCGGCGGCAGTCGCAGTCCTCGGGTAGGGGACGTCGACGAGCGTCTGCCCGGGACGAAGCTCGACCAGCACCTCGTCTCGCTCCGACGTCGCGTTGACCACGAGATCTACCTCCGACGCGTCCGGTGGCCAGGTGCCTCGGCGCGAGAAGTGGAGCGCGTTCGGGACCGCGGCCGCAAACGCCGTCGCCGCGCCGCCGTCGCCGAGGATCGCCGTGCGCTGAAACTCGAGCTCGTGCAGGATCGCCGCATCGGTGGAATAACCGCGAAGCCGGCCGCCGTCCACGACGAGCGTGTTGACCGAAGGCTCGTCCGTATCCACGATCTCGACGACTTCGATCTTGTGGGGAGTGGTCACGTTCGCACCGGCGAAGCCGAGCGCGAGCAAGCCGCGGACCGCATCCTCGAGCCGTCCGGCAGCCACCGGAAGCGGCACGTAGGTCCAGTCCAGCCCTCGTGCCGCGAAAGCCGCGTTCTGCATTCGCGGCGAGAGCGACTGCGAGACCGGATCGCCGAGCAGCCCGACGAGCCGGGTCTCACCGGAGATCATGGGCCGCCGTAGCCGTGCGCGTTCGCGTAGTTCTGGAAGGCCTGGAAGCTCGCAGTGAAGAAGTGGTGCTTCTTGTCGGGCTTGCGTACGAAGTAGAGGTAGTTGACCTTGGCAGGATGGGCTGCTGCTTGCATCGAGGCTAGTCCCGGGCTTGCGATCGGCGTCGGAGGAAGTCCTTGTCGCTTGCGTGTGTTGTAGGGCGAATCGCTCTGGAGTTGGGACTGCCGGATGGACTCCGTCGGAGGAATGTTCAGCCCGTAGCGAAGCGTTGCGTCGATCCCGAGCGGCATTCCGGCATGCAGCCGGTTGTAGATCACCGCAGCGACAAGCTGGCGCTCATCCGGCGAGAGTGTCTCCTTCTCCACCATGGACGCGATGATGAGGACGTCATGTGGCGTCAGATGCTTCGAGCGTGCGTAGCCGAGGTCGATCTGTTTCCAGTTCTCGCAGAACGCATCGAGCTGATCCTGCACGAGCTGCCGCGAGGTGGTCTGCTCGAAGAACTCGTATGTGGCCGGAAAAAGAAAGCCTTCGACGGTCCGAACCTTGGCGTGAAAGCACGTGGGGACCCGCGGGGTGGC
>JACDEU010000106.1 GCA_013816245.1 Actinomycetota bacterium | reverse complement strand
TGAAAACTGTCAGACGCTCGAAGATATACGCGGCCGAGCTCTCGAAGAAGCACGAAGAGCATTACGCTTTCAGCTGTTACGAGGACCCATAGCAAGATGTAGCTGACGGTGAAGCCCGCACTCACGGGATGATCCCTTTCCCCTCTTCGCGGGATACCAGATGCACTACCGAGATTCCCTCAGTCACGAGTAGGACCATCGTGGCGATCTGGAAACCAATGACGAATTCCGAAAAGGAGAACATTGATGCGCCGTCGGCAGCGCCGATTACGACGAGCCCGAGAAGCACGATGTTGCGAAAGACGCCGGTGAGGTGGTGGCCGGTCCCAAAGTCGCCCAGGCATCCACAGGAGATGTTGGGAGCCCGTCGGTCAAGGAAAACGAGGAAGCTGGAAAAGACAGCGAGCAGAATGGCAATTGGCACGAGAACGAGTCGGTCCTGCGTGATGACTAAGACCGCGCCTAGCCCAATCTCCGCAGTGGCAACTGCACCGAGGACGGGGAAGTGAAGTCTTTCTGGGATCCCAATGCGCCCCAGCGCGGGGAAAGAGGCCTCGGGATGCCAAAACTTCAGGAGACCAGTGCCGACCAGAAAGAAACCTAAAGCGTCACGGCAGCCTGCGGACAACACCGTGAGCACCGGACTAGCGGGAGTCCGGTCTCGATGCCATCAGATCACCCTGCGAGATCGAAGAAGCGATCTCGCCGAGCATGTCGTCAAGACGAGTTCTTTCGTCGAGCGATGAAGCCATTGAGGTAAACCCTCACTTTCGTCGACGGTTATGGGCAACGCAGCGAGGGTAGGCGCGCCCCACGTCGCGCGCAAGATGTCGAGTTTCGACACCGCGCTTACAGCCATTGTCGGTCAGTGACGAGCCGGAACGGCATCGTCCGTTAGCTTGTAGACGTCCGTTAGACGTCGCGAACGGGCATCCCTCGGCACGTGAGGCGGCCCCCAGCGGCTCCCGGCGTAGCTGCAACAAACCGCAAGATCTCGCCTTCCGCCAGACAGCGCCGGCTCCTGTGGGCGAAAGAGCACAGTTCGCCGTAGCTCAACAATCGGACTGCGGCAGTACCGGGGTCGACAACGCGCGTTGCCCGGCGACTCGCGAACATCATCACGGACGGGGTTACACAGGCGAGCATTGGCAGTAGCGGCCAATGCGCATTCAGCCATCTTGCGCAGTGAGACCAGCCCTACCCTGAGGTGTCCGCGGTAGCCAGGACAACCGTCGACGAAGGAATCATTTGAGAGGAGAGATCGGGCGTGGTGTCATACGATCGCTGCGGCGCCGTTTCGACTGATCTCCAAGCAGAGAGGGCTTGCCATAGCCGTCGGCGCGCGCGCGCTGCCGATAATTCGGGTGCTGGCTCGTCCAACATGCGAACGAGGCGAACATGTGGCGGTCGGTTGGGCACTCCACGACGTTGTCGGGCGGGTGGCGGACTCCTGTCAATTATCGACATGTCACTTCTCGACATGTCAATTGCCCTTAAGGTCGACAGGCCGTGGCGGGAAGCGTACAGTTCGCCCTAAGTCAACAACTCGGTCTGCGGCAGGGAACCTGGGGTCCGAATGCTCAAGCTGTCGCATCGCCAGAAGCAGGTCCTGACGCTCCTGGCCGATGGCTTGACGGATGAGGAGATTGGGGTGCGTCTTGGGATCTCGCCCAGAACCGCTCGAGCGCACGTCGATGCACTGAAGAGCAAACTCGGCGTTGCGCGCCGACGAGAAATACCGAGCGCCTTCCATCGACTGACCGGCATGGATCCCTTTGAGACCGGAAACTAGTCCGGGCGGAATTCCACGGTTTGTTCCGGGGAAGCACGCCCGTAGCTCAAGCAAGAACTGGCTCTCCGCACCCCTTAGGGCCCCATACTTCGGCGTCTGCTTGCGTGGCGTAGAGTTCGATTGCCTCGTCGAGTCTCCCGGCTGGCAAGACCCCAGAAGAGCACGCGGCAAAGTCAAGCCGAGAGCTGTGGCCGTTACTAGTGGCCTCCGCGGACACGGCATGAGGGGCGTCCGAACGGGTCAGGGGATCTTCAGCGCGGTTCCTCGGGCGCGAAGCTACGCCGGATGAAGGTGTCGAACTGCGGCACCGTGAACTCGTTCAGCCCGTAGGAGGGGCTGTAGATGAGGCCCTTCTCGATCAGCCGCGCGCGGGTGGGGGCGACGCTCTCGGGGCCGGGGCGGCCGAGCTTGGCCGCGATCTCGCCGGAGCGATAGGGGCCGGCGCCGAGGTGCGCCATCGCCGCGAGGTAGGCGAGCTCAGCCTTGGTGGCGCGCCCGATGCGAACGCGGAAGAAGCTCTCGTCGAGGTCGAGCTGGACGAGGTCGTGGGCGCGCTTGACGTCGGCGAGGGTGATGGTCGGGCCGGGCGCGACGTTCCAGACGTGCTTGCCGTACTCCTGCAGGAAGTAGGGGTAGCCCTCGGTGAGGGTGAGGATCCGACCGGTGGCGGCCCGCTCGAAGTCGACGCCTTCTGCTTGGGCGGGCAGCTCGAGCGCGTCACGCGCCGCCTGCTCGGCGAGCCTGTCGATGGTCGGAAAGCGGAACAGCCGCTCGGCGTATGACTTGGCGGCGCCCGTCAGCGCCGGCAGCTGCGGCAAGCCGGCGCCGGCGAGCGTAAGCGGCAGCTCCTGCTGGGAGACTTGGTGCAGGGCGGCAATCAGTGCTTCCAGTTCGGCGCGGTCGAGGAACTGGACCTCGTCGAGCAGGAAGACGATGCCGGTCTTGTGGTCGGCGGCCGCCTCGCCGAGTGCGAGGAAGAGGTCGGAGAGGTCGTCGCCGAGGTCGCCGGAGTCGCCGCGGCCGAGCATCGCCTCGACGTCGACGCCGATCTCGAGCCCCTCCGGGGTGCGCAGGGTGAAGGCTTTGAAGACGGCGGCGGCGCGGCGGGCGCGTTCCTTCATCCGCTTGGCCGGGCTGACGGCGAGCAGGGCGCGGCGGGCGAGCCGGGCGATCAGCGGCCGGAAGTCGGTCTCGTGAGTGATCTCGCTCTTGGCGGTGCGGAAGCCGGCCTCCTCCGCGATCGCCTCGAAGGTGTTCAGGAGCACGGTCTTGCCGACGCCGCGGAGGCCGGTGATGAGCATGCTCTTCTCGGGCCGGCCGAGCTTGAGCCGGGCGAGCAGGATCCGGAAGGCCTCGATCTCCTCGTCGCGGCCGGTCAGCGCCGGCGGGCGCGAGCCGGCGCCGGGCGTGTAGGGGTTGCGGATCGGGTCGATGCGGCGAGTGTAGGTCGTCGTCGGCGGGCGCCATCGCTGCCTCGAACGCGGCGTCACTTGCCGCGCACGGTTCAACGCCACTTACCACCGGTACCTGTTCCACTGCAACGGCGGCTATCTCGTCTACTGGTGGGCCGGGCTTCTCAGGCGGCCTCTCCATGTCCCGACCTTGGGTGCCGGAAGCGCGTGCCCCGCAGCGGAACAAGACGGCACGCTCGGAGACCACGGCGACCTCGACGTGCTATCTGCGCCAGCCTTTGGACCGGGTCCTGCGTATCCGACGTTGGGGAGCGATGGCGGCAAGGCAGTGCTTCAGTATCGCCTAGGTTGGGCGCCCTACGAGGGATGGGAAGGGACGAAGCTGCTGTGGACAGTGCCCCACTACAGCGGGCCTTACATCGTTCGTGGGCGACAGCTTGACGGGCCAAACATCCTCCAGTTCGATCAGGGACCTCAGTGGAGCGACAAGCTTCACGATGAGTTACGCCTTGTGGGGCCTTATTCGCGGCTCAATCCCGCTGCAACGTATCTACGCGCGCCCGGGTGTTACGCGTACCAGGTCGATGGGCGCGGCTTCAGCTACTTGATTGTCTTCGCGGCTCGCGTCGTCTAATACGATGTGACGCGGAAGGGCCGGGCGTGGGTTCGTCGCGGAACATCACGTCGTCTCGACGGGATGCGGCTAAGTACTTTCGAGCCTGGCCTGGGCGAGGGTCCTCTCGCCTGACCTCCACCCGTGCTCACTCGATACTCAGCGCCTCGGCCGGTATGGCGTGGTTTGCGCACTGACAAGTTCCGCCCACTGAACTTGGGGTTGCGCAAACCTCGGGTGTGACGACGCGGTAGGTCGGGAGGATTTCCGACCTATGAGCCGGACCGGGTTCGACGGGGACCCCGATCTGACCCCGATTCCGTGGAGTCGGGTTTCTAGAGTCCTTCAGCAGCAAGGAGGATTCAGATGCCCCGCAGATACCCAAACGAGATCCGTCGCCAGGTCGTCGAGCTCGCTCGTTCCGGCACGA
>JACDEU010000063.1 GCA_013816245.1 Actinomycetota bacterium | reverse complement strand
ATCGACTGGAACGTCACCGCGCGCACGAACGTTCCGCACGTGCGTGTCCACCTGGCCGAGCGCGTGCTCGTTACGTGGCTCGTGCTCGACACGTCTGCGTCGATGCTGTTCGGGACCGCGGACCGGCGCAAGGCCGACGTGGCCGAAGGCGTCGCAATTGCGGTGGGGCACGTCGCAACACGAAGGGGAAACAGGCTCGGCCTCGTGACCTTCGGGGACGATCGGCCGCGGACGCTGCCGCCCAGGCAGGGGAGGCTCGGCCTGCTCGGCTTGCTCTCGGCTCTCAGGGAGGAGCCAGTCACCGACGGCGCGGGAGCGACATCGCTCGGGGAAGCGCTTCGAAGGACGGGCGCGCGCGCGCAACAACGCTCGGTCGTGATCGTCGTCAGCGACTTTCGCGGGCCGCAGGACTGGCGCCGGCCGCTACTCGAGCTCGCGGGACGACACGAAGTTGTGGCAGTCGAGATCCGGGATCCGCGTGAGCAGGAGCTCCCGAACGCGGGAGTGCTCTGGCTTGTCGACCCGGAGACCGGCCGCCAGTTGCGCGCGGATACCCGAAGCGAACGGCTCCGTGCTCGCTTTGCGGCGGCAGCTGCAGAGGAGCGCGCCGCGCTGGCGCGTGCGCTTGCGGCAGCGGGTGCGCGGCATGTCGTCTTGACGACGGCAGGCGACTGGCTTCGCTCGTTTGCAGTCTTCCTGCGCCGTGGTGGGCGCCGATGACCTTCGAGTGGCCCCTCGCGTTGATCGCACTGGTCGTCGTGCCGGTGGTCGTCGGGCTGTACGTGATGCGCGAGCGGCGCCGCGAGGACTATGCAGCGCGTTTCACCACACCGACCCTCTTGCCGAACCTCGTCGCAGCGGCGCCGGGGTGGCGCCGGCATCTGCCGCTCGCACTCCTGCTCGTCGGTCTGGCGGCGATGGTCGTGGGCGTCGCTCGTCCACACGCGAGCGTCGACGTACGGCGTGAGCAGGCCACGGTCATCATCGCGATCGACACCTCGTTGTCGATGAAAGCGCAAGACGTTCGCCCGTCACGCCTCGGGGCCGCAGAGAATGCCGCGAACGCGTTCGTCGCGGAGCTCCCGAAGCGCTTTCGCGTGGGGGTGATCGGTTTCTCGGGCCGCGCCTACCTCGCGTTGGCGCCGACCGAAAACCGCGAGCTCGTGCTGCAGGCCTTGAGGTCGCTGCACTCCGGAGAGGGAACAGCGCTTGGCGATGCGGTTGCGCTCGGCGCACGGCTCGCGCGTCAGGAACGGGCGTCCGACGGGGCGGTTCCGCCGACCGCAATGCTCGTGCTCTCCGACGGCGCGCAGATGAGCGGACGAACGACGCCCGCAGCCGCCGCGCTCCAGGCGACCGCTCTGCACATACCTGTGTATTCGGTCGTGATCGGGACGCCCGACGGTGTCGTGAACGTGCCGGTCGCGGGCGGCTACCAGGCGCAACTTCGCGTGCCACCGAGCCCCGACACACTGAAGACGCTTGCCCAGGCCACCGGCGGGCAGTTCTTCACGGCGCCCGATCAGAAGAGATTGCGCCAGATCCACGAGCGGCTCGGCTCCCGGCTCGGGCACCGGCGCGAGTCGCGTGAGATCACGGACCTCTTCGCAGGCGGCTCGGCGGCGTTCTTGCTCGTCGGCGGGGCGCTCTCATCGCTCTGGTTCAGGAGAGTCCCTTGAAGCGACTGCTTCTCTTCGCGGCTCCCCTTGCCGTCGCTGCCGCAGGCGGAGCGGGATCTGCGCAGGCGACGAACGAGTGCCGCGGGTTGCAGGTGTGCGTTCGCGTTGCCGGTCCGTGGGTGGTCGTCCCTGCCTCGAGCGCGTCGCCTCGTCCTCGTGTGGACTTCCAGCTTTCGTGCCCACGCGGTTTCGTGATCGGTGGGCTCGATGCGGAGCTGACGGACCGTGCGATCGACGTCGAGTTCGGCGGCCGTCTCGGCAGTCCCGTCAACCCAGGTGTGACGACGTCACGCTCGGCACTGTTTCGGGCGACGTACACCGGCGTGACGCCGAACGCGCCGAGCTTCCGTCCCCATCTCGGATGCCTCCCGACCTCGGGCGGGGGGTCAGGGCCGGTGCCGTTCCGTCGGCTGTCGGCCGTCTTCCCGCCCGGAGAGCCGACGGTCCGTCGGGTGCGGACAGTTCAGCTGCGTCCCGGAACCTTGCGTGCCGTGAGTGCGTGCGCTGCGAGTGAACGGCTGATCTCTGCTTGGCACGCGGTCGCGTTTTATACACAGCAGGCGCCCGGCTCCTCGTTGATTCGGAGCGTGCGAACGAAACGCACGGTTCGCGGAAAGCGTGTCGAGGTTCGAGTCCAATCTGCCGCGGCGCTGCAGGGTGTGCGTGCGGTCGTGCAAGTCGGCGTGGTCTGCGGGGGTGGGTCGTGAGCTTCGAGCGGCCGCTCCTCCTGCTGACGCTGCTCGTGATTCCCCTCGCGGTCGTGCTCTACCTCCTAGCGGAGCGCCGCCGGATGAAGTACGCCATCCGGTTCACGAATCTCGATGTGCTCGCAGGCGTGGTCGGCGGTCCCTTCCGTCGCCGCTATGTGCCGCTCGCTCTCTTCCTGCTCGCGCTCGCTGCACTGTGCGTGGGCACGGCGCGCCCGCAACACACGACGCTCGTGCCCCGCGACAGGGCGACGGTGATTCTCGTCATCGACGTCTCACGTTCGATGGAGGCGAAGGACGTCAAGCCGAGCCGGATCGGCGCCGCCACCGCCGCCGTCCGGACCTTCCTCGATCGCGTGCCCAGCCGGCTACAGGTCGGACTGATCGCATTCGCCGGCGACCCCGCTGTTGCAGCACCTCCGACGACGAATCACGATCTCGTGCGGAAGTCTCTCGACACGATCGAGTGGTTTCCCAGCTTCGGCGGCACCGCGATCGGCGACGCGCTCGCGGCGGCGGTCAAGCTCGGCCAGCAGGCGGTCGGCGGCCAGAACAGCAGCCTCGCAGCGGCGGTTGCCGCAGCCCCCGACGAGCAGACGAAAGGGCTCGTGTCGATTCTCTTCCTGTCCGACGGGGCGCAGACACGAGGTGACCTGGAGCCGCTCGACGGCGCGGATCGAGCACGGGCCGCCGGCATCCCCGTGTACACCGTCGCCCTCGGTACACCGAACGGCACGCTGACTTTCGGTGGCGGCGGCGGTGGCACCCCCGGCCCGACCCCGTTCGGCGGCCGCCGCGTGCCGGTTCCGCCCGACCCCGCGACCTTGAAGGCGATCGCGGACCGAACCGGCGGCCAGTTCTTCGCCGCGCAGAGCGCGAAGTCGCTGCAGGCCGCCTATTCGAAGCTCGGCTCGCGCCTCGGGCGAAGGCCCGGCAAGAGCGAGATCACCTACGGCTTCCTTGCCGCCGCAGCAGGCTTGCTGCTCGCAGCGGGCGTGCTCTCGGCCCTCTGGTCGCCCGGCCTGCCGTAGCGCCTCAGTCGCGCACGAGCGCGCCCCAGCGCTCTTCGATTCGCCCGCCCTTCCAGACGACGACCGAGACGGCCCATGTGAGCACGAAGAGACCCACGACTCCGTAGCCGAGGTTGCCGAAGTCCAGCCCGCCGAGCCAGCCCCAGAAGCCGGTGTCGAGCGAGAGCTTCTTCGCGAAGACCTGCAGCAGCTCGACCGTCCCGATCAAGAGCGCGACCGCTACCGAGAGGCTCGTGACGGTGATGTTGTAATAGACCTTGCGGATCGGGTTGGAAAACGCCCAACCGTACGCCTGGGTCATGAACGCGCCGTCGATCGTGTCCATCAGGCTCATCCCGGCAGCGAAGAGAATCGGCAGCGACATCACTGCGAGGAACGGGACGTGGTGCGTTGCGACGCCGGCCGCGAGCGCGAGCAAACCGACCTCGGTGGCCGTGTCGAAGCCGAGCCCGAACAGGATCCCGAGCGGATACATGTGCCACGACTTCGAGACGAAGCGGAACAGCTTGCCGATGAAGAAGCGGTTCATGAACCCGCGATCGAGCAGGCGCTGCTCGAGCCGCGCCTTGTCATAGGACCCGCGCCGCATCTCCTTGAAGATGCGCAGAATGTCGAGCAGGACGAGGAGGTTGAGGATCCCGATGATCCAGAGGAACGTGCCCGAGACGCTCGTTCCGACGTAGCCGCCCCAGTCCTGGAAGCTCGGGATGCTCGAGTTGACGGTCTTCGCGGCAAGCGCGAGTGCGATCGCGAGGCCGAAGACGATCGTGGAGTGGCCGAGCGAGAAGAAGAAGCCTACGCCGAGCGGCCGCTTTCCCTCTTGTAGCATCTTCCGGGTCGTGTTGTCGATCGCAGCGATGTGGTCCGCGTCGAACGCGTGACGCAGTCCGAATGTGTACGCCAGCACTCCGAGCCCGGCGAGAGCAGGGCTACGGTCGACGTAGTAGAGGAAGAGCCCCCAGCCGGCGACATGCAGCAAGGCGACGGCCGCGCCGAAGCCGGAGAGACGGAGCCATTCCCCCCGAGTCAAGGCCTTCGTCCATCCACTGAGACCCATTGCGAGGTGATTCGCCTCGAAAGCCGGACCGGTTCGGGCCAGGCCGCTATAACCTCCGCTCGTGGCGACAGACAAACCAGAGCCGCTGACTCAGGCTCAGAAGGAGCAACTCGAGGCGGAGCTCGCTGAGCTCGAGGGTCCCCGGCGGGCCGAGGCGGTACAGGCGATCGCATCAGCGCGCAGCTTCGGCGACCTGTCGGAGAACTTCGAGTACCACGCCGCGAAGAACGAGCAGGGCCTGCTCGAGCGGCGCATCACGATGCTGCGCGACCGGCTCGACCGGGCCGTCATCATCGACGAGGCCGCAGCCGTCGGAGACACCGTTACGGTCGGAACACGCGTCGAGATCGAGGACGAGCAGGGCGAGAAGATGGAGGTCGAGATCTCGAGCGTCGGTGGCGTTTCACCGGACTCTCCGGTCGGCAAGGCGCTCATCGGGCGAAAGGTCGGCGAAGAGGTCGAGATCGAAGCACCGCGCGGCTCGTGGCGTGCGCGGATTCTCTCAGTCGGCCGCTAACAGCTCCGAGATCGTGACCGAGCGCAGCCCGCGCGCGGTCACCGCCTCGAGGATCATGCCCACCGCTTCGACCGTGGCCTCACGCATCGGTCTGCTCATTCGGCCGGTTTGTCGGGCGGTCAGCCCTCGTGCATGCAGACCACCGATCCGGTGCGCAGCCGCGCGAGGACGAATGCCACGGTGAGGTCCGCATCCCACTCCCCGTCGTAGGGCATCACGGAGCAGCCGCGCCAGTAGCGCAACGCCGTGCCGCTCGCCGCTGCGATCACCCGCCGCAACCGAGGGCGAAGAACGCTGCGTGCCCGTCGTGATCTGCAAGGTGCTGCAGGACCTGCCCGGTCGACTCGGACGGGTCGTCGTCAAACGTCAGTGCGACGACCTGTCCACGAATCTCGTGGCGTCCGTCGATCACTATGCGCTCGCCGCGAGCAGCGTCTCCGCCCTGCCTATGTACCAGGTGGCGCCGACGGACCGGTAGAACGCCAGCGCACTCTGCAGGTGTCCGTCGGCTTCGGCACGTTGCCCGGATTCGACGAGTGACTCCGCTGCCTGCAGGCGTACGACGGCTTCGTCTGGTGCATCTTCCATCTTTTCGTAGACCTCGATCGCCGTCTGGAAATCGCTCTTGGCGAACGCGCGTGCACCTTTGACCCAGCAAGTTGGCAAGAACTTATCGGCGGCCAGCATGGCGACAACTTCCTCACGCCCGAAGAGGCTGATGTGCATGGCGATCATCTCCGCAGCTGCAGCCATCGGAATGTTCTCGTCGGAGCTTCGCCACCTTTCCACGATCTCGAGCGCAAAGGGTCTGGCGACCTCGAGCTCTCCGGCCGCGGCGTGGACGTACGCGACTGTGTTGATCGCCGGATAGAGCGCCTGTGGATCACCCAGCGCCCGCCCGATTTCCAAGGCGCGACCGGCGTCTTCTTTGGCGCCGACGAGGTCACCCCGGGCAACGCGGATCCAGGCTCGGACCTCTCGCGCTGTCGCTTCAGGAACCCCACCGGGAGCGTCCATGATCATGATCTCGGCGCCCGCGAGCGCCTCGTCCCACTCGCCCAACCGATACTTGGAGCCGAGCACATTGGCGCGCGCGAAGCGGTGCAACGTTGTCAGCCCGAACCGCTCTGCGGAAGCGATCGCGCGAAGCTCCATCTCGAGGCAACTTCTGATGTCGCCGGTCATGTACAGCACCGAGCCGAGGTTGTTGTACGCGCGTGTGACCTCCGGTGAGTTGATCTCCTCTCCGAGTGCTGCGCTGGCGTTGAGGTCGTCGAAACCTCCTTGATCGCCGTCACGTAGCCGCGCCGACCCGCGATTGTTGAGCGCGTGTGTCTGAACCTCCGGAAGGTCGAGAGCGGTCGCCATCTCAATCGCACTTTCCGCCTGAGCGATTGCCTCGGCATGGCGCCCTGCGAGCATCGCGTAGCGTGACGCCTGGCTCAGGATCCAGGCCTTCGATCGCGACGGGGGCAGCGGGTCGACCAGTTCGAGCGCGCGCGCGACGCGCATGTGGACCTCGTCGCCGATCCCGCGATGCCACGCTGCCTCGGCGGCGAGCGCCTCCGCCTCAGCGGCAAGCTCAGGCTGATCGTTCTTCAGGAGCTCGACGATTGCCTCGTCAAGCCGTTCGCGGCCTATTTCGCCGCCGAAGAACTCCATGCGCGCGAGCGCGAAGAGCAACGCCGCTCGATCCGGGTCGTCCTCTGGCCAGAGCTCGAGAGCCGCCTGGTAGAAGCCGCCGGCTACGGCGAACGAGTTCAGGGCAGCAGCCCGGTCCCCAGCGTCGCGCACGGTGAGTCGTGCCTGCTCGACCAACTCCGGCGTGTCGCTCCCGGACGCCCGCGTGAGCTCCAGCGCGGTCATGTAGTGGTGCGCGAGCAACTCGGCGTGATCTTCCGCGCGTCCGAGCGTCTCGACCCAATGTGCGGCGGCTACATGCTTGTCCGCGCGTGCAGGGCGTGGCACCTGCCCATACGCGACCTCGCGCACCAGGACGTGACGGAATGCGTACTCCGTTTCGCCTGCGACGGCCGAGCGGCGCTCGCGCCTGACGAACCCCTTGCGTTCGAGGCCGTGAAGGACCTCTGCGATGGCAGCGCCGTCGAGACCGCTTAGGGACGACACGCCGCCGGACCAGAAGACTTTCCCGAGCACGGCGGAATCCTGCAGCAAGCGCTTTTCCTCGGGGGGAAGCCCGTCAAGCCGCGCCGCGATGATCCCCTGCACGTTCTCAGGCAGCGGCAGGTCTTCGACGGATCGACGCTCAAGAAAGAGGCGGGCGAACTGCTCGGCATAGAGAGGATTGCCGCCGGCGCGTTCGAGCAGCGCTTCCTGCATCTCCGCCGGCAACAGCGCCTGCTCGAGAACGCCGGCGATCACTCGTGCCGAATCTGCATCGCCGAGTGGTGAGAGGGCGATCGTTGCGGAATTGAGCTTGCCGCCGCCCCAACCCGGTCGGCGATCGAGCAGTTCCGGGCGAGCACTGCCGAGCACGAGCAAGGGGACACCGGTCGCCCATTCCGCGAGGTGGTCGACGAAGTCGAGCAGGCCGTCGTCGGCCCAGTGGAGATCCTCGAACACGAGCACGAGTGGTCGCCGCTCGGCAAGACCTTCGAGATAGCGGCGCCACGCGGCAAACGCCTCGCTCCGATCGGCGGCTGCTTCCTCTCCTAATCCGACGAGCGGCTCCAGGTGGCGGACGACCCACGCCCGCTCGTGCTCGTCGACAGCTTCGGCGACCGACGCGTGCAGCTTCGCGGTCGCCTCGCCTTCGGCGTCGTTCTCGTGGATTCCGGCCTGCGCCTTCACCATCTCGCCGAGTGCCCAGAAGCTGACTCCCGCGCCGTACGGGAGGGCACGACCCTGGCGCCACCAGATCAACTCGGGATCGTTCTCGAGGCGCTGAAAGAGCTCGGCAGCGAGCCGCGACTTTCCGATCCCTGGAACCCCCACGAGGGTGACGAGCTGCGGCTCGCGGTCACGCCGCACGCGGTCGAGTGCGTCGACGAGCACGCTCAGCTCGCGCTCACGGCCGATCAGCGGCGTGATCGCCTGTTGCTCGAGATCCATTCCGACGCGGGCTCGTGCATTTGCCGGTTCCCAGACGCGAATCACCTCGGACTTCCCCTTTGCCTGGACTGCCTCGCGGGCTTCGTAATCGATTCGGTCGCGGGTCGCGCGCCAGGTCGTTTCACCGACGAGGATGCCGTTCGTCGGCGCGGCGGATTGGAGTCGCGCGGCGGTGTTCACGACGTCGCCCGTCGCCATCCCTTCACCTTCGTCGGGCCGTGCGCCGAGGATGACGAGTGCCTCCCCGGTGTTGACGGCGATCCGAACTTGAAGGTCCTCTTCTTCGCGCACCCAGTCGCGGATCGCGAGCGCCGCGCGAACGGCTCGCTCCGGATCGTCCTCGTGCGACACGGGAGCTCCGAAGAGCGCCATGACCGCGTCGCCGATGAACTTCTCGACCGTCCCGCCGAAGCGTTCGAGTTCGGAGCGCAGCCGCTGCCAGTACGGCTGCAGCAGCGCGCGGACGTCCTCGGGATCCATCGTCTCGGCGCGTTGCGTGAAGCCGACGAGATCTGCGAAGAGCACTGTGACGACCTTCCGCTCCTCCCTGGCCGGGGTCCCGGCCGTCAAGGTTGCGCCGCAGGAGTCGCAGAAGCGAGCCTCTTCGCGGTTCTCCGCACCACACGCCGGGCAGATCGTCATGCGCGAAGCGTACGGGAGAACGGCTTGGCTTCTAGCGTGGGCCGCTACGCTCGTTGCATGCCGCTGCGAGAAGACATCCGCGACGTTGCGATCGTCGCCCACGTCGACCATGGGAAGACGACGCTCGTGGACGCCATGCTCTGGCAGTCCGGATCGTTCCGAGAGAACCAGGACATCGCCGAGCGCGTGATGGACTCGATGGATCTGGAGCGTGAGAAGGGCATCACGATCCTGGCCAAGAACACCGCCGTCGATTACCGGGGAGTCAAGGTCAACATTGTTGATACACCCGGGCACGCAGATTTCGGCGGCGAGGTCGAGCGGGCGCTCACGATGGTCGACGGCGTGCTCCTGCTCGTGGACGCGAGCGAAGGACCGCTTCCTCAGACGCGCTTCGTCCTGCGCAAGGCGCTCGAGTCGCGACTGCCGGTGATTCTCGTCGTGAACAAGGTCGACCGGCCAGACGCTCGCATCGAAGAGGTCGTCAACGAGGTGTACGAGCTCTTCCTCGACCTCGACGCGGAAGAGAGCCAGATCGAGTTCCCCATCGTCTACACCAATGCGCGAGCCGGTCGCGCCGGCCTCGATCCCGCCGAGCTCGCCGACGACCTCGTGCCGCTCTTCGACGTGTTGCTCACGCACATCCCCGCGCCCTCGTACGAGGAAGGACACCCGCTACAGGCGCACGTCACCAATCTCGATGCCTCGCCCTACGTGGGCCGGCTCGCGCTCTGCCGCGTTCGCCAGGGAACGATCCGCAGGGGTCAGCAGGTCGCGTGGTGCCGCGCCGACGGCCGTATCGAGGCGGCGAAGGTCACGGATCTCTACGTCACGGAAGCGCTCGACCGCGTCGACGCCGAAGAGGCGGGCCCCGGTGAGATCGTCGCGGTCGCCGGCATTCCCGAGGTGACGATCGGCGAGACGCTCGCCGACCCGGACGATCCGCGTCCGCTGCCGGTGATCGGCGTGGACGAGCCGAGCCTCGCGATGACGATCGGCATCAACACGTCGCCGCTCGCCGGCCAGGACGGCAATCGTCTGACCGCGAGCATGATCGACCTCCGGCTCCAGCAGGAGCTCGTCGGAAACGTCTCGTTGCGCGTGCTGCCCACCGAACGGCCTGATGCGTGGGAAGTGCAAGGACGAGGGGAGCTGCAACTGGCGATCCTCGTCGAGCTGATGCGGCGTGAGGGTTTCGAGCTGACCGTCGGGAAGCCCGAGGTGGTCACGCGCGAGATCGACGGCAAGATCCACGAACCGGTCGAACGCCTTGCGATCGACGTGCCCGAGGACTACGTGGGAGTGATCACTCAGCTGCTCGCTCTCCGCAAGGGGCGTCTGGAGCAGATGGTCAACCACGGGACGGGCTGGGTGCGGATCGAGTACCTCGTGCCGGCGCGGGGTTTGATCGGCTTCCGGACCGAGTTCCTGACCGAGACGCGCGGCACGGGCATCCTCCACCATGTGTTCAACGGGTACGAGCCGTGGCAAGGGGAGTTCCGCACGCGACCGACCGGAAGCCTCGTCGCAGACCGGCGCGGCCCGACGACCTCGTTCGCGCTCTTCAATCTGCAGGAGCGCGGCCAGCTCTTCATCGGCCCCGGCGTTGAGGTCTACGAAGGAATGGTGGTCGGCGAGAATGCCCGGGCCGAGGACCTCGACGTCAATCCCACCAAGGAGAAGAAGCTCACCAACATGCGCTCGTCGACCTCCGACGAGCTGGTGCGGCTCATCCCGGCGCGGTCGTTGTCCCTCGAGCAGGCGCTCGAGTTCATCGGCGTGGACGAATGCGTTGAGGTGACACCGGCAAGCGTGCGCTTGCGCAAGGTCGAGCTCTCGGCACAGAAGCGTCAGAGTGCGACCTCGCGCAAAGCGCGCGGGCTGGCGAAGGTCTAGCTAGGCCTCTACCACTTCGAGCGCCGGCCGCGGCGGCTCGTGTACATCAGCTTGGGCCGCGCAGAACGCAGGCCTGCGTCTTCGAACTGCTCGGTGTGTCCGAGCCTCCGTGCGACGTGGCTCGTCTCTGCCTGCTGCTCGGGCAGGACGAACGTGATCGCCTTGCCGCTACGGCCTGCTCGGCCGGTGCGGCCTGTCCTGTGGACGTAGTCCTTGTCCTCACCCGGCGGATCGAAGTTGATCACGTGCGTGATGTCGTCGAGGTCGAGGCCTCGTGCGGCGACGTCGGTGGCGACGAGCGTCGACACCTTGCCGCTCTCGAACTGCGAGAGCGCGCGCTCGCGCGCGTTCTGGGACATGTCGCCGTGCATCGCGACCGCCCGGACGTTCTGTCGACCGAGCTTCTGCACGAGCTTGTCGGCACCGCGCTTCGTGCGCACGAAGACGAGGGTGAGCCCGCCGGTGGAGCGAATGTGCTCGACGAGCGTCTCGACCTTGCTGTCCTGCGTCACCGAGACGAAGGTGTGCTCGATCTCGCTCGGCGTCTGGTTGGCATGGTCAGCCTCGAAACGTGCCGGACTGTTGGTGTAAGCGCGTGCCAGCTCGCCGACTGGGCCGTCGAGCGTGGCGGAAAAGAACATCGTCTGACGATTGCGCGGCAGCCGGCGCACGATGCGGTCGACCTGAGGCTGGAATCCCATGTCAAGCATTCGGTCGGCTTCGTCCAGGACGAACGTGCGGACGTGCGAAAGATCGACGAGCCGGCGATTCGCCAGGTCCTCGAGCCGTCCGGGCGTGGCTACGAGAACGTGCGCTTTCGCGGCGCGCTTGGCCTGCGCATGGAGCGGCATGCCGCCGTAGACCGCCGCCACGGTCAGCTTCTTTGGCGGGGCGAGCGACTGGAGCTCGGCGGTGACCTGGGCGGCGAGCTCGCGCGTCGGAACGAGCACGAGGGCGGTCGGCCTCGGGTCGGTCGCCACCGTGCGCTCGACGATCGGAACCGCGAACGCAAGGGTCTTGCCGGACCCGGTCGGCGACTTTGCGAGAACGTCGATGCCCGCGAGTGCGTCCGGAAGGACGAGAGCCTGGATCGGAAACGGCTCGTGGATCGAGCGAGCTGAGAGTGCATCGACGATGGTCGAGGACACGCCGAGCTCGCGGAAAGTGTGTTGCATCAAGTTGTTCGACTCCTTTACGGGTTCGAGACTTGCCTACCTCGAAACACCCGAAGGAGGAACGAGAAGCTCATCTCACCGGGCAGTCAGGATTGCCTACCCGTTGCCTCAGGGTAGCAGCGGAAAAGCAGCGTGGGGTGGGCCAGGAAGACAAAGGCCCCCTTTTGGGTTGGCTCTCGTAACGAATCTCGCCTGCCGATGTCAGGAGGACTGTGGACCACGAGCGGCCAGCGCCGGACGATGTGCGCCCTTACGGACGCCGAACCTTCCTCACTCTCGTCGCCGGCGGACTGACATCGCTCGTCTGGGGTCCGACCGCCTGGGGCATCGCGCGGGACGTGCTGCTCCCGGTCGCCGGGGTTCTTCCGCCGCCGCTTGCGGGTCTCGTTCGCTCCGGCTGGCGCATCTACAGCGTCACGTCGATCCCACAGGTGGACCGCGCGACGTGGAAGCTGACCATCGACGGGCTCGTGGAGCAGCCCGTCGAGCTGAGCTACGCGGATCTGCGGGCGCTGCCGCGATCCGAGCAGGTGACCGACTTTCACTGCGTAACGGGTTGGTCGGTGTCAGGCGTCCGCTGGGCCGGAGTTCGCTTCCGCGATCTGCTCTCCGCGGCGCGCCCGCTCCCGACAGCGAAGGCAATCGGGTTCTTCTCGGCAGACGGCGCATACAGCGACTCCCTGACGACGGATCAGGCGTACTTCGCGGACGCGATGCTCGCCTACGAGATGGACGGGCAGCCCCTGACCCGACCGCACGGCGCGCCTGCGCGACTGGTCATCCCGGAGATGTACGGCTACAAGGGCGTCAAGTGGGTGAACAAGATCACGCTCCTCGACCAGCCCTTCGACGGCTACTGGGAGAACCGCGGTTACGACCGCAACGCCTTCATCGACCATCGTGTCTGACTCCGGGAAGGTCTACCTGAAGCGCTTCTCGCGGAGCGAGCGCGCGGTGCATTGGATTCACGCTGCTGCGTTCTTCGTCCTGCTCGGCTCCGGGCTAGTTTTGTACCTGCCCTCGCTCGGAGCGGTCGGTGACCGGCCGCTCGTGAAGGACATCCATCTCTACACCGCGATTGCGTGGGCGCTGGCACTGCTCGCCGTGTGGGTCTTCGGCGACCGGCAGGGCCTGCGCCGTACGGCGCGTGACTTCAACGCCTTCGATGCCGACGACCGGCTTTGGCTACGGCGCTATCCCGTGAAGCAGGGGCGATTCAACGCGGGACAGAAGCTCAACGCGGCAGTGACAGCCGCCTTCGCCGTGCTCTTCGCAGTGTCGGGAATTCTCCTCTGGGCCGGTGAGCGTGACACGAGCTTCCGATTCGCCGGCACGATCGTGCTGCACGACGGGCTCATGTGGATCTCGCTCGTCCTGCTCGTCGGTCATCTGCATCTTTCGCTCGTCTACCCGCGAACCCGTCACTCGCTGCGCGGCATCGTGCGCGGCGACGTCGAGGCGGGGTGGGCGATGCAGCACCACCCGAAGTGGGTGAAAGAGGTCTTCGCCGAAAGCCAGGCGGCGTCCACACCTGACGTGGAGGGCTGACGAGAGACCGACGTCCGGTTTGCTCGGACCTGAAACTGTTGCCGGATGAGCACGGTTCCGTTGTGGCGAAACCGCGACTTCGTGTTGCTCGAGACAGGGCGGCTGCTCTCGACCATGGGCA
>JACDEU010000019.1 GCA_013816245.1 Actinomycetota bacterium | reverse complement strand
TCGTGCCGGAACGAGCGAGCTCGACGACCTGGCGACGGATCTCGTTTGGGTATCTGCGGGGCATCTGAATCCTCCTTGCTGCTGAAGGACTCTAGAAACCCGACTCCACGGAATCGGGGTCAGATCGCCACACGGCTAGGCTGCTCGCGTCGACTGTAGTTCCGTGACGCGCTCGCGATGCAGCCGTTATCGGCCTGGCGAATCTTGCCTTGCAGTGGCGTCATAAATCGCACCGTAGCCCCGTCCTGGTCGGCATCGAACGTCCGCAATTTGCCGGCTCAGACTTCAACGCCTTTTGGCCGCCTAGCCGCCGCTCGGGAAAGCGAGTTGGCCCTGATCAGGAAGGCCGAGGCTCGGACTTGCCCAATACGTTGACGCCCCTGCCCTCGGCGCGGTGGCCTTGATGTAGATCGGTCTGCCAGATGCATCGCGGATCTCGAGAAGCACACCTTCGAAGCGGGTTGGAGGTCCACCAACAACTGCACTCAATCCCCCACGAGCTTCGAGAGACGCGACCGATTGCTGTGGCCGGTCTGCAGTTGCTCTTATCACTACTGCAGGCTGTAGTCCGGCAACGGTAGAGACATTCGTGTTGCGAAGGCCAAAACGCGCAGCTGTCTGCGCAACCGCGTTCGGTAGCGTGCTGGGGACTGCGTCAAAAACCTGGTTTGTGACTACGTGGCCAACGCCACCGCCGACTGGTTGCCTACTCCCGTCGGGCGTTACAAGTGTGCCGTGAGCTTCTGCGAATGATCCTAGTCCCCGAGCCGAGAACTCATCAGCTACGGCGCCAGCAAACAAGTTTCCTTGCCATAGAGCTTCGGTGATATCAGCGCCAGCGAAACTCGCCACGCTCAGGTCATATTCGAGGACGGGCGCCTCAGCCGTCTGCCCCTCGTCGGACACTGGAATCAGTTCGCTTACGACGCGGGCATTCGTAACCAGCGGGAGACGCGCCGCCAATACACCAACTACGTCTGAGCGTGATCCCGCGATTGTCGGAATGTGCCCGAGGCGAGGCGAAAACCTGGCAGCGGCTCCGTCAATCATCCTCTTGTCCGGAGAAGCTGAACTCACTGCGAGAGCGGTGCCAAGTGAAGCCAACGCGCCCACTGCCACGACCATCATCGTCAGCTTGCGCCGGCCAAGAACAACCCTGATGAATCTCATGTTCTCGCTCCTCTCACATAAAAGCCGCGGATGTTCACTTGGAATATTTGAAGTACCAGATGCCTGCCGGAAACGGGCCGACTGGCTGCTGCCAGGGAGGATTCACGCCAATCGTGGGGTTGTTGATCGTGTTCCAGCAACAGCTGTTATAGAACTGCCACGGATTTGCACCAGCGAATTTTGCGTAGAACAGACCGGCATGTTGGCTAAGGTTCTCCGCGAACGCCGAGAGCGTGCAGGCGTTGCCGCCGCAGGCGCTCCAACTCGTTGAGATACCCGACCCAACGCCGTTCTTGTAGGCGTGCCAGAGGTTGTCGCTGCCTCGTTGAACGGATTGGAGATTGCTTGCGCCACCTGCTGCTGTGCCAAGTTGGTAGCACGAGTAGGTTCCTGACACCCTGACCTCTACGAAGTAATAAAGTGCGGGCGAGGACGAGCCGAGGCGGCAATCCGGTGATTGGCCGGCGCTCCAGTCATACGTCACTCCGATCTGAATCAGACTGTTGACACCGCTATCGGCATACGCTGATGCGAGATCGAAATCGCCATAGCTCGCTATGGAGTACTGAGAGCTGTCCGGATTATTCACAGTGACGCGTGAGCCTCTCCATCCAGCATCCGTGCCGGTCGACCAGTACCTGGCCGCTTGAACGTTCGCAAGCGCATTTCCTACGTATGCGCAACTAACCACGAGCGCAACGAGCAGTGCTAAGCCAAGCTTCATCTCGCCTACACCTCCTGACCAGAAGTGACTGTGACCGTGTGCGCGAGCGACGACCCTCGACAAGCGATTGCGCTCATCTTTGACCTCCTCCTGGCTAAGGGGTGTTCCACCGCCGGTAATGCGGGACGCAGCGGACTCCACAGCCACGGCCAGTAACAATCCGAAAGGCTGGCCGCTGGCGCTGAGCCAAACGACTTCATCTAACCCCCCAACTGCTGGCTTGAACCACGTTGGACGCTAGACGACTCCCCTGCCGTTTGTCAACTTGGCAACGCGCGGGGGCGCCGAGCTATGGTTTGAGGCCTGCGGCCGGCCCTAACCTGTGGGTGCCGGAAACTCGAATTCGACGGTTACGGATCGTGTGCGGCAGGTCGTGGTTGGTCTGATCGGTAGGGTCGGAGGCGGTGGCGGGTCGTTCTCGGGGCGTGGTCCTCTCGTTTGTGTATTGGTCGCTGCGGCGGATGCTTGAGCTGGTCGTGCTCCGGCGGCGTTCGGAGCAGGGACAGCTCGAGAAGTCACCGCAGCGACCAGTACAACAACGAGACCGCTATGCGCTCTGACCACCACGAGCGCTGACCCTACCGGCCAACCAACGCTACCGATCGAAAGCTACGCCGGACCTACCGCGCCGGAGCTTCCGGCACCCACCCCACTACATGTGAGAGCTAGACGCACGGCAGGTCCTCGTTTGCGCGATCCCCCAACGTGGAGCGCACGCGGCCCGATCTCGCCGACGCCGCTCGTATCCTCGCTGTCATGGCGAGGCCGCGCAGCTCACGACCGAACGTCCGTCGTCTGAAGCGGGCGATCGACGCTGCCGTCGTGGCCAGCCGCACGCCGCCGGAAGCGGGCGCCGAGAGTTGGCCGTTTACCTTCCCGCAGGAGCACCTGCAGCCGAACGAGTCGCTGCTGGTCTGGGACGTCGTCCGTTACATCCGCCGCGACCACCGCGACCTCTATCGCGAGTTCCTGCACGAGCGCACGATCTATGACCACATCGTCGAATACGTCGCCCAGACCGAGCGGCCGACACTGCCGAGCATCGTCACCGACCTACGGCGGCGCGCCAGCCAGGAGACGATCTGGCTTGTCGACATACCTCTGCTCAACCTGCTTCCGCAGGGGGAGACGCTCGCTCTGGCCAAAGACGCGATGCTCGTCCGAACCGATCAGACGCGTCGCGGCGACCGGCGCTTCGGCTCCTACCTCAAGGACATGGGGGCGGTTCGGAGACACCTCGGCGACGAGCTAACGCCGCGCGACCGCTGGCTGACCGCGTCGCAGGCGCGTGAGGTCGACGTCGACACGCGCATGGGCACCGCGCTGCTACTCGTCGAGCAGGGCATCGAAGAGGTAGCCGTCAACCTGGCCGTGACGCGAGCGCGGCTCGCGGTCGCGATGTGGTGTCTGCTGTCGCCGCCGCGATCGCAGTACGACCCACACCAGCCATGGCCGACAGTCGGAGGCTGGACGCCTGTACCGCACGTTGAGTTCGGCATCCAGCGCAAGCGATACGAGCCCGGCAAGGTCGACGGCGCCGCACCGCGGCGCGGCAACCACATCACCACCCACGCTGAGTACCACCTGACGAGGAGCGTCGATTACCTGCGGGCGCCGTTCATCGCTGTCGGGGAGGCCCGCCGCGGCAGCCTCTGCGCGCGGTCGCTACTCAGCGCCGCGCGCTCGCTCTACCTCGCCCAGCGTACGCCGAACGAGCTTGAGCGGACCGAACGAATCCTGCACGTCTGGCGCGCTAAGGAAGCGCTGTCGGATCCGGGCAAGCGCGGCGGCAAGAGCGAGGACCGGTGGGCCCGGCTCGTCGTTAACCTGCGACTGCGCAGCGAGCTGCTCAAGCGCGGCTATAGCAGCGACGAGATCGACGAGGCCTTCAAGCTGATGGAGTCCCTGCGCGACCTGGCGACCCATCGCCCCGACGACGTACTCGTCAACCTGAACTACCCCGGGCATCTGCGCACCTACCTGCACCGCAGTCGAGTAATCGACGCCCAGACTGCGCCGCTTGCGATCGTTGCCGCCGACTGGCCGATTCTGCTCGCAGCGGTTCGGATCGCAGCCACACGGCTAGCAAAGGGCGCTATCAAGAACAACTGGAACGACAAATGGTTCCACCGTCGGTTCGCGTAGCGCGGCCCGGTCGACACGAGATATGAGCGTGAAGCCCGGCTACCGTGGCCGCGTGTCCGTTCCCAACCAGCGGGAACTCGCCGCCGAAGAGCAGCTGCTCAACGAGCCGCTCTATCGGGATCTTCGTCCGCGCGTCCTCGAGCTCGTCCAGCGATCGCAAGGCGCGAGCACCGTCGAGGAGTGGGTCCACCTCCACCGCGACCTGTTGATCGAGTTCGGCGCGCGCCAAGACGCGATCGACGAGACGCTGCCGGCCGCACGCCAGCAGCTGCGCGCCGAGATCCGCGAGCTTGCCCAACGCGAGCCCAAGCCGATCGACGACATTCGCACCAAACAGCAGATCCTCGAGCGGGTCGGCCGCCAGGAGTTGGTCGCGCGGGCCAGCCAACACACCTTGCGCCAAGTCGGCGACGGCATCGCCTGGCGCGGCCTCCAGTACGACCGCCGCGCCTTCACCATCCTCGGCGAGGGCGAGCCTGTCGGCCGGCTCGCCCAGGGCATCGGACGCGAGGCCGAGCTGGCCGAACTCGGCCGCCTCTGGGAGGCGGAGGCCGTCTTCGCCATCCACAACGACCTGACCAACCGTCTGCGTCACGGTGATCTGACCGCAATTCGCGAAACCGAGGGTGGCGCAAGTGACGTGACGCTGATCGAGGTCAAGGCCGGCGTGCGTGCCGATGACACGCCGCAACTGCGGCGCCTTGCCCGAGCGACGGAGCTACTGCGCGACGGCCGACAGCTCGGAGACGGCATCGTCGTCCATGTGACAGTGGTCCCGACCGCCTACGAGACCTACCTCGGCGTCCTGCCCGAGCTGATCGCGACGGCCCGCGATGTTGGCTACGCCTGGGCTCGTCCGCACGAATGCCTGCTGGTCGGCGCCGTCGACTACCGCGTCTGGGGTCGCGAGAGCAGCGAGTACAACGCGCGATCGGACGCCGAGAGGCCGCGCGTCGGCTGGGGCGGCGAAGAACCCGAGACGCTCGACTGGACCGCTTCGCTGCGGCGGATCCGCGATCGCGGCTGGAGCTTCAGCTCGCTAGCCCCGTACACGATCTTCCCGCTCGATGTCGAAGACGTCACCGATGTCGCCATGGGCTTCGTCGACCTGGCCTACGGCTTCCACCTTCCACTGCTCGAACGAGCGCTTACCCGCGAGGGTCGAGATAGCTGTCCGCCGCGCCGGCGAAGGCGAGGCGATCTTCCTCGAGGCTGCCCGCCGCGGCGTTGCGTCCGCGTACCGGCGCACCTGCGCGAGCAGATGATGGTCGAGTTGATGACCCCGAATGCCCTCTTCGCCTTGCTCGACCACGTCCTGACGCTGAACGAGCAGCGACCGGATGAGGCCAACGATCGTTGCATCGTCACCTTTGCGGACGAGGCAGCGGTTTGGGATATCAAGAGAAGCTCGCAGCGCGCCCTGGATTAGAGGCTTGATGTGATCGTCGGCGCGCTCACGTCGCGACCGACACGGGGCTGCCCCGGAGGTACACCTTCACGAACTCGCGCAGGTAGCCGAACGCCATCTTCAACTCGTTCTTCGGGGGCGGCGTGTCGTCGCGGGTGCCGGGGTTCAGCCAGTCGCCGATGACCGTCCACTTGCCGGGGTGGTCGGCCTGCGTCAAGTAGGGCGTGATCTGGCGGATCAGCAGCCCTAGCGTGACGCCGTCGTATTCGGCGAGGGAGCAGGATTCGCCTGTCGCGTTCCGGCTCTTCACGATGATCTCCTTTGCGATCCGCTCCGCCGCCTCTCGCAGCTTCGTCGCCGCCGAACCACGTAACTGAGCGTCGTCGCTGTCGAGATATACCTTCGCGCGCTGAAGGAGCGCCTCGGCCGTGTTGGTGGTGCGCGTTACCGTCGTGCCCTCGAAGGGCTTATCGAGCGACAGTGCGAATCCGACGACTGGTAGGCGCTCGTGCAGGTGGTGGATCTGCTTGCTCGTGCGGCCGTCGTGCGTCAGCACGATCACCTGCACGTCGTCCTCGATCAGCTTCCCGAGCACGTACGCGATGAACGTGGGGCGGTGCTCGTCGTCGCCGGCCTGCAAGGGGTCGTCGAGGATCACGAACGGTGCGTTCTGCAGGCGACAGCGCGCGAGGAAGGCGGCGAGGCTCAGCGCGTTGAGCTGCGAGTCGCTGACTCGTCGCGCCCGAGATCTACAACGTCCGCGCCGTGCTCGATTGGGCGGCCGAGCACGACCCCGAGCGTGGCCTTGCCCTGGCCGCGTCGCTCGAGGGCTTCTGGCTCGTTCGCGAACCCAGCGAGGGCGCGTCACGTCTCGAGCCCCTGCTCGCACGAACCCCGGACTCCGAGCCGGAGCTTCGCGCCCACGCGCTGCGGGCACTCGCCGGTGCGCTCGGCCTCTGCGGCGAATACGAACGGGCCGCGTCCTCGTACGGGCAAAGCCTCGAGCTCTTCGTCGCAAGCGGCAACGAGATCCAGACGGCGAACCTCCGCTACCGAGTCGCCGGACACATGGTGACGATGGGCGAGACGGCCGCCGCCTGGCCGCTGCTCGAGGAATCACTCCGTACATTCCGGCAGCTCGGCCTGCGTCGCGGCGAGGCACAGGTACTCGGATACCTCGCTGAGAAGCCCCACGAGGAAGGCGATCTCGCGCGCGCGATCGAGCTCACGCTCGAGAGCGCCGCCATCGCCCACGAGATTGGCTGGGCATGGTGGGAGAGCGGACAGCTCCGCGCTGCCGCCGAGCTCGAGCTAGAGCGGGGAGATCTCGAAGCCGCCGAAGGTCATACGCTCCGCTGCCTCGAGCTCTCCTTGCGCCTCGGTGACCGTCGGCGCGTAGTCCATACCGCGGCCGACCTTGCGGCCATCGCCGCAGAACACGGGGACGCCGAGCGGCAGGGCGTATCTGGGGAGCAATCGAGAGCGAAGTGAGTGCCGGACGGGTCGCGGAGTGGGAACGCCGCCGCGAGGAGATCGAAGAGCGCGTCCTGCGCGCGGACGGCCCCGAGTTCGCGCACGCGCGCTCGGAGGGCAGCCTGATGTCGGTGGCCGAGGCTGCCGTGTGGGTGCCGGAAACCCGGATCGGCCTGAAAAGTGTTATCCAGCTTGGTCGATCGGCCCGTCTGCGTGCGGTTTCGATCCGGCAAGCGGACGGCCCGTAGCACGGCGACTTGGTATCCGCGCGGCGCTGCTGCGCATGTGAGAACAGGAAGAGAGGTCGGGACAGCTGGCCGCGGCGCGAGCTTGCGCCGCGGCAGCCCAAAACAATCCTCGGCTGGACAATGCAGAAAATCGTCTAATCCACGGCCGCACCGTCAGGCAGACCGCAAAGGATTTGTCGCATGCACCCCAAGGCGGGGGTATTCCCCAGTGCATATCCACTATGTGAAGGAGCGCAACTTCTACGCCAACGGGAACACGTGCGGAACGGAGGCGGTAGCCACCGCGCACGCCGCCCAGCGGATACACGTTTCGAAACGCTGGAGAAGAATCCTGATCAGCCACGACAGGGAGACGGCCTAGCCGCCGCGCGCGGCGCCGGAACTCGCGAGGCCGGCTGAAAGCTCCGCGTTGGTCAGCTTGATCCCGGCGTAGCGAGCAATCCGTGTCGCGGAACTCCAGGCGAATCCCTCCTTCTGTGGCCGAACGTCCGGAAGCAGCGGTGCCCGGGCACTCAAGCGGGCAAAAGTTGGGCAAAAGTTTTGAGCACGTCGCGTGAGTCGGAAATAGAAAGGCTCTGTAGCAGGGCCTTTCTATTGAGGGGGCAGGATTCGAACCTGCGACCTCCGGGGGTATGAGCCCGGCGAGCCCCTCGGTGCAGGGGATTGAGCATCGCAGGCAGCTGGCCGCGCGCTTCATATGTACGGCCCAGACCTCGAGGACTAAAGCTTTACCGCTTGGTCGCACCATGAGCCAGCAGCTTCGCTTGCGTGTTGGGCCGGTGGCTCTCCGCGATCTGCCGACGTGGGCGTTCGGCCCTAAGCGTGGAGGTGTTGGGACGACTCGGCCGAGACGGTCGGCGTCGCTGATTCCGCGTCGCGCCGGGGCGCGGCTCTTGTGGAGTCGGGCTTGAGTGGGCCAACTCGTCTTTTGCTGTTCTTCGTACGGAAGAGGGCCAGGTCGCCGGACCCTGACGATCCAGTCCTCCGGCCCTAGAAATCCTTTATTACAAATGTTACGTTCGGCCTTGTACAAGTGAAAAAGAGCTCAGGGGACACCGGTAGTTCTTCGCGGGTCGCGCCTACACGCGGCGACGCTCTTGCGCCTCCTGAGCAAGTTCGGACCGCCTTCGCGGGTGTCGATCCGCAGCAGCTTGAGTCAGAACGCATTCATCGTTTCATCCTCGGGATCGACGACGCCGTTCGCGTGATGAGCGACGCGGAGGCTGCCGAGGAACTCAACGATCCCTTCGCAAAGCTGTTGCTCCGCCAAGGCCAATTCCCGACGACGCTCGAAGAGATCATCGCGGCGCTCGAAAGAGCGACGGAGGAGTCTGACCCTCTTCGTCGCCGTATGAGTTTCATCGTCGGCGAGGGCAGTCAGATCCCGTTCAACGAGGCGCGGGATGTCCATCGCGGGTTGCGGCTCGTGGTGACGTTCGGGCGTGACAACGAGATCGACGTCATGGTCAGCACGGACGCGAGCGGCCTCACAAACGACTTTTTGCAGGTCATTGGTTGGGACGACCAGAAACGCGTCTTCCATTATTACGAGCGTCTTCAAGAAGGCTGGATATGGGCTGGCAACTCGAGTCATGCGCTTGACCCTCGTTCGCGTGGTCAGGGACCGTTCGACAGTCACATCAACGGCAGTTTGGTGCTGAAGGAGTTAAAGCTTCCATGGAATCATTGGAAGTCGTTCGCCGCGAGTATGGACGCGGACGTGTTCTCGGACGGCGACCCGATGCGAACCGACCCCTTGTTCATCGATTCCTCGGGGGCGGAGGTACTGGAGGAGCGTGTGGTGCGCCCTGGCGTCCGCCGCTGGACCGACTCGCGCTTTGACAGCACGGTCACGAGCGAAGAGGTCAAGCAGGCGGACACGCTGCTGCGCCAGCTCTTTGAAACAACGACGATCAACCTGGTGTCAAGTGCGACTGAGAGTCGCACGTTGCGGGCGAACAGCAAGCTCGAGCTGCCTCCGAGTTTTTTTCTCAATGTCGACGAGCTCGTGAACGGTCCGCTCGATCTGGCTGGCCCGCCTGATCTGTCTGTCTCAGGCGAGGATTACCTTGCGGTCCTTGACGAGTTCGACGTTGCGCTCGTCGATGGCCAGTTTCGACAGAAAGGCGACACGCATTTTGCCTTCCTTGTGCCCGAACGATCGGTCGAAGACATCGATGTTGTCCGCAAGTGTGTGGAGACCGGGCTGCTCTCGAAGCGCTTCGTTGCTTGTGCGCTGATGGTCGACTTCTCCAACCCTGTTTTTTCGGAGCGGCGGGCGTCGCTCTCTCGGTTCGCACCAGAATCGTTCACCCGCGATAGCCCGCTCGAGGAGGCTGTGGCCCGGGCGATCGTGGCGGATGCGGAGAGCGCGCCACAGGGAAGCGCCGAGCGGGAGTTTGCCGAACTGTGGGGGCTCGGGGAGGGTTGGCGCGCTGAAGCTGAGCGTCGCCTCCATGGCTACTACGACGCACTTTCCACCAGGTTGAAGACTCGTGACGGCGTCCGAGACGTCTTCCGGCTCGCCGAAGCGCGCCGAACGAAGGCTTTTGGACTTGATATCAGCGAGCGACGGCCGCTTCTGTTCGCAACCTCAACGCTGCGGGGAAGCGAGCTGTTCGAGATGACGCCCACAGCGACGATCCAGCCTGCGGCAACGACGTAGCCGGGATGGCTACGCAGTTCAGCGCGCCGGCGCATCTCAAAGATCTTTCGGCGGAGGGTCGTCGCGCATGGAGCGAGCAGCTGTCGAACGTGATGGATCAGGCGATCGAGGGCAGCGGCAACCCAGCGGACTCACCCAGGCCGCAGTTCTTCAATCCGGCAAAGGCGTCGATCGCGGCGGACCATGTCGAAAAAGGGATCTTTTGGACGGCGTCGCCGCGGAAATTGTTGTTCGTGACGTCCGTTGTGCGGCGGCGCTGGGAGATTGCGGACGGCAGCCGCGAACGGCAGGACGAATACTGCGAGTGGGCTGTGCAGCGCGACGAGCACGGCAAGGTTACGCGCGTGACTTTCACCTGCGAAGTCCCGGAGTACTTCGAGCTCCTCGCCAAGGACAACAAGAAGCGGTTGCTTGAGCTTTATCGTGATTTCGCGAGCCCCCAGGTGCAGCCTGAAGATCTGTTCGACTCGAACGGCGAGTATGCCCCCAAAAACAGATGGAACAACAAGACGGCAGTCGGGCCAGTCCACCTTACGCAGCGAAACAACAACCTTGGTGCGGCGATAGAGCTCGCGGCGGCAGCCACGATCATCCGCAAGATCAACGGCCGCATTCTCACCTCTGAGCAAGAGCTAATCCGCTGTAGCCAATATGGCGACCCGGACCGAAACAGCGACCCGCACATCGGTGCGCAGGTCAACCTGCTCGCGCGCAGCAAGGCGGACATCACACTCGCCGATCCCCCGGGTCTATACATCAATGACTTCACGCCGGCCGGGTTCAAGACGCCGGACGGCACGGACGCGAGGAGCTTCTGGAACATCACCCGGGGCGAGCCCGGCCGCGGGCTGCGAGGCGTTTTCGAGGTGCCATCCGGAAAGGGATACGCCGTCGGTGACATCACGATCGGTGGCGCCCACATTGAGTTTGGCGCTCAGGTGGCCGACTTCGTCTCGATCAGGCTTGTCGGACTTGCGTGTCGCCTCGGCAAGAGCACGGTCGAGCCGAAGACGGGGTGCGTCTAGATATGTCCGAACAGACCGGCACCCGGTAAACGCTCTCCGTTCGGTGGTACGGCGTAAAAGCCGCCAGCGACAACCGTGAGTAAGGGGATTGCCGCCTCATCTCCGAGGCCCCCGAAGTTCGCGTCGCCCAACCAGCCAGGCAGATGCAGCACTTGCTGCATGACGCGAAGATCGCGTTGGAAGCCGACGAAGTTGAGGCCGAGTTCGACGTGCTCAGCGCAGAGCTCTTCAAGGAAGTCATAGCCCTGGCGGAAGATCCGGAAGCTGCCTGGCGCAGCCGGAGAGGCACGCGTCTGGTTCGCACGCGCGATGTGCGAGGCCTCAAGTACAACGTCCGTCGTCTGCGGTGGATCGCGCCACTCCGCCCCCTCTGCGAGGGTCCCTTCCTCATCGGGTGCTGGCCCGGTCACCGGCACTAGTTTCTCTTCGATGCGGGCGACAGCGACGAGGGCTGCTCCGGTGAGCTTGTCGCGACCAACGATCAGTTCCTGCTCGGCGCGCGACCTCGCCTCCCACACCCCGAGGTCAACGACGATTCTCAGGTAAGCCATATAGGTGCCATCGCGCATCCAATCCGGGTCAGCCGACGCAAGGAGTGCTGCGAGACGCTCCCCAGAGCCCATGTTGCTGACGCCGTCATGAAATCCAAGCCAGCCGCGCTTATCTGCACGGCCATAACCCTCAAACGACTCCGACACCGAAAGAGGTAGCTGTTGGTCGCGAATCAGTTTCCAGATTTCGATCGCTGCGCAATTGACTGCCGCTTCGTTCAGGCCCGTTAGCTGCAGAGCAATGTCGGCTTCGGCATCGCGCCGTCGCGTCGCCCACGGCAGCGCTGGAAATGGGCCCTGCTCGTGCAGGTAAGAGAGAAAGTCGGGCCTGGCTGCATCCGTCAGTGCGGGCTCATGTTCGGCGTCGTCGAACAAACGGCGGCCATAGCCGATCAGCGCATCAAGACCGCCGTATTGGGCAAGGCTCTCCGCCGAGGCCGGCGCTTGCTGCTGCTCGAGACTGCGCAGCCGGCCCTCACCCAGACCAGCGAGCATCTCCATGAGCGCGACGAGTGCCTCTCGAACATGCCGACGTTCCGCGCCTTCAGACACGTTGAGCAGTACTAGGCGATAGCTCGGGTGAGGAATTGCTTCGGTCTCGTAGTAGATGCCCGGCTGCAGCGTTCGCCTTGTCATGAGCCCGCGCGCTCGAAGTTGGCATACAGAGCTTCGAACTCCTCGCAGTTTGGCGTGGCAGCACCTTCGACTACAACAGGATCAGGGATGTCGATGACGGTGTCCGGCTCGGTGGCTTGAAAGAAGACACTGATCGGGACCAGGTCGGCAAGCTCACCGCCATACCGCAGCGGGCGCCCTGTCGCGGCGTCCCGGACGTCTGCCATTGCGAAGTCGGCATCGTCTGGCAGTTCGAACGTCAGCCGCTGGAATCGCCCTTCACCGTCCTCCCCGAGCCTGCCGCGACTGAAGCAAAACGACTCCTCTGGAAGCTCAGAACCGTCCGGCGCGATCAGGCGGCCGGGCTGGATCTTGCCCATGTAGATACCCGGCGGCGAAGCGAAGCCGACAACTCGACCTTCGAAGGCGAGGCGGCCTAACCGCTCGAGTAGCAGCGGATCGCTTGCGCGCCCGAGCTGGGCAAAGCCAATCTCGAAAAAACTTGTCGCCTCGCTGCAGTTCGGAGCACGAACTCTGCCGTCAACACCGTCAAGAATAGTGTGGGGAGTACAGGCAAGGGTCGCGAGCGCGGCGGCCGCGGCAAGAGTGTTCGATTGCTGACGCATGCAGCAGATCGCACGACGACCGTCGTTGTACGGGCTTGTGCCACGGCCGAGCATGCAGTTGGAGAACGCCTTTTCCCGTTGTTGCGGTGAGATGCCTTCACTGAGAGCGTCTTCGCGCCCAAAAACATCAACCGGCGACACGTTGTCTTCGCCGGCGAATTCCTCCACAAGTCTGAGCAGAAGCTGAGGTTTGTAGGCAGCAAGCAACGACCAGTACTCCGGCAACTCGGTCGTCAGTTCGATACGCATGATCGTGGCGCCGCTGCCCACGAGGCGCCACTCGACATATTCATCCTGAACCGACCTTCCCCCCGGCATCCCTGCCTTAGCATCTAGCAATTCGAGCGCTCTCCGCCGACCAAGACAGGAGCCGGGCCGCTCCGGAAAGCCCGTCCACTCGACAGATGCAACTCCTGTTGCATTCGGCGGCACGGACGTGCGGAGGCTTGTCCGACCGCCTCCGAGATCTTGCCGAGCTCCATCGATGAACGCCCGAACGCGGCGATCCCACTCCGCCCGCCCGGCATCGCCCAGTTCATCGAGATGACCCGGCGGCTCCAGTATTGGTCGATCGACTCGCATGTAAATTTCTGTCAGCTTTGCTAGGACAGCATGCCTTTGGCAACCGGAGCCGGAGGCGAGAATTGGGGCGCACCGGAGACGTCCCCCGTGCGATAGAGCGCGAGCAGACGTGTACGGATGGATGTCGTCAGGTGATCGACTTCGGCGCGTGGATCCGCGGTAGCGCTGAACATCGCGGTCGCCGTATAGACAAACTCGCCTGGCATCACATCGGGCGGAAAGTGCACCCAGCGAAAGGTCTGCGAGGCAGCACGGCTCGTCGGCGTCCAGCGCCGCTGATTCAGGGTCGTCTTAGCGGTGACGCCCCGGGCAAAGCTGACGTGATCAACCGCCATACAACCCTCCGGCAGGGACGACACATCAGCGCCGCCCGCCTTCTGTCGCCCGCCCATGACAACCACTGTCCGCAGGCTAACCCGCCGGACCGCAATGCTCAACCTGCGCGGCCGAACCAACTATCCGGCGGCTTCCTGAGCCACGAAACGTCGGATAGTGACGACCTGATATGCCCGCGTCGCGACGCATTAGCTTGTCGAGCGTGATCGCGCCTGGGGGGCCGCTTTGGCGCTGTCGCCTGGGGCTGCTTGAAACGCGCGGCGGATGGTGCAAGGGTTCTCTTTTTGGTCAACGTCGGGTACGCTCTAATGAAGCGGCCAGACGAGGCCGGTAGCGAGGAGTGGGCATGAGAAAGCGGGTGTCGACTGGCGGTGTGACGGTGCAGGCGATCGCCGGCAATCACGCCATCTTCTTCGGGCTCGACCTCGATGAGGCGGTGCGCGCAGATTTTCTCGGCTTCTCGATCCATCGGATCGACCACAGCGCGGCGCAGCCAGAGCAGTATTGGCTCTCAGGCTTCAAGACCTTCAGATCGGTCGTCCCTCAACCCGATCCGAAGGCGTTCTACAGCACGCGAGACCATCCGCTCCAGACTTTCTACTGGGCCGACTACACCGCGAAGCCCGGACACGACTACACGTATCGCTTCGTGCCGAGATACGGCACTGCGAAGAATCTCCAAGATCGCGATGGTGTCGAGGCGATCGTGGATATTTCCACGAGCGACCCGACGAAGGGCACGCACGGCGTCTATTTCAACCGGGGTGTCGCAGCGAGCCAGGCCTATGCGAACAAGTTTGGCCTTCGGCCCGATCAGCTACCACCCGCGAAGCGTGCCGAGGCGTTCAAGTGGCTGTCGAGAGGGCTGATCGAGGCGCTTCTTGCTTTCATCGGCCGGGCCAGCTCGAGTGGAGACGCGCTGCGAGCGGCGGTGTACGAGTTCACTGAGCCTGAAGTCCTCGCTGCGTTCAAGAAGGCACACGAAGACGGCGCCGACGTCCAGGTCATTTACCACGCCAGCGCAGGCGACGAAGGCGATCGGAACCGACAGGCGATCAACGATTTCGGCCTCCCGAGCTCGATCCTGATCGAGCGGACCAACGCCAAGATTGCGCACAACAAGTTCATCGTCTTCGCAACGAAGGACGCGGACGGCGCGCTGTCGCCGGTGTCTGTTTGGACCGGCTCGACGAACCTCAGTGAGGGAGGGATCTACGGGCACTCGAACGTCGGCCACGAAGTGCGCGATCCGGTCGTCGCCGGGGAGTTCCTCGAACTCTGGCAGCAGCTCGAGCCCAACCCGGAGGCCGACACGATCCGCGACTGGACGAGTAGCAACAGCCCTTTCGACGAAACCGAACTAGACAAGAACGGTATTCACACCCTTTTCAGTCCTCGGCATGGGCTGGCGCCGCTGAACTGGTACGCGGAGCGCTTCGGCAGCGGGAGCGGATCCATTCATGTCACCGAGCCGTTCGGCATGGGCGCGATCTTCGAGGAGGCGCTCACAGGCTACGCCGGCACCGGGCTGCACTACGTGCTGCTTGACAAGCGCGACAACAACCAAGACGCCTGGTCTGGCGGGCACCAGGTCTTCGTTTCGGTCGGAAGCCTCGGCGGCCCGAGCACGCTTACCCGCTGGGCGAAGGAGCACCTGACGAACTTCAATCCCCGCGTCCCGTATCTGCACACAAAGGTGTTGATGATCGATCCGCTCGGCTCGAGTCCGTGCGTGATCACAGGCTCGGCCAACTTCTCTCCCGCCTCGACGAACGCGAACGACGAGAACATGCTCGTGATCAGGGGCGATACCGAAGTCGCTGACGTCTATTTCACGGAGTTCGCTCGCATCTTCAACCACTTCTACGCTCGTTACTGGGCCTCTGAGCTTGCGAAGCGGCCTCCGAACGGCGACGCGGACAAGTCAAGTTTCCTCGACGAAACCGATGCTTGGGTGAAGCCGTACTTCAGGCCGGGATTCCCCAAGTCTCTTCAGCGCGAACTCTTTAGCTCACGCGTTGAAGGCAACACGTAACGACTACTTTTCAACCGCCGGACGCGGTTGCAGAGAGAGCCATCCACCAGCCCAGGTCGTAACGCGCGGCCTCCCAGCGTTCGAGCACCGCCGTCTGTGCCCATTCTGGGACTTCCAGCACGTGTAGCACGAGCGCGCGATTTCGCCCTCGTTGCTCTCGCAGAAGTCGTCGATCTCCTTCTTGAGCGCTTCAAGATCCGAGATCTTCGTGACGGCAGGATGTTCCTGACGATCCCGATCATCTCCTCCGGGTCGAGTGTCGCGAGTCCCTCGCGCCACTGCTTAGCAACCTCACGCTCGGCATCGTTGAACTCGTGGTTCTTCCACGACCGTTCCCGCCGGCGACTAGCGGTGTCCGCCCTCGACGGGAGCGTGCTCGCCGGGGTCGAGCGCAAGAGCCTCGAGAACCTCGCCGCCACGCTCTCCGACGGAACGCTCGCCTTCCAGCTGCACGACTTTCCGAGCTCCCCCTCGCCGCCGTCGTCGTCGCAGCCAGATATTCGGCCCTGCACACGCTGGAGCACGTCAACGGGAACTGCTTGCCGACCAGCTCGCCCAGCTCGAGGTGCGCTACCGCGAAATCCCTCGTCTTCGCCGACTCCCGCCGCTTCGCCGAAGACTAGACCCACCGCTTCCTCGCCACCGCTCGCTGACACGTCCGACCCGAACCCGAACGGCTGAGAACCTCACGAATCGACCGGCACCGGACACCCGTCCCGACCGCGCCGAATCGGGATTTCCGACCCCTAAGGCAGGGCCACGCTTTCGGCATCCCTACGGCTTCAGGATTCGCAGGAACCTCAGTTCAGCCCCAGCGCGCCGGGTTTCACTCCGGCGGATTTACAGCATCGACCGATACTCCCAGGCGCAACGGACGCTCTCACGGCGGGCGGTTCTTGCGCCGTTCTGCGGTTTCTTGATACTCACGCGCGCCAAACAAAATAAGACGTCGCAACGAGACGAGCCGCGACCGAACAGGCACAGCCAAGGCGAAGACCCCCAAATCTGCCGCCACGTCAACACCGCTGCCAGACCTCTTGCTCGAGGTGCCGCAGCGTCCGGCGACACTCTGCCGGGTCGTTTCTGTTCGCTCGGCTACTCTTTAGGTGAGGGCTTCCTGCGAATCTCGAAGCCCTCTGCCAACGAACTCAGCCGCGACCTGACTTCAGGCTTCAATGAGACGTTTGCGGCTGAGGCGAAGCCATGATCGCGTTCGTGCTCGACCCACGACGCCTCTATCTCGGCCAATCTGTTTTCGGCGACTGCTCCGTCACGTCCGAGTCGCCCGCGCCAGCCGTCGCACATGGGGCAAACAAGCCAGAGTTCTTCCACGAGTTTCATAGGACTCCTTTCGCCTGAAGAGTGTCAAAACTCGGATTCCGCGCCGAACCGGGGTTTTGACACCCTTCAGGCGCTACCAGACATAGGCGCCTCCAAAAATAGGCGCCTCCAAAACGGGAACGCCGACGCTACCCGTGCATCAGCAGGCCCAGCCACAGCGGCGCACACCGGACGACCGATTTTCTGCACCCCACGCGTAGCCTCCCAAGAAATCCAGAGTCTCCGATCGGTTTCCGGCGGAGCAGCAGCCGAGGCAGTCCGACGACCGAACTAACTATCCCGCGAATGGGTCGCGACGCCGAGGGCGCGCGAGCTCCTGCATGTTGCATTCGCGTGCATGCCGTCGCAGAGACACCGCGGCTTCTCGTGCCGTCCCGCAATGCGGCGGTTCGAGGAAGCGGTCACAGCTGGGGCAGATCCACATCCACCGGTCCGCCTGCCCCGAATGAACGTGTTCTATGAGTTCTGCTTCGTCCCACATTTGTGAAATCGCCGCATGGCTCGGAGCGGCGCTGTTCATAACAGACGCATTAGCGACGCGGATCTCTTGCAGGCTGCTGTGCCCACAAAATTCGCGCCGCACTCGAGAAACTGGCAATTGCAGGCAGAACCCACACTTTTGCCACCCACGGGAGGTGAGCGACATCTAGTGTGGGCAACGACGGATCGCGCGCCGTATCGCGTTAGCGTGGTTACCGGTGTTCTTCGGCGTCGACCAGATCGATACACGACAGCCTGAGCTGCAATGGGCAGCACCCCACGCGTGACCTCGGGAGTTGTTCGGCGTCACGGTCCAGCCAGACGACTCGGCGTCTTTGAGCGCCTTCTCTACGTCTTTATTGGGATGCGGGCGCCGAGCCACCCGCCGACCTTAGTCGCTAGACGGCGAGGAGTTCGCTCAGTTCGTGATCTTCGCGTGCGAACTGGGTCACGACATTGCGCTCCTCTTCGCGAGGAAGGCGGCGCATGTGAAGACGCGTCTCGAGCAGGCCGTTGAACGTTGCGATCGTTTCGGCGTCTTCGCTGACTGAAAGAGGCTCGCCAAGCTCTTTCTCGAACCACTCCGCGACGTCTGTCCAGCGCCAGACGCGCGTCTTTGCATCAACCCAGCTGACCGGCGATGGAAAGCCGCCCGGCCCACGCTCGCCGGCTGCTAGAAGCCGGACGCCTTCGCGACTGCGAGACGTTCGTTCGGCTATCGCGGACAAGGAGACGAACTCTTCAGGTTCGACGCGAAAGACCAAAGCGCCGGGGACAGTGTTCTCGATCGAGTGGATGGCGCTCGCGATCGCTTCCGCCGAGCTCGGAGCTTCACGATCAAAGTCCGCGTACTGGATCTTCTCACGGTTGCCGAAGGTCGCGTCATCGCAGCCCGCCTCGAAAAGGGCGTCGAGATTTTCGTCGCTCTGAAGATCAGGGCCCGCGACGAGAAGAGTGAACGTGAAGGCACCCATAAGACTCCAGAGCCTACACGAGGTGTTGGCGTTCGTCAACAGTTGGTTAGGTGGTGCAGGCCTGGGCGCTTGCTGACGAGATCTTCGGGCTTGATCAGCTGCCCCAACCTGGACACTGCGAGCATCAGTGAATACTTCCTTACCACAGCACTCGCCGACGCTCCCGACCCGAGCCCGAACCGCCTGACACCCCGACGTCGTCGCGGAGTTTTCGACCCTACAGGCGGCCAACTACAAACGACGGGCTCGCAGCCCAAAGTGTCAGCGACGGCCTGCCCAACCTCGTTTCCCTGAAGCCCCTCTCCCGGAACAGCCTGCGACGCTACCCCGGCTCCGGACGCAACGGCTCCATGGCGCGATCTTCATGCCCCTACAACCGCGAAAGACCCCACCGCGCACGTGAGCTCCGACCGCCCGACCTCACGCGCTGCACGACCGGTCAGCTGTCGGCCAGATCCACCGATCTGATCGGTAGTACTCGTGGATGAGGCTGCCCAGTCGATCTGGTGACACCGATAACGCCCTTCAATAATGGCGCCCTTCACAAGCGAGTCATTTCTGAACAGCCGTGGCCGACAGGCTGGGAGAGCTGGCGTCCGCCCGAAGAGTGGCTGCCGCTCGCTTTACCTCACGATTGGGACGCCTTCTAGCGAGCAGGCGCTCTGGCGTCATTTCAGCACGCTGGCCTCTGGCTCTTGACCCTCGCGACAGGAGGACTTCGTCACCGTCCGGCTAGGTCTTCACCGGCACCGATTCAACGCGTGGGCATTGTACCTCCGATGGGCATCTACACGTTCCTCTTTATCGTTGGCGCCGTCGGGCTCGCCACTGGGGCTCTGTTCGGGCGTGGCCGACGGCAAATCTGGGTCCTTGAGGGCGTCGGCCTGCTGGCCGCCGTTGCGCTAACGCTCTACGGCGTCGCCCACGCCGATGACCCTGACTGCCGCGAGTGCGGCGGCGGCTTCTTTGCCGGCCTGTTCAGTGCAGTGGGCTTTGTCCTCTGGAGCGGCGGCGTGCTGATCGGCGCGCTCAGCCGCCGGCTCAGTGATCGTCTAAAGGGGAGCGAGCGACGGCCCTAGGCGACCAGCAGTCCGGCTATTCCTCGAGGAACATTCGCGAACTGTGAGTGTGTCGGGGTCCCGTCTGGGCGTTTGTCAGGTTGGCGTCGGTGCATGGTTCACCTCTAACGCGGCGCCGTCAATGAACGAAGCGTCCTTCTTACATCTTCACGGGCACGCGCGCGATAATCAGAAGATCCGCGCCTTGTGCGTTCCGGTAGCGCCATGGGTAGACGCGGCGCAAAAAGGCTGGAGCGCGGACACTTACCGTCTGGTCGCACACCAGGAGACCAGCCCAGGCTCTTGCCTGGTGTCGTTGCATGAGTTGGTGTTCCTCGCCGACGAGGCATTGACGCACCTGACCGGGTTCGTCACCGGCATCGGGCCGTTTAGGCCAACGCGACCTAGTGACGATCGAGTGGAGCGAGCCAGCGCGCCGAGCGCACAGAAGACGAGGCGTGCGCCGCTCGCGGCGTTCGCCATCCGCGCAATAGCCGCGGCCGCGCGCTAGTCGACTGTCGGCTTGTCGCCGATCTTGCCGTGAGCCGTCGCCACCGCCGTCTCGGTCCCGGCCCCGACAATCGTCGAGTCGGCGGTCGCGATTAGGAAGTAGGTGACGCTGGCGTCGACGGCAGTCGAAAACTTGTCCTTCCACCACAACGGCAGGTTGTTGATCATCTGCTGCGCCAAGCCCGACTGCGCCTTAACGAGAAGTACGTGCGTATACGACGGCCCGTTTCCGTGCAGCTGCTCATGTAGCGCTGCTGAGGCCAGCAGCGATCGGCGCCCGCCTTCCGGCACCGCGCGAATCGAGGCTGTAAATGCGTCGCAGGCCGTCAGCAAGCTCTCGATCAGACCAAGGCGAAGCTCCACCTTCTTCAGCCGCTCCTCAAGGCCGACGACCTCGCGTTCGGCGTGCTCGTGATCCTTATCCGATGGCGGTGGCTGTGCTTTCTTCAGCGCATCGCGCGCAGCCTTAGCTGTCGCGAGGTCGCCTTCAATGTCGCTCTTAATATCGCCGAGCGCGAGCTGACGGGCGGCCAGTTCTTGACGCTTGCCGCTCACCGTCCCGGCGACGGTATAGATGCCGTCGCCGCGCAGCAGCCGGAAGTCGTCGTGGGCGACGACGAGGTTCGCCGCACGGCCGGCCAGCGCGCCGGCGACGGCGGCTGCCGCGGCGAGATCGGCGACTGTCGCCTCGGCGGTGCTGACCGTGCGCTTTGCCGACAAAAGCGACAAGACCGCCGGAACCGCACTGGCGACGGCGCCCGCGGCGTCGATCGCAGTATCGAGAGGCGTGAAGCCAGCCGTCTTAACCGTCTCTTCCTTCGTTTCCTCAAGCACCTTGTCTGCGGCCTTGACTAACTCGTCGAGCCCTTCCTTGACGTCGGCGTAGATGGCGTCCGTCGTCGCGAGCTCGGCGTCGCTTGTCACCATCACACGCCACGACGCTCCGTCAGGAGGCTCGATTTTTGCCGCGACAGCAGTCCCCGCCGCACCAAGCGCACGACGTGTCAGGAAAGTGCTCCACAGCGGTGGACCCTCTTTGACGTCGAGCGTGCTGTCCTTGACTGCGCCGAGGTCGGGGATCAGTGCCGAGTAGCGAGCGCGCCGTGCGGCCGCTGCGTCTTTGTCCGACTCGGCTGTCTTCTTGCGGGCGTCTGCTTCGCGCGCGCGGACAGCGACCGGGTCATCGTGGTCTGCAGCTTCCTGCTCGGCTTTGCGTGCGTTCGCTTCGGCTTGGCGCACATCGGCCTGCCCTTTCGCGGCATCGGCGGCGGCTTTTGCGGCGTCTGCTTCCGCCTTCGCGGCCTTAGCTTCGGCCTCGCGTTCGTCACGCTCCTTCTGAGGATCAGGATCGGGCATAATCTGCCTCCCTTACCGGGTGTACGTAGGCCGTTCGGGTGTTGACGTCCCAGGCCCACACGACGGGCAGGTTCTCAAGCAGAGTCCACAGTTCGTTGGCCGTACCGGCGCAAAACAGCGGCTCCTCCGCGCGGCTCACCTCTTCGGATGCGACACCCGCAACCTCGAAGAGTCGCGCAAGCGAAAGGTTGTCGAGAAAGCGCTGAAGGCGTTCCGGCGTCAATGACGGCGCCGACAACGGCGTCGCCGTCTTCGGCGATGTCTCCGCCGCTGCTGCGACAAGAAGACGCCGCGTAATGTCGACCGCCGGGCGGAACTTGAACGCGTCTGCTGTTGGCTGTAGCTTCGGCTGCTCGAGAACCGGCGACGTCGCATGCAACACCGGCAGCGCCCGCAGACGCGGTGGCGTCGGCGCGAACGGCGCGATTTCGCGGTCAACGAAGGCGATCCCCATCAGCGGCACGCCATACGGTCGGCCGGCGAGGCGCTCGATGTTCGCAGCTAACTGCCAAAGCCATGCGCGACACAGCGTGGCCATCCTGCTAACGAGCACGACGGCGAAGCTCGTACCGAACCCGTTTTCAGACGTCGCGTCTTTCCCCCAGGCCAAGATATCGGGGCCGACATCCGGATCAGCGGCCGTTCCGCGTGCCGAGTGCGGCCACTCAATCTCGCCCGCCTCGTCGGACGTCGCGCCGACCGCGAACACCCATTCCGGTTCCGCCCAGGGCGAGACCGTCTCGAAACGGAACCCGGTGTCATGGTGATTGCCGGCGGCGACGACCGGCAACGTCAAGTCCGCCACGGTGCGCGTCGCGTGGTTGATGACGTCTGTCGGAAGCGTCTCTGCGAACGCATCGTCATCCGGAGTCAGCGACATGTTGGCCGCGGCGCAGACTGCTGTTGGAGCGACTTTCCCGACCGGCTCGTCGGGAATGAACGGGTACTCCTCGCCCTCTTCGACGCCGCCGACTGCCCACTCGCTTACCTGCCCGAGGCAAAGCGCTGCGACGCGATCGAGTCCCGCGAGCATGCTCAGCTGGAGCTCGTCGCCCGGCACGAGACCGAGGACACCCGGGACGTCGGCAACCGATGCCAAACCTGGGTCGTTGGCGTCGATCAAGAAGAACGGCAAGACCGTGTAGATGCGCGTGCTCTCAGCGAGCGTCGAAACCTCCGCATAGGCTGTGTCGAACGCTCCTGCATCCACGAGCACGATCGTCGCCGGCGCTGATGACACCGGCCCAACCTACGCCACAAAGCATCTTTTTACCAGAGGCAACCAACGGTCGTCGCGACCGCAAGCATTACGGAGGCGCGTTCGAGCTGGCCGCTACGCGATTAGCGTGTGCTACGAACCCCGAAAATCGCGCCCAAAAAGGCGCTCCGCATCAGAACCCAGAACACACCAAAGGGCAGCGCCAGAAACACCATGTCCTTCACCGCATACCTTCGGAGCGCCGCATCGGAGGAGGCGCCCAAGGGCCGCATCTGCCACGCCGCCGCGCAAGACCCACGCCACCTGCAGGAAGCGCAGCGACAAGGCAAGCGACGACGGGCCCCCACGCGTCCTCCTCACCCTCACGCTGACGCCTGCTGCGACGAAGAGGGCAGCGGGTGCCGAAAAGACAAGCGACACAAAGCCGACCAAAACAAGAATCACTCCTCACCTTTTTGCGGCTTTCAATTGCTGCTCTTGATGATCGACGGCGGCGGCGAGCCAACGTCCATATGTGTTTCACGCGCGCGCGCGAATATCAGACGTGCGGTCTCCATGCGCCGCTAACGATTGACACCGGTCCGCTGCTTTTGACCGTGCCCGGGATCGGCTGGGTGCTCGCCTACACGATCGCCGCGGAGCTCGGCGACATCAGCCGCTTCCCCACGCCACGCAAGCTCGCCGGCTACACCGGCCTCTGCCCGCGCGTCTACCAATCGGGCGAGCGCGACCTGCGCGGCCCGCTCGCCAAACAAGGACCCCGCTACCTCCGCTGGGCGCTCGTCGAGGCCGCCACCCACGCCTGCACCCACCCCACCTACCGCGACCGCTACCAGCACACCAAAGCCCGCATCGGCAAGCAGCGCGGCGCCAAGGTCGCCCAGATCGACCTTGCCCGCCGGCTCACCGAAGCGATCTGGCACATGCTCACGCGTAATGAATCCTTCGCTCCCAAAGGCGCCACCGACCCCCTGGCCGCCTGACGGCCGTTAAGGAGATGCGCCACCGGAGCGAACCCCAATCGGCCTTGTCCTCCCGTCGAGGAGGCGATAGAGAGATGAGCACCGCTCGCCACCCACGACCGCAACACCCGCCATAACTGGGCGATACACGAACCGACCCAGAGTTGACGCACGGCCCTTCTTCATAGAGAGGGGTGTGGGGTAAAGAAACTCGGTTCGGGCTGGCAGCTCGGGGTGGTGCTCGATCGGTTGCGCCCACGGTGCAGGGCTGAGGATCCTGGGAGGCTACCGAGGGCATCCGACGCGTGGTTGACACGACCGGGGCGTGATCGGCGATGGCTTTACCGTCGCACCAGAGCACTCGGCTGTGAGCAAGGCGGCGGCCTGCTCTTGGGTCCGTCGCAAGCGTGCGATCGATGCGCTGGTCGCATGCCTGACGGTCCTCGGCAGGAATTCGGACCAGCTGGGGCCGATGCGTCGCGGCGCAGGCCCGAGGCCCGAGGCGCGCAACACGCTCGCGATCGTGGTCGCGGAGACACTGATCCCGAGCTTCAGCAGCTCACCCTCGATGCGCATGTACCCCCAGCGAGGGTTCTCCCGGGCCATCCGCTCGATCAGGCCGCGGGTCGCGGTCGCAAGCGGGGGACGGCCGGGCCTGCGACGGCGGCGTTGTCGCCTTCCCTGCAGCAGTGCCCGGTGCCAGCGGCGAAGCGTCTGCGCGCTGACCGCAAAGCCGGACCAGCGCTCGTGCGGGAGCAGCCGGCTCGCCGCCGCGAGCAGGGCTCGGTCCGTCGCCGTGTACTGCGGCCGCTTTCCTCCGCGCCTGAGGATCGCCAGCTGGTGGCGCAGCACGACGATCTCGAGCTCCCGCTCACCGCCGCCGCAGGCAAGCAAACGAACGAGGCCACACAGCAGCCGGTACAGCAAACACGTCAGCACGACGGGCAGTCTGAACCGGGTCGGCCGCGATAACCAGCACGCCGTTCGGCCTGGATCGAATTTCTTTACCCCACAGGCAACAGCGGTGAGCGGGCGACCGGCAGAGCTGAGCAATGCCAGCTCGTCACGGTTCCTTCCCGTGCTGCGCGAATTGTGCGTCTTCCGACCTCGGGATCGAGGCCGAAGCTCTGGGCGCACTGGCAGAATCGATACGACTGGAGCAAAAGTAACGGCTGAGGACCGTGGTCCCGTCGCGAGAAGTCCGACGCGCCGACCGGCCCTCTGATCCCCAACGGGACCTGACCCGCAGCGACCCCTGAGAATGCCTAGTCCCTGCGAACCCGAGGGCCCACAGGGACTTGGCAACATCGACTCTTGCATCTCAGACGGCCGAGGTCAAGCGGCCGACCTTCACCATCCAGAATGGGCCGCGCTGCTACCCGGTGGGCGGCTGGGGCAGATAGCTGCCGAGGTAGTCACGCCCGATGATTCCCTGCCTGACCGCTTCCTCCCCGAGATAGCAATGCCACGCACGCCCATCAGCGCTGGTCGCGACACAACCGCCGTCAACATGTCGGCTGGAGTTGACCGTCTCGGCCTTGACGCCGAGATAGGCGTTCGGTAGCCGCTGCCCATCCGGCCCGTAAAAGCTGATCTCGGTCGGCGGTTTGTCAAGGGTGCAGGTGAACGAGCTGTCGTTCAGCCGCTTGCAGCTGGGATGTGTTCCCTTGAAGAGCGCGTAGCCGTTCAACATCCCCTGTTGCTCGTCGCTAGCGCTCTTCAACAAGCCGCTGGCGATCGCCGTGCCCGCAGCAACAAGAACCACTACTGCCACGAGAATGACCGCCAAGCGGCGCCCGCGTGAACTCTTAGCCGGCACACGCCGCGCATAGTCAGCCCGCCAGGAACGCTGAAGAGCATCACCGAGGACCCGAAGATCATGTGTCGTTTCGTTCATCGTCAGTTCATCTCCATTCGTGCTCGCAGACGCCGAAGACCGCGCGAGACGCGGATCCGCGCCGCGGTTGGGCTGCAGCCGAGACAGCGTCCGATCGCCGCGTAAGGAAGTTCGCCCACGATTCGCAGTTCGACCGCTCGCTGCTGTTGGCTCGGAAGCTCATCGAGTGCTTCCCGCAGATCAGCGTCAAGTCCATCGAGCCAACCTCGATGGAGGTGTAGCTCGCCCGATTTCGTGCGCGCCTCTAGATGCAGCTCGTCCAGCGCTCGCATCTCGAGTTTTTGCTTCTCCACGCTCGCAATCAAGAGCCGCCGCGCAATCGTGAACAGCCACGGACCTGCACTGCCGCCAGCGAGATCCTGAAAGCGCTCCCTGGCGAGCCACGCCTGCGCGAACGTCTCGGCAGTGAGATCAAGGGCGACTTCGCGATCGTCCGTCCGACGCCAGAAGAAGCCGTGCAGCCGCATTGAGTAACGGTCATAGAGGATGCGGAAAAGGTCCGGATCCTTCCGCGCACCAGCAATCAGCTCAGCGTCCGACCTCATCTGCTCGTTTCGCATCGCTTCCTAAATAGGGATGAATGCCAAGAGTGTTTCACTCTCGGACGGACTGCTTCACACACAAGCCTGATCGCAACCACGACCAGGTCACGTGCCCGAGATCACCGCCGCAACGCCCGCGGGTCACGCGCCGCCTCGGTTCGTTGTCAGGGGCGTGGCCTCTTGGTGGTGAGAGCTGTCGAGAAGAGCCCGCCATGACCGCAGACGACCATTCCGAAGCGAGCGAGGCGATACGCGCGTTCGTCGGGCGGCGTGACCTCGAGCCAGCTCGAGGGCGGTTCGCACGGTCCCTGCTGTGGTTCACCGGGCAGTGGATTGGCCGTCCAGGCAAGGTTCGTGACAGCCCGAGCGCCAGACCGAAGTACGACGCGATGCGGACGGGGGTCGATCTGAAAGTAGGTATTCCCCCACTGCACACGCGATCGTTGCCGGCGATGGTGTCGGTCTCTGAGCCCAAACCCGACATAGCCGAACACGAAGCAGGTGTTTGGGCTGCGGTTTCTCAGGTAGACGTTGACGCCGACGTTGCCAAGTCCCACTCCACTGCGGCCGAGCGAGACGGCCAGCTCAGAGGTGTGGCAGCGTGAGACCGATGCGGCCAGCCTGTCTAGCTGGCCGGCCGTGCTCGCCGCTGGCAGCGAGCACAACACCGCCGTCACAGCCGCCAGAACCGTCATCAGTTTCTTCACGAGCAAAACGCTAGTCGATACGCCGCTCGAGGAGTTAACGAAAGCTACGCCTCCCAACTGAGGGTCCTAGCGGAACGGAACGAGTGGCAGCTCGTGACCTAGGGGCACTCGCTGCTCGCGCGTAGCGCCGTCGGAACGACGATCGCGGATCGTGACCTTGTCGTCCCCTGCATTCCAACTGATTGTTCGCTCAACGCCGGCATCTAGAACGACGTGCCACTTGCCGCCGTCGCGGCGGATGGACAGCAGCGCCTGGGAATCGCTCGTTACGGTCAACCCGTAGCGCTCGGCTTCGGTGCGGGGAAGCGTCTGCGCCGGTCGAGGTTGAGCCGGGAGCGGCAGCGCGCCGACGTAGGTTGCGTTGAAGGTGGGGAAAATGTGCACGCGAGCGCCGGAGGGGAGATCGAACGTGACCGCCTTCTCCAGCGTGTGCGCCCGCGGGTCGATCGAGTCGGGCACAAGCGGCACCACGTCGCCCGCGTGGAGGTCGCGCTCCAGAGTCGAGCCGTCCGGCGACCGGTCGGTGAGGCTGATCGAACCGGTCTCGCGCCGCCAGGCGATCGTTCGCTTCACGCCGTCTGGTAGATCGGCGATCCAGGAGCCGCCGATTTTTGTGAATTCGACAGAGCCGCGTGTGAATTTTCCGCTCGCCCTGTCAATTCCGGGCAAGCCGTAACGAGCGCGCTCGGCATCGAGAAAGGTTGGAAGCGGCCCGATGCCGCCGGCAGCAGGAACAATCGTGACCGCGAAGCCGCTCGGGAGGACGAAGCTGACGCCCATCGCAGGGAGAATCTCCACCTGCTTGTGCGTACCGGTTTTCTTCACGCACCCGTCCCCGCCGCACTGGAGCCAGCGATCATCCGTTACGACGGTGTATTGGCGCTCGAGATCGGCAGCCGTGAAGTTGCGCCCAAGCCACGAGCTGGCTGCGAGCGCAGTGGCAGCGCCGAGTGCCGCAAGGGCGATGGTCGCGACCACGAGCCGTTCCAGTCTGCGGCGGCGGACGCGCCTGCGAGCAGCGACGTGCAGGTCGGCTCGCAACCGAAGGAGTGCATCGTCAACGGGGGCAATAAAGTCGCTCATCTGCCCGCCCCCTCCAGGATCGTTCGCAATGTCCGTAGCGCGCGAGAGACACGAAGGCGGGCGGCGACCGGAGTGCAATCGAGTTGCGCGGCAACCTGGCCGTAGTCGAGCTCGCCAACAATGCGCAACTTGAGCGCATCGCGCTGGTACTCGGGAAGCTCCGCCAACGCACGCTGGAGCTCCGGCCGCAGCTGCTCAACAACGAGCCGCTCGTGAACGATGCCGGCCTCGTCAAAATACGGCTCTTCTCGCAGGCCGATGCGCTCGCGCGCGCTACGCTCGTGCCGTAAACCCTCGCGATAGCGAATGAGAAGCCGCAACGCAATCCCGTAAAGCCATGCCCGCCCAGATGCCGGCCGCTCGCCGCGAAACGACGTCAAAGAACGGAGCGCTACAGCGAAAGTCTCCGCAGCAATGTCCATCGCCGCCGGCAGATCGTGTGTCTGCGCTACTAGCCAACCAAGCAGCGCGCGGGCGTTGCGATCGTAGAACTCGCAGAACGCTTCCGGATCGCTCCGCGCCGCCCGAAGCAGCGCCGTTTCCGACCGCTCACTAAGGCGTGTCTTCCTCACTGCAATAGAGTGCAGGTTGGCACGATCGTGTGTCTCTCGCGTAGACGATCCTGGCACCTGCCTAGGCCAGCTAGACCGCCTACAGCATCCGCGTTGGCCGCCCCGTTCAGCCGACACAGCGCAACGACGCGCTATCCGTTTGGCGCGGCAGGCCAGCTCGATCCGTCCTTGCGCTCGATCACACCGTCACTGGCGGACCTGGAAAATCAAAACCCAATCGGCCTTGCCTTCGCGGCCAGGCCCGCCGCCCGAGACCGTCCAACGGAGATGCGTGTAGCGACCCGTCCCCCCGACTACGCGCCCACGGAAGATCGCTCGCGTCTGGCGTTGGTCGCGGGCGAAGAGGAACGTCTGCTTCTGGCGGCTGACGATCGTACCGCCGGGCAGGGAGTCGACTACTCGCGCCGTCTGCACGATTCGCCTCACGCCCCAATTCGGGCGATCGAGCTTAGTGATGGTCAGCACGCATAGTACCTCCGTGCCAATGCGATCCCCGGCATCAGAAGCGATCGGCATCGTCGTCCTACCCTGTGGGCAGGGTCTGGAGTCGATCGTGGTCGCGAGCGGCGTGCCGAAGCCACGGAGGTGAAAGCGCAGCATCCGCGTCTTTGCTGCAGCGGCGCTCCCAGGCGCGGCAGAGCTATGCGAGGTGCGCGTCGTGGCGCCGTAGTACGCGCCCGCGCTGGCACTAACGAGGATGAGGGCCATGAGCGCGAACCCGCGTCGGCGGCGACGCTGCCGCCGGCGGGCCTCGGCGATCAACGCCTCTGGGTCGACGCCAGGAGCGTCGACGACGGGCGGGCGTGTCGGCGCGGTGATCGTCATGGACTTAGCGCGGTGCCAGCGGCGCCCAGTGGCGGCCGCCATCGCTTGTCGTGACCAGCGCCGAGCCTGCTCGCGGGCCGGTAACGACCGGGGCGAAGATCGCCCAGCCGTCGGTCGCCGAGCTAAAGGAGACATCCCAGACTTGCGGCGCCTTCGGCGCGACCGTTCGGGTCGTCGACCAAGTACTGCCACCGTCACTGGTCGTGTAGAGCATCGGCCCGACGAAGACGAACCAGTCGTTCATCGTCGCAGCCGAAACGGTAGGCCCTCGGGGATCCCCCAGCTGTAGGCGCGCAGGTCGACGGCCACTGGTGCCGGATGCGCTGACCAACTGTCGCCGCCGTCATGCGTCGTGTAGATGAGCAGGTGCTGCGCGCGGGTACGGTCGCGATAGCGCACGCCGACCACTCCCCAGCGCGCGCTGAAGAAGCGCGGCACGCCAGCTGTCGCCGGACTTCCGCGGTAGCGCGGCGGCGGCGTCAGCACGACGCGCCGCCAATGGCGACCGCCGTCGATCGTGCGGTAGAGGAGACCACCACCGAGCGGCACGCTCTGCGAGGGCCCGATCATCCGGCCCGGCTCGCTGACGGCCCAGCCCACGCGGTCGCTCAAGAAACGGATAGGACCGGTGAACGAGACGTCGCTCCCAATCCGCTGCCAGCTGTCACCGCCGTCTCGCGTCAGGTACAGCTGGGGCTCGGGCTGCATCCCGACCAAGGCGAAGCCACGACGCACGTCGAGGAAGCTCAAATACGCACCGCCACAGCCGTAGCAGCCCGGCGGTACGACCGACTTCCACGTCTTGCCGCCGTCCTGCATACGCTCGATCGCCATGTGGCGCGTCGAGCCGTTGACGACTCTGTCGCCCGCGATGTCGGCCGCGCCAACCCAGATGTGCTGATCGTCGACGGCGGAGATGTCGCTAACACGGGCAACGACATCGCCACTCGAGCTGACCTGGGGCGGCGCGATCGTCCGCCAGCGCTTGCCACCATCGCGGCTCCACCAAAGGCCAAGACCGTTCATAGCCCACCAAAGGCCGGGTGAGGGTAGCCCGGCCTCGACGATGATCGTTCGCGCTGCGACCCGAGCGATTCGCTGCCCCTCCTGAGCCTGGCCACTCGGACGTGGATGGCCAGTCGAGCCGTCGCTGCCAGGCGTGCCGCCGCCGGGGCCGACCGCGAAGTAGAGGCCGAGCGCCCCGCCGACGACGAAGAGCGAGAGAACGTAGGCGAGACGGCGACGCCAGGCGCGCCGCCGCGCCTCTTTGATAAGCGCTTCGAGTTCGTCGGGGCTCGGTGCCAGCGGTGGGCGCGGCGGTGCGCTGACGGTCACGGCAGCCCTTTCCCTGAGCGTGGCATGGAGCTAATATGGCTAGCACCATGCTTGGTGTCAAGGTTGATCGCGACGAGCCAGTCGAGCTGCACGAGCAGGTCGCAGCCGAGATCCGCCGGGCGATCGCCGATGGTGAAGCAAACCCCGGCGAGCGCCTGCCGCCGGCGCGTGATCTGGCGGCTGTTCTCGATGTGAACACGAACACCGTTCTTCGTGCATTGCGCGCCTTGCGCGACGAAGGGTTGCTCGAATTCCGCCGCGGCCGAGGCATTACCGTCGCCGGCACACCGGAGCGCGGTGCACTCGTCGCCCGCGCCCGCGAGCTCGTCCTCTTCGCACGCCGACAGGGCTATCGGGTCGACGAGCTGATTCAGATCATCGATGAGGTTGGCTGAAACGTCCGCGAGAAATGCGGCGCGCGGATTCCAATTCGATCTCAGTTCCCCACCGCTACTCGGACGCCTCCAAACCCGTGAGGCGCATGCCTCGTCGGACCTAAGACCGCGCACTGCCCGTAAACCAAGCATGGCTCACCATGGAGCTCTGGCGCTGGTCCTTTGCTGTTTCGCCCTGACGCTCGGGGGTGAAGCGAGGGGCGCGAAGGGAGATCCCCCGCCCGCCCGAGCCTTCGCGCCGGTACGCCTTTATCCGCTTCCTCCACAGGTACGGACGCAGTGCCGCCTCGCCAAGGCGATCGCGCTCTGCCCGCGCCGGCTGCCGCGCCCGACTATTCCTGCCCGACCCGGCCGTCCACTTCCGCTACTGGTGGCGGAACACTTCCGCTACCGAGACAGCGGCGGCATTGTCGTCCAAGTCACCTTTCACTACGGCGCGGGATGGGAGCCGGACAGCGGTCCGGACTGGCGCCAACATCTGTGGCGCAACCGACCGTGCTGTTTCCTGCACTTTGATCTTTACCGCCGCCTTACTGGGCCACGGCTTGTTCCGACCGGCACGCGGCCAGCGACTCTGGGAGGAAAGCGGGGCTTGCTCGTGGATGCGTCCGGCTACGGCATGGCATGCGGTACCGGGGCTCGCGGCGTCTACTTCTGCAATCACACGCGTTTTGCCTGGCGACAAAGTGGAACCTGGTATGTGGCCACCCTCCACTACTTCGGTGAGAGGGAGACGCGCACGCTGCTTGGCCGCTTGATTCGCGAACTCGGCCCCGTGAAGTAACCGGGACCCCTACCGACTAGCGAATCCCGTGAGCATTTGTCGAATGCACGGCTCGGTCATAGGCCACTCGACCCGGCGAACTAGCAACCAACGACGGCAGGAGGTGCGGTCGCTGGCCCCCGATCAGTGCAAAGTGGGAACCGCTTGGGCTGGTTCGGGCAAGGAGGAGTGGTGGCCGCCGCGGACCTGAGGGGCTTGACTGACGCCGAGGCAATCGAGCGCTCCCTGAGCGACCCTGAGGCGTTCGGGGTGGTCTTCGAGCGACACGTTGCTCTTCTGCACCGTTTCGCACGGGTCCGGGTTGGCGATGGCGAGGCGGCTGATCTGGTCGCGGGCACGTTTGAGATCGCCTTTCGCCGTCGTGGGGATTACGACCTAACGCGTTCGAATGCGCGCCCGTGGTTGATCGGGATCGCTGTCAATCTGATCCGCCACAACCGTCGTGACCGTGGCCGCGCGCTACGGACGCTGGCGCGCCTCTTTGTCTATGACGAGGTTGAAGATCGCAGTCTTGAGAGAGCGGTGGCGTCGGACGGCGTTGCCGCGCTGCGGGATCTACTCAGCTGCATGCGCGAGGAGGACAAGGACTTACTGCTTCTGCACGCCTGTCTCGACCTGACCTACGAGGAGTGTGCCGAGGTGCTTCGACTTCCGGTCGGAACTGTTCGCTCGCGCCTGCACCGCCTGCGCGCCCCCTTACGAACGCGACTCGAAGCTATTGAACGCGAAACGAAAGGAGCGCGGGATGTCCGGTCTCTACGCTGAGTTCGACGAGCTACAGCGGATCTGGGACACGGTCCCCGAGCCCGACGAGCTCACCACCCGCGTCCTCTGGCATCGCCTGGCACCAAACTTCGACGCAGAGATCGGCAAGGACGCAAACCGCGAGCCAAGGCATCTACGCCGCTGGGGGCTGCTCGTCGCAGCGTTGCTGATTGTCGCGCTGGCTACCGGCTCCGCCCTCGCCCTCACCGGTCATCTAAAGGGATTGTTCGGTGGGAGCGAAGTCCGCGACCTGAGTGCGGCCGAACAATTCAATCTCAGCGAGATGGCAGGTGCGAAGGCGCGAGTCACTCTGATCGCCAGCCGCAACGGCCAGGCCTTCTACGTGATCAAGCGGAAGAAAGGTGGCCCTTGCTACGCAGTTGGTGCGGTCGAGCGGCACCTAACGCCGGCCCAACTGCAACTGCGCAGCCGTTCGCGCTTCGGTGCGGTTGGCTGTCCGCTGGCCGGTGGCTCATTCGGTTTCCCGTCGAAGGTGCAACCGATCCTCGACTTCTCGGTCTTCTTTGCAACGAGAGACAGGATCGCTCGGCTCGCGCGGTTGGAAGGCTTCGCCGCTGACCCGGTGGCGAAGGTGGGCGTGATCGGCGTTGACAACAAGATCGCCTACACCGTCGATGCGCGAGAGAACACGTACCTGGGCGGCCATTCTGCGGTTGTAGCGCACGGAATCGTCGCCCTCGACAAGGAGGAAAAACCACTATTTGTGCAGTGCACCGTCCGCAAGGGATGCGGCAAATACCGAAATCCAGTACGGGCGACAACGCCTTCCCCGGCGCCACCTGCACGACTTCGCCAGGCCCCGCCGCCGGCTCATCCCGTCAGCCAAGGCGGTGCCGCAAACGGCGCGTCCGTCACCGTCCACGGCATCGACGTCGAGCTAGACCTGTCAGGGCTTTCCCCCAAGACAAAACACTTGCTCGAAGGCAAGAGACGACAGATCGGCGTTACCTGCTTCAAGTTCGTCCGCTTCGCCGGCAAGCTCTTTCAAAAAGGAAAGGGCGTGCAGAGACAGCTCGCCCCGACCGTGCGGATCCGATACACCGCATTCGTTGGGGATCCTGGCGCGCCCTTCGTCGCCCCCTTCGACGGCTGCACCGTCACTGGGGAGTACGGGCATACCTGGAACGACAGTCACGGAACTCACGACGCCGTCGAGATTCCGCTGACCGCGCGAGGCCGGCGCTTCTTCACCGAGCGCGCCGTCGCTCGTGACCTTGCCTGGCTCGCCCGCGCACGCGTCTTCAAGCATGTTCGCTACGCGAATCCGATGCCTGCCGCCGCCGACGTCGCCGCCCAGTTCGGTGGCCGAGTGGTGGCGTTGCCGGAAGCGACTTCGACCCCGCCAATCGGCAGGATCGGCCTATGGACAGGTCCCGGTGCAAGGCTGGTGCTCGTCGAGCGCACTCCGACCGGTCGGCGACTGTTCCTCGACTACCGGCACGGCCAGATCTACAAGACCAACTTCGCCGGACTTACTCAGATCCTTTAACGCCACGCGTGTGTGCACCCTTCCCTTCGCGCCGGCGGATCATCCAACTGGCCGGGCATACGGTGGCTCGAGGCGACAACGACAAAGGCGACTCGTGGCACGATCATGCCTTCTTCATTACACCGCGCACCACGACAGCGTTCCGTACAACCAAGGTAGTCAGCCGAATTCAGAGCCATAGACTTCATTGCGCCGAGATGAAGCTACGTCCGCGACTAGGCCACGTCGCCGCGACCCTGCTAGCCGCCGTAAGGAGTTTCCGTGCGCTCAGACGTCGCGAAGCTAATCCTGCCCGGTCGGGGTCCCGGCCGAGAACGCCGCGCTCTGACCCTGCGTGTCCTTCGCGAGCCGTACCTCGTCAGGAAGCGTCGAGGGGTTAATTCCCATCGCCTGGATTGGAAACCTCAACCAGGAGCCGTCGATTCGCTTCGCCGCGCTCGATCTCCCAACGCCAGCCGATGGCATCCCGATCGTTTTCCGAACTCGGAATGGGGCCATCCTCAATCATCCACGTCATCGCCCTGTTCTACCGATTTGACGGACCGACCAGTCGCAGTCAGTGGCTTGTCTTCAATCCTCGCTTGGCGATCTCGTGACCTTGGCCGTCGAGCGCCCGGACAACGACCGTGATCGTGGCGGACGCCGCCTCCTGAGCGGGCAGCGGATAGGCGACGAACCCTTCGATCGTTTTCGCCGTCGCGGTCTTGCCGTCGCTGAAGGTGACCTTGACCGAGTCGACGGCGTCGGGCACCTCCCCGGTAAGGAAGAGGTCGTGGCCGGAGCGCTGGAGGTTAAGGAGCTGGAGCTGTGGGCCTTGTGGCGGCCACGGCGTGCAGCCCCCTCCCTGGCCGCCCTCTGAGACGCGGATTTCATAGCAGCGGTAGCCGCCGGCGGCGGCTCCGGCGCGGATGACGAGTTCGCCGCCGCCGTCAGCGTTGACGCGGGCGATCTCGTGAACGCTCTTACGCGCCTCGGCTGGAGCGGGTGAGCTCATCCCATCGTTCTCGAATGTCTCCAAGCCGATGACGTGGTTGGCCTGGTCGTAGGCCACGACGCGGATCGGGTAGTCGCTGCGGGCGATCCGGGCCAGATATGCGTTGTCGCGGAGCGCCGCGTCAAGGACAGCGCCGGAGCCGAGGAAGACCTTGATCGCGTCAACGTCGTCGCTTGCAAGTCCGCCGATGATCGAGTATTCGCTGGGACCGCTGCCAGCGCCGCCGAACGTGAAGGGGGCCCGCCGGAACAGCTCACCAAGCTGTACCGCGCAGGTACCGCCGATCCCTGGCGACTCGATCAGGTAATAGCAGACACCGGCCTGCGGGTTGGCCATGCTGTCGGTCGGCGAGACGGCGACGATCGCGAGGCGGATGAAGTCGTTCGCATCCGGCTGCAGTAGGCGGAAGAGCAGCGGCTTGAGCGGCTGGTGCGTATCGCCCTGAGCGCCAGGACGAATAGGCAGCCCGTGGTGGCTGATCGATCCCTCCAACTGTGCGCGAAGGCTCGCCGGCATCGGCTCGCCACGCGGCTCGAGTCGCTCGAGCCAACCAATCTTTCCGCCGTCCAACTTTCGCTCCACGTGGTCGGGCCCGTGCAGTCTGCCGGTCGGCGGCGCAGCCAGATCGAGCATCCCATACGGCGACGACGCGAACGGCAGCGCAACACGCGAACCGTCGCCGGCGACAGCCTCGACAGAGCGCACGCGTGTGCCTGCCTTCGGGTGGTCGGCGATGTAGAGGAACGCGTTGCCCTCGATCAAGGCCTCGTGGTTCCCGTCGTCCGCATGCAGGATGAGACGCTTGACACCGTCCGAAGCGATCCCGAAGGTCGCTGAGTAGCGCTCGGCCACGGCCCCGTCCGGGCCAGGGGGCTCATGGCTAGAGCCGATCGGCTCGTCGACGGCGACCACCAAAGCCGGCACAGCGGCCGTCTGCAGATGGTGGAGCGGCGCACAGCGGGTCGAAGGCGCTGAGGCCACACCCGTTGCGGCAAGACGCAAGCAGAGGGAGTCGCCGGTGCGGAACCCATAGAGCGTGAACTCGGTCCCAGAGACGCTTGTCCTCGCGAGGCGGCGCAACTGCGTCCCAGGCGCGAACTGCGTCCAGCTGCGCCCGTTCGCCTGCTGGAACTCCTGCTGCTCGGCAGGCGAGGCAGGAGTCCCCGGCTCACCGCTGACCCAGGCTGAGAAGTCACCAAGGAGATGCCCGATCGCCGCGCCCACGGGCGTCACCAAAGCGATGACCAGCGCCGCTGCGAGCCCGGCACCGACCAGCGCCATTCGAGGACCCGCCACGCGTCGCTTCGGTCGCGCACGCCGGACAACGTCACTCCAGTCCGGGCGCACGTCGGGCAGAGGCAAGAGTCGCGCGAGTTCGTCGCGGATCAGCAAATCGATGCCGGTCACGGTGCAACCTCCTTCAGCAGGCGGCGCAGATTGGCATGAGCCGCGTTCAACGTTGCGGACACGGTGCCGACCTCGACGTCGAGGGCCACAGCAATGCTTCGGTAGTCGAGGTCGACCCAGTAGCGGAGAAAGATGGCCAGGCGCTGCCGCTCGGGCAGCGCGGCAACCCAGCGGCGAAACTCGGACTCCCCTTGCTCAGCGTCAAGGTGAACTACCGCGTCGATCGCGTCTTGTCCGAGACCTCTGACCTTGCTCGCCCGTAGCGAGCGGGCAACGTTGATCAGGATGCCCCAGATCCAACCATCGAGCGCCGACTCAGCTCGAAAACTTTCCGACGAGCGAAGAGCCTTCGCGAACGCCTCCTGGACGGCGTCACAGGCCAAAGCCTCGTCGCCAGTGATCGCGAACGCGATCCGCAGGAAATCGCTGAATCGCTCCCGATAGACCGCCTCAAGCCGGTTGCTGTCAACGCCGCGCGCCATCGTCACGCAACTACGACAGTAGACGCCCCCGTCTTTGTTTAGTTGCGGCGGATCAATAGGCCCCGTGACGGTACTCGATTTGCGTGGATATGGAGTCGACGACCTACGTCGACCGACGCCAGACGAGCGACGCGAGAACGCCGATGAGCGCCTCCCACGGTCGCGAGGAGATAGGCGCCAGCCGTTGCTAGCACAACGGCGAGCGCCAAGAGGCCTACAGCGCTAGCTCTCAAGGCGTTCATTCTGCTCTCGATTGTCGGCGCGCACGCGCGCCCCTGCGGACGTTATGGCAGCGGAGCGACTGGATAGTTGCTTTCGCGTATCCACGCTAATCGAGTATCGCTCCGTGATCCCCCAAGGGTTAACCGCACGCCACCGCCTGAGCCGGTTGGCCAGGAGACGGGGGGACGTCGCCGTCGCTGCGAACGAAAATGTGGCCCAGCTCTTTCCCGGCGGTATTCCTAGCGACCAGGTTCACCGGTGGCGAGTAGTTGGCTGGGTCTCGCGTGTTCCCGGTTGGGATCACCCATGCCAGGACGTAGCCGCCCCCAACGGCAGCCCGGCTCGTGTGGCCGTCGGGGTATGTGACCTCGACTGAAGCGACTTCATCGCCGACGCGTCCCGTGACGAACAGAGGTGTCCGTCCCGGCAGCGTGACGAACGAGCCACCGGCTTTGAGTGCCCAGCCACGCGGACAAGGTGTGTCGGGGCCCCAACTCGCGCCGCTCACGCCGCGGTCGGCAACACTGACCATTGCCGACCCGCGGTAGCCGTTGGAGAAGCGGAGTTCATAGAGCCGGATTTCGCCTTGGGGTGTGTTCGCCGCGACGACTTGACGGACACTGGTCAGCTTGTACGGAAGCTCGGTGGATCCGCTCCGGCGGAGGGTTCCTTTGATCAGTGGGAAGGCCTGCAGCGGCCCTCGCGCCACCCCCTCTATTTCTTCCTTCGCATTCTTTGGTTCGCTCTTCTTGGCCAGGAACTCCCTGACGGACTGCGCGACGTCCTCATGAAGCGCGAGCGCGGGGACGGAGAGCGCCAGAGCGAAAACGACGACAGCGGCGACCACGATCGCTCGACGAGAAGTCCTATGCAGGCTCTGTTGCTCCTGACGAAGCAACGGCTCGCCGGGCCCGGCGAACGCCCCAAGCATCGCTCCGAGCTCCTCGTCCGATACTGGAGTAGCGCTGTACTTAGGACGCCTCATCTCAACCTCCTCGACTGCAATCAGGTTCCGGGCGCGACACGACAGCCATCTTTCGACGTACGCCGCTCTTTTGGAGCTGGCGGCTCAGTCGGCGCCGCGCCTCGTGCAGCTGGCTCTTCACCGTCCCTACTGAGCAACCAAGCGCGGCGGCCGTTTCGGTTTCGCTGAAGCCGATGTGCAACCGCAGCACGGCAGTTGCGCGGAGCCTCGGCGGCAGTTGATCGAAGGCTTCTTTGAGCTCGAGCATCTCGACCGAGGCGTCGCCTCCGATCGTCTCTGGCGCGCGCACAGCCCGAATGCCGATCAGTGACAGATGCGCTTCCCGCTTCGCCGTCCGCAGGGCCACCCGTGTTGCTATCCGCATCGCCCAGGCCGGAGCCGCCGCGACGTTCTTGAGCTGGGCAAGCGAACGAGTCATCTCGAGGAGTGCTTCCTGGGCTGCATCCTCGGCGACCGCTGACCCCGACCCCACAACCAGCCGAACCGTACGAACGACCAGCGGTTGCAGGTCCGCGAGCAAGTCCGCCCTCGTCGAAATATCGAGGTCTGCGCCGCCCAGGCGGGAAAGGTCAGTGATCACGGCTCCTTTTTCATTGGTCACCTATACAAGTGACCGCTCGAAGGCGAAAGGTTGGGATCGACGAGCTGGACGACGGATAGCCCCCGTATGCGAGGCCGTCAGGTTCCCACCGATCCTTCAGCCTCCCGGCATTGCCCAGGGCAAGCGCTCCGATGCGATCTCGCGGCCGGACGCGTCGCGGCCTACGATGATCTCGGGTCGCCGTCCCTCGACGTAGTCGCGGTCTTCGACCTCGTACAACGCCCAGCCCTCGCTCAGCGGAACGTTGGCGACTCGCCCGTCCTGGTAATGGACTTCGAGCTTGGCGATGTCGGAGCCTACGGGACCAACGAGCAGGAGGATCCCGCCAGGGGCACCGCCAAAGTTCATCGCGGCTACGCCGATCTCCTTGGCCTTCGGCCTGGCAACGGAACAGCCGCTATTGGTCGGCGTCCGATCGGAGCGGACGATCTGGCAGAAGCCGCCGTCACTCGCGCGTGCCACGAGCAAAGTCACTTCTTCGGACGCGCCCCGCGCCCGGATGCGAGCCACCTGATGCTCCTGCGTCACCTGGTGCGGTGGCTTGTACACAGGCTCATGGCCGGTCGACCAATGGAACTTCTGCCGCACGAGCACCCGTCCGCCAGCGCTGTAGGAGAGAAATTCGTCTGGCTGCGAGGGGAACTCGGCGATGAACCAGCGGTCGGTCAACGGCACGCCCACAGTGCGACCTCCAAAACGGAGCGCGACCCGCGCGACGCCGTCGCCCGCGCGTCCCCAGAACAGCCGGAGCGGGTTCTTGCCAAGGTCGTGACCGGCGACGATGCCGTAGTCCTCGTTTCCAAAGCCATAGAACGACTGATCGCGCTGCCCGCACACACTCGGCATGTTCAATCGGCCTTGGTAGCCGTGGTCTCCTTCAAGCCAAGTTGACGCGCAGAGCCCGCCCGCGTTCGGCGACGCGAACAGGTAGACGGTGCCCGCGGAGCTGTCGAGCACCGCAGCGACACGCGCCTGCTCGAGCTGAGGGTCATCGGGATGCGGCACCGGAATCAGCTCCGCGCTATGCCCGAATCGTGCAGGCTGTTCGCGAACCTCTTCAGGCGCGGGGTCGCCGACAATCAGCTCGTGCACGATTCCATAAGCGGCCCCAGCAAGGACGGCAGCCGAGACAAACGCGAGCCCTACCAGCATGCGCCGGCTCGGGAACCGTCCACGCGCGGCGGCCGCGTCCAAGGCGGCCCGTGCGTGTTCGCGTGCACGGTCCGGCGATGCGTCCTCGAGACGAAAATCCTTCAGCAGCGCGAGCTCATCCATCGAGAGCCTCCTCCCTTTCCAGCGCTGCACGAAATTGCGCACGCGCACGATGCAGACGAGAACGAACGGTTCCGACCGGAACGCCTAGCGCGATCGCTATCTCCTCATAGGCGAGATCCGCCCAAGCGAACAAGAGCAGCACATCACGCTCCTCAAGCGACAGGCCAGCGAGGGCATCAGCCACGCGTGGCTCGTCCGGCCAGACATCATCGCGGCGCACATCGAGCTGCGCGAACGCGCGCAGCCGTCGCTCCTCGTCGCGGTAATGGCGACGGAGCAGGTTGTTGGCTATGCCGAACAGCCAGGGCCGCTCCTCTCCACGCAAAGCGTCGTAACGCTTGCGCGCTGCGAACGCGCGCGTGAAGGTCTCCGAGGCCAGGTCACGGCCGAGATCAGGGCCTACGCGCCGCGCGAGGTAGCCGCAGATCGCGTCGAAATGGCGCTCGAATAGATCGCCAAAGGCTTCTGCTCTCACACCCCTTACTTTCCCTCAGGACGCCTGAAAGTTCTCGCGCTCTCCGCGCACGGCAGCGGGTCGGAAGGCGCCGTAGGCGCCTGACTCAACCGTGGGAGTACGGATACAACAGCTCGCTCCTGGCCCATTGGCCTCCGCCCGGTGAAGGCCCGCGCTCGAAGTTGAACACGATCAGGAACGGGATGTCGTGTTCGTCTTGCGCTTCGAAATAGAACCCTTCGTACTCCCAGCCTTGAGAGTCCTGTGGGACTGCTTTGCGTGGGTCGATCTGGCGCAGAATCGCCGGTGCCGCGTGCGCCAAGTCGAGGTAATGCTTTGTGCGGACAACGATCTTCGGCGCGAGTTGACGCGGCCCGAGCAACCGTACCGAGACAAGGTCAAAGTTGTTCTGTTGAGCAAGCGCGCGGAGATCGCCCAGCAGCTCGTCTCTTGACGGGTTCGAGAATCGCTTCTCGGGATAGCGCTGCGCACGCGACTTGATTTCATGCTCCCAACTGCGTTCCGCCGCCGCCGCTTGGGCTTTCGCCTTTTCGGCGTTCGGGCTGGGACTCTTACCTCCAACTCGGTCGTAGCCAGCAGTCAGGACAGAAGGCGAGCCTGAACAGCCCGATAGGAGAACCATGAGCATCAGGAGCGGAATCAAGGGCCCGAGTTTCTTCACGTCCAAACGGTATACGCCGCCGCGGCCTGAAACATCACCGTTTAACGAATCACCTGTGTTGCGCTGGGGCGAGAGTTCCCGAGACGCCGACTACGGCTGCCAAGTCGCAGTATCTCGTGGCGCAGCCCTTGGTTCAGGCGTTGATCAAGCATCCCGTTCCAAAACAGGGGACCTCTTGGCTCGTTTCCGTCGTAAGGTTCTCTCATGGTGCGCGTAGCCGCGACTGCGCTTCTCTTCGCTGCCCTAGCGAGTCCGGGGCCAAGTGTGGTCCACGGTTACGGGATGTCGCTCACCGTGCCGGCTGGCTGGCATGCCTCAATCACGCACGGTCTTGTCCTACTGCGCGGTAAGGGCGTGAAGCTCTGGATCCGTGAGACCAGCCCGACGCGGCGACCCGATCCATTCTTTCGCCGCCGTGCCGTGCCGACGCTCCACCCTTCGGACTTCCGCTCAGTCGAACACCACCTCGGCTTCACACTCTCCGGGCGGCAATTCGCCCTCCTTCCCTTCCCGGCGCGACCCTCAGCCGCGACCCTTGATGCCGTAAACGCGGCGCTCGGCTCCTTCACCGTCAAGCCCGGCAACTACTACGGCCAGCGGCTGCCGCCAGCGCGCCTCCCAGCGCAGCCGGGATGGTTTGTCGGCGCACGCGGCGGCAAGCTGCTGGCAGAGGGCGGCCAGACGGAGACCTGGGCGGCAACGGTGCCATACCGCGACACTCCCACCCAGATCCCACCCATTCACACACTGAACCGGCTACCTCGTGACGGGGTCATCATTTGGGTTTCGCTAAGCCGCGACAGCGCACTCAGGATTCGACCGGTGAACTCGCTGCGCATTCGCGCAAGGTTGATCGGCAACAACTTCGAGGGACTGCCACCGAACATCGGCGTCTACGGCGCATCCGTACGAAAAACAGGCTATGACCTCGATCTCCGCGTTTTCTTCAAAACCGTGCATCCCTCCGCCAACCTGATCGCGCGTGCGCAGGCAGAGCTCAACCGTCTACGACTCCCCGTCTGGCCGCCCGGCTAAGTAGACCTGTCCTCGTCTGAGGTCATCGAGTGGGCTGATGCAAGGCGCGGGTCGCGTATCGTCAGCGCTATGGTTCGGCGACCCGGCCTGCTCGTTGCGTCCTCCGCGCTCCTGCTCGCTGGCTCACTGGCGGGCTGCAGAGGCGAACGAGTGACACATTCCACCGACCTGACACTTCTCGCTGTGAATCCGTCGGTCGGGCGCGCCAGCTTTCACCTCGCTTGCGGGCCTGCTGGCGGTGACATTGGTAACCCCGGTCGAGCGTGTGCCGCACTCGCCGCCCGGCCCGAGCTTGTAACCAACCCGAAGCCGTTCAGCTGCTACGGCGGCACCTTTTCCTGGTGGGACATCACGATCACCGGGCGGCTGCGCGGCCGACGGATCCACACCCATACCTCGACCTGCTGGACGCCACAGATGGCGATGATCCGACGGCTCGGAATCGGCTTCCAGTCGTTGAACGCTCACATGCTTCCGCGGCGACGCGAAGCGGTCTTGCCAGGCACGCAGAGAACATTCCCAGCCGAGTGGTTGCGACCTGGCGACGCTGTCACCTGCGACATCCTCGGACACAAACTCGATGATGGCATCCCGATCGAGTATGCGACGTCAAGTACCGGCTACGGCGGAAAGAATGTGACCTCGGTCACGCTAAGCGTCACGCACAATCGTGACGACTCCGTCACGGCACGCTGCGACACAGGCAATTCCTAAGCGTGCGAATAGCCGAGGCATCTGGCGGATCCGCGGTTAGGGTCTCAAAATGCGCCCTCCTTACAGGATTCGGCCCACGAGCGTCGCTCCGGATGGGAGCCCGGTCGACCTGTACCCGCTCCTACCGGAGCTCGGCGAGGGCGATTGCGTAGCGCGGGCGGTGGCTGGGGGCAGCTCGATTCTTGAGCTCGGCTGCGACACGGGGCGCATCACACGGCAGCTCATCCGGCTCGGCTTCCACGTCACTGCCGTGGACGAGTCACCGGAGATGCTCGCACACGTTCAAGAGGCCGAGACGATCTGCGCCCGCATCGAGCAACTGGATCTCCGGCGACGCTTTGACGCAGCGCTGCTTGCGAGCAACCTGATCAACGCGCCCGCCGTCAGCGGCGGGCCTTCCTCGAGACCTGCCTTCGGCATGCAGACCTGGTAGTCGTCGAGGGACTCGCGCTGGGTTGGCGCCCTGAACAGGGTGCGACGCAACTCGGCGACGTGACCTCGCATCTGCGGATCGAGCGGACCGAGGATGGTGTCGTCCACGGAGAGGTCGAGTACGAGGCCGTAGGGCGCAGCTGGCAGCACAAGTTCGCGATGCGCGTCTTCGCCGATCGGGACGAACTCGATGCCGCGCTGGCCGAGGCCGGCCTGCAGCTCGAGCGCTGGCTCGACAGCGAAGTGGGTCGCTGGTTCGTCGCCCTTTCGGCATGAGCTAGACCTCGTCCACGACACGGATATACCACTGATGCAGCCTCGTCGGCATCGAGTGAAAGGACGCTCGCGCATGCAACAGCGCTGCATCTCGAAGCTGTTACCCGACCTAGGCGCCGGCATTACGAAGGGCCTCGCTTGCGCCAGCGAGCAATACGCCAGGCAAGCAGTAACAAGACGAATGCCCCGATCGCCGCGAGAAGGAGGATCCAAGGAGTTGTCGACTTACGCTCTGGCTTACGCTCTAAGGGGGACTGCGTGACCGGGGCCGGAACAATCGTCTGTGGCCCGACCGCTGTACCCTTGTCGGTCAACCGATCAGTGCCTGTCGAAAGCGCTTGCGAAACGTCTTGGCGGAGGGTCCTGTAGACCGCATTGTCCGGGATTTGGGCGAGAGCGGCCTGATAGCAACTGACGCGGTAGTGCCCGTCGATCCTTCCATCCACGTACCAGTCACGAATGAGCGGCTTCGAGCAGCGAACCTGCTGTGCGGAGAACCACCAGTTTTTCGCCGCTACAAACGCAGCGAGAGGGATCAGGATGGCGGCAAGTACTACCAAGACGACGACAAGCCGACGCCGCGCTCGCAACCGCCCCTCAAAGAAACGCCGTGGGTTGCGCTCAAGTCTCGCGTCAGTGATGACCTGCTTCCAGTCGCGGCGTGAGTCGATTGGGACGAGCCGATGCAGTTCTGCGCGCAGCGTGTCCTCCACGTCGATCATCGCCGAACCTCCCTTAGCCTCTTCCGTAGAGTCTGGTGAGCCGCGCTGAGTGTCGCCGACACGGTGCCGATCTCGATGTCCAGGACTTCTGCAATCGCGCGGTAGTCAAGATCGGCGTAGTAGCGCAGGAACAGCGCCTCGCGTTGACGCTCGGGAAGACCGGCGATCCAGGTTCTCACTTTCAGTGGATCATCCCACTGCCCGTTCACACCCGAATCGCTGTCCGCGACGCCGAGCTGCTCGGGCTGCGGCTCGCGCGCTACACCTCGTGCCTCGGTCACCACGATTCTCCAGACCCAAGCCTCGAGTGCGCCGGTGCCCCGGTAAGCCCCACGTTGTAGAACAGCTGTCACAAACGCCGTCTGAACCACGTCGCGACCGCGGTCGAGATCGCCGCAGATCGCTGAAGCTACGCGAGCGAAATGCTCGAAGCGGTCGCGATAGAGACTCTCAAGCTGCGCTAACGTCGCCCCTCTTCGCCTCACCCTTATATGAGTCTGGCGGATACGAGGTTTGTTTAGTCGTGGCGGCTCGGGTTCCGCCGTAACCGGTGATCGATTAGCCCGCGCGCCGGAAGTATGGCCTTCGAGGTCGGGGACCATTCCCGAACACTGGCGCACCTGCGTGTGCTTACCGGCGACACCTTTGCCCTACCCCGAATCGCACCGTGGCCGTCCGTTTGCCGACGCGAAAAATCAACGGGATACACGCCGCGCGTGAGCGGAGGAGAAAGCCACCGGCGAAGGCATGTCCGACATCCGCCGACGTCCTGCAGGCTTGAATACGGAGCGAGCGAACGGGGCCGATGCCGTTACCCCAGGTGATGGCAGCTAGGTTGCGCCACCTCGCGGGCACGCTCACGGTGACTAATTGGCCGGTTGCGCGGATGACGATTCCTTGCTTGTGCCAGTAGGCCCACGGCTTCTGGTTGGTGGGAACCACCTGCCGCATGTAGGCCGGTGGCACCGCAACGACGCCGAGCACCTGGCGGTAGCGACCCTCAGGGCGGCTGCTACCAAGGTACGGGAACTTCGTGGTAGCGATCGACTGCGCGCAAGGAATGGTGCGACCGTCCGCAGACGAGGCCGACGGTGCGATCACGCTCGTCAGCGCCGCGAGGCCAACCGCACTGATCGCCGCCAGGAGTCGCATTATCGCCAAGTCTTACACTGGTCACGGCCGAAGCGGTCCAACGTAAGTTGGACCGGAGTCTTCTGCGGCACTCACCCGAAGGTACACCCCGGGCGCTGGCCAACCGTCTCGGGAGACGGTAAGACTCGGGCGGTGGTTCCGTCTGGGGTGGTTGCCAGCCTGGTTGTCGTCGTGCCGCGTGTGACTCGTCGGGTGACTGGCCGCCGTGTGCGTGCCTTGGGAATGATCTGTCCGCGTGTGCGCGGCGGCGCCGGTCTGGCGCCCGCTGCTGGCTTGATCAGGAGCTTGTCCGCCTTC